>CAYNOS010000015.1:0-15442 GCA_964398985.1 uncultured bacterium
AGGTGAAGCTGCTCCAACACGCCCTGGCAACGATCGCGTACCGCACGCAGAAGGCGTTGCGAGGAGCGTCGCTGACGTTCGCCGCTTTCGAGGCAGATCAGGACGTTCGCACGCCCCAGGAACTGGTCCGGCACATGGCCAGCGTCATTGGATACGCGTGCACCTTCTTCGCCGGCGGCACGTACCGGCCGGAGCCGCTCGACTCGTTCGCTGCCGAAATCGACCGGTTCCACGAGAACCTCCAGCGCTTGTCCGCCCACCTCGCCTCGGGCAAACCGCCCGTTGGCGACTTCGCCGACCTGACCGCCGCCAGGCTGCTGCAAGGGCCGCTCGCTGACGTACTGACCCACGCCGGCCAGCTCGCGCTGTTGCGGAGGCTGGCAGGCGAGCCGGTTCCGCCGGAGAACTTCGTCCATGCGGCGGTAGATCCGGACCAACTCGGACCCGCCCAAGCAGAACCCGTCAGTCCCGACGCGGTGTGGCCCGAAGCGCCGACGCGCGCGCCCGGCGCCTCGGTTCTCTCTGGCAGACGTCGTTCGAGGTCGGCTTGACGCCTCGACGCGAAGACACATTGTCCCGCGCACGCAACGCACGCAGGGACCAAGTGCTGCGGGCCTGTAGACTGCCCTCTTGAGCACTCTGGAGGTGCCATGAAACGACTCGCCTTGCTGGCCACCCTATTCCTCTGCCTCGGCGTTGCCGGGGCGCAGACGCTGAACTACGGCTCGTCCGGGTTCCCCGTCTCGCTGGACGCGGTTGACGTGACTGACGGCAACTCGCTGGTGGTTGCACTTCAGATCGCCGAGCGCCTTATCGACTTCGCGCCCGGCGGCACCGATCTCGTCCCGGGACTGGCCACCTCGTGGAGCGCCAACGAGGACGCCACCGTGTGGACCTTCGAACTGCGCCAGGGCGTGAGCTTCCACGACGGCACGCCGTTCAACGCCGAGGCCGTGAAGTTCAACATCGACCGCATGAACGAGCGCGAGAACCCGTACGGCAACCGCGCCGAAGGCAAGACCTTCGTCATGTGGGACGACACCTTCGGCGGCTCCATCGAGGACGGCAGCAACCTCGTCGCCTCCGTGGAAGTGCTGGACGACTACACGGTGCGGATGAACCTCACCCAGCCGGTGCCGTTCCTGCCGGCCCTGTGGGCCGCAGCGTACTTCCAGTTCGGCAGCCCCGCCGCCATCCAGGCCGCCGGGGTCGGCTACGGCACGCCGAGCTTCGGCGCGGTCGGCACTGGGCCGTTCAAGTTCGTGGAGTGGGTCGAGGGCGAACGCCTGGTTTTGGAACGCAACGATGCCTACTGGCAGGGCCAGGCTGGAGTCGAGCGCATCGTGTTCCGAGGCATCGCAGAAGCCACCGCCCGCCTGGCGGAGCTGCAGGCCGGGGCCATCGACGTGGCCGTGCTGCTGACTTCAGACGACTACGCCACGGTGCAGGCCGACCCGAACCTCGTCGTGCAGGTCCCCGAGTCCGAGTTGAACATCGGCTATGTGGCCCTCCACGTGGAACACGCGCCTCTTGACAACGTGCTGGTGCGCCGCGCGCTGATGCACGCCGTCGACCGCGCCGCCATCGTGGACGCGTTCTACGAGGGGCTCGGGGTGGTGGCCAACGACCTGCTGCCTGCCTCGCTGTTCGGCCACGGCGCACCCTGGCCGTACGACTACGACCCGGAGAAGGCGCGCGAACTGCTGGCGGAGGCCGGCTTCCCTGACGGCTTCGACACCGAGCTGTGGTACATGCCCGTCAGCCGCCCGTACTTCCCGGCACCGCAACCGATCGCCGAGGTCATCGCCACCTACTGGTCCGAAGTTGGCGTCAACGCCGAACTGAAGACGGAGGACTGGGCCACCTACGGTGCCGACTACCGCGCAGGTAAGTTCGCCATGTACATGATCGGCTGGAACGCCGACTACGCCGACCCCGACAACTTCCTCCTCACCTTCTTCGGCCCGTCGTCGGTAGGCCGCAGCGGCTGGAGCAACGAGCGCGTGCACGAGCTGCTCCTGGGAGCCCGCCAGGTGGCGGATCCCGCTCAGCGCGAGGCCATGTATGCGGAGGTGAACGACATCATCGCGGACCAGGCCATGGTCCTGCCGATGGCGCACAACCGCTCGCTCAACGCCACGCGCGTCGGCATCGAGGGCTGGGTACCGAGCCCCTTGGGCTTCAGTTCGGTGAGCCTCTTCCCTGTCACTAAGACTGAGTGACGGCGCTGCGCGCAGCGAGCTCGCACCGCTGACCATCCCTGACCGGCTGGGGTACCCACCCCAGCCGGTTCTTGGAGTTGCCCTTGACTGCATATCTGACACGCAGACTCGCAGGCTTGATCCCGCTCTTGCTCGGGGTCACGTTCCTGATATTCCTGCTCACCCGCGTCATCCCCGGCGATCCAGCAGTGGCCATGCTGGGCGAGCGCGCCGCCCCCAACCTGGTGGAACGATTGCGCCGCGACATGGGCCTCGACAGGCCGCTGTTCCTGGACCTGGAGGGCTACCGGGAGAGCGGCGAACTGAGCAGCCTGTTCGACTCGCAGTACATCGACTACATGAGCAAGCTGGTCAGAGGCGATTTGGGGCGCTCCGTACTGACGCTGGTGCCTATCAGCCAGAGCCTGAGGCACCGCTTCCCTGCCACCATCGAGCTGGCGGTGGCGGCCATGCTCTTGGCCGTGCTCATCGGCATACCTGCCGGCACCTGGGCTGCCCGCAAGCGCGGCACCCTCTCGGACACGGCCGTCACGTTCGTGGCGGTGATCGGGGTGTCGTTCCCGGTGTTCTGGCTGGCCATCATCCTCATCTATGTCTTCGCCGTGCTGCTGGGGTGGCTGCCACCCTCGGGCCGACTATCGACCACCGTCTCCATCCAGCAGGTGACTGGCTTCTACGTGCTGGACGGCGTCATCACCGGCAACTACAGGGGGGCGCTCGACGCCCTCAAGCACTTGATACTGCCTGCGGTAGCACTGGGCACCATCCCCCTGGCGATCGTGGTGCGCATGACCCGTTCGTCCATGCTCGAGGTACTGGGGCAGGACTACGTGCGAACGGCGCAGGCCAAGGGCGTCAGCGAGGGCAAGATCATCCGCAAGCACGCCTTGAGGAACGCTCTACTGCCGGTGGTCACCGTCATCGGCCTGAGTTTCGGCTCGCTCCTCTCCGGCGCCATCCTCACGGAGACCGTGTTCAGCTGGCCCGGCATCGGTCGTTGGGTGTACGACGGCATCACCGCCCGCGACTACCCCATCATCCAGGCAGGGGTGCTGTTCGTGGCCATCATCTTCGTGGTGGTGAACCTACTGGTTGACCTCACCTACCCCCTCATCGACCCGAGAATCCAGTACTCATGAGCGTTCCGGGAGCCTTGACCAACGTGGACCACGCCGAGCCCAAGCGAGGCTCCGGCAAGCTCCGGCGCTTCTTCCGGCACCCCACCGGCGTCCTCGGTTTGGCCATGGTGGTGTTCCTGGTGCTGGTGTCACTGCTGGCGCCGGTACTCAAGCCGTACGACCCGGGCAGCGACCGCGACCTACGGGCCCGGCTGGCGCCGCCCAGCGCCGAGCACCTGTTCGGCGCGGACGCTCTGGGACGCGACATCTTCACGCGCGTGCTGCACGGCGGCCGCATCAGCCTGCAATCGGGGCTGCTGGCGGTAGCGTTCGCTTCCTTACTCGGCACGCTGCTTGGTGTGCTGGCAGGCTTCGTGGGGGGCCGGGTGGACGTCGTCATCATGTGGACGGTGGACCTGTTGCTGGCGTTCCCAGGCATCCTGCTGGCCATCGCCATCGTGGCCACCTTGGGACCGAACCTCACCAATGCGCTTCTCGCGATAGCCGTCACGCAGGTGCCCATCTTCACGCGCATCATGCGCTCGGCCGTCATGCAGGTGAAGGAGGCCGAGTACGTTCAGGCCGCTCGGGCAGTGGGCTCGAGAGCCACGCGGGTGGTGCTGAAGCATGTGCTGCCTAACTCGCTGGCGCCCCTCATCGTTCAGCTGACGCTAAGCATCGGCACGGCCATCTTGGACGTCGCCGCGCTGGGGTTCCTAGGCCTGGGAGCTCAGCCACCTACCCCGGAGTGGGGGCTCATGATCCGCGACGGGTTCTCGCAGTTCCTGCGCGCACCGTGGATGTCGATCTTCCCCGGCCTCGGCATCTTCCTGGCGGTGGTGGGCTTCAACCTACTGGGCGACGCTATCCGCGACGTACTCGACCCGCGCCTCCGCGGCGTCTGACGCAAGGCGCTCCAGGTGAGCGTGGTCGTTGAGCCGCATAAGCGAGTAACCCCGCGAACCTAGCCGCACCTCGGTGATGGAGGTGTTGGCGATGCTGACGCGAGGGCCGGCCCGCCAGCCGGCTTCCTGCCCAAGGACCAGCCGCACTGCGGCCTCCACCACGCCGCCGTGGGTCACGCACGCCACGCGTCGGCCGCTTGGCAGGTCACCCATCCAGCTACGCAGACGCTCGATGACCTGCCGGTATGACTCGCCCCCCGGCGGCGCCACCGTCGAGTCCCCGGCCGTGAACGAGTCGCGCACCGCCCGCGCGGCCGGACTCAACTCGGCCATCAGCTGCCCCTCGTGCTCGCCAGCGTGCATCTCGCGCAGGCGGGCGTCCAGCGTGATGATGGCTCCCGGCAACGCCACCTCCGCGGTCTGGCGGGCACGCGCGAGGTCGGAGGACCACACCTGGTCGAAGGTGACCTCTCGCAGACGCTCGCGCAGCGCCTCGGCCTGGCGACGCCCGAGGTAGCTGAGGTCGGTCCCGCTAGCGCCTTGGATGCGGCCTTCTCTGTTCCAGTCGGTCTGGCCGTGCCGTATGAACCAGATGTCCAGGTCGTCGTTGGTGAGGCTCACCGCTCGAGATTATCCCGCCGCGTGGCGAGCGCGTCTGGCTCCCGATAGTGCAGCCACGGTCCAAGCGTCGAACGACGCCGCGCGAGGAGTATATTCAGGCACCCTAGAGGACGGTGATCGACGTGGGAGATAGCACTGGATCGATCGACGTGCAGGTAGTCGGCAGCCAGCGCATCGCATCGCAGCCGTACGCACCGAGCTGGGTCGACGTCCTGCAGGCGCAGGTAACGCGTCTCCCGTGGTCGCCGTGGGTCAGTTACGCGACCTTCTGGCTGGTGCTAGTGGCTATCGAGTTCTTGGCCCAAAGCCGAACCGGCACTGCGGTGAGCTCCCCGTGGCCGTGGATCCTCCTCGCGTTCGGCATCGCCCCGTACTCGGTCGCCCTCATGGACCAGCTCGACCGCGCCGCTGCCGCGGCGCTCGAACGGTTCGGTGAACCCACCGGAGACGGTGCTTGGCCGGGTGGCGCTCGCTATCACCTGACGACCAAGCCGGCTCTCGGCACCGCGATCGCAACCCTGATAGGAATAGGCTTCGGCATGTTCCAACGTTTCTGGGTCACCAGTCCCTACATCGAGCAGTTGGGGTTCACGCGCTCGGGTTGGTTGCACTACTTCGAGCTTCTCGCCGTGCCCGCCCTCGGTTGGGGGCTCATCGGCGTCCTCGTGTATCACGTAGCCAGGCAGGTCATTCTGGTGCGGCGACTGTACCGCCAGCAGAACCGCGTGGACGTCTTCAGCGCCCACCGGTTCCACGCGTTCGCGGGTTACGCGGCCGGCATGGCGATAGGCATGGTGGGGCCCGCCTACCTCTGGCTCTTGATCTATCCCGACATCGAGGCAAGCTCAGTCGAGGGCTTGACGCTCGCAACGATCGCGATCCTGACCGGTCTCGGCTTCGGCGTATTCCTCTTCCCCCTGTGGGAAGCGCATCGACGCCTCACCGAGGCGAAAGCCGAGAGGCTCGCCTACGTCACGCGGCTTCTCGACTCCGAGCTCGAGAAGCTGCATGCCTCGATGGAACGCGACGAGCGCCAGGAGATCACCCACCTGAGCGCCGGCACCGGTGCTCTAGCGGCCGAGCGCCGTCTCGTCGAGGGCGCGTCCACCTGGCCGTGGGAAGCCAGCCTCTTCTGGCGGTTCGCGACCGCCGTGCTGCTCCCGCTCGGCCTGTACGCCGTACAGCAGATCATCGGGCGGGCGATCTGATCACGTCGTCAGGCAGTGGTATCAGAGGCGCGCACCTTCGCTGCACCTTGCCTTGCGCTACCTACTCGGAACTCTCCCCTGTCAGCACCTCATCCAGCGACTGCGTTCCGACCACCTGCAGGACGTCGAAGGTCGCTCTCACCGGTAATACGTCGTCAGGGTTGTGGACGAAGGCGCCGAGCCGCTCCTGGAGCGAGAACGCTCCCTCGAAACCGCCCTGCACGCGCAGCGTGTGATCGTCGATCCGCTCGACGCTGGTGACGACCAAGCCGCCTTCGGTGAGGGCGTAGAAGTCGCGGGTGCCGTAGGACTCCGGGTAGTACCTGACCGCCGCCGGGAAGCGTTCCGGGTCGGACAGCTGCAGGGTGCTGAGCGACAGCGAGAAGTTGAGGATCAGGTGCCCGGAACCGGCGGCTTCGTCCTGGGTCGGCCGCGCGGTCAAGGTGATGGACAACTCGGTCGGGGATGACAAGACGATTGTGCCCATCACCACGGGTTCGTCCACGTGCCAGGTGGCGGTGTGCTCGGTGGTGCCGGCAGCCGCCGCCAGCCGGTCTCTGAGCGCTCCTTCCGCCATGCCCTCGGCGACGTTCTCGGGGATCTCGATAGCGTAGGTGTAGTAGGTATGCGTCTGGCCAGCGAGGTCGAACTCGACAGTGCCCGTCTGGGCACTCGGCCAAGCCGCTTGGGCAGCCGCACTGGTGACCAGTGAGATCGCCAGAAGAACCAGGAAGGTGCCAGCCAACACTGAGCCCCTCGGCCTTGAACACGTCTCCATCGCAAGCCTCCTGCCGGACGCAGCGCACTTCGAGGAGAGCGGAAGCTGGCCCGGGTCAAAGCATAGGTGTGCGCCGTCAATCAAGCGTCAAGGGCGCCAGCCCGCACCAGCGGAACTGCATCCCGCACCACACCGACGAACGGCGCCCCGCGCCGGCGGACCGGCAGCGGAGCGCTCTTCGTGAGTCCGGAAGTCAGGAACGAACGCGTTCCAGCGTCACGGGCACGGGCCGCGTGATGGTGTTGCAGACCGGCGAGTGATCCTTCGCGAAGCTCAGCAGGTCGTCGAGCTCTGCGTCGCTGCAGTCGGCGTCGATGTCCATGAGGATGCGGATCTGGCGGTAGCCGACCGGCACCGACGGGTCCAGCGCCAGGAACCCCTGCAGGTCGAGGTCGCCGACGAGCTTGGTCGCGATCCGGTTGACCCTGATGCCGCGGGCGGTGGCGTGGATCACCGTGGTGGTGGTGACGCAGCCGGCGAGGGCGTGCAGGAGGAACTCGACCGGGTTGGCGCCTTCGTTGGCGCCGAGCAGGACCGGCGGCTCGCCGTTGGTGAACTCCCAGGCCGACTCGCGCGACTGGTCTTCCTGGCCGGCGCCGAAGAACTCCTTGATCCGCGAGCGGTTCTCGCCGCCCATGATCCAGCGGTTGCTGGCGCGGAACTCGAACTGCGCGAGCACCGGCTGCTCCTTGAGCAGGTTGACGGTGTCCGTCATCTGCTTGAGGTCGAGGCCGTTCAGGTGGGTCTTCTCGATCGTGTCGATCACTGCCTGGCTCATCTCAATCTCCTTCTCTCGTCTCGGCGTCACCTCGTCACTCGAGGAGCGAGGTAGAAGATAGCGGCCACCACTACCAGGGCATAAGATGTATACATGCCATAAACCGGGCTTTCGTGCCACCCAAGGGGGTGAGTGTGCCTGAGGTAGCCATCATCGCGGTGGAAGAGACGGCCGGATCAGCGCTGTACGGCATGGTCGACGTGCTGTCCGCCGCCGGAACCATCTGGGAGACGCTGGTCCGGGCCGAAGCCGGCAGGCAGGCGTTCCAGGTGAAGATCGTCTCGCCGCACGAAAAGCCGTTCCGCTGCGGGTACAGCATCCCGGTGCAACCCGATCAGTCCATCGCAGACGATCCTGCGGCTGACATCGTGATCGCACCCGAGCTGTGGCTCGGGCCCGACGAGGACATCAAGGGCCGCTACCCCGACCTGATGGACTGGATCAAGCGTCGACACGCCGCTGGCGCGTGGATCTACTCAGCCTGCTCGGGAGCGATCATGCTGGCCGCCACTGGACTGTTGGACGGCCGCGACGCGACCTCCCATTGGGGCTACCAGGACCTGTTCAGGACCAACTACCCGAAGGTGCGCTTCCGGCCCGAGCCGCCGTTGGCCTTCGCCGACCCGGCCGGACGCATCGTCACCGCCGGAGGCACCAGCTCATGGCACGACCTGGCACTGCACATCATCGCCAGGCACCTGAGCCCCGCAGAGGCGCTGCGCATCGCCAAGGTCTACCTGTTCAAGTTGCACGACGATGGCCAGCTGCCCCACCAGGCGCTGATCAGGGGCAGCTCGCATAGCGACTCGCTCGTCAGCTCCGTGGAAGCGTACCTGAACGAGCACTGGCGCGACGACCGGGCGGTGGCGGAGGCGGTGGCGCATGTCGGCATCCCGGAGCGGACGCTGAAGCGCCGCTTCAAGGCCGCGATGGGCACCACGCTCATCGAGTACCTGCAACGCCTCAGGATCGAGGAAGCGAAGCGGATCCTGGAGTGGGAGTCGACCCCGGTGGACGAGGTGAGCATCGAAGTGGGTTACGAGGACGCTTCCTTCTTCCGCCGGCTGTTCAAGCGTCTGGTGGGCCTGACGCCGAGAGAGTACCGGCGGATGTTCCAGCCGGTTGCTCGCGGCAAGCGGGGCGTCGCCTGAGCCGACGCGCTACGGCCCTCGCCTCTGGCATCGGCGGGCAACAGGAACGGGAGGCAACATGGACAAGGCACCTTTCGGAAGCACCGGTCACCTGAGCAGCCGCGCCATCTTCGGCGCCGCGGCGCTCTCCGACGTCTCTCAGGCTAGGGCGGACGAGGCCATCGAGACCGCAATGAGATACGGCGTCAACCACTTCGACACCGCGGCCTCCTACGGTCACTCCGAGCGTCTACTCGGGCCCTGGTTGGAACGCAACCGCGGCTCGGTGTTCCTCGCCACCAAGACCGGCGAGCGCCGCCGCGACGCCGCCCGCGACGAACTGCACCGCTCGCTCGAACGACTGCGCACGGATCACGTCGACCTGTGGCAGCTTCACAACCTGGTCGACGAGCAGGAGTGGGAGGTAGCGCTGGGACCCGGTGGCGCCCTGGAGGCAGCGATCGCCGCCAGAGACGAGGGCCTCGTCCGCTTCATTGGTGTCACCGGGCACGGGCTCGAGGTGGCGGCGCGGCACAGCGCCAGCCTCGAGCGTTTCCCGTTCGACTCCGTGCTGCTGCCGTACAGCTACGTGCTGATGCAGAACCCCCGTTACGCGGCCGACTTCGAGGCCCTCGCCCGGACCTGCGACGAGCGTGGCGTCGCGGTGCAGACCATCAAGGCCATCACCCGCAGGCCGTGGGGCGACCGGTCGCATGACCGCTCGACCTGGTACCAGCCGCTGGAAGACCCGCACGCGATCGGCCTGGCGGTGCACTGGGTCCTGGGCCGCAAGGGCTTCTTCCTCAACACCGTGGGCGACGTCGACCTGTTGCCTCGCGTCCTCGCGGAGGTGGCGCGTTACCAGGGCCGTCCCGACGACGCGGCCATGGAGCGGCTGGCGCGAGACGAGGAGATGGCTCCCCTGTTCGCATAGGGCGGCTGGGTCGACCGCGTGGGCCTGCGCAGCGTCATGTTCGAGGTCGACAATGCCGACGAAGCCCTCTTCCGTCTGCGCGACCTTGGCGCCGAGAGGGTCGTCTGCGCCGAGAACCCCCACGGGGGACGGTCTCACTCCGCAGTCGTAGGTCAGCCGGGCCTCTCGACGAGCCGCAGCCCCACCCCCATGAACACGACCCCGAACAGCACCAGCACGGCGATAGGCAACAGCAGGTCGGCCATGCCGTAGGAGTGGTAGGCGATGCCCTTGAGCGCATCCATGGCGTGACGGATCGGCGCGAAGTTCGCGAGGGTCCGCATGATCTCGCTGGAGACGATCTCGAGCGGCCAGTAGGCGCCTCCCAACATGGCGGAGCTGACGGCAACGATCGGGACCACCACGTTCATCCGCTGGACGTTGCCGACGAGGCCGGCGAGCAACAAGCCGAGCGCGACCACCGCGAACGTGTACGCCGCGATGACCAGCAGGGCGCCTCCGAGGTTCTCGCCCAACGGCACGTCGAACACGAACCTGAAGACGAGGAAGACGGCGGTGACCTGCGCAAATCCCAGCAGGAAGCTGTAGGTCAGGTGGCCGGCGTACATCGCGAGCCGCGTGACGGGCGAGAAGATCACGCGGTACCACACGCCGAGGCGCCTCTCCTCGAGGATGTTGGTGACCCCGAACATGATCGTGAACGAGGCGAAGAAGAGGCCCATACCGAGGAGCGTATGGACGCGCGCGTCGTAGGCGAAGCTGGTCTCGGCCTCCACCGCGCTCGCAGACACGCGCAAGGCGGGGTTGGCGAGCTCCGCCGCCAGCTCAGCCCTCAGGCTACCGAGGTCGACGCGCTCGAGGCGGGCGGCCGCGTCTCGCAACGTCAGCTCATGGCGGTACACGCTCGCGACGTAACTGGCGAGCAGCTGCGCGTTGGCGTCGCCGTTGGCGGCAAGCACCGTCCAGGTCGTGGGTTCTAGCCGCAGGCCGAGACCGCCGCTGCTGGATGACAGCTGAGCGCGCAGCTGCTCCTCATCGGTCAGCGCGAAGGTGAACGTCTCCGACTCGGTGAGCCGCTCCAGCCACGCTGTCGTTGCAGCTTCGTCCAAGGATGGGCTGGCCACCACCCCGACGACGATGCTCGACGTGGCTTGGTACCCGAACATGAAGCTCATCAGGACGGTGAGGACCGTCATGATGACCACGCCCCACGGGTTCCGGACGAGGTTGATCAACTGCGCTCTGAAAACAGGGCCCATCAGGCACTCCTCTGCTTCGGGAACAAGGCGACGGATGCGATCAGCAAGGCCGCGGCTCCGATCAGCAGCCGCGTCAGGTTCGCGCCCCAGACGCTGAACGGGGCTCCGGCCGCCAGGTCGAGGAAGGCATCGAACGCCGCGCCGTTGGGCAGCCAGCGGCCGATGGCTGCGAGCGCGGGGGCGGACTGATCCAGCGGCAGGAACGACCCACCGAGCAACGCCATCACTATCGCGATGACGGAGTTGAAAGCCTCGCTCACCGACTTGGAGCCGAGGCGGAAGTTGACGGCCGTCACCAGCGCTGCCAGCGCGCCGACCGCCAAGGCCATCGTGACCGAGACCAGCGCGACCCCCGACCAGAACGACGCCGGCTGGCCGGTCGTGGCGCCGAACAGGAACGAGGCGGCCAGCAGCAGGAACGCCATCTGCAGCACGACCATCAGCGCTCCGGTGGTGGCCTTGGACGCGAGGTAGCTCGCCGGCCGGGCGCCGCTGACGACGATGCGGTCGAACGACAGGTTCGTGACCTCGAGGTACGCCCGCGAAGCCACCGCCCCGACCGTGTAGAGCACGAACATCACGGCCATGCCGAACATGTAGTAGACCGAGCTCGCTACGGAGCGGCCGGCAACGACTGGCTCGATCGACCCTCCGCCGGCGGTTTCCGCGAGCTGCGTGACGCCCAGTTGCCCCAGCGCGGTGCGCGTGTTGAGCGTCGTGGCGAAACCGCGGACGACGTCCTCGAACACCGAGGCGCTGAGCGGCGAGGCGTCGGACAACTCCAGGTGCAGGTCGGCGCCGGGCCGCTCCCCGAGAAGCATCGCCCCCAACAGCGAGCGCGTGTAGCCCTCGGGGGCCACGATGACGGCCTTCACTTCGTTGCGGGCGAGGCTGGCCACGGCTTCGCGAGATGACATCTCCGAGACGGTCATGAACCCGCTCAACTCCGGGTCCTGGAGGACCTCGCGCAGCATCTGGACGGGACGGATGGTGCGCGCCGCCACGCCCAACTGCAGCTTGGCGGGAGCCGCTAGGTCCGAGGCCGCCAAGGCAGCGTCGAAGTCGCTCAACCCGGCGGCCTCGTCATCATCGATCACCAGCGCGGCGCTGACGTCGAGGGCGATCTCCCCACCCTGGCCGAACCCGCCCAAGGCGACGGTGAGGATGCCGATCAGCAGCAGCGGCATGACGAGCAGGATCATCAGCTCCTTGCGGTCGCGCAACTGCAACAGGAGGTCTTTCTTGAGGAAGGGCAGCATCTTCGGCCTCAGTCCCGCAGCGTGCGGCCAGTGAGGTGGAGGAAGACGTCCTCGAGGCTGGGCTGCTTGACCTCGAGGCTCGTGATGCTGGCGCCCTCGGCTTCCGCGGCCCGGAACACCTGGCTGACCACGCCCTTGTCATGGCTCGTGATGAGCGTCAGCCCATGTTCGGTCTCCGAGACCTGCCGCACCGGCGGGAGCTCGGCGAGACGGCGCACCAGCGCCTCGTTGCGCGCCTCGAGCTGCAGGACGATCGTGTCATCGGCTGCCAGGATGCCCTTGATCTCGGCGTTCGAGCCGGCGGCGATGACCTTGCCGTGGTCCATCACGTAGATCCGGTCGCAGAGTTGCTCGACCTCCTCCATGTAGTGGCTCGTGTAGAGGACCGTGAGGCCACGCTCGCGGTTCAGGGTCCGGACCGTCTCCAGGATGTGATTGCGCGACTGCGGGTCGATCCCGACCGTCGGCTCGTCCATGATCACGAACCCGGGGTCGTGGAGCAGCGCGGCAGCGATGTTGATGCGCCGCTTCATCCCGCCCGAGTACTTCTTGATCACGTCCTTGCGCCGGTCCGCGAGCCCCACCAGCTCCAACGCGTCGTCCACCGCCTTGGCGAGACGCCGGCCGCGCAGCCCGTAGAGCGAGCCGAAGAACTCGAGGTTCTCCTGCGCGGTCAGCTCCGGGTAGAGGGCGACGTCCTGCGGCACCACGCCGAGGACCTCGCGCATCGGGGCCGGGTCGCTCAGGATGCTGACCCCGTTGAGCTTCACGTCGCCTGACGTGGGCCGCAGCAGCGTCGAGATCATCGCGATCGTCGTCGACTTGCCAGCGCCGTTCGGTCCCACCAGCCCGACCGACTCGCCGCGGCCCAAGAACATATCGGCGTCGCTGACCGCGACCAGGTCTTTGTACTCTTTTCTCAGATCGATTACTTCCAGCACCGTCTACCTTCTTTCGTACAGACGGTAGCGGAGCGCCCGCTGGCGGCACCAATGCCTGGAGTCACGGCTTGAGCGGCCGAACCGTTACTCGAGTCACGGTCGACGGACGCTGCGGTCCGCGTCGGGGCCGGCCGCGCTAGACCAGGCCGTTGCGAATGGCGTGGATCGCCAGCTGTGTCCGGTCGCGCAGGTGCAGCTTGTCCAACGCGGCACTCACGACGTTCTTCACGGTCCCGGTGGAGATCCCCAGCGCGGCGGAGATCTCGTCGTTGCTCAACCCCTGGCCCACCAGCCGCGCGACGCTGGTCTCGCGGTCGGTCAAGGCTTCCGACGAGGCTTCATGCGCGGCGCCCGGCCCGCCGCTTGCCGCTCCGCCCCCGGCACCCCGCGCCTGGGCCCCTTGTGCCCGCAGCAGCCGCGGGACGACCTTCGCTGCCACCTGGTCCTCCAGCGAGAGTCCGCCGGCCAGCACGCTCCGGATGGAGGCGATGAGCCTGCCGGCGTCGGCGTTCTTGAGCAGGTAGCCGCGCACACCGAGCCGCAGGGCCTGCAGTGCGTAGTCGACGTCGTTGAACGTCGTCAGGAACAGGACCTTCTGATCGGGTTCCCGCGCGAGGATCCGTTGAGCGGCCGCGACGCCGTCCATCTCGGGCATGCGGATGTCGAGGATCACCAGGTCGAACGCGCGCTTGGCGCACCACTCGACGGCCCCGCGCCCGTCGGCCGCCTCGGCGGTCACGCACAGGTCGGGCGCCGTCTCGATCATCATCTTCACGCCCTGACGCACCAGGGTCTCGTCCTCGGCCAGCAAGATGGAGGCCGGCCCCGACGCGCTCTCCGACCGTTGGGACCCTTCCTGGCGCCCGCCGGGATGGCCGCCGCTCATGCGCTCACCGGAAACGAGCCGCGCACGAGGAAGGTGGTGGCGCCGGCCATCACCTCCAGCTGACCGCCCGCCGCCTCGACCCGCTCCCTCATCGTCGTGAGCCCGAAGCCGGGCCTGGACTGGGAGGCGCCCGCCACGACCTCGTTCTCGACCTCGAAGCGCACGATCCGGCCTGCCGGGACCTCGACCTTCACCTTCGCCCTCCGGGTCGAACCGTGCCTCATCGCGTTGGTGAGGGCCTCCTGCACTGCGCGGTACAGGGCGATGGCGGGAGCCGGGTCGAGGTGCACACCCATCGCGCCGCTGCCGAGCGTGAACTCGACCTGCATTCCGCTTTCCACCTCGAGGTTCCTGATGAGGCGCAGCAGCGCGGGCATGCCCGCGAGGGAGTCCTCGCCGAGGGCTGTGACGGCGGCGCGAGTCTCGTCAAGGCTCCGCTGGGCCAGTTGCTTGAGCTCCTCGGCCCTGCGGCGCTGCTCCTCGCCGGGCTCTCCGAGCTGCTCGGCACGGAGCCGATCGGCTTCGAGTTGCATCAGCAGGCTCGTGAGGCGATGGCCGACCGAGTCGTGCAGGCGCCGGGCGACGCTGATCCGCTCCTCCGCCCGCGCCGACTCCGCGGCTCTCGCGCCGGCGCGCTTGAGGTCCCGGTACTCGCTGAGCAAGGCGCCGTAGCGTTCCCGACTTTCGCGCCTCTCGGCATCCACCTGTCGGAACGCGCCCGCACCCACGACCGTGACCACCCCGACCAGCGCCAGCGCCACCTGGTCAAACGCCTGTGCCCCATGCCGATAGGCCAGAACTGCGACCGCGACCAGCGCGACGAGCGCCGCCCCCAAGGCGGCAACGCCGAGACCCTCGTGCTCTGACCGGCCGGGCGCCGCGACCAGTGGCGGCGCGACCAGCAGCCAGGCCGCGAGGACCACGAACGCCGTCGAGAGGTGCGTGCTCGCGAGCGCCAACGCCGCCAAGGCGGCAAGCACCGACACCACGGGGGCCGTCCAGCGGAGCGGTCTCGGCACCAGGAGACGGACGCCGAGCTCCGCTACGAAGAAACCTGCCAGGTAGGCAGCCGCGAGGAGCAGGACCCAAGGGACGAGGTCGCCGGGCAGCTGCAACGCCAACGCCGTCCAGGTCGCGCCGTGGACGACTACACGTAGCCAGAAGCTGGGCACGGTGACCAGACTAACGCCGCGAGCACCCGTGCCTAACGGCGAATGGGATAGGGTCGTTAGAAACTCACACTCGGGAGGGCTGCTGCGCGACGTTGCCGGCTCCGAAGCGGGTGCTCGAGGCCGCAGCCGGCTCACGCCGTCGGTGGCGGTGCTGCTGAGGACCGAACGCGTCGGCGAGGTGGCGCAGCCCCCGGAGAGGAAGTATGGTGGCTCCATCCACAAGTTGGCTTG
>CAYNOS010000015.1:15542-52256 GCA_964398985.1 uncultured bacterium
AGGTGGCGCAGCCCCCGGAGAGGAAGTATGGTGGCTCCATCCACAAGTTGGCTTGCGCGACCGGCCAGCCGGAAAGGACGACCCGTGAGCTTCCACTCTGTCTTGTCCATGCCGTCGACGACCCCCGGGAACCGTAGGGGGAGCCATCGTGCAGGGAGGATCGCAGCCCTTGCCGTCGCCCTGTTCGCATGTCTGGCGCTGGCTACGGCCGCAGCCCAGACCAGCGGCGGCGCGGCGACGGTCCTGTTGCCTGAAGACCTCCCGACGCTCAACCCCTACCTCAGCACTGCCTTGATCACGATGCAGGTAGCGCCCGCCATCGTCGAGCCTCTCGTAGCCGTCGCCCCGAACGGCGACTACTTCCCCGTCATGGCGGAGCGCGTGCCGACGCCGGAGAACGGCGACGTGGCGGCCGACGGCTTGAGCGTGCAGTGGCGCTTGAAGCCAGGTCTGACCTGGTCCGACGGAACGCCCGTCACGGCCGATGACATCGTCTTCACGTACGAGGCGGCAACGCAGGGAGAGAACTCCGTGCGCGGCGGGCTGTTCGCCAAGGTGGTGGCGGTGTCCGCCGTCGACGACTCGACGGCCGCGGTCACGTACAGCGAGTTCGACTCGAGCTACCTCGACCTCTTCCAGTACGGGATCCTGCCACGCCACGCCACGGGCGCCGTGGGTGAGATGGGAAGCTGGGACTACAACCGGGCGCCCATCGGCACCGGCCCCTTCGTGCTCGGCGAGTGGCGCACCGGGGACCGCATGATTATGGACGGCAACGAGAACTTCCGCGAAGCCGGCAAGCCGTACCTCGATCAACTCGTGTTCATGGTCGTGCCGAGCGAGGAGACGCGCGTTGCGATGATGGTGCGCGGCGACGCGCAGCGCATGCTGTGGCCGGGAGCCAACCAGCGCGAGACCCTGCAGGCGTCGGGCAACGTCAACTACGTGCTGGTGCCGTCGATCTGGATCCTGCGCATGTTCCTGAACCTGGGCGAGCGCGGCAATCCCGTCATCGGCCAGGCTCCGCACCCGATCCTCGGCGACGTGAGGGTGCGCCAGGCCCTGGCTTACGGCATCGACTACGACCTGATCATCGACGAGCTCGCCGAGGGCCGGGTGCAGCGAGCCCACTCCCCGTTCGAGATCGGCTGGTACCAGTGCGAGGTCGACGGTTACGCCTACGACCCAGAGAGAGCCACGCAGTTGCTCGAGGAAGCCGGCTGGATCATGGGATCGGACGGCGTGCGCGTCGCGCAGGGTGCCGAGCACGCCCCTGACGGCACGCGCTTGAGCCTCAACGTGATGGGCTACACCGACTTCCGCCTGCTCGAGCAGACCGAGCTCGTGATCGCCGACATGTACTCCGACCTCGGCATCGAGCTGAGCGTACGCAACGTCGAGCAGAGCGTCCTGTTCGGTGGCTGGGCCGATGGCGCGGCGCGCAAGACCGGCGAATTCGACATCCTCATGTACGACACCGGCGCCGGCATCAACCCGCAGACGCACGTCTTCGAGCTGCTCGCCTCCAGTCGCATCCCCAGCCAAGAGAACGAGGGCGCCGGCGGGAACTACAGTCGCTGGAGCAACCCCGACGTCGATGCTTGGCTCGCCGAGGCCGGCGGCAACCCCAGCCTCACGGTTCGCCATGACGCCTACTGCAACATCGCCCAAGCCATCAACGACGAGCTGCCTCACATCTACCTCTACCAGTTCGCCGACGGCAGCGCGCTGGCGACGAACCTCAAGGGTGTCGAGCCCAACACCTGGTCCGGCATCAGCTGGGACGTGTCCGACTGGTACCTGGAGTAACGGCTGACTACCGCTGAGATGGTGGCAGGCTCTCGCACATGACGATCTACGCTCTGCGTCGGTTGGCCGAGAGCCTGCCGCTTCTGCTGGTGGTCAGCGTCCTCGTCTTCGGACTGCTGCAGGCCAGTCCGGGCAGTCCCCTCGCGCAGCTGGAGCGCGACTCCAGCATCACGCAGGCCGACATCCAGCGCCTCATGGAGGAGCGCGGTCTCAACGACCCGTGGCTCGTCCAGTACGGGCGCTGGCTCGGCGGCGCCATGAGAGGCGACCTAGGAGTCTCGCTGCAGACCGGGCGCCCCGCGATGACGGAGCTGCTCGAGCGCATGCCGAACACCGTCCTTCTGGTGGGCGTGGCGTTCCTGGTGACGCTCTTGATCGCCATTCCCATCGGCGCCTTCAGCGCCGTGCGCCAGTACTCGCTGTTCGACAACGTGGTCACGACGTTGACCTTCATGGGGCAGTCGATCCCGATCTTCTGGCTCGGCCTCTTGCTGATCCTAGTGTTCTACGTGGGCCTCAGCAACCCCCTCACCGGCGGCCCCCTCTTCCCCGCCGGCGGCATGTACAGCCTCGGCCGCGAGGGTGAGCTCGCGAACCGCATCTGGCATCTAGTGCTCCCGGTCACCATGCTGGCCAGCACCTGGATCGCGTGGTACACGCGGTTCCTGCGGGCGTCGATGCTCGACGTGCTGGCGCTCGACTACATCCGCACCGCGCGCGCCAAGGGTGTGGCCTCACGAATCGTGGTCTTCCGCCACGCCCTTCGCAACGCCGCGATGCCGTTGATCACGCTGATCGGCCTCGATCTGCCGATGCTGTTCTCCGGCGCCTTGTTCACCGAGACGATCTTCAGTTGGCCCGGCATGGGCCGCCTCTTCTACCAGTCGGCCATGCGCCGCGACTACACGGTGCTGATGGCGATCGTGATGATCACGTCGGTGCTGATCGTGCTCGCCAACCTCCTCGCCGACCTCGTCTACGCGGCCGTGGATCCACGGATCACCTATGACTGAGCGCGGCGTCTGGTCGGAGACCTGGCGGCGCTTCCGCCAGCATCGGCTGGCGGTCGTCGGCGCCGTCGTCCTACTGCTGATCGTGCTCGCGACTGCGCTGGCGGGTCTCTCGCCACACGACCCGACCTCCACGAACCTGCGAGCGCGCTACGAGGGGCCCTCTCTTTCGCACCCGTTCGGCACCGACGACCTCGGGCGCGACACGCTGACGCGCGTGCTCTACGGCGGCCGGGCTTCGCTGCTGGTCGGGCTGTTGGCCATGGCGATCTCCGTGTCGATAGGCACGCTGGTCGGCGCCCTGGCCGGCTACTTCCGCGGCTGGCTCGACAGCTTGCTGATGCGCTTCACCGAGTTGTTCCTGAGCGTGCCGTCGCTGTTCGTCCTGATCGTCATGAGCACCTTGTTGTTCGACACCGGGGTCGGTACGGCAGCCGGCGGCCTCCCGCTCATCGCATTGATCATCGGCGGCATGTCGTGGATGGTGGTCGCCCGCATCGTGCGCTCCAGCTTCCTCGCCATCCGCGAGCGCGCCTTCGTGGAGGCAGCCCGCTCCGCCGGGGGCGGTCACGCCCGACGCATCTTCCGGCACATCCTTCCCAACGCGGTCGGGCCCATCCTGGTGCAGGCGACTCTCCAGGTCGCCGTCGCCATCATGGCCGAGTCGGGCCTCAGCTACCTGGGGTTCGGCGTCCAGCCGCCCACCTCGACGTGGGGCAACATGCTCAAGGACGCCCAGGCAGGCATGACCAGACACCCTCACCTGGCCATCTATCCAGGGCTCATGATCTTCCTCACCGTGATCGCGGTGAACGCCATCGGTGACGGTTTGCGCGACGCCTTCGACCCGCACAAGGTGGTTCGGCGGCCAAGGTGGCGGAAGTAGTCGAGTAGACACGCGGTCTCCTGCCTTCCTCTGCGTGACTGCCAGCCGCTAACATGCGCCATGCGGAAAGTCATCGTTCAGGAGTTCGTGAGCCTCGACGGCGTCATGCAAGCGCCAGGCAGACCGGACGAGGACACCTCGGCGGACTTCGCCCTCGGGGGCTGGACGGCTCATTACTTCGCCGAGGCCGACGCAGCGGCCGGCGCGTTCATGGCGAAGCACCTGGCGCCCGCGGACCTCCTCCTGGGACGCAGGACCTACGCGATGTTCGCCGAGTACTGGCCGCAACACGCGGAGCTGTGGCCCGGCGTCCTCGACGTCACGAAGTACGTGGTGAGCACGACCATGTCCGCGGCGGAGGTGGCTGGCTCGGGCTGGCAGAACTCCCGCCTGCTCGCGAGCATCGCTGACGTCATGGCGCTCAAGAGCGCCGGGGACTCTCCCGTCAAGGTCATCGGCAGCAGTGTCCTGACGCAGGCACTCATGGCACATGACCTGGTCGACGAGCTGGTGCTGATGACCTTCCCGATCGTGCTCGGCTCCGGCAAGCGGCTGTTCGCCGAAGGCTCCAGCCCCGCGAAGTTCCGCATGACCGAGGGCTTCATCACGCCCAATGGCGTGACCTTCGCCCATTACCAGAAGGACGGGAAGGTCGAGACCGGCGTCGTCGGGGCGTGAGGCCCGGTGGTGACGCGTTCGCCGAACGGCGGCCCCGCCACTCGCTTCAGTCAGCCGTGGCGGCGCCGTCCAGGGCCGCTTTCAGAAAGCCGTCCACTTCTCGCTGCTGGCAGCGCTTTCGACCGTGCGCTCGATGAAGCGCACGCCGCGCGCTCCGTCGCCGACGCTCGGGTAGTCGCCGCGCGTGTCCTCACCCCTCTGGCGACGCCGGATGGCGGCGGCGATCTCGCCGTAGACGTTAGCGAAGGCCTCGAAGAACGCCTCGGGGTGCCCTGATGGCAGGCGCGAGGCGCGCTGGGCGGCGTCGCTCAGGTACGGGTTGCCGCGCCTCAGGAGCCTGACAGGGCCCTCCAGCGGTGCGTGCCACAAGTTGTTCGGGTCTTCCTGCCGCCACGTCAGAGCACCTGTCTCGCCGTACACCTGCAGCACGAGGTCGTTCTCGTGACCGATCTCCACCTGCGAGGCCATCAGCACGCCTTTCGCGCCGCCTTTGAAGCGCAGCAGCAGGTTACCGTCGTCGTCCAGGCGGCGGCCGGGCACGAAGGTCGTGAGGTCGGCGCAGATGGCGTCCAGCTCGAGGCCCGTGACCGCCGACAGGAGGTTCTCGGCGTGTGAGCCGATATCGCCGATCGCCCCCGCGGCTCCGCTGCGCGCGGGGTCGGTGCGCCACTCGGCCTGCTTCGCGCCGGTAGTTTCGAGGTTCGTCGCCAGCCAACCCTGGTGGTAGCCGACGATGACCTTGCGCAGCGCGCCAAGCTCGCCGCCGTGGACGATCGCGCGCGCCTCCTTGACCATCGGATAACCGGT
The DNA here is from genome assembly GCA_964398985.1 of uncultured bacterium. Classification (GTDB taxonomy): domain Bacteria; phylum Deinococcota; class Deinococci; order Deinococcales; family Trueperaceae; genus CAYMRL01. Next base: position 20,733 of record CAYNOS010000015.1, read on the forward strand.
GTAGTTGTAGGTCACTCCGAACACCACGCCGGTGCGTTTCACGGTCGCGACGAGGTCGGCGGCCTGGTCGCTGGTGTGCACCAGGGGCTTGTCGGAGACGACGTTGATGCCGGCCTCCGCGAACGCCTTCGCCACCGGGTAGTGCATGTGGTTGGGCGTGACGATCACCACCAGGTCGATGCGTTCGTCCTCGGGACGCGCCAGCTCGCCTTCCAGCAGCGCCTCCCAGGTCGGGTAGTTGCGCTCACGCGGCAGGCCCAGCGCCTCGCCGGAGCGTTGGGCCTTCTCAGGGGTCGAGGAGAGAGCGCCCGCGGTGAACTCGTAGCCGTGGTCGAGCGCCATGGCGTGGCGGTGGACGCCGCCGATGAACGCCCCTTCGCCGCCTCCAACCATCCCGTAGCGCAGGCGACGGGTCACGGTCGTTCCGCTGACGAGGCGTCGTCGTCGGCGAACGCCGCGTCGAAGGCTGTTGCCGACGGCGCGAAGTCGAGGCTTCTGCAGAACGCCGCGGCCTCGGTGGCGCCGTGCACGCGGTCCATCCGCACGTCCTCCCACTCCACCGACAACGGGCCCTGATAGCCGATGTCGTTGAGCGCGACGATGATCTCCTCGAAGTCCACGTCTCCCCTGCCAACGCTCCGGAAGTCCCAGAAGCGCCGCGGGTCGCCGAACGTCGTGTGGCCCCCGAACACGCCGGCCTCGCCGTTGCCACGACCCCACCACACGTCCTTCATGTGCACGTGCACGATGCGGTCGGCGAAGCGGCGGATGAACGCCACGTAGTCGACGCTCTGATACGCCAAGTGCGAGGGATCGTAGTTGAAGCCGAACGACGGGTGGCCACCTACCGCCTCGATGGCTCGCTCGGTCGAGGCGATGTCGAACGCGATCTCGGTGGGGTGCACCTCGAGACCGAACCTGACGCCGAGATCTGCGTAGGCGTCGAGGATCGGGGTGAAGCGGCGCCCGAAGTCATCGAAACCCGTCTGCCAGTACGCCTGCGAAGTGGGCGGGAAGGCGTACAGCGAGTGCCACACCGAGGAGCCGGTGAAGCCGTTGACGATCTCGAGTCCGAGGTTGGCGGCGGCCTTGCCGGTGAGAATCATCTCCTCGGCGGCTCGTCGTCTCACTCCCTCGGGGTCACCATCGCCCCACACGTGAGCGGGGAGGATCGTCTGGTGACGCTCGTCGATGCGGTCGCAGACTGCCTGCCCCACCAGGTGGTTGGAGATAGCCAGTAGTTTGAGCCCGTGCTCGTGGAGCAGCGCCTTGCGGTCGTCGGCGTAGCTGCGGTCCTCGGCGGCGCGCCTGACGTCCAGGTGGTCGCCCCAACAGGCGAGCTCCAAGCCGTCGTAGCCCATCTCTCTCGCCAAGGGGGCGAGTTCGGCGAGAGGCAAGTCGGCCCATTGGCCGGTGAAGAGGGTCACGGGTCTTGGCATCAAGCCTCCTTACAGGAAAAGCCCGGGTACGAGTCCGTTGCCTCTTCCTACCATTCGGCGCCCCATCTCTACCGCGGTCACCTTTTCGGTGGCCTCGGCCGTATTGCCCCTAACATGTGCCCATGAACGGTCTCCTGCTCGAAGCGTTCAGGCACAGCGCATGGGCGACAGGCACACTCATCTCCGAGCTCAGGCAGCAGCCGGCCGAAGTGCTGGAGCGACCGGCGCGAGGTTACGGCAGCGTCATCGACACCCTCAATCACGTGGTGCGGTCCGATGCCGGCTACGCGGTCGCGCTCGGTGCCGAGCGACCCGCTTGGCTGGCCCCCGGTGCGATGACGACCGACCTCGACACGCTGCAGGACCGAGCTGACGAGGTGGCGCAGACTTGGGAGCGGCTGTTGGCCGAGCCCCTGGACGGCGAACGCCTGCTGTTGCTCGATGCCGGCGCGTTCGAGTGTCGCGCGTCGATCGTCGTCGCTCAGGCCCTACATCACGCTTGCGCGCACCGAGAGCAGGTGCGAGGCGGTCTGGCCGACAGCGGCGTGAAGGTCAAGGACTTGCAGCCATGGGAGTACTCGCTGGAGTCGGGTCGCGCTCGCGTGCTGCCCGAGCCGCACTAGAGTCCTCTACTAGACTTCCAGGCCCTCATCATGGTCACAGTCAGGATCGCGCTCGCCAACCTCCGCCAACCGACCTCTTACCAGGAGGCAGCCGCTCTCGCCAGCGCGGCCGTCGCGGAGGCCGGCCGCCTCGGCGCCAGCGTGATCTGCTTCCCAGAGTGCTTCGTGCCAGGCTACCGCTGGCCCGGCGCACCCGGGCCTTCACCGGACGCGGCGCTGCTCGAGAACGCACTGGCTGCCGTAGCCGACGCCGCCAGAGCGAGCGAGATCACGGTGATACTCGGAGCCGAGCGCTTCACCGTCGGCGGGCTGGCGATCTCCGCCTGCGTCATCGGCCCAGATGGCGAGATCGACGGTTGGCAGGACAAGGTGCAGCTTGACCCCTCCGAGGAAGCCGTCTACACGTCACCAGGCACAGCGCGCCACGTCTTCTCGGCGGGCCCGCTCACCTTCGGCGTGGTGATCTGCCACGAGGGGTGGCGCTATCCGGAGACCGTGCGCGCCGCGGTTCGCCAGGGCGCGCAAGTGGTCTTCCATCCTCACGCCCACGTCGCCGAGCCCGGCAGCTACCGGCCTGCGACCTTCGCCGAACCCGGCAACTCGTTCCACGAGAAGGCGATGCTGTGCCGGGCAGCCGAGAACACCTGCTACTTCGCGTCGGTCAACTACGCGAGCGGGGGCTCGGGCACCACGTCGGCCGTCGTCAGCCCCGACGGTTCGCTGCAGTGCTACCAACCCTACGGGCAGGCGGGACTGCTGGTGGCGGATCTCGACCTGAGCCTCGCCACCGGCATGTACGCCCGGAGGCTCAGCGGCCGCAGCGGTTGATCCTGCTCCACGGCCACGCCTCTTCGAGCCATGACGCCACGGCTTCGGCGAGGGGTGCGTCGAGCTCGGCTCGATCGGCGCGAACCCACGACTGCACGACGACCTCGTACTTGCCGGAGCGATCCGGGTACAGGTAGACGCAGCCGATCACGTCGCGGTCGACGGGGTCGAGGACCGTGAACGTGAAGCCCTTGCGGGCAGTGAAGTCCGCGGCGTGGCGGGTCAGGTCCGCAAGGTTGCGCTCGAGAGACATCCCTGCGAGCGGAGGCCAGTTGCCGTCCGGGTAGCCGGGGGTGGCGCGGATGTGCTCGATGCTCGAGGTCCACGCCGCGTGGTCGGAGTCGTTGTGCTGCGGACCGAGCGGCTCGAGATGGAAGCTGTCGGCGCGCAGCGCTGTGGGCGGCTCGAAGTCGGCCGGTACGAACGAGGTCTCGGACATGGCTGAACTCTAAGCCGGGCCCGAGTCCATCTAGGCCTCGAGCTGGCGACGGGACTTGCGATGGCCCACGCTACTTGCTCGGCAACGACCTGGCCGCGTGCTCGATGGCCGCGCGGATCGCGTTGCGCACCGCGTAGTCGACGATCGTGGTGCCGGTGCGTCCCACCCTGAGGTTGGTCATCACGTTCGCCATGTCGATCGAGACGTTCCCCTGCGAGACCTGCGCCACGCCCCTGCCGATCGCCATGATCTCGGCGGTGTTGGTGTCGACGAAGCGGATCTCGACGCCGACCCTGGCGGTGACGGTCTCCGCCGACCCGCCGAAGAGGCCGAGCACTCGTCCTCCCCCACCGGTCGTCTGGACGCCGAACTCGGAGACGCTCCCGAGAACCAACATCTCGGCACCCTCGATGCGGCCCAGCGCCGCCGCGGTGGCGGGGTTGACGCGCCCGGACTGCGCGAGGTCTTGCTCTGAGAGGACCTTGTCGATCTCGGCGCGCTCGGTGATGCGGAACTGCTGGCTCTCGTAGGCCTCGGCGATGAAGATGTCCGCGACCCCGGAGCCGAGCTCGCGGTAGAAGTCCTCTCCCTCGCTGGAGAGGTCGACAGATCCGATCCTCACGCTGCCGGCACCCACCGTGAAGCTCGGCACCGCGATCACGTAGCGTTGTTCACGCGGCAGGCTCTCGAGAGTGAACGGCTTGAGACTGCCACCCGTGTCCTCGATCGCCACCGCCGGCATGCAGGCGGTGAGCATCAGCAGAGCGGCAAGAGCTAGGTACCTCACGCAGGGGAATATAGCCCGGACCTCCGAGATCCTTGGTCTCGTGCTCGTGGGGCCGACGAGCCTCTATAGTTCGCCCATGCAAGCCGATACCTCGAACTACCGCGGGCGCACTAGACTGCGATCATGAGCGTCGAAATCCTCCCGGCAGCCGGCCGCTTCGACGACTTCGCCGCCGTGGTCGGGCCCAAGAAGGGCATCAACGGTTGTTGGTGCATGGCGTACCGCAACTCGAGCCTGAGCGCCCCGGAGCGCATCGAGTACATGCGCGCTCTGTGTTCGGAGGAGCCGGGGCCCGGCATCCTCGCTTACGTCGACGGGGAGCCGGCGGGCTGGTGCTCGGTCGCGCCGCGCTCGACGTACCAGCGTCTGGTGAGATCGCGAACCATCCCGCTCGTTGGCGACCGCGACCCCTGGTCGATCGTGTGCTTCGTGGTGCGCGCCGGCCACCGCAGGAAAGGCCTGATGCACGACTTGCTGGCAGGTGCCGTCGAGCACGCGCGCCAGATGGGTGGCGAGGTCGCCGAGGGCTATCCGGCCGACGCTGGTGAGGAACGCCTCGACACCACCTCCGGCTACGTGGGCACCACCCGGCTGTTCGAGGCTCACGGGTTCCGCAAGGCGGTGCAGACGAGCGGAGTGAGCGGTGGCAAGCCACGCTGGGTGATGCGCCTCGAACTGGTCGGCTAGTATTCCGACGTGGGAGAGGCGGCGGCGAAACGCGACCTGAAGTCGGAGCTGAGGCACTTGTACCGCGCATCGGCCACGAAGGTCGCGGAGGTCGAGGTGCCGCGGATGAGCTTCCTGATGATCGATGGCGCCGGCGACCCGAACACCTCTGCCGACTATCGGGCGGCTCTCGAGGCGTTGTTCTCCGTTGCCTACGCAGCCAAGTTCATCGTCAAGCGCGGCGAGCTAGGCATCGACTACGGCGTCATGCCTCTCGAGGGGCTGTGGTGGGCCGAGGACATGGCGGCCTTCACCAGCGGCGCGGATCGGTCGGCATGGCTCTGGACGATGATGATCATGCAGCCCGAGTTCGTCAGCGAGGACGTGGTGGACCGGGCGACCCGGCAGGTCACCGTCAAGAAGGGCCTGGAGACGGTCGCCAGGCTGCGGTTCGAGCCGTTCGCCGAAGGGCGCTGCGCCCAGGTACTGCACGTCGGGCCGTTCTCGCAAGAGGGCTCGACGATCGCGGGGCTCCACGCGTTCATCGCAGAGCGCGGACGGCTGCGGGGCAAGCACCACGAGATCTACCTGTCCGACATTCGCAAGGCCGCTCCAGACCGGTGGCGGACGATCATCAGACAGCCGTTCGAGTGAACCGTCAATCGGCGCGCACGCTCGCCCGCGTCAGCGTCTAGGATGTCGAACATGAGCTCGAGCAAGGACCTCTCGGCTACGGTCGCCGCGATACTCAGCGATCTCGAGGCGCTGGGTGACGAGAAGGTGCGTGCCCGCAACGCCAAGCTCGGCGCCGGCGAGGATCAGTTCGGCGTCCGCATGGGCGACATCCGCAAGGTGGCGGGCAAGCACAAGAACGCCCACGAACTCGGCCTGGCGCTGTGGAGCACCGGGAACCTCGAGGCGCGGCTGGTGGCCGCGCTGCTGTTCAGGCCGGCCGAGCTCGCGCTCGAGCAGCTCGAGGAGATCGTGCGTGCGGCGCGCTTCGTGCAGTTGGCCGATTGGGTCAACAGCTACGTGGTCAAGAACCATCCCGCCGCCGAGACGGCACGCGAGCAGTGGATGAACTCGGACGACCCGTGGGTCGCGAGGGCCGGCTGGAGCCTGACTTCGGGGCGCGTCAACCGGGACCGCTCGGGGCTGGACCTGCCAGGCCTCCTCGCCCGGATCGAGACCGAGATGCCGGCTGCCGACCCGGTCCAACAGTGGACGATGAACAACACCTTAGCGGGCATCGGCATCCACGTTCCGGAGCTGCGCGAGCGCGCCATCACGATCGGCGAGGAGCTCGGCATCTTCCGTGACTACCCGACTCCGAAGGGCTGCACCTCGCCGTTCGCGCCCATCTGGATCGCCGAGATGGTCAGGCGCCAAGGCGAAGACGCCGCCTGACCCGCGCCGCTAGCCTGTCGGGACCCCACCAGGGAGCGGTGCGGCTGCCTCGCTGCCGTACCATTTGAGGACGCGCAGCGCGCGCAAAGTGTTCCAGCGGCTCGGCCTGCCGTCGCCCTCGTCCATCGCGAAGTGCACGCGGCCCGGCCAGGTGTTCTCGAGCAGCCAGCGGCCGTCATGGTGACGCTTGCTTACGACGAGGTCGACGGCCTCGGCGCAGCGCGGGTCCCTCTCCGCACCTGCGCACCGCAGGTAGTCGAGCCCTCGCAACACGTCGTAATGCCAGCGCGGCGGATAGGAGAACTCGGTCCAGCGGTCGTCGATCACCGCGCCCGTTGACCGTCGGCGAAACATGCTCCGCTCGAGCAGGTACTCCTGAGCCCTCAGCCGCGCCTCGGTGACCTCGCTCGGCCCGCCCTTGGCCTGCTCGTACTCGAGCAGACCTTCCAGGACCTCGATGGTGGTGTGGAACGAGGAGCGCACGGAACCGTTCTCGGCTTCGCAGTTCCAGCCGCCGTCGGTGAGCTGCTCACCGAGGAGCCGCTCGACGATGCCGTCGACGTGCTCGCCGAAGTAGGCGCCCAGGGCCACGGCCCGGCCGTTGATGCAGGGCTCGACCTCGCCGTCGAAGTAGTCCTGTCCGTCGTGCGTCCACTTGCTGTTGTCGCGTACCAGCGAAACCGCGCGCCGCGCCTGGGGAATGTCCGGGTTCAGCCCGAAGTCGCGGAGGAGGGCGAGCGTCCAGGTCGTCGAGGTCCACTCCGGCTTGAGCGTGCCGACGTTCCACATCCATTCGACGGCGGCGTGGTAGCGCTCGAGGCGCTCGTCGCTAGGGTCGCTCTCCCCCGCTTCCCACTTCGCCAGCGTGGTCGGCTCGACGCCCAGGTACGAAGCGAGCCCCTCGAGCGGGATGCTTTGGAGCTCCCGCAGCAGCCTGCGCGTGGCCGGATCGGTCTCGCCACGCGCCGGTCTGGCATGGTGCTTCAGGTCCTCGGTCCCCCACTGCCCGTTCGCGTCCTGTAGAGCCAGGAGCCTCGCGCCCCAACCGGTCGTCGCGACCTTCGCGCGCTCGGCCGAGACAGCCGCGGCCGGTTCGTCCAGCAGGTCTCGCATCACTTGCCAGCGGATCGCGGGGTCGGAGTCGAGTAGCCAATCGATGACGTTCACGTGGTCCTCCTGTCGATCGGCCGTCACTCTCGCCTGCAAACCGGCCAGTTCATGACCTGATTGAGGACGCCTAGCCGCTGCTCTCTTCCGCGACCCACTCGAGGTAGGCAGGCAGGCCGTCGACCGCCCGGTAGGCGACGATGCACGGGACCTCGAAAGGGTGCGTCTCGCGCACAGCGGCGATCACTGCGGGGACGCGGGAGCGGGTCGACTTGGCGATCGCCACGACTTCGCTCTCCTCGACCACCGCCCCGTCCCAACGGTAGACGGAGCGCGCCGACGGCAGGATGTTGACGCAGGCCACGAGCCGCTTTTCGACCAGATTGCGAGCCGTCGCGCCGGCTCCCGTCGCGTCCGGGAAGGTGAGGTAGATGGCGACGACCTCGGAGTGCGATGTGCTCTCGCTCATGACTCGAGACTACGCGCTCGGCTCAGCTGTTCGCGAAAGGCAGCATGCTCCTTGGCCCAGCCCTGCAGCGCATCTGCGAGCTCGAGCCGGCCCTCGATCACGGCGCGCACGTCACTGCTGCCGGCCAGGTGGTCCACCAGCAGCCCGGTGACCGGTTCGTGCCACGGCCGTCCGGCGCCGGGTTCCTTGGCCCACGGTAGCGACGCTGACTCGACCCAGGCGAACCGCTCGGGATGCCGGTCGCGAACGACTGCCAGGATCCGGATGACCGCTTCGAAGGAACCAAGGCTCGCAGCATCGACGACGTGCAAGTGCACGCCGTGGCAGACCTGACCCTGCAGCTTGCCGCTCTCGGGCTTGAAGGTGAGCGGTCTGAACATCAGGCCGGGGAGCTCGAGCGTGTTCAGCTCGCGGGCCAGTTCGTAGCCATCCAGCCACGGTGCGCCCAGGAGTTGGAACGGCAGACTGGTGCCGCGTCCTTCGCTCAGGTTCGTGCCTTCGAGCAACACCAGTCCTGGATAGAGAGCTACCGCTTCCGGCGTCGGCAACCCTGGCGACGGCGGCACGAAGAGACCAGCGGAGCCCGTGAGCGCCTGTGTGGGAGCGACCTTGAGGTGACCGTGGCCGATGAGCGAAGCCCACCAGCGCGCCACCGATCCGATGCTGAGTCCGTGCTGGAACGGCAGCGGCAGGTAGCCGAGGAACGACCGCAGGGCGGGATCGAGGCCGGGTCCGGCCACCCGGGGACCCAAGAGGTTGGGTCGGTCGCAGACGATCACGGGAGTGCCGGTCTCGGCGGTCGCCTCGAGCAGCAGCGCCAGGGTGGTCGCGTAGGTGTAGCAGCGCACGCCGACCTCCTGCACGTCGAAGACGACGGCGTCGAGGTTGCGCAGGACGTCCGCGGAGGGCCGGCGACGCGGGCCGTAAAGGCTGTGGACGCTCAAGCCGGTGCGAGCATCGACCTTGTCCGCCACCGGCGTCGCGTCCTCCTCGTAACCGCTGAACCCGTGCTCGGGCGCCAGAAGGCACGCGAGCTCGACGCCGGGGGCGCTGCGCAGCGCCTCCAACGTCGGAGTGCCGATCGTTGTCAGCGACGCCTGATTGGCCACCAGCCCGATGCGAGGCCCGGGCAGCCAGTTGCTGGGAGCCTCGAGCAGAGCATCGATACCGAGACCCGAGATCATCACCCTTTCACCGCCCCAGCCGTGAGCCCCGCGATGAACTGCCTGGACATCAGGAGGTAGATGATCAGGAGTGGCAGGCTGGCGAGCAGCATGCCGGAGAACACCAGGCTCCAGTCGATGAGGTGCTGGCCGAAGAAGATCTGCATGCCGAGCGGGATGGTGCGCCAGGTATCCGACGGCAGGAACAGCAGCGGGAAGAAGAAGTCGTTCCACCACGGCACCACGTTGACGATCACCACGGTGGCGAGCCCGGGCCGCACCAGCGGCAGCATGATGCGCCAGAAGATCTGCTGCTCGCTGCAACCGTCGATGCGGGCGGCGTCCTCGAGCTCGCGCGGCAGGTTCCGGAAGAACACCGAGAGCAAGAAGACCGACATCGGCGTGCCCGAGGCCGCGTAGGTGAGGATCAGCGCGAGCGGCGAGTCGATGAGGCTGAGGTCGCGCATGAGTATGTAGAGAGGCAGGATTCCGAGGCGGATGGGGATCATGATGCCTGCCAGGAAGAAGATGAACAGCACTCCGCGCAGCCGAAACGAGTAGCGCGCCAGAGCGTAAGCGGCGGGCGCGGCGGTGACCAGCAGCAGCAGCGCCGAGCCGCCCGTGACGAGCAGGCTGTTGCGCAAGTAGAGCCCGAAGTTGGCGCGGCTCCACACCGTTCTGAAGGCGGCTACGTTCCAGGACTCCGGCAGCCCGAAGGGATTGCGGAAGATCTCGGGTGTCGACTTGAACGCGGTCAGGATCATGAGCGCGACCGGGTAGAGGAACACCATTGCCAGGGCGATCAAGACCAGATAGGTGCCGATGGTGGTCCAGCGCCGGTTGCCCGCCTGAGAACCGAACATCAGTACTCCGTCTGGCTGCGCGTCGTGAAGCGCACGCCGAAAGCCGAGGCGACGCCGATGATGATCAGCATCAGCACCCCGATCGCCGCGGCGATGCCGATCAGCCCGGGCTCACCGCCGGTTGTCGGATCGCCGAAGGCGGTGCGGTAGAAGAACGTGGCCAGCAGGTCGGTGGCGTAGCTGGGCGCTCCGGACGCACCCTGCATCACGAACACCAACTCGAACGCGTTGAAGTCCCAGATGAAGGTGAGGATCGTGACCATGGCCAGGCTCGGCAGCAGCAGTGGGAAGGTCACGTACCTGAAGATCTGCCATGACCCGGCGCCGTCGACGAGGGCGGCTTCCTCGAACTCCTTGGGGATGGCTTGGATCGCCGCGAGGTAGACCAGGATCGGGAACCCCAGCCACGCCCAGGAGTTCACCAGGATCACGGCCATCAGGGCCGTGTCGCTCTGGCCGAGCCACGGCTGCACCCAGTCACCCAGGCCGACGCGCCTGAGCCCCTGCGAGACTGCGCCCCAGGTCGGGTTCAGCAGCATGCGCCACAAGAAGCCCACGACGACCAGTGACAGCGTGTGCGGCAGGAAGTAGGCCGCCTGGAAGAACGCGAAGCCGCGCCACTTCCGCGCGAGCAGGACGGCGACGAACAGCCCGAGCGTGCTTTGGATCAGGAACGTCACGCCGAAGAAGGTGGCGTTGTGACCCAGAGCGCCCATGAAGCGCTCGTTGTACGGCCAGCGCGTCAGGACCGTGACGAAGTTCTGCAACCCGACGAACCCGCGCCTGATGAAGCCGTCCCACTCGAAGACGCTGTAGGTCAGCGACGAGATCAGCGGGTACGCCATGAATGCCCCGTAGAGCAGCAGCGCTGGCACCAGGAACACCAGCAAGTGCCCGTTCTTCGACCACCAGCGCCGCGGACCGCTCAAGCCGACTCCTCCTGACAGTGTAAGAGCGAGCGCCCGGGAGTGGGCCGGGCGCTCGTCATCAACCTGGTGTCGCTAGGCGCGTTACTGGAAGTCGTACCACTCGGCGACGCCGCGCTGAATGTTGGTCACCGCGTCAGCGACGCCCTTGTCGCCGGCCATCACGGCCTGCATCTCGTTCTGCAGCAGCGTCGAGCCGCTGGGCTGCCCGAAGCGGAAGGCCGTCAGCATCAGGAAGGGCGTGCCGCTCTCGTTCATTAGCGTGACCATGTCGGCAAGCGCCGCGCTCGTCGGGGTGGTGCCGGGCACGGCCGAGATCTGCTGCAGCTCGTCCGTGAACATCTGCCCGTACGCCTGCGAGGCGAGGAACTGGATGAACCGCAGCGCCTCCTCCTGGTGCGGGCTCGCGGCGTTGATGCCGTAGGAGCCGTCGACGTAGTACGAGATGACGCCTTGGCCGGGAGCGTCACCGGGCACCGGGAACGACCCGATCCGCATGGACGGGTTCAGCTGCGCCATGTTGCCGAGCTCGTAGGAGCCCCCGATCATCATGCCGGCCTGCTCGAAGGCGAACAGCGTCTGCATGTCGGTGTAGCCGACGCCCATGTAGTTCTCGGCCATGTAGGGCCGCAGGGCGACCATGCGTTCGAGCGCCGCCGCGAAGCGCGCGTCGGTGAAGTCCGCGTTGCCACCGGTGATGTCGTTGAAGTAGTCGGTGCCGCCGTAGAACGTGGGGCCAACGCCTCCGAAGAGGGTCTCGATGGTCCACGGCTCCCGCGCGCCGTTCGCCAGGGCGTTGATCCCCGAGGCCTTGAGGGCGTCACCCACGGCCAGGAACTCGTCCCAGGTGGTCGGCTCGCTGAGCCCGAGGCGTTCGAAGATGTCGATGTTGTAGAGCACCTGGACGGTCTGAAGCGCGAACGGTACTCCGTAGACGCCGCCATCGGCGCGGTTGGTCGCGCCCAGCAGGAAGCCGGGATCGAAGCCCGAGAGCGCAGGCACCTTGTCATCGAGACGCACCAGCAAGCCGGCCTGAGCGAGGGGCTCCATGCCGCCGTAGGCGCGCAGGTGGACGATGTCGGGTCCTCCCCCGCCCTGCAGCGCCGTGGACACGATCGTGTTGTACTCGGTGTTGAGGTATGGGGTGAAGACGACCTCGATGTCGGGGTTCTCGGCCTCGAAGGCCGCGATGAACTTCTCGTAGGCGGCCACGTCCTCGGTGCGCCAACTCCAGAAGTTGAGCGTGGTCTGGGCGAAGGTGCCGGCGGCGAAAGTCAGCGCCAGCAGCGAAACCATCAGTTTCATCAAGCGGGACATCAAGTACCTCCCAGTGCTTCCGGACGGCCCGACCGTCGGCAACTCCGCGGCGGCCGAGCTGGTTTCGTGAATCGCGGCAAGCATACCAATCGTGTACCAGTCGGTCAACGAGGCCGGCGGCCGGCGGCCGTGACTCACGGCAGCATCATCGGGCTTCTCTACGCTCAGGAATGCCGCTCCGCCGGACCGTCAAGCTCGCCGCCGTGAGGACAGCGGGCACCCGCACTCGGTTGCCGCCACCTCCCCGGCTGCAACTGGCCGCGACCGCCGACCTCCCGCCGGCCGGGCCAGAGTGGCTTCACGAGATCAAGTTCGACGGCTACCGGATCGCCGCCGTGCTGGCCGGCGGCCGCGTGCGCTTGACCACCCGCAACCTTCTCGATTGGACCGCGAAGTTCCCGCAAGTCGCCGAGGCGGTCGCCGCGCTCGACGCCCAGACAGCCGTGATCGACGGCGAGGTGATCGCCACCGCAGCCGACGACCGCTCGAGCTTCTCGCTGCTGCAGCAGTACCTGAGCAGCCGCTCGGCGGCCGCCGGCACCACCTTGTCGGCCGGCGTGAACGTGCGCTATCAGGCCTTCGACCTGCTCGAACTCGACGGCCGCGACCTGCGCGCACTGCCCCTCGAGCAGCGCAAGCGCTTGCTGAAGGAGCTGCTCGACGCCGCGTCCCGTGGCGCGCCCACCGGCGCTCTGCGCTTCACCGAGCACCTCGAGGCGCCGGGCAACGACGTCATCGCGGCTGCCTGCCGCCTCGGGCTCGAAGGCGTCATATCCAAGCGCCGCGACTCGCCCTACCGGCCCGGCAGAAGCGAGGACTGGCTGAAATCCACGTGCCTGGCGTCCGGCGACTTCGTGATCGGCGGGTTCACGGCGCCGCGCGGCAGCCGCGCGGGCTTCGGCGCGCTGCTTCTGGGCGAACGCGACCAGGACGGGCGACTGCGCTACGTTGGCAAGGTCGGAACGGGCTTCGACGACCGGACCTTGCAGGCATTGACGGGGCGCCTGACGCCCCTCGCCAGCGCCGAGTCGCCCTTCGCCACCCAGGTCCCGAAGGTTGCGGTCGCCAGCGGTGTGACCTGGCTCGAGCCTCGTCTGCTGGCCGAGGTCCTCTACGCCACGCGCACCCGCGCCGGCATGCTGAGGCAGGCGCGGTTCCATTCCTTGCGCGAAGACAAGGTGGCCGCGGACGAAGCGAGGTCGAACATGCAGGTTGCCGGCGTGAACCTCACCAACCCGGACCGCGTCCTCTACGCCGACCAGGGCATCACCAAGAGGCGTCTGGCCGAGTACTACCGCGACGTCGGCGAGGAGTTGCTCAGGTGGGCGGCGTTCAGGCCCCTATCGCTGGTGCGCTGCCCCGAGGGCAGCGAGTCCGAGTGCTTCTACCAGAAGCATCCCGGCGCCGGCTTCGCCGCGGACCTGCCGCGCGTGCCGATCGAGGAGTCGGACGGGACGGCCGACTACGTCTACCTCGAGAGCGTCGAGCACCTGGTGGCCCTGGTGCAGGTCGGAGTCCTGGAGATCCACGCCTGGAACAGCCGCGTTGACGACCTGGAGCGCCCCGACATGCTGGTGTTCGACCTCGACCCTTCCGAGGGAGTCGACTTCGACTTCACGAAGGACACCGCACTGCAACTGCGCGACCTGTTGTCACGCCTGGGGCTCGCCAGCTTCCTGCGCGCCACCGGCGGCAAAGGACTGCACGTCGTCGTGCCTTTGAAGCCGGCAGCCGATTGGGACGCGGTCAAGACCTTCGCCCACGCCGTCGCCAGGACCCTGGCCGATACCGACCCAGGGCGTCTGACGACGAACATGGCGAAGGCGAAGAGGGTCGACAAGCTGTTCATCGACTACCTGCGCAACGGCCGCGGAGCGACAGCCATCACCAACTACTCGACGCGCTCGCGCCTCGGTGCGCCGGTAGCGGTGCCGCTGCGGTGGAACGAGCTCGCCGGTCTTACGGCAGCGAACTCCTACGACATCGGCGCCGTCAGGCGGAGGCTCAAGGCATTGAAGAGCGACCCTTGGGAAGGCTTCGAGGCAGCGCGCCGCCCGCTTCCGACGTCGGCCGAGGCGCCGCAGTGAGCGGCGCCCGCGCGATCTGGAAGGGCGTCATCGAGTTCGGCAAGGTGTCGGTGCCTGTGAAGCTCTACTCCGCCGTAGAGAACCAGAGCGTGTCGTTCAGGCTGCTCCACCGCTCGTCCGGTCACCCCGTGAGCCAGGTTCTCGTCAACCCGAAGACCAACGAGATCGTCGAGCACGAGGCCTCAGAGCGTGGGTTCGTCACCGACGAGGGCCAGCTCGTCAGCCTCGACGCCGAGGAGCTGGAGGCCCTGGAACCCGAAGCTTCCAGGACCATCAACGTCACGCGCTTCGTGACGCCGGGGACCATCGAGTACCGCTGGTATCAGCGTCCCTACTACCTCGGCCCCGATGGCGACGACGCTGCGTACTACGCTCTGGTGGCGGCGCTCGGGCTCGAGGAGCTCGAGGGCGTGGCCAACTGGGTGATGCGCGGCAAGGAGTACGTCGGCTCGCTGCGCCTGCACGCCGGCTACCCGATGCTGATCACCCTCAGGTACGCGAGTGAGATCGTCCCGCTCGACGACTTCTCCCCCGGCACCGAGCAGGACCTCGAGCCGAAGCAGTTGGCGATGGCGCGCCAGCTGATCGACATGCTGGCAGCCGACTTCGAGCCCGCGACCTACGTGGACGAGTACCGCGAGAGCGTCCTCGAGCTGATCGAGAAGAAGCGGCGTGGCGACGCTGTCAAGAAGCCGACTCGCCGCCGCCAGCAAGCCGCTACCTCGGACCTGACGGCGGCGCTCGAGAAGAGCCTCGGCGGCCGGCCCAAGGGCGGCAGCCGCAAGGGCAAGGCGGCCCCGAATGCGAGTGACGCTCGTGGCTAGGAAGAGCAGCCGCAAGCGCTCGAGCCGGCCACGCAGCCAGCCCGCGGCAGTGCAGGCGGAGGGCGCGCCGACCCGCCGACCGGTGTGGTCCGGCACGCTGGCGTTCGGGCTCGTCACTTTGCCGGTGGACCTCTACTCGACCACGCGCGCCTCCCGGGCAGCGCTGCGCATGATCGACGCCGACGGCACGCCACTGAAGCGGCGGTACGTCAGCCAAGAAGGCGGCGCGCTGCTGACGGACCGTGAGATCGTGCGCGGCTACCCGATCGAGGATGAGTTCGTCGTCATCGAGGACGAGGAACTGGAAGCCCTCGACCCCAAGAGATCGCGCACCATCGACCTCGAGTCGTTCGTCCGGGAGTCGGACCTCGACCCCTCCTACATCGAGAACGCCTACGTGCTGGTGCCCGACCCCGAGGCCACGACCGCCTACCGGCTGCTGGTGTCGAGCATGGCCGACGCCGGCCGCGCCGGCATGGCGACGTTCGTGATGCGCGGCCGGGCCTACGTGGTGGCGATCGTCGCCCGCGACGGCACCCTGCGCGCCCTGACACTGCGCTATCACGACGAGCTGCGGACACCGGCCGACATCGGCCTCGGTGAGCTGGAGACCGCGCCGGCCGAGGACGTGAAGCGCAGCAGGCGAGAGATCGTCAAGCTGGCTTCGGACTCCTTGGACATGGGCGCCTTGACCGACCGCGCCAGCCAGCGCCTGCGCGCGGCGGCGCGCAAGAAGCTCGCCAAGGGCAAAGACGTCCACCAGGTCGACGAGGCCGAGGTCGAGCCGGAAGCCGACGACGCCGACTTCGTCGACATCATGGAGCTGCTGCGCCGCAGCCTCGGGCCGAGCGTCGAGGCGTGAGACAAGCCGCGATCTCGGCTCCACCAAGAGCCACCGCCGGTCGGCGACCTCGAGTCGCTGCGCCGCGGGCCGCCGGGCGTTAGCATCCTCGCTGATGACGTTCGAGTTCAGCGGCGAGGTCTGGTACTGGCGAGGCCCGGCGCCCTTCCACTTCGTGTCGGTGCCGGCGGCCGTCGCCGCCGACCTGAAGGCCATGTCGCCCTTCGTCACGTATGGCTGGGGCATGATCCCCGCGACCGTTCGCATCGGCGACACCGAATGGAAGACCGCGTTGTGGCCCAAGGACGGCCGCTACATCGTGCCGATCAAGCTCAGCGTGCAGAAGGCCGAGAGCGTCAAGGACGGCGACGTCGTCACACTCGAGCTCGAGGTGGGCTGACGCCCTACAGCAGCGTCCCCGTCAGCACCAGCTTGGCCAGCAGGAAGAAGATCACGATCCCGAACACGTCGACGATGGTGGCGACGAACGGGGTCGAGGAAGCAGCCGGGTCGGCGCCGAAGCGCTTGAGCACGATCGGCAGCAGCGATCCCGTGAGCGAGCCCCACAGCACGACGCCGACCAACGCGAGCAACACGACCACCGCGATCAGCGGCCAGGCGTCACCGTAGGCGTCGAACGCCACGCCCCACACCGCCACCCGCAGGAACCCGAGCACACCGAGGATCAGTCCGAGCGCGAAACCGGCCGCCAACTCGCGCTTGGCGATCACCCACCAGTCCCTGACCGTCACCTCGCCGAGCGCCATCGCGCGCGTCACCAAGGCGGCGGCCTGCGACCCGGAGTTGCCGCCCGAGGAGATGATCAGCGGCAGGAACAGCGCCAGCACCACGGCGCTGGCGATCTCGGTCTCGAACAGCCCCATGGCGGTCGCCGTCAGGGTCTGCCCAACGAACAGCAGCACCAGCCAGAACGCGCGCTTGCGGATGATCCCCTTCAGCGAGGTCTTCAGGTACGGCTCCTCGAGCGCCTCCACGCCACCGAGCATGTGGATGTCCTCGGTGGCCTCCTCGCTGGCGACGTCGAGCACGTCGTCGACCGTGACGATCCCGACCAGGACGCCGCGGCTGTCGGTGACCGGTAGGGCGCTGCGGTCGAAGCGCTGGAAGGCGGCCACCGCGATCTCCTGATCGTCGCCGGCCTCCAGGGCGACGAAGCGCTCGTCGAGCAGCTCCTCGATCTTCGTCTGCGGGTCGACGAGCAACAGTTCCCGCATCCGGATGTCGTCGACCAGCACTCCGCCGGGACCGGTGACGTAGACGACGTTGAGCGTCTCGGAGTCCTTGCCGAAGCGCCGCACGTGCTCGAGGGATTGCGCGACGGTCCAGTGCGGCTTGACCGCTACGTAGTCGGGGGTCATCAGCCGGCCGATCGACTCTTCCGGGTAGCCGAGCAGCCGCGTCGCGATCTGCCGCTGTCTCGGGTCGAGCAGGTTGAGCAGGGCCTTGGTGACCTTGCCGGGCAGCTCCTCGAGGAGAGCCGTGCGGTCGTCGGCCGACATGTCGTTGAGGATCGCCGCCACTTCGGCGTCGCCGAGGTTGAGGAGCAGTTGCTCCTGATCGGATGTGGGCAGGTACTCGAACGCGTCGAGAGCGGCGTCGCGCGGCAGCACCCTGAACACCACCGCCTCGACCTCATGAGGCAGCGCCGTGAGCGTCTCCGCCAGTTCGATGTGCGAGACGTCGTCGACCCGTCTCCTGATCTCCTCGAAGCGCCTCGCCGCGACCAGGTCGGTGAGCTGCTGGGCCAGGCCGGCAACCGACTCGGTGGGCGCCACGGTCATGTCAGTTGAGCTCGTCCAGGGTCAGGCCGAACGACGGCACGAAGGTGTCGAGGAAGTAACGCAATGCCGGGGTGGCGCCGGCCTCGAGGTCGGCCCTGATCTTCTGTTCGGCGCGTTGAAACTCGAGGTTGCCGGCCTTCGCCTCCTCGAGGCACTTGAGGTAGGCGGTCAGCCTGTCGGCCTGCTTGACGAGGTGCCAGGCGTGGTCATCGTCGGACTCGTGGAAGAACAGCGCCTGGTAGTCGCTTCGCAGCTCCGCCGGCAGCATCGCCAACAGCCGCTCTCTGGCGACCGTCTCGATGTCCTTGAGGGCGCCCTTGATGTCGGGATTGAAGTACTTGATCGGGGTCGGCACGTCGCCGGTGATGACCTCTTCGGCGTCGTGATAGACGGCCAGCAACGCCGTCCGGTCGGGATCGACGGTGCCGCCGAAGTACCTGTTCTCGATCACCGCCAGCGCGTGAGCGATCATCGCCACCTGCAGGCTGTGCTCCTGCGAGTTCTCGGCCCTGGTGTTGCGCATCAGGCCCCAGCGCTGGATGTATTTCAGGCGCGCGAGGTAGGCGAAGAAGTGACTGCTCATCCCGGTCGCAATCGTACACGGGCCGGCTCCGGCCAGCCCAATTCGAGCCTCAGGCCCTGACCGGCGCGTGACGAGTCCAGAATCGGCCTTCGCTGGGCTATGAAACAATACATTGACGCCCAAGCGGCCTGACCGTAGGCTCTGCGCGTAGGAGGCAACAGTGAAGCGTCTCGCTTTCATAACCCTCGTGTTCGTGGCCATGGGGCTGGTGGCATGCACCCCCACGGCTGCCGTCAGCCAGAACGTGATTCCAACCTTGGTCTCGGTGACGGTTCCGAACGGGACGGGCAACGTCGTCTTGCAGGGTCGCTTCTTCGGTGACGGCCAAGGTGGGGCGTCCGAGAACAGCTACGTGCTCGTTGGCGCCAACATGAGCGGCGAAGGCGGCATGCGCGTGGAGACCACCTCGTGGACCACTTCCCGCATCGAGTTCGCGGTTCCGGCCGGCGCCGGATCGGGCTTCGTGTTCGTGGTAGTCGACGGCACCAGCAGCAACGGCCTCCCGGTCAGTCTCCCCTGACGAGTTTCCAGAGCGGGGCCGCGCTCGCGCCGCCTCGCGTAGAGTCTCCGACCAAGTGGCCGCCTTCGGGCGGCCGCTTCACGTGAGCGCAGCCGCAGGCCGTGAAGTAGACTCTCCCTCCATGAAGGTTCAGACGGTAAAGGGCACCAGTGACGTCCTCCCCGAACGGCAAGCGGCCTGGCGTCAGGTGCTCGACGCGGTCGAGATCGTGCTGGGGCGCGCCGGAGCCGGCAAGCTGGACACCCCCGTGTTCGAGCATGCCGAGCTGTTCGAACGCTCCGTCGGCGAGTCGGCCGACATCGTCGTCCAGAAGGAGATGTACACGTTCGACGACCGCGGCGGCCGGCGGCTGGCGTTGCGCCCGGAGTTCACCGCCTCGGTGATGCGCTCGTTCATCGAGCACGGCATGCACACCCGGCCGCTGCCGGTGAAGCTGTGGAGCGCCGGTCCCTTGTTCCGCGCCGAGAACGTACAGCGGGGCCGCGCCCGCCAGTTCCACCAGGTCAACTTCGAGATCATCGGCACCGGCAGCCCCCTGGCCGACGCCGAGTCCGCGCAGCTGTTGACGGCCTGCCTGAGCGCGGCCGGGCTCGAGGGCTTCGAGCTGCGCATCGGTTCGGTCGGCGACCCCGGCGATCGCATGGAGTACAACGACTACCTGCGCCGCGCCCTGGCGGACAAGGTCGGCGAGCTCACCCCCACCAGCCAGGAGCGCCTGCGCCTCAATCCGATGCGCCTGCTCGACGCCAAGGATGCCGGCGACCGGCGGGCGATCAGCGCGCTGGAGCGCCCGCTCGACCGGCTCAGCACCGCCTCGCGGGAGCACTTCGAGGAAGTGACCGCGCATCTCGACGCTTGGGGAGTGCCCTATCAGATCGACCCGGAGATCGTCCGGGGCCTCGACTACTACCGCCGCACCGCGTTCGAGGTGCATTACACGGGCATCGGCGCCCAGTCCGCTCTGGGAGGCGGAGGCCGCTACGACGGGCTGATCGCCAGCCTCGGGGGCCCCGACCTTCCCGGCGTCGGCTGGGCGTTCGGGATGGAGAGGGTGCTCGACGCTCTCGAGATGGAAGGCAAGATCGCGGGCGACGCCGCCACCTCGGGTCCCGTGCTGTTCCTGGTTCCCCTGGACGACCAGGCGGTTGCGGAGGCCGGGGCCGTGGCGCACTCCCTGCGTTCCGGTCTGCGCGTCGAGTTCGCCTACCAGCGGCGCAACCCCGGGAAGGGCCTGAAGGAGGCCGACAGGACGGGCGCGCGCTTGGCCGGCCTGCGGGGCGCCGACGAGCGCGAACGAGGGGTGTGGCAGATCAAGGACCTTGTCAGCGGCGAGCAGGTGGCGGTCGCGGACGCCGATCTCACCCCCGCCACCGTGCTGCGCCTCACCGGAGGCCTCGCATGAGGACCCACGATTGCGGGGCGCTGCGGCGCGAGCACGCGGGCGCCGAGGTGGTGCTCACGGGCTGGGTCAACCGCCGCCGCGACCTCGGCGGGCTGGTGTTCATCGACCTCCGCGACCGCTTCGGTCTCACCCAGGTCGTCGTCGAACCTCAGACGGCTGCCGTCTTCGAGGCCGCCTCGGCGCTGCGCAGCGAGTACGTGCTCAAGGTGACCGGCACCGTGCGTGAGCGCCCCGACCAGCAGAGGGCCAAGCACCTGGCGACGGGCGAAGTCGAGGTGCTGGCGACCGGGCTCGAGGTGCTGTCCCGCGCCAAGACCCCGCCGTTCCTGGTCGACGGCAGCGTCGATGCCAGCGAGGTCAACGAGGAGTTGCGGCTCAAGCATCGTTACCTCGACCTCCGTAGGCCCGACGCCAGAGAGCCGCTGATGCTGCGCCACCGCGTGACCAAGGCCATCTGGGATCACCTCGACGAGCGCCGCTTCGTGCAGGTGGAAACCCCGCTGCTGACGCTCTCGACACCCGAGGGAGCGCGCGACTACGTGGTGCCGGCGCGCGTCCGGCCGGGCGAGTTCTACGCGTTGCCCCAGTCTCCCCAGCTCTTCAAGCAGATGCTGATGATGGCCGGCTTCGACCGCTACTTCCAGATCGCGCGCTGCTTCCGCGACGAGGACCTGCGAGCCGACCGCCAGCCGGACTTCACGCAGCTCGACATCGAGATGTCGTTCGTCACTCAGGACGACATCCTCGCGCTCAACGAGGGCCTCCTCCAGCATGTCGTCAAGCAGGCCACCGGCCGTGAGATCACGACGCCGTTCCCGCGCCTCACCTACCAGGAGGCGCTCGCGCGCTACGGTTCCGACAAGCCCGACGTGCGCTTCGGGCTCGAACTGACCGATCTGTCTAGCTTGTTCCGGGACAGCCAGTTCGAGGGTTTCGCCGGTCCGCTGGGTGCAGCCGGCAAGGTGATGGCCATCCACGTCGGGGGCTCCGAGGCCGCCGGCATCAGCCGCAAGCACCTCGCCGACCTCGAGGCCCGCGCGAAGCAGGCCGGCGCCAAGGGCCTGGCCTGGTTGCGGCGCTCCGAGGACGGCTTCAGTGGGCCCATCGCCAAGTTCCTCAGCCCCGGCGAGATCGCCAAGCTGGCGCTGACGGCGAGCGCCGTCGGCGACCTCCTGCTGCTGGTCGGAGCCGCGAGCACCACAGCCTGCACCGCGCTGGGAGCGGTGAGGTTGGCTCTCGCCGACCTGCTCGGCGTCCGCCCCGACGCCAGCGAGCTAGCCTTCTTGTGGGTGGTCGACTTCCCGCTTCTCGATCCGATCAGCGACGAGCACGGCAGAGAGTCGTTCACCTACATGCACCACCCGTTCACGAGGCCTCACGACGACGACGTCGACCTGCTCGCGACCGACCCGGGAAGCGTCCGGGCGTACGCCTACGACCTGGTGCTGAACGGCAACGAGGTCGGAGGAGGGTCGCTCAGGATCCACCGTCACGACCTGCAGCTCAAGATGTTCTCGGCCATCGGCATCGACATGGCGGAGGCCGAGAGACGCTTCGGCTTCTTCCTCGACGCGCTCTCCTACGGAGCGCCGCCGCACGGTGGCATCGCCTGGGGACTCGACAGGCTGGTGATGCTGCTTGCCGGCGTCGACAGCATCCGCGACACGATCGCTTTCCCGAAGATCCAGAGCGGCGTGGATCCGCTCACCGGAGCGCCGGGACCGCTGGAGGCGGAACAGCTCGCCGAACTGGGCCTGCAGGTCGTGAGATCGCCCGCCGGCGGCAATTCGTGATACCGCTGGTGGTCGTCGACATCGACGGTACCCTCGTAGGGGCCAACGGCCAGGTCCTCGACTGCGTCTTCAAGGCGGTCGGCAAGCTGCAAGAGGCGGGCGTGCAGGTCGCCGCTTGCACCGGGCGGCCGGGCTTCGGCAGCGCGCAGCGGCTGGCCGAACGAATCGGGCCCAACAACCCGCATGTGTTCCAGAACGGAGCGCATGTGGCGTTCGCACACGGGCCGACCTTGATGGCAGCGGCCCTGCCGGAGGACGCGGTGCACGCGATCATCGATATTGCCCGCGGCCACGGTGTGGTCCTGGAGCTCTACACCCCGACCAACATGTACGTCGAGCGCAAGACCAAGCTCAGCGACGATCACGCCAAGCTGATCGGCGCCTCCGCCTTGGTCACCGACCTCTCCGAGGTAGCGGTGTCGGAGCCGATCGTGCGGTGTCAGTGGGTGCTCACCGCTGGTGGCGAGGTCCCTCTGTTGGCCAGCGTGCCAAGCGGCGTGGCCGCGGTCGCCACGCACAGTCCGGCGCTGCCGGGCGTAGCCTTCGTCAACCTCACGCGCTCCGGGGTGACCAAAGGCACCGCCGTCAGCTACCTCGCCGAGCACCTGCGGGTGCCCTTGGCCGACGTGATGGCGATCGGAGACTCGGGCGGCGACCTGCCGATGCTCGAGGTAGTCGGGCATCCGCGGGTGATGGCCAACAGCACCCCCGGCTTGCTCGAACGCTTCCCGGCGGTCGGCGACGTCGAGGAGTGCGGAGTGGTGGCTGCCCTGGAAGAGGCGCTGACGCTGCGCACGGCCGCGCACTAGCGCTAGACTTCTCGTCATGCCTCATACCCCCATCGCATCCTTGCCTGAGCTCGTCGGAGAGCGCGTCAGCGTGGCAGGTTGGCTCACCAACGTGCGCTCGAGCGGCAAGATCGCGTTCCTGCAGCTGCGCGACGGCAGCGGCTTCGTCCAAGGCGTGCTGGTCAAGTCCGAAGTGGCTCCGGAAGTCTTCGAGCGCGCAGCGGAGCTCACCCAGGAGGCGAGCCTGATCGTCACCGGCGAGGTGCGGGCCGACGCCCGCGCCCCCAGCGGAGTGGAGCTGGCGGTGAGGGATCTGCGGCTGGTCGGCAAGAGCGTCGACTACCCGATCACGCCCAAGGAGCACGGGGTCGACTTCCTGTTCGAGAACCGGCACCTCTACCTGCGTCACCGCGGCCCGTGGGCCGTGATGCGCGTGCGCGACGAGGTCGAGCGCGCCGTCCACGACTTCTTCGGCGAGCGGGGCTTCGTGCGCTTCGACACGCCCCTGTTCATGCCCACGGCGGTCGAGGGCACCACCAACCTGTTCGAGATCGACCTGTTCGACGAGGACACCGCCTACCTCGCTCAGTCCGGCCAGCTCTACGCCGAGGCGGGAGCGCTGGCGCTGGGTCGCGTCTACACCTTCGGCCCGACCTTCCGCGCCGAGAAGAGCAAGACCAGAAGGCACCTCCTGGAGTTCTGGATGATCGAGCCCGAGGTCGCCTTCCTCGACCACGCAGGCAACCTCGCGCTCCAAGAGGAGTTCGTCAGCTATCTGGTGGGCAGGGTCCTGGAGCGACGCGGAGTAGAGCTGGAGATCCTCGGCCGCGACGTCGGCAAGCTCGAGCCGGCCGCGAATGGCGACTTCCCGCGCGTCAGCTACGACGACGCTCTCGCCTACCTGGCGACCAAGGGCGAGCCGCTCGTGTGGGGCGACGACTTCGGGGCGCCTCACGAGACCCTGCTTGGCGAACGGTTCGATCGTCCCTCGTTCATAGAGTTCTGGCCGACCGAGGCCAAGGCCTTCTACATGGAGCCCGTCCCCGGCGACCCGACACGGGTGCTGGCGGCCGACCTGATCCTGCCGGAAGGCTACGGAGAGCTCATCGGCGGCTCGCAGCGCATCCACGACCTTGCCCTGCTCGAGCAGCGCATCGCCCAGCACGACCTGCCGCGCGAGGCGTTCGAGTGGTACCTGGACCTGCGCCGCTTCGGCTCGGTGCCGCACTCCGGCTTCGGGCTGGGTCTCGAGCGTTTGCTGGCATGGTTGACGGGTGGGGCGCACCTGCGCGAGGTCATCGCGTTCCCTCGCATGCTGACGAGGATGTACCCGTAGGCTGGAGGCGCGCTCGCTTCACAGCGAGGAGGGCACCGCCACGTGACCAAGCAGGGTCTCGGCGGGTCGCCCGTCACGCAGGAACCGGACCTCGTCGACGCCGTTGGCCAGCGTCGTCGCCGTTATCGCCCGCAGGAGCGCTCGCTCGCGGGCCACGCTGACGGCGATCGGCTCGGGGGTGCGAACGTCGAGGACCGCGTAAACCGCACGGTCGATGGTCTCGAGATAGACGAACGGTGCCGGCAAGGCGGTGGGCCACAGCCCCTCGTCCAGCAACGCCTGCCGCAGCGCCGCCAGTACCGCGGCCAGCCGCAGTGGCGGCGTGTCCGGCGCATCGATCCTCACGACCTTCTGCCACTCGAGTTGAGCGTCGTCGGCTAGCACCAGCCGGGCGTCGAAGCTCACCGTCTGGGCCGCGGCAGCGCCGAGGTCGACCACCGGCGCGGCCGGCGGTTGCACGCGGCGGATGCCGGTCAGGAGCGCGACCGCGGCCACTAGCAGCAGCGCCGCGACGAGCACCTGCGGCGTCAGGAGCGCCTTGACGAGCTTGTCACGCAGCTGGTTCGTCACCGATTGGTCACCGCTTGCTGCTCGAGCAGGCTGACCAGCGCTTCCGCCAGCCGTCCTGGCAGCTCGGGAGCCGCCAGGTCGGCGGCCGCGAACTCCGCCAGCACGCCTCGCCCCGCAGCGCCCCCGAGGGCCTGCAGCGGCGCGCTGGCGAGCTCGTTGGCGCGGTAGTCGCCGAGGGTGAACAGGCGGCTGCCGAGCCCCTCGGCCAGCGCCCGCCCGCGCGCCAGGTCGGGAACCAGGCCGAGCAGCAGCTCGCGCCGCAGCCGGTCGGTCTCGGCCGCTGCCGCCGCCGATGCGTTCTGGCGAATCGCCATCTCGAGGGCCGCCACGTCGGCGGCGTCGCCGAGGTAGTAGAGGTTGAACTCCCCCACCGGCAACGGTGCTGCATGCACGGAGATCAGCAGGTCGGCTCCCACGCCGGCGCTCGAGCGTCGCGCGACTTCGACGTGGTGGTCGGTGTCGCGCGTCAACCTCACCTCCACGCCGCGGGCGCGCAGCTCGGAAGCGAGCCGCTGGCTGAACGACAGCGTCAAGGTGCTCTCGCTGCCGATCCCAGCGAACTCCAGGCCGGTGTCGTCGCCGCCGTGACCGGGGTCGATCACGACCGTGCTGCCGGCTGCCAACGCGCTCTCGCCGACCGGCCCGAACGCGATGACCAACCGGTAACCGCGGCCTTCGGGGAGGCGGTAGACCTGGTAGCCCACGTCCGGCTCCAGCTGAATCCGCACGTCGCTGCCGCCGTTGGCGGAGCTGGCGGTGGCGATGACGAACTGCTCGCCGTCGAGGACCGGCAGCTCCAGCTCGATGTCGGTGCGCTCGAAGTGCACCAGCAGCGAGTCGATCGGCTCGTTGTGAAAGACGCTGTAGCGCACGGGGCTGCTGACGCTGATCTCGATGCGCTCGGGGGACGTCTGACGCCTGATGGCGCTGATGCGCGCGCGCGGCTGCACGACCACCACGCGCCCCAGGGAGTCGAAGAAGGTGACGCTGCCGCCCAGGGCCTCGGAGACCTGCTTGACCGGCAAGTAGACCTCGCCGCCGACGTCGAGGGCGCCGGGCCCTCCGATGACGACGCCGTCGAGCCGCAGCGCCGCGCTCGCCGCGCTCGCCGCGGTGGCGTCGGTATACACCTCGATCTGCAGGAGCCTGGCGCCGGTGTCGATCGCCACGATCCCCCGCTGAGCGTCGACCGCCACGATCCCACCGAGCGCACCCGCCAGCGGACCGGCCGGCGCGTAACTGACGCCGCTGACCAGGCTGGTGGTGTTGCCGGCGATGGTGCGGCCGTTGACCACCAGTTCGGGCTGGGCGCCGACCGAGGTGAGCAACGCCAGCGCCAGCAGAACCAACGTGACACGAGCGAGGACCGCGCCGCTGCGGCCGCCGGCGCCGGCGAGTTCCGTCACTCGCGGCTCCGGCGCGACAGCTCGCGCTCGATCTCGCGCTTGGCGTCCCTGCTGGCCTCGGCGCGACGCTTATCGTGCAGCTTCTTGCCGCGCCCCAGGGCGATGTCGACCTTGGCCCAGCCGCCCTTGAAGTAAAGCCTCAGGGGCACCAGTGTCAGGCCCTTGCGCTCGAGGCCCTTCTCGATCTCGTCGATCTCGCGGCGGTTGAGCAGCAGGCGGCGCGGCCGCACCGGGTTGTGGTTGTTGTAGCTGGCGTCCTTGTACGTCGGGATGTTCATGCCTTCGAGCCACACCTCGCCGTCCTGCACGCGGGCGTACGACTCGGCGATCGAGCCGCCGCCCTGGCGCAGCGACTTGACCTCGCTGCCGGTCAGCTCGATCCCCGCCTCGAACTGCTCCAGCAGCTCGAACTCGAAAGAGGCTCGGCGGTTACGCAACATACCCGGACATGATAGCGCCGGCGCCGGTGCGGGCGCGTCCGGCGCTGGCTCCGGCCCCCCGGTCGCAGGTCCTCAGTCGATCAGCTCGCCCAGCATCCTGGGGTCGACGTCACTGCGCACCGTGACCCCGGCGAAGCGTTGCGGCAGCGCTGCCAGCAGCGCCTCCATGCGCGTGTCGTCCGCAGCCTTGAGCAGCAGGTGGTAGGCGTAACGACCCCTGACGCGCTCGACCGGCGCCGCCTCCGGACCCAGCACCTCGTCGGCCGACGCGCCGGCGAGCAGCAGGGAGTCCGCCGCCTTGGAGGCCGCCTGCAGCGCCGCCGAGCGTTCCTTGGCCGTGAACTGCAGCTTGGCCAGCGACGTGAAGGGCGGGTAACCGAAGCGCCGGCGACGCTCGAGCTGCCGCTCGACGAGCGCCGCGACAGCCGCTTGGGTGTCGTCGGCGGCGAGCGCTTCGAGCACCGCGTGACCCGGCGCGTGGCTCTGCACCACCAGCAGCGTGCGCTTGGCCGGCGCCAGCTCCGCGAACTGCAGCAGCGCGCGCAGCGCCTCCTCCTCAGCGCGGTAGTCGGCCTGGTAGAGGTGAGCCTCGAACGACGTCACGGCCATCAGTGACAGCGCCGGCAGCACCGGCAGCCGCAGCGCCGCGGTGGTGCCGATGATCACGCCCGGCTCACCGGCGATCAGCGGTGCGATGTCGTCCTTCCTGTCGCGGTCGTAGCGCACGAGCAGCGTTCCGGGGAGCAGCCGTGCCAGCTGCGACGCCACCCACTCGGTGCCGGCGCCCTTGAGCGCCTCGAGCTGGTCGTTGCCGCAGTCCGGGCAGGTGTCGGGCAGTGGTTCGTCGTGGCCGCACTGATGGCATCTGAGGCGGGCGTCGTCGAGGTGATAGCGGAGGGTCAGGTCGCAGTTGGGGCACGGGGCCGCCCAGCCGCACGCCCGGCACCCGAACGCGCCGGAGAAGCCGCGGCGCGGCGCGATCACGACGGCCTGCCTGCCGCGCTCGGCGACCTGCCGGAGCGTCTGCTGGAGGTCCGGGTGCAAGGGCCAGTTGGCGCTCTCGCGCATGTCAGCGACGTGCAGCCGCAGGTCGGGTAGCGGCAGGGCGCGCCGCGACGCCTCCGGCACCGCGTGCAGGATCTCCGGCGTCACGGCGACATCGGCGCGCGTCAGCGCGGCGCCGGCCGCCTGCGCCACCTGCTGGGCAACCTTGGCCACGTGGGTGCGTGCTCCCGAGAGCAGCTTGTACGACTCGCTGCCGGCATCGAGCAGCACGACCCGGCCGAGTTCGCTGACCGGCGCCAGCAGCGCCGCGAAGGTGCCGACGACAACCACCGGACCTACCTCGCCGACCTCCTGCCAGGCGCGACGCCGGCTGTCCTCGTCGCTGCCACCCGTCAGGTACTGGATCGGCAACCGATCGGCGAGAGCGCCAGCGGCCGCGGCCGCCATGGCTACCTCCGGGGCGATGACGATCACGCTGCGGCCCAGCTCGAGGTCCTCGTCCAACCGTGGAGCGATCGCGGCCAACCGCTCCAACCGCGTGCCTCCGACGACGGCGCCATCTCCTTCGGGCGGAACGGTCAGCTCCGGCACCCTCGGCAGCTCGCGTTCTCCCTCGTGCGGGACGACGATCGCGGGCGCCGCGACCTCGATCTCCGCGTAGCCGGCGTAGCCCTTGGTCACCAGGCTCCGGACGGTGCTCTCCCCCACCCCGGCGTCGCGCGCCAGGGCCGCGGCGCTATCGGCAAAGCCGACCTCCCAGAGCAGCGCCAGCGCCGCACGCTGGTTGTCCGCACGCTTGCCGGAGAGCCCCTGATCGGCCGCGTGCAGAGGCACCAACACGCGCTTGGTGCGGGCCCGTTCCGCTAGGCGCTCGTCCACCAGGCCCTGCTTCCTGAGCACGTCGAGCGCGGCGGCCGGAACGTCGTCGGCCGGCATCCACTCTCCGGGTCGTGCCCAGCCACCGGTGGGAGCGGCCCCGGCGAGCGTGGGGTCGCTGGCGACTTCCGCGCCCAGCAGCTCGGGAGCATCCTGGTGAAGCCGGACCTGGTGGTCGAGATCCGGCGCCAAGCCCGGCAACGCCAGCGTCGCCAGCACCAGGCCGGCCGGCACCCCGCTCGAGCGCGCCACCGAGTCGATCGCCCTGGCGGCCCAAGGACGCAGCCACACCACGGCATCGAGGGCACCAAGCACGTGCTTGAGCTCGAGGCCGCGACCGGGATCGACGTTGCGCTCCGCGACCGCGACGCCCACCTTGACCCCGCCGTGCCACGGCACGGCGACCCGCTGTCCGAGCTCGACGCGGCCGCCAGACAGCGGCTCGAGATAGGTGAGCGGGCCGAGCGGCAACGGGAACAGCACGTCGAGAGCTCGCGGCACGAGCCAGTGTAGCCACTCCCTCGGCCGGTAGAATCGGTCCATGTCGTCGCTGCCCAAGGGATACCTACAAGCGGGGGTCGACCTCGCGGCCGCCGACGAGACGCTCCGGCGCATCAAGGACTCGGTCGCCAGCACCTACACCGCCGGAGTGCTGCGCGGGCTCGGCGCGTTCGGAGGCCTCTTCGAGGTCCCGGCCGGCTACCGGCGGCCGGTGCTGGCAGCCTCGACCGACGGCGTCGGCACCAAGGTCAAACTCGCCGTCGAGCGCGGTGCCTACGCCTCCGTCGGCCGCGATCTCGTGAACCACTGCGTCAACGACATCCTGGTGCAGGGCGCGACGCCGCTGTTCTTCCTCGACTACGTCGCCAGCTCGCGGCTCGACCCGGCGGTCGTCGCCGAGGTCGTTGCCGGGGTGGCGCGCGGTTGCCGCGAGACCGGCATGGCGCTCCTCGGTGGGGAGACCGCCGAGATGCCGGGCGTGTACGCCAGCGGTGAACTGGACCTGGTCGGCACCGTGATCGGCATCGTGGAACATGACGAGATCGTCGACGGCTCGCGCATCGTGGCCGGAGACCTGCTGCTGGCTCTGCCTTCGGGCGGCCTGCAGACCAACGGCTTCTCGCTGGCGCGCTCGGTGCTGGCAGGCAGGTTCGACGAGCCGTTCGAGGGCGGGACCGTCGCCGATGCCCTGCTGGCTCCCCACGAGAGCTTCCTGTCGCGAGTTCGCCCGCTGCTGGCGGCCGGACTCGTGAAGGGCATGGCGCACGTGACCGGGGGCGGCATGCCGGGCAACCTGACGCGGACGCTCCCCGCCGGGCTGGGAGCGGTGGTCGAGCGCGGCACGTGGCCCGAGCCGCCGGTGTTCGCAGTGATTCAGGCGGCCGGCGAGATCGATGCTCGCGAGATGTTCGAGGTATTCAACATGGGCGTCGGGATGGTGCTGTTCGTCGCTGCGGACGCCCTCGACGCGGCCCGCGAACTGCTTGGCGACGCCACCAGTCACGTCATCGGCCGCGTGCTAGAGGGCTCGGGCGTCCGCATCGCCTGACCGTCAGACAGCGGCCAGAACGAGTCGGACCCGGAGCTTCAGTTCAAGGCAGGCGGCTTGCCGTGCCGGCCCTCGGGGTACTCCTGCAGCTTCGGAACGCCCGGCGCCTCGCCGGTCTGCCGCGGGTCGAGCGCCGGGATCAGCACCGTGAACACCGAACCTTCTCCCAGCTTCGACTCGACGGTCACGGTGCCGTCGTGCTGCTGGACGATCCACCTGACGATGGCGAGGCCCAGCCCGCTGCCGTTGCCGCGGCCGCTGCGGGCGCCGTCGATCCGGTAGAAGCGGTCGAACAGGTGTGGCAGCGCCTCGGCGGGGATGCCGGCGCCGTCGTCGAGCACCTCGAGCCTGACCTGCTGCTTCTCCCGCGTGACGCTGAGGCTGACGCGCTCGGCGCCGGCGTTGATCGCGTTGTGCACGAGATTGAGCACCACCTGCTTGAGCCTGGTGGCGTCGCCCAGCACCTCCGCCAGCGGCTGCGGAGCGTGCACCTCGATGGTGGCTGAGCCTGCCGTTGGCAGCAGTTCCGCCTGCACGGCGTGCACGACCTCGACCAGGTTCATGGGCTCGCGCTGCACCGTGAACCCGGCGTCGGCGCGGGCGAGCTCCAGGAGGTCGTTGACGAGCTTGCCCATGCGGTCGGCCTCGCGGCGGATGACGTCGAGCGATTCCGTCTGCTCCGGCGTGGGACGGGTGCGGCGACTCAGGTACGCGGCGTGCCCGGCGATCGCGGTCACCGGCGTCCGGAGCTCGTGACTGGCGTCGGCCGTGAAGCGGCGTTGTGTCTCGAACGACTCCTGCAGGCGGTCGAGCATGTTGTTGATGGCCACCGAGAGGTCGCGGATCTCGTCGCGGTTGCTGGTGACCGGTACGCGCCTGGTGATCTCCGACCCGGAGATGCGCGCGGCGGTCTCGGTGACGCGCTTGAGCGGCCCGAGCACGCGCTCGGAAAGCACCCAGACGCCCAGCGCGAAGGCCAAGAAGGCCAACAGCACGGTCAACGCCAGGTCGCGGGCCAACTGCTCCAAGGTGCTGGTCATCAGCCCCGCCGGCACGCCGACGAAGAAGGCCGCCTGCACCACTCGGCCCTGCGTCGGGAAGTCGATGCGGCCGAGACGGGCGAGGACCCGGATGCGCTCGCCGCCGCTGGTGACGGTGGTGGCCGCCGAACGGTTGGCCACCAGGTTCTGCAGCGTCTGGTCGGAAAGCGCGCCGACCAACGGGTAGCCGGTGTCGGGATACGGCACCCCGGCCTTGATCGCCGAGATGTTCTCGGGCGCCCGAGGCGTGGTGCCGACCAGCAGAATCTGATAGTAGGTGTCGTTGGGCAGCTTCTGCAGCGCTTCGCTGATAGTCCCCTCGCCGCTGGTCAACCCCGCCAACGCCGACTGAGCCCGCTCCTCGACGCCCACGCTCAGCGAGCGTTCGGTGAGCACGTACACCGATAGCGCCACCGCCGAGAGGATCACGGCGATGAACGCACCGAAAACCAGCGTGAACTGCAGCCTCAGGTTCACTGCCTACCGGCCGTCTACTCCTCGCGCAGCACGTAACCGACGCCGCGGACGGTGTGGATCAGACGACGCTCGCCGTCGCCCTCGAGCTTGCGCCGCAGGTAGCCGACGTAGACGTCGACCACGTTGCTGCCGCCGGTGTACTCGGGCCACA
>CAYNOS010000016.1:0-51516 GCA_964398985.1 uncultured bacterium
AACCTTTTCGTCGCGGCGCCCGGGACCTCGACCGACGTCACCGGCCTCACGAACGACGCCGAGTACGAGTATCGGCTGGCGGCGGAGGACCGCGCAGGCAACTCCTCGCCGGCCGCGACCGGAACCGTGACCCCGATCGACATGAGCCCACCCACGGTGACCGAGGTGGGCTTCGAGTACGACAACGCCACCCACCGCGGTTCCCTGCTGCTGAGCTTCAGCGAGGCGATGGACAAGGCCGCCACCGAGTCCGCCTTGTCCCTGACCCCGCTAGTGGCCTGCACGATGACGTGGCCCAGCGACAGCCAACTGGACTGCGCGAACTTCCCGGTCGAGCAGTACAGCACGGTCTCGCTGGAGTTGGCCGCCACCGCGGCCGACCTCACGGGCAACGCGCTCGCAGAGTCATACGTGGAGGAGTTCGAGGTGGGCGACCTCCTGCCCCGGCTGACCTCGGTGAGCCCGAGCGTTGGAGCCTTGCACGTCGATCCCATGGCGCCCATCTCCATGACGTTTAGCGAGCCGGTGCTAACCGTGATCATCGGCAGGTGGTTCATAGTTCAGGTGGACGGCAACTTCGTGTCCGGCGATGCCGAGTGGACCGCGGACGACACCGGGTTGACGTTCACGCCCAGCGAGCCATACGGGTACTCGAAGGTGGTCACCTGGAGCGTCGGTGGCCTGATCGACTTCGACTTGAACCAGATGACGCCGCTTCCCCAGGGCTCGTTCACGACGGAGTTCCAGATCGGTCCTGGTGGTTAAGCGATCAACGCGGCCTCAGCGAGAGGAGAGGCAGTGTCCAAGGTCTTCGTGAACATCGCACTGAGCCTCGACGGCTTCATGGCACCCGAAGGCATGTCCATCGAGCACTGGGACGCGCCCGAGCACAAGGCGTGGGGCTCCAAGTGGGGAGCGCTGATGGCTTGGCTGCTGAACACCCACTACATGCGCGAGAGCCTCAAGTTCGGGCCGGGAGGAGAGACGGGTCCTGTCAACGACATGGTTCGCCGGACGTTCGAGCGTACCGGGGCCAACGTAATGGGCATGCGGATGTTCGAGCAAGGTGAGATCAGCTGGCCGGAAGAGGCGCCCTTCCACACTCCGGTCTACGTCCTGACCCACAAGAAGCGCGAACCTTGGGTCCGCCCGGGAGGAACGGTCTTCCACTTCGTCAACGACGGGCCGGAGCGCGCTCTCGAGCTGGCACGGGAGGCAGCGGGCGACCGCGACGTCCGCATCTCGGGCGGGGCGAACGTAATCCAGCAGTACCTGAACATGGACGTGATCGACGAGCTCGAGATCGCCCTGGCGCCTGTCCTGTTCCACAGCGGAAGGCGCCTGTTCGAGGGGTTGCGCGAGCCCGGGCCGCGGTTCCGCATCGACTCGGTGGTCACTGGGCCGGCGGCTACGCATCTGCGCTATGTGCGTCGCTCAGCGCTGGACTGAGCGAATCCCGGCAACGGTCAGCGCGGCCGCGGATGGAACACCATGGCGCCACCGACATCTATCGAACCGAGTTCCGAGAACTCCGCGCTCGCGACCGCCGGCCCTGAGCTCACCCGGTTCTGCGGTGCGATCATCGCCACATAGCCGGCAGGTCCGAACCCGGGCGCGAAGATAGCGCTGACCCACATGTTGTCGTCCGCGTCGAACGCCACCCGCATTCTGTAGGTCCCAGGCGGTTGGAGCGCGACGACAGGTGCGGGCGAACCGCTCGCTGCCAGGTCTTGCTGCCGGAACTTCTCGACGGTGAAGCCCACGTACGTCGACACCCAGAGGTCGCCGTTCCCGTCGAACGCCAAGCCCCTCGGCGACTGCAGGGACGTCCCGTCGGAGTAGATCACGACGTCGGGCTCCACCTCCCCGTCCGCTGCCAGCTGCGAAGGGGCGAAACGGAGCACCGCATCGAGGCCGACTGTCCACAAGCCGCCCTCGGCGTCAAAGACCAGGTCGTTGGGGTAGGTCGCCATGTAAGGCGAAGCGCTGGTGATCGTCACGTCCGGGCCAGGAGCGCCACCTGCGGCGAGAGTGACCGGGTCCCAGCCCAGAATCTTGCCCGCCACGGCGGCCCAGAGCCAGCCGTTGGGCGCGAACCTCACGCCGGCGACGTGAGAGGCACCGGTGGTGAGTTCGGATTGCGGTGTCGGCGTGCCTGACGTGCGCACGTCGTCCGCGGCGTACCTCAGGAGCTCGCCGTCCTGCATGCCGACCCACAGGTCGCCGTTCGCATCGAAGTCGAAGCCGTAAGGCCGCCTTTCGGTGCCGAACCCTATTGCGAGAGCCGCCTCGGCGCCGGTGGCACCGGTCTGCAACTGCTCCTCGTCGAAAGCGAGCAGCTTGCTCCCGCCCCAGACGCTGACCCAGAGCCAGTCGGGGGGCGGTGGCTCGGGGGGCTGTTGGGGTGAGCAGGAGGTGACGAAGATCAGGAAGGCGAGCAGGGCGAGGATGGCACGCGGCAAACGCATGGGGCCTCCGGGGTGGTTCGCTTGGGGAGAGGGTAGCAGGTTGGGGGGAGCTACCCCGCTGAGAAACCGCCGACCGCCGGCCCCAACTTCAACTAACCTGAAGCCGTGCCAATCGAGCTCTGGCTAGCATTCGTAGCGGCCTCCACGGTTCTCCTGGTCATCCCGGGACCAACCATCCTCACGGTGATCAGCTACTCGGTGGCGCACGGCCGCAGGGCGAACCTGCCGCTGGTCGCGGCCGTCGCCTTGGGCGACTCGACGGCGGTGGTGGTGTCGCTGCTTGGGTTGGGCGTCGTGCTCGCCAACTCCGCCGCAGCCTTCACCATCGTGAAGACCATCGGCGGCCTGTACCTCCTCTACCTCGGCGTCAGGCAACTGCGTGCCGGGGTGCGGCCCGGGGAACACGCCATCGGCACCGCACCAGTGCCGACGTCGCGCCGGCGGCTGTTCCTGAACACCTACCTCGTCACCGCGCTCAACCCCAAGGGCATCGTGTTCTTCGTATCGTTCCTGCCGCTGTTCATCGACGCGGCGGCGCCCGTGGGACCGCAGCAGCTGGTCCTCGCCGTCACGTTCGTGAGCCTGGCGACGCTCAACGCCGCGCTATACGCGGTGTTCGCGACCGGCGCCCGGAACCTGGTGGCGTCGGGCCGCGGGCGGCGCGGCTTCAACCTGGCCGGTGGGCTGATGCTTTCGGCCGCCGGCGTGTGGGCGCTGTTGGCCCGCAGGTGAGCCTCGAGCGCAGCGGCGCGCTACCCTAGCCGTAGTCATGACGAGGTCAGCCGCAGTCGTCGCCGCCCTAGCGATCTCTGGTCTGGTGCTGCTCTTCGCACTCGCCATCGCCACTGCCCCGGCTCGAGCCCAACAGCCACCGCCCCACGACGATCCGCACACCCAAGACGCTACCCCCGAGAGCACCCAAGCCGCCCGCGGCGCCGACCTCTACCACTTCGCTTGCGCCACCTGTCACGGCGCCACCGGCGCGGGTTTCGAGGAGGCGGTCCTGGCCTTCCCGGAGGACCACCGCTACTGCGCCCGCTGTCATCACCCGCAGAACGCTGCCGTGATGCCCGGGTCGCAGATCGGGCTCTCGACGATGGCGTTCTCGCTCGGCAGCCCTCCGCCCCTGACAGACCTCGAGCGCTTCGGCACCGCCGGAGCGCTGTACCGCTACGTCAGCGCGGCCATGCCGCGCTGGGCGCCGGGCAGCCTCGAGGAGCGCGAGTACCTGGACGTCACCTCGCACCTGCTGCGGCTCAACGGCGTGCTTGGCGAGGACGAGACCTTGACCCGGGAAGAACTCGGCAGCCGGCTACTCGAGTAGCTGCCGGCGCCTCCGACGCCGGGGCGCCGCCAACGTGTAAACTGCACGCGTTCCAATTGATCGCCAACTTCCGCCGCGAGCCGGGACGCACGGGTCTAGTCGAGTAGCCCGAAGAGGCGGAGGGAAGGCCACCGAGGAGGCGGGTAGATGAAGAGGACCTATAGGCTCTTGACGATCGCCGTTGCCGCGCTGCTGACGTTCGCGCAGGCGCAGGGCGAGTCGAACATATTCAACTTCGGCGTCTACTTCGAGCCGTCGGGCGTCGATCCGCACATCAGCACCGACGCGGCCGCCACCTGGATGGCGAACAACCTCTACGACACGCTGATCCGCTACGACACCGAAACCTTGGCGGACGGCACGGTGGTCGGCACCACCAACTACAAGCCGTGGTTGGCCGAGTCCTGGGAGGTCTCCGAGGACGGCCGCACCTACGTCTTCAAGATCCGCGAGAACGTGCCGTTCCACGACGGCTCGATCCTCACCGCCGAGGACGTCGTCTTCTCGCTGCAGCGCGTGCTGACGCTCAACTTCGCGCCAGCGCAGCTGCTGCGCACCTGCATCGGCCAGGACAACGTGTCCGTCACTGCGCCCTACGAGGTCACGGTCGAGCTGCAATCCGCATGCCCGTTCTTCCTCGGCCTCCTGGTGCAGACCCCGACCGGCGCCATCCACAGCCAGGCCTACGTGATGGCCAACGGCGGCGTGCAGGCCGAGACCGTCAACGAGCACATGCGCAACAACGCGATGGGCACCGGCCCGTTCACGTGGGGTAGCTGGGAGCCCGGCGTCGTCTACGAGCTGCTCGCCTTCGAGGACCACTGGTCCGGTGCGCCGCTGCTCGACGCCGTGTCGTTCCGCTTCATCAGCGACCTCGCCAGCCAGTACGTGCTGATGCAGCAGGGCAGCCTCGACGCGATGTACAATCCCCCGATCGACATCCTCGAGCAGGCGCTCGCCAACCCCAACCTGCGGGTCCTCGACCAGCTGACGGTCGGCCTGCAGACGCTCTACATGCCCAACAAGAACGAGCCGTTCGACGATCCGCGCGTGCGCCAGGCGGTGCAGCTCGCTCTCGATCAGCAAGAGATCCTGGAAGCCGCCACTCTCGGTCTCGGGACGCCGGCGCGCGGCGCCTTCCCGAGCCTGCTGCCGGGCTTCAACGACGCTTACTGGGACTTCGACCGTGACCTCGAGCGCGCCCGCGCACTCCTGGCCGAGGCCGGTTACCCCAACGGCTTCGACACCACCATCTCGTACAACAGCGGGAACGCTCAGCGCGAGATCTCGGCCGTCGTCGCCCAGGCGCAGCTCGCCGAGGTGGGCATCCGCGCCGAGGTGCAGGCCGTCGCGTGGCCGACCTTCGTGGAAGGCTTCCGCGAGGGCACGATGCCGATGTACGTCGTCTCCGGCCTGGCGGCCCCAGTGACCGACCAGTTCGTGACCAACACCTTCACGACCGCCTCGGCCGGCCCCGGCGGCAACTACGCCTACTACAGCAACGCCGAGGTCGACGCACTGGCGGAAGAGCTGGCCGAGACCATCGACCCGGCGGCGCGCACCACCATCATCAACCGTATTCAGGAGATCCTGATGGCCGAGATGCCGTCTGCC
The DNA here is from genome assembly GCA_964398985.1 of uncultured bacterium. Classification (GTDB taxonomy): domain Bacteria; phylum Deinococcota; class Deinococci; order Deinococcales; family Trueperaceae; genus CAYMRL01. The sequence goes on from CAYNOS010000016.1 coordinate 5,407, forward strand.
TACCTGTACAACGCGGTGCTGCCGTACGTGGTGAGGGACGTCGTTCAGGACTGGATCATCTACCCGTCCGGCGACTGGTTCTTCAACACCGTGCGCAAGAACTGAGTCTGTGAACGTCGAGCGGGGGCGGGCTCTGCGGTCCGCCCCCGCTTGGTGTCTACCTGAGCACTGATCGATGCTGCCGTTCATCCTCCGCCGCTTGGCCGCCCTGATGCTCTTGGTGGTCGGGATCAGCCTGGTCACCTTCACGCTGGTGCGCATGGTGCCGGGCGACCCGGTGGCGCTGTACTACGGCGGCATGCCCGTACAGCCCGACATCGAGGAGGCGCTGAGGCGCCAATGGGGGCTCGACCGGCCGTTGCCGGTGCAGTACGTGCATTACCTCGGCGGCGTGCTGCGCGGGAACCTCGGCGTCTCGTTGGCCAGCGGCAGGTCGATCATGTCCGACCTGCTGCGGCGCTTCCCTGCCACCGTCGAGCTCACCCTCGCCGGCGTCCTCCTCGCCCTGGTGATCGGGCTGCCGTTGGGGGTGCTGGCAGCGCTGCACCGCAACCGCCTCACCGATCACCTGCTGCGCATCGGCTCGCTGGTCTCGCTCGGGATGCCGAACTTCTGGCTCGGGCTGGTGATCATCTTCGTGTTCGGCTACCAGCTCGGGATCTTCCCGCCGGCCGAGGGTCGGCTTGCCGCCGGCGTGGCTCCCCCGCCTCACGTGACCGGCCTGTACACCCTCGACGCGCTGCTGGCTCTCGACATGCGGGCCTTCCGTTCAGCGCTGGCGCAACTCGCGGCGCCGGCCATCACGGTGGCGGCCGGCCTCGTCGCGGTGATCATCCGCATGCTCAGGGCCGGCATGCTCGAGGAGATGGGCAAGGATTACGTGCGCACCGGGCGCTCCAAGGGCCTGGCGGCGAGCCGCGTGTACTACAAGCACGCGCTGCGCAACGCGATCATCCCGACCATCACCGTCGTCAGCATCCAGATCGGCTACCTGCTCGGCGGCAACGTGCTGGTCGAGGCGGTGTTCGCCTGGCCGGGCGTGGGGCTCTACTTCATCAACTCCGTCAACTCCCTCGACTACAACGCCGTCATCGGCGCGACGCTGCTGATCGCGGTGGTGTTCGCGCTGATCAACCTGTTCGTCGACATCCTCAACGCCTTCATCGACCCGCGGATCCACTATGACTAGCCCCGCCGCCATGGAAGCCGCGCATGGCGGCGAGACGGAGCTGCCCGTCCTCTCCAGCCGCCGTCGCTTCAAGCTCAACTCGTCGCTGGTGATCGGCGGCTCGATCGTGCTGCTGATGGTGCTCTCCGCCATCTTGGCCCCGTACCTGACGCCTTACGACCCGATCAGACTGAGCATCCCCTCGCGCTTCCAGCCGCCGTCGGCCGAGCATTGGTTCGGCACCGATCAGTACGGGCGCGACGTCTTCACACGCGTGCTCTACGGCGCCCGCTACGACCTGCTGATCGCGGTACTGGCGGTCGCGCTGGCGGCAGGGGTCGGAACCCCTCTGGGCCTGCTGGCCGGTTACTTCCGCGGCTGGACCGATACCGTAATCATGCGCCTGATGGACCTGCTGCTGGCGTTCCCCAACATCCTGCTGGCGATGACGCTGGCCGCCGTGCTCGGGCCCAGCCTCAACAACGCGATTCTGGCGGTGGCGCTGGTCGGCATCGCCGGCTACGCTCGCATCGCCTACGCGTCGACGCTCTCAGCCAAGTCGGAGGTCTACGTCGAGTCGGCGAGGGCGCTGGGAGCCAGGCACCACCGCCTGATGCTGCGCGCGATCCTGCCCGCCATCATCGCGCCGATCGTGATCCGCGGCACGCTGGGGATGGGCTTCACGATCCTGCTGGCGGCGGGCCTCGGCTTCATCGGGCTCGGCGCGCAACCGCCGACGCCGGAGTGGGGCGCGATGATCAACGAGGGCCGCAACCAGGTGATCCTGGGGCGCTGGTGGACATCGGTGTTTCCCGGCCTGGCGATCGTGCTACTGGTTACGGGGTTCAACCTGCTCGGTGACGGGCTGCGCGACGCGCTCGATCCGCGGACGCGGTGACCTGAGCCTCAGACTCAACCCGCCGGGTAATTGCAAACCAAACCTTGACATCTATAAACAGCAAGTTTACACTTGCTCAACTATGAGTTGCTAGAGGCGCGGCACAGGTGCCAAGCGCCGGTACAGCGAGAGCGGCGGTGAGCAGGTTGTCAGGTAGTCAACTACTGCACGTCGACAGGGTCAGCAAGTCCTACGGAGGCTCCAACGGGACGCGGGTCACCGCCGTCGACGAGGTCAGCTTCGAGGTGGGCCGCGGCGAGGTCCTCGGCCTCCTCGGACCGAACGGGGCCGGCAAGACCACGACGATCAAGATGGCTTGCGGCCTGATCCACCCGGACGCCGGAGCCATCAAGGTCAACGGCTTCGACACGCGGCCGCAGCGCATCCAGGCCGTGCGTCACGTCGCGGCGGTGCTCGAAGGCAACCGCAACCTCTACTGGCGGCTGAGCGTGATGGAGAACCTCATGTACTTCGCGGGCAACCGTGGCCGCTCGGCCGCTTCGGTGAGGCAGTCGGCCGGGCAGATGCTCGAGCGCTTCGGGCTCGAGGCCAAGGCCAACGAGGTGGTGGCCAAGCTCTCGCGCGGCATGCAGCAGAAGCTGGCCATCGCGGTGGCGCTGCTGGCTGACACGCCGCTGGTGATCCTCGACGAGCCGACGCTCGGCCTCGACGTCGAGACCGGGCACGAGGTCCGCGCGCTGCTGCGCGAGATCGCCGCCGAAGGCAGGACCGTGGTGCTCTCTTCGCACGACATGCCGGTCGTCGAGGACCTGTGCCGCCGCGTGGTGGTGGTCTCCGGCGGCAAGGTCGTGACCGACGCGCTCGTCGACGACCTGCTGAAGCTCTTCCAAACCCGGGCGTTCGCCGTCACGCTGGCTGCGCCGCTCGGCCCTGGCGACAGCGCCAGGCTGCAGGGCCAGTTCACCGTCGCCTCGTTCGAGGACGGCGCGTTCGAGGTCGAACTGGGCGCCGCCGGCGAGCTGTTCCGGCTGACCGACTTCCTGCGGGACGCCGGCGCCGAGGTCGAGAGCATCGAGAGAACGACGGTGCGCTTCGAGCAGGTGTTCAGGCGTCTCGTCAAGAACAACGGAGCGCCGCCCATGGAACCGACCAAGGCGGCAAGACAGGAGGCCGTCGTTGCTGGCTAACGGCTACCACCACGCGTTCAGGGCGAACTTCGCGAAGACCGTCATCGAGCTCAAGCGCTACCTGCCGAACACGATCAGCATGATCGTGACGTTCTACGCGATCTTCGTGTTCCTGCTGCTGGGCGTCAGGTTCATCGGCGACCCCAGCACGGCGGACTCGATGGTCCGCTACCTGCTGGTGTCGAACGCCTTCTGGTTCCTGCTGATGATCGGGGTCAACTCGATGGGCTGGGAGCTCACCAGCGAGGCCCTCAGGGGCACCCTCGAGCAGCTCTACATGAGCACCGTGCCGGGATGGCTGATCCTGCTCTTCCGCATGATCGCGTCGTTGTTCGTCTACCTGGTGATCGTGGTCGTGTTGATGGTGCTCAGCATGGTCACTGCCGGGCAGTGGATGAGCATCGACGTGCTGTCGCTGGCCGCCATCCTGCCCGCCACCTTCCTCGGCGTGATGGGCCTCTCGTACGTGGTGGCGGGGCTGACGATCGTCTACAAGCAGGTCAACTCGGTGCTGCAGATGACGCAGTTCGCCCTCATGGGCATCGCCTACGTCCCCATCGCCAACGTGCCGCTGATGGAGCTCGCGCCCACCGCCAAGGGCATAGACATGGTCAGGCGCGTGATGGCCGAAGGGGTGCCGCTAGGGTCGTTCGCGGCGGCCGACTGGGCCTCCTTGTGGCTGAGCGGCGTCGTCTACTTTCTGGTCGGGCTGGCAGCCTTCAAGCTGTTCGAGCGGCGGGCGATGCGCTTGGGGCTGTTGGGGCACTACTGAGGCGCGGCCTAGAGCCGCAGCAACCTCTCGGCGTTGAGGTGAGTGATCTTCGCCTTGGCACCGTCGCTGATCGGTGCCTGCCTCAAGAAGTCGACGATCGGCAGTTCCTGGCCGGGCTTGAGCACATCGGTGCCGAACAGCAGCTTGTCCTGATGGCGCTCCAGGAACTCGAGCCCGAACTCGAGATCGCGCGTGAGCGCGTTGTAGCCGGAGCCGGCAGATAGGTCGCCGTAGAGGTTCGGGTGCTCGGCGAGGAGGCGGTCCGTCACTCCGCCTGGCTTCACGGGCCCCTTGGCGTAGACGGTGATGTGGAACTGGTCCGGCGTGGCGTCAGCAGAGATCTCGGCCCAGAAGCGCACGGCGTGACCGATGAAGACGGTGTCGGAGTAGCGCTCGAGCATGCGCCTCAGGCCCGGGAAGCCGGGCGCGTCCGAGCAGATCAGGTGGTCGGCGTGGAACAGCACGGGCAGGCCGAGCCGGCCGCAGGCGGCGTAGATCTTCTGCAGGCCGGGATCGTCGATCGGCACGCCGGCGAGGATCTCGCCGTAGCCCTTGCAGCCTCTCGCCACGTACTCCTCGAGGATCGGGTAGGGCTCGAAGGTCTCCGGGTAGCGCCGGCGGGGGTCGACCGAGCAGAAAGGGATCAGCCGCTCGGGATGGCGGGCGCAGACGGCCAGCACCTCCTCGGTCGGAACGTAGTAGTCGAGCTCCTCCGGGCTCTCGACCGCCATCACGCAGGCCCTGCCGATGCCATAGCGGTCCATGGTCGCCAGCAGGTCCTCGGGCCGGTTGGGCGGCAGGTCGACCAGCAGCCGACCGACGTGGGCGTGGATGTCGAGCAACGCGTGACTCACGCAGCCGAGCATAGCTCCGCGGGTCCGGGGTGCCGGGCGGGTCGAAGCTGGCGGCTGGCGGGCGACGACCCGACCTGCTATCGTTTCACCGAACGGCGATTCACCGATTAGCGAATCGCCTTCAGGCGAAAGGGGCTGACGATGGCTGCCCGCCCGACCGAGAACCCCTTCAGGACCGGCGAGCGCGTGTCCGGTTATCACTTCGCCGACCGCGAGGCCGAGGTCGCGCGCATCCGCGCCGCGCTGCTGACGGGCTCGCGGCTCCTCGTCTACGGCCCGCGCCGCATGGGCAAGAGCTCGACGATCTGGAACGCCGCCGAGTCCGCTCGCAACTCCCGGCCCAAGCCGATCGTCGTCACCGTCGACGTCGCCACCGCCACCAACCTCTACGACGTGTCGGCGAGGCTGCTGCGCTCGCTCTACCTGGAGACGCGCTGGCTGAAGCTGCGCCTCGAGGACCTCCTGGGCGGACTCGCCCCGCGGGTGACCGTGAGGCTCGACGAGCGCGGCGGCCCGCCCGCGATCACCTTCGGGATCGACAGGCGCACCGCCAGCGAGGAGGAGCGCCGGCGCGCCTTCGAGGGCGTCTTCGAGCGGCTCAGCCACGTCCGCGCCGACTCCAAGCGCCCGGTGGCCGTGGTGCTCGACGAGTTCCAAGCGGTGCGCGCGTTCGCCGGCGAGAGCTCCGAGTGGCACCTGCGCGACGTCATGCAGCGCCACGGCGACCTCGCCTTCGTGTGCGCCGGCTCCCAAGAGTCGCTGATCCACGACCTGATCGGTCCCAAGCGCGCCTTCTACAAGATGTTCGACCTGCTGCCGCTGGGTCCGATCGGCCCGGAGACGTTCGCGCAGTGGATCGACGAGCGCCTGGCGCGCGGCAGCGGCTCTGCCCCGGGAGTCGGCCTCGAGATCATCCGCCTCGCCGGGCCACGCACCCAGGACGTGATCCAGGTGGCCAGGCAGCTCTACTTCCGAGGCTTGGCGACGAAGCGCAAGCTGACGAGCGCCGACGTGCTGCCGGCCCTCGACGAGGTGGTGCGCAACGAGACGCCGCTGCTGCGGAGCATCTGGAACGACCTGTCGGCGCAACAGCAGGACGTGCTGCGGGTCGTGGGACTCGGCGTCGAGCAACTCTACTCGGCCCAGGTCCGCGACCAGTACGCGCTGCCCGGCGCCTCCTCGATTCACAAGGCCGTCGAGGCGCTCACAGCACGCGGTCTGCTCGTCCTGGGCGACGCCGGGCCGGTGTTCGACAGCCCGTTCTTCAGGCGCTGGGTCGCGACCGAGGTGGCTGCCGACCTGGGTTGAGGCCCGTAGGCACCAGAGAACGGCGCGCCCGCTCCCAGAAAACCGAGTGAACGACGTCATTACGCCGTAAGAGGCGCGCGTGCATGCTGCTGGGCGTGAGGAACGTCAAGGTACTCCTGGGGCCGCTAGCCGGATCGCTGGTCGCGTTCCTGCTGTTCTGGCTGCTGTTCACCGCGCCGAACAGCGACCCCACGTTCGCTGCTCCCCAGATGCACTTCTGGATCGTCTCGGCGACCTCCCTGCTGGCGGCCGCCCTCGCCCTGATGGTTGGCGTGGCCGGAGCGCGAGCGCAGGACGCACGCGTCGTGTACCTGGCCGCCGGTTTCGCCGGCATGGCGGGGCTCTTCGCTCTGCATGGCTTGTCGACGCCGGGCGTGTTGATCGGCTTCTCGGTCGTCACCCCGATGTCGTCGCAGTTGGCGCTGATCGCGTTCTCCGCCTGGATGGTGGCAGCAGCCTACCTGCGCCCGACGGGGTCTCGCGCCGGCCTGCTGAAGACCCTGCTCCTCTGGTCATTGGGCGTCGTAGCGTTCGACACCGCGTTGATGATCTGGCCCGACCTGGCGCGCTTCGTGCCGGTCCAGGCCGAGCCGCTGCAGTACGGCGTCGCGATCCTGGTGATCGGCCTGCTGATGGTCGCCGGCGTGAGGTTCCTGGAGGGCTACCGCCTGGCGCGCTCGGCGATCCACCTCGTCATGCTCCACGTCATCGGCTGGGTGAGCGTGTCGCAGATCATCATCGCGCTGGGCGAGGTGTTCAAGCTCAGCTGGTGGCTGTATCACGGCATTTTGCTGGCCGCGATCGTGACGATGCTCATCATCTTCACCAGGCAGATGCAGGCCGGAGCGCTGCACTCGAGCCTCGCCGCGCTGCTCGACCACGACGTCGGTCGACGCTTGTCGTACGGGCTCCGCCCCGAGGTCAGGGCGTTGGTCGTGGCCACCGAGGCACGCGACCCGTACACCGCCGGGCACATGCAACGCGTCGCCGCGCTGGCTGTGCGTCTGGGCAAGGAGCTCGGGCTGCAGGCCGAGGAACTGCGTGTCCTGGCCCAGGCCGGCGTGGTCCACGACGTCGGGAAGATCGAGATACCGGACACCGTGCTCAACAAGCAGGGTCCCCTCGAGCCGGAGGAGCGGGCCGTCATCGAGACCCACCCCGCCGTCGGCGAGCGCATCGCGCGCACCTTGAGCCTCAGCCGCCAGGAGCTCGAGGTGATCCGACATCACCACGAGCGCTGGAACGGCACCGGCTATCCCGACCGCTTGGCAGGCGACGCCATCCCACTGCTGGCCCGCATCATGGCGATCGCTGACGTCTACGATGCCGTGACCTCGGCCCGTGCCTACCGGCCGGCCTGGAGCTACCAGGACGCCAAGGCGCTGATCCAACGAGAGAGCGGGGTGGGCTTCGACCCCGTCATCGCCAGGTCGATGCTGAAGCTGCTCGCCGCCGAGCACGAGCAGCCGGATAGCAGCGCGGCGCGCCTCACCGACACCCACCCGGGCCAACTGCGCACGCAGCCTGACGTGGCCGCGGTCGTCACCGCAGCGCGGTCCTGACCTCTGCGGTTCCGGCCGCCACACCGGATTCGTATACTGGCGGCATCGTGAACTGGTATCCGTCCAAGGTTGACGTGTTGATCGCCGTCGCCATCGGTGCGATGGTCGTGGCGGTGCTTGGCGCGTGGATATCGGTCTGGCAGTCTGTCGACGGCGCCGGCCTGTGGGAGACCGCGCTGACCACGGTCGCGGTCGCCGGCATCTTGGTCGGCCTCGTCTTCCCCATGCGCTACGGCATCGGCAGCGACTGGTTGGTGGTCAGGTTCGGCCTGTGCCGCCTGCGCATCCGACTGGCGGACATCGCCAGCGTCGAGCCGACCCGCAATCCGCTGGCGTCACCGGCACTGTCGCTGCAGAGGCTCTACCTCGTCTACGGTCCTGGACTTGCCGGGAACGTGATGATCTCGCCCGCCGACAAGGACGCCTTCCTCGACGAGCTCGCCGGCAAGGCCGGCCTGCTCCGCTCGGGAGACCGGTTGTCGCGGGCGGCTGGCACGCCAGCGGCGAGCGGGACTTGACCAAGCGAGCCCGAAGCTCGCCTAGTCGGCCACCTGGTACGACCCGACCTCGGAGCGGAACGCCACCGCCAGGCGGTTCCACGAGTTGATCGTGGTGATCGCCAACGTCAGATCGACGAGCTCGCTCTCGCCGAACTGCTCGCGCACGCGGGCGTAAAGGTCGTCGGGAACGTCGTTCTCGGCAACCAACGTGACCGCCTCCGTCCACTCGAGCGCCGCGCGCTCGCGTGCGGTGAAGAAGGGCGCCTCGCGCCAGGCAGGCAGCACGTACAGACGCTGTTCGGTCTCGCCGGCGGCGCGGGCCACCTTGCTGTGCATGTCGAGGCAGTACCCGCAGCGGTTGAGCTGCGACGCCCGCATCTTCACCAGCTCCAAGAGCGAGTGCTCTAGCCCGCAACTCTTCACGTGCGCCTCGAGCCTGGAGAGCGCCGCTACGCCCTTGTTGCCGAGCTTCCCGAACGGTATCCGTACCTGCATCCTGGCCTCGCTTCCCGACACACGGTACCGCCGGTAGCGCGCCTAGATCCCTTCGACAGCCTGCGCGTCGTCGCCAGCCTGCCCCGAGAGGTCCTCCACCACGACCGGGGCCTCCTGCGGCGTGCGCAGCTCGCGCATGGTCTGCTCGGACAGCCCGGCGAAGCGCGGCATGTCGACCATGTCCATGCGCATCATGCGCTCGGTCATCTTCGAGAGGAACAGCCGGTTGAGATCGGGCTTCGCCGACATGCGCCTGAGCACCGCGGCGGGCACCTGGATGAGCGTCGTCTCCTCGGCCGCGACCACCTGGGCAGTTCGCGGAACACCCGTGAGAGCGGCGATCTCACCGAAGAAGTCGCCGGCGTTCAGCTTCTCGAGCGGGCGGTAGCCGCCGGCCTCGTCGCGACCAGCAACGGCGCTGCCCTTGACGATGAAGTAGCCGGCGTCGCTGACCTCGCCGGCTCTGATGACGACGTTGCCGGCCGGTGCGTCGGCGACCAGGGTGGCGCTGGCGAGCTCGCGCATTTCCGCCGGCGTGAGCGTGCCGATGACCGGCAGGTGGACGGCGAGGGCCGCGTAGTCCTGGACCGTCGCCCCGCGCGTGTGGAGCAGCCCGGGGGCAGCAGCTGCGCCGCGCAGCAGCGCGACGGCGCGGCGCCACTCGGCGGCCGGCTGCCCGAGACCGGGTAGCAGCGCCGTGGCGATCCCGGTGCCGAGCACGGCCAGGGACGTGACCAAGTAGACGAGCCGGATGTCGAAGAAGTCCGCCAACCCGACCAGCACCATGCCGATCAGGAAGAAGGCGTTGGACGCCACCGAGAAGGTGCTGCTCACGCGGCCGCGAATCTCGCGCGTGGTCTGCCGCTGGATGATCAGCCGGCCGGCGATCGACGACGGCGCGTTGAGGAAGCCCGAAACCATGATCAGCACGATGGCCCACGGGATGTTGGCGGCGGCGGAGTAGAGGATGCCCACGACGCCCATGCCGATGAGGGAGATGGTCAACCACTGCCCCTCGCGCAGGCGGTCGGCGCGCGAAGCCATGAACAGGCTACCGAACACGAACGCCAGCGAGGTCAGGCCCTCCTGAAGCCCGAAGACGAACTCCGAGGCGCCGAGCGCCTCGACCGCGAACGGCAACAGCAAGGCGTTGTGCAGCCCGAAGGTTACTGCCACGGCCGCTGAGATGATCAAGAACGACCTCAGGATGTCGCTCTTCCACAGGAAGTTGAGGCCCGCTCCCAGGTTGCGCATGACGGACTGCGCGCTCGTCGACGCGTCGGGCTCGAGCTTCGGGATCGCGATGCTCGAGATGATGGACGCCGAGACGAAGAACGTGGCGGCGTTGACGTAGAAGGCCCACTCGATGTTGGCCGCCGAGGCGAGGATGCCGCCGGCCGCGAAGCCCAGTGCCGTCGACCCGAAGCCGCTGATCGCGAGCATCGAGTTGGCGGCGGCGAGCTCCTCGTCGCTGGCGATCTCGGGCAGGACGCTGGAGTGCGCCGGGTGGAAGAAGGTGCCGACCGCGCTGATCAGCGCCACTGCCACGTAGAGCCAGCCGATCCCGAACGAGATCAAGAACGGGATCGAGAGCACCATGAGCCCGCGCAGCACGTCGCAGATGACCATGATGCGCTTGCGGTCGTAGCGGTCGACCACCACGCCCGCGAACAGCCCGACCAAGAGGGCCGGGCCGGCCGTGGCCATCAACACCAGGCCGACCGACAGCGCGGAGCCCGTCAAGCGGTACACGAGGATCGCCGCGGCGATGTCGACGAGCGAGTCACCGATGGTGGCGACGAGTTGGGCCGACCACATCGCCCGGAACTTGCGGTTGCGAAAGACGGCGAAAGGAGACAGCTCTCCGGTCACGGCGGCCATGCTCGTACCTCCTGGCGCACCCGCGTCGCTACGACCGGCTGTCGGGGCGAGCCCGGGGGTCGCGTCAGGCGACGGATGAGCCGTCAGGTTTCATTCTGCTAGCGCACTGTACGTGCCGGGGACGCGTTTCGACAAGTTAGCGGCCGCAGCGACCGGCGGGTGCAGGCGCACAACCAGTCCGCGGCGAACGTCGGCTACCCCACTTCGACGCCGATGGCGGCCAACAGGCCGATGGCTTCGGGTAGCGACACCTTCATGCCGCGCAGGTTGTTGTCGAGCGGTGAGATCTGATAGCCGCGTGCGCCTCGCAGATCCGCCTTCACCAAGCCGTTTCGCTGGAAGGTGCAGCGCGACAGATCCGCCCCGGCGAACGACACTTCTTCGAGCTCGCATCTCATGAAGTCGGACTCGTGAAGCCGGCACTCTTCGAAGCTGCAGGCCCTCAGGTCTAGTTCACGGAAGCTGCAGAAGCTGAGGTCACAGCCCTTGAAGGTCGCCTCCGGAACGATCGGGAGCTTGCTCACGGCGCTGAAGACGACTCCCGTCAAGCGACAGGTGTCGAAGGCGACGGTCTGGAGCACGGTTCCCGTCACGTTCACCAGCGGCATCTCGCAGTTATTGAAGCTGCAGTCGGCTAGCTGAGTGCGCGCGAACGACGCTTCGCTGAGGTCGCAGTCGACGAACGTGCAACCGAGAACGATGGCGCCCTCGAGCTCGAGCTCGCCAGGCGCCAGCCCAACGAAGCGCTGGTCCGCGAAGCGCCGGGGTTCCTTGGCTCCTGCTGCGTCGCGACTCACCACGACATTCTAGAAGTCGGTCGCCGGCGGCGACCCGCCTCGCCGCTAGACCCGTCTCAAGGACGACCCGAGACCGTCTTCCTCGACCAGTGCCGGCTCGCTCAGCTCCCGCTTCAGGTAGGCCCACGGGAACCACATCGAGCCGACCATCTCCCAGCCCTCCGCGAGCAGCTTCGCCATCGTCTCCGGCGCTCCGACGATGCGCACGTGCGACCACTGCCTGTCCGACTTGCGCACGACGTGATGCAAGGCTCCGTAGCCGATCGAGTGCCAACCGTAGCGCCCGACCCGCTCGAGCACGCGCATCTCGTTGAAGGCGGTGAGCCCCGAGATGACGCGCACCTCACCCTCTCCGCCCTGCCTCGCGGCCTCCTCGCCGCCGCCCGCACCTTCGCCGTAGCGCTTCTGCGCCGCCTGCCGTGAGATGCCGAGCTTGGCGCCGATCGCCTCCCAGCTCTGCCCTGCCGAGCGCGCTGCCGTGACCGCAGAGCGGAGCAGTTCGCCGGTCTTGCGCTCCGCCTTGGCGGCGACCGCCACCAGGTCGAGGTACGCCTCGGGATCGTTGGCGATGCGCTCCCCGAGGCCGGGAGTCGCCTCCGTCAGCGAGGCTGCGAGACTCTCGGCCAACTTCTGCTCGTCGATCCTCGTGGTGTCAGTCACCTTCGACCTCCTTGTCAACAATAGGTTGACAAGGAGTGCTCTGTCAACCTATTGTTGACAGCGGTGGTCACTACGTGCCCACACTGTGCCCACGGAGGCAAACCTGCAGCCGCCCCCGAGCCTCCGAATCCGAAGCTAGCCCGCCACCAGCCAGACGTAGGCGGCCGCCATCCCGCCGACCACTAGGAACGCCGCTGCCCCGGCCACCAGCGCCTGCCGCCCCAGCTTCCCGAAGAGGGACACCCTGCTCGCCAGCCCGATGCCCACCATCGACACGGCCAGGGCGAACGCCGAGAGCCACTGCATGGTCGTCACGACGGCAACGGGCGCCTCGAACAGCGAGTTGACCACCGCCAACGCGAAGAAGCCGACGAGGAACGGCGGCACCCTGATCTTCGGCGCCGCGACAGCCGGCGCCACCTGTCCGTCCGGGACGAACCTCGCGATCACCAGCAGCAGCGGCGCCAGCAACGCGACCCGTACCATCTTCACGGTGGTGGCCAGGTCTCCGGCTCCGTCGCCGAGGGCGTAGCCGGCGCTCAGCACATGCCCGAGCTCCTGCAGCGAAAGGCCGACGAGCAAGCCGTACGCGGCTTCTCCCGCACCGAGAAGGCGCCCCAGGAGCGCGAGAGCTATGGCGGCCACGATCCCGACGACGCTGATGATAGCGACGGCCAGCCCGGCATCCTCGCGCTTCAGACGCACCACGGACGCGCACGCGAGGATCGCCGAGGCCCCGCACACGCTGGTCCCGACAGCCAGCGCCAGGCTCAACCCCGGTCCGACGCCGAGCCAGCGAGTGATGCGGTAGACGAGGTACACGCCACCACCGACCACCAGCACCGCGCCCAGGAGGACGACGGACCCGATGTCGAGCAGTGCGCCGAGGTCGAGCCGCGTCCCTAGCAGGACCACCCCGAGTTTCAGCAACACCCTGATCGACCATTCGACGCCCGGCGCCTGAGCCTCGCGCAGTCCGACCGCGGCCTGCCAGGCAAGCCCGAGCACCATCCCGGTCATCAACACGCCGAGGAACGAGAACCCAGGCAGCCGCACCACCAGCAGCGCCAGCGCCGCCAGCGCCGTCGCCAGCAGCAACCCGGGGGCGATTCGCATCACGGTCGACTGCCTCGCGAGCATCAGACGGCAAGGCTAGGAGCGGACAGCAACAGAAATCAAACCAGAATCACTACCATGTGATATCCACTCTGCTTATATTGCGGCATGGCGATCACCCTCGAGCAACTGCGCGCGTTCGCCCTGGTGGCCGAGCACGGCTCGATCTCCCGCGCGGCCGAGGCACGGCACCTCTCGCAACCGGCGCTCTCCTCGCAACTGCGGCAGCTGGCGTCCGCCTTCGGCGCGCGGCTCTACACGCGCCATCACCGCGGCGTGACCCTGACCGAGGCAGGCAGGCGGCTGCTGCCGCACGCCCAGGCGGCCCTGCGCGCGCTGCAGGGCGCGCGCGGCCTGAGCAGCGCGCTGAGCGCAGGCACGTCAGGCAGCGTCCGCATCGCCGCCAGCATGACCGTGGCCGTCTACTACCTGCCCCCGGTCCTGACCGCCTTCCGGCGGGCACGGCCCGACGTGCAGGTCCAGCTGCTCACCCGCAACTCGCACGACGCGTTCGAACTGCTGCTCAACGGCGCGGCCGACCTTGCGCTCGTCGAGGGGCTGACGCCGCCTCCGCAACCCGACCTCGAGCAGCACGCCATAGCCGACGACGAGATCGTGCTGGCGGTGCCGCCAGACCACTGGTTGGCGGACCGGACGCGGCTCGAGCCCGGCGACCTCGCCGGCATGGAGCTGGTGCAGCGCGAGCGCGGCTCGGGCACCAGGGACCTCGTCGAGTTGGCGCTCGCGCAGGTCCCCGACACCAGGATCGCCATCGAGGCCACCGGCATCGAAGCCGTCAAAGAGGCGATCCTCGGCGGTCTGGCCGTCGGCTTCATCTCGCGCATCGCGATCCGCCGGGAGGTCGAGCTCGGGATGCTGAAGGAGCTCACGGTCGCGAGCCCGGCTCTGCAGCGCAAGATCACCGTCGTCCATCCGGTGACGGGCTTGAGGACGCAGCACTGTGAAGAGCTGCTGAAGCTGTTGGACGAGCCACTTGACCTACGTCAGGGACTTTCGCCCAGGCGTTAGCAGCTAGAATGTGAAGGGAAGTCCGTTCCCAGGTCGCATCCGCTGGCGGGCAGCGGGGCACGTCGCTTTGGAGTAGGAGAGATCATGCGAAATCGCTTCTTCACGCTCTTGTCGGTAGTTCTGGCCATGGCGTTCTCCACGGCCCTCGCTCAGGTCGAGGTCGTCTACTGGACCCACGAGGACCCCAACCGCACGGCGCTCGAAGAGGAGCTGATCGCCCAGTTCCACTCCGAGAACCCCGACGTAATCGTCACCCGCGTGACGAACCCGTCCAACACATTGGCGCAACTGATCCTGACGGCGTTCGCAGCCAACCGCGGGCCCGACATCTTCAACATGGAAACCTTCAACGAGTACCCGTACATCGTCAATCAGCGCGTCGCGCCGGTGGATCCGGTGGCGGCTGGTTACGGTTCGCTCGAGGAGTTCCAGAGCATGTACCTCGAGGGCATGCTCGATCCCGTCACCTACGAGGGCGAGATCTACGGCATCCCGCTGGAGCTCACCAACTGGGCGATCTTCCTCAACATGAACGTATTCCGCAGCGAGGGCCTCGACCCGCTCACGGACTACCCGAAGACGTGGGAAGAGATGATGGAGATCGCCGACCGGCTGACGCGGCGTGACGGCGAGATCATCACGCGCCGCGGCTTCGACTTCCGCTACCCGTACTACCTCAACTTCATGGTGCCGATGGCGCAGCAGCTCGGCGGCGAGCTCATCAGCGCGGACGGCCAGAGCGCCATCGTCAATGACGAGGCGTGGCTGCGCGTGCTCGAGTACTTCCGCCAGTGGGGCCCGCATCACCGCAACCTCGGCGCTCCCACCTACGCCAACGCTCGCGCGCTGTTCAACCACGACAACGACGACATCGGCATGATGGAGTCCGGTCAGTACCAGATCGCGCGCATCGCCAACGACAACCCTGACTTCCTGCCCGGCGAAGGCTGGATGATCATCCCCTTCCCCGTCTGGGAAGACGCGGTCAACAACGTCGCCGAGGCGTACTACGGCCACTACTGGATGGTGAACGCGCAGTCGTCCGACGCCAAGCAGGAGGCGGCCTGGCGGTTCCTCGGCTTCCTGAGCCAGCACGCCGAGGAGTACTTCGCGCGCGCCGGCTTGCTGCAGGCCTCGCAGGCGGTGCTCGACTCCGACACCTTCAAGAACCACCCGTACTCCGACGTCTTCATGGCCGACCTGGCCCGCGCCCCTGCGATCTACTACGGCGACGCCTCGCCGCAGATCCAGCAGGTGCTGCAAGACGCCGTGGAGGCCGTGATGTTGCAGAACCGCGATCCGGCCGAGGTTCTGGTTCAGATGCGCGAAGGCGTCATGCGTGCGCTGAGCGGCGAGTACTGAAGCGTAAGGACTGGTGCCGGTGGCTCGCAGTAGCAGACGGCTGACCGTCGGCACGAGGAGGGCGATATGGGGCTGGGCCTTCGTGGTCCCAGCCCTCGCCTTCTTCGGTCTGTTCGCGTTCTACCCGATCATCAACGCCTTGGTCCTCAGCATGTACCGCAAGAACGTGCTGTCGCTGAGGCCGCCGCGCTTCGTGGGTTTCGACAACTACCTGGAGCTCTTCCAGTCCGCGCAGTTCTGGAACTCGTGGAAGGCGACCGGCCTGTTCACGGTGAGCACCGCGGTGCCGCTGGTGGTCGTGTCTCTGCTGCTGGCCACGCTGATCGTGTCGCGCGGCAGGCTGCAGCGCTTCTTCCAGATGACCTTCTACACGCCCGCCGTCATCCCTGGCGTGGTGGCGGCGAGCGTCTGGCTGATGCTGCTCGACCCGCGCGGCATCGCGAACCAATGGGTGAACTTCGTGCTCGGCCTCTCGGGCGTAGATCACAAGTGGCTGGCGTCGCCCGACATGGTGAGGCTCTCTACCGTGCTGGTCTACTTCTGGGGCAAGCTCGGCTTCTTCACGATCATCTTCATCGCCGGCCTCGGCGGCATCCCCAACAGCGTCAAGGAGGCCGCGCGCGTCGATGGCGCGACCGCCGTGCAGCTGTTCCGCTACATCACCTTGCCGCTGCTGAAGCCGATCACGGTGCTGGTGTCGATCATGGCGATGATCTTCTGCATGCGCA
Organism: uncultured bacterium; assembly: GCA_964398985.1. Taxonomy (GTDB): domain Bacteria; phylum Deinococcota; class Deinococci; order Deinococcales; family Trueperaceae; genus CAYMRL01. Next base: position 21,685 of record CAYNOS010000016.1, read on the forward strand.
CGTTCAGCACTCAGTACCTCTTCACCCAGTCGGGCGCGCCGCGCGAGCCGATCAACGTCGTCACGCTCGGCATCTACACCACCGCCATCCGTGACATGCAGATCGGCCTCGCCAGCGCGATGTCGATCATCCTGCTGGTCGTGATGTTCATCCTGGCGTTCATGCAGTTCCGCGTCTCGCGGGCGCAGGAGGCCTGAACCGTGGCGCTCGAGACCACCCGCGTCCAGCAAGTCGAGGCCGGCTTCCGGCGCACGCCGCTCGGCCACGTCGGCAACATCCTGGGATGGGCCGTCCTGTTCGCTGCCGTGTTCCTGGTGCTGACACCGGTGGCCTTCATGTTCGTGGCCTCGTTCATGCCCGCGCGCGACATCCTCACGATGCCTTTCTCGTGGTGGCCCGACCCGATCATCTTCGAGAACTTCTGGCACGCCATCAAAGGCAACGACGGCAGGTTCATCTTCCCGCGCGCGCTCCTGAACTCGGTGATCGTCTCCGGCACGATCGCCGGCACCACCGTGCTGTTCTCGACGATGGCCGGCTACGGCCTCACCAAGTTGCGCTTCCGGGGTGCCGGGATCGTGTTCCTGTTCATCCTCTCGACGCTGATGATCCCGTTCGAGACGGTGATGATCCCGCTGTACGTGGTGATCACCGACCTGGGACTGCAGAACTCCTACGCGGGCCTGATCATCCCCTTCCTGCTGAGCGCGTTCGGAGTCTTCCTGATGCGCCAGTCGCTGGTGAGCTTCCCCGACGAGCTGCTCGACGCCGCCCGCATCGACGGCGCCAGCGAGCCCGGTATCTTCTTCCGCATCGTCATCCCCAACCTGTGGCCGGTGATGGCGGTGCTCGCGATCCTTACGTTCGAGGGGCAGTGGGACAACCTGATCTGGCCGCTGCTGGTGGTGCACGCTCCCGAACTGAAGACCATGCCGCTTTACGTCGTGACGTTCATGGAGGAGAAGAGCACCAACGAGGGAGCCATGCTGGCGGTGGCCGCCATCTCGAGCATCCCCATGCTGGTCATCTTCTTCACGCTCTCGCAGTACTTCTTGCGCGGTGCCAACGTGTTCTCCGCGGGCAAGGAATAGACGATGAAGGTCTGCGTCTTCGACGTAGGCGGCGTGATGGTCGACGGGTTCGACGTCAAGCCGTTGATCGCCGAGCAGTTCGGCATGACGCAGGACGAGTTGCGACCGCTCATGGACGAAGCCGGCTACGAACTGCTGCACACCGGCCGCATCTCGTCCTCGGAGTTCTGGACGCGGTTCACGGCCGCCACCGGCCTCCAGGCGCATGGTGAATACTGGGGAGCGTTCTTCCATCCGGTGCGCCGCCCGCGCATGTACGACCTCGTGGAGCGCCTCAAGGCCGGCGGGACGCGCGTGGTGGCGGGCACCAACACACTAGACTCCCACTACCGCATCCACTCGGAGCTCGGCGACTACGACGTCTTCGACCACACCTACGCCTCGAACCTCATGCACGTGGCCAAGCCGGATCCGGCGTTCTACCAGCGCATCCTGGACGCCGAAGGGGTCGCGCCGCGCGCGGCCCTGTTCATCGACGACTTCCCGGTCAACGTCGCGGCCGCTGCCGCTCTCGGCATCCACGCGGTCCTCTTCGAGAGCCAGGACTCGGCGATCGAGCAGGTCGAGCGCTGGGTTCGGGCGCCGCTCACCACCGTGAACTGAGGGCCGGCGCCCCTGAGCCCTTGGCGGCCGCTTGTGTACAATCCCATATGAGACAACCAGCCCGTGGAAGAACGTTCGCCCGCGTCCTTGGATTCTCGATCGTCCTCGCGCTCGCGTTCGGCGCCGTGGCCAGCGCCCAGAGCCGCCTCGACACCGTCATGCAGAGGGGCCGTCTCATCTGCGGCGTCAATGCCGTCAACCCCGGTTTCGGGTTCCTCGATGAGACCACCGGCAACTACAACGGCTTCGACACCGACTACTGCCGCGCCGTGGCCGCAGCGCTGTTCGACGATCCCACAGCCGTCGAGTTCGTGCCCCTGACCGGCGGCGTACGCTTCAGCGCCATCCAGACTGGTGAAGTCGACGTCGTGTTCCGCAACACCACCCACACGCTCACCCGCGACAGCGAGAACGCCGTCGACTTCCTGCCCGTCAACTTCTACGACGGCCAGGGCGTCATGGTCCGCACCGAACTCGGCATCGACTCGGTGTTCGAGCTCGAGGGCGCCACCGTCTGCACCAACCAGGGCAGCACGACCGAAGCCAACTGGACCGACCTGGTGCGCAACCAGGGCTGGCAGGGCGGGCAGCTGCTAACCTTCGAGGACCTGGCGCGCACCTTCGCCGCCTTCCACGGCGGCCGCTGCGACGCGATCACCTCCGACAAGTCGCAGCTGGTCGGCGTGCGCGCCAGCGTGCCCGACGCCGACGCGTTCGTGATCCTGCCCGAGTCCCTGTCGAAGGAGCCGCTGGCAGGCTTCACGTTCCAGAACGACTCGACTTGGCACGGCGCCCTCTCGTGGATCGTCTACGCGCTGGTGCAGGCCGAGGAGAGCGGCATCACCTCCGCCAACGTAGGCGACTTCATGAGCTCGGACGACGTCGCGCTCAGGCGCTTCCTGGGGGCCGAAGGCAACCTCGGCGCGGAGTTCGGTCTGCCCGTCGGCTTCGTCGAGCGCGTCATCCGGCACGTCGGCAACTACGGCGAGATCTACGAGCGGCACTTCGGCGAAGGCAGCCCCTTCCCAATCCCGCGCGCCGGCACGCTCAACGAGCTGCACACGCGCGGCGGACTGCTGTTCTCGCCCCCGTTCCGCTAGGGGGCGGGACTCAGCTATTGACGAGAGGACCTGGGCCGGCAGCGGCCGGCACTTGGCGACAGTGATGACGCGGTGACGACGAGCGCCCGCGTGCCGTTCTGGCGCGACGTCAAGAAGCTCGGCACGCTGGCGCAGGTGCTGGCGGCCGTGGTGGCGCTCGGCTTCACCGCGTTCCTGATCGTGACGGCCTTCCGCGGCATGGTGGCGCGCGGCATCCCGTTCACCTTCACCTTCCTCGGGGCCGAGGCGGGCTTCTCGATCAGCGAGGGCAGCCTCCTCGTCATCGAGAACGGGCGCCTGACCTGGCGCGAGTTCCGGCCCACCGACGCCTACCTCAGCGCGTTCGTCACCGGGCTGTTCAACACGCTCAGGGTGTCCGTCATCGGCATCGTCGTCGCCACCGTGCTCGGCGTCGTCATCGGGGTCGGCCGCCTGTCAGCGAACGGCCTGCTGAGGACGCTGACGTTCGCTTACGTCGAGCTGGTACGCAACACGCCGCTGCTGCTCCAGATGTTCTTCTGGTACTTCGCGGTCTTCCTCAACCTGCCCGCCGCCCGCGACGCGAGCACCTGGTACGGCGGCTTGATCGTCAGCAACCAGGGAGCGTTCGTGCCGTGGCCGCAACCCACCGGCCCCGTGGGCCCGTTCGTGGTGGCGCTGGCGCTCGCCGCGGCGGCAGCGGTGGCAGGGCAGCTGCTGGGCAGGCGCCGAGGACGAGGAGCGCTGGCCGGCGGGACGGCCTTCGTGGCCGTGGCCGTCGCCGGCATCTTGGTCAGCGGCGTGCCGTTCGAGCTGTCGTTTCCCGAGCTGGGCCGCTTCCGGATCGCCGGCGGCGCCGCTCTCTCGCCCGAGTTCACCGCGGTCCTGCTGGCCCTGGTGATCTACACGGCCGCCTTCATCGCCGAGGTCATCCGCGGCGCGATCCAGTCGATCCACCCCGGGCAGGCCGAGGCCGCCAAGTCCCTCGGCCTGACGGCCTCCCAGACGATGCGGCTGGTGATCCTGCCGCAAGCGGTCCGCATCGTCATCCCGCCCATCGGCAACCTCTACTTGAGCCTGATGAAGAACACCTCGCTGGCCGTCGCCGTCGGCTTCCCCGACCTCTTCAACGTCTACCGGACCATCGGCAACCAGTCGGGCCGCAGCCTCGAGGGCGTGGTGATCGTGATGATCGTCTACCTCGGGCTCAGCCTGCTGATCAGCGGCGCCATCAACGCCTACAACCGCAGGGTGCTGCTGTCGTGGGGCAGGTAGGGCGCCGATGAGCCAGGCCGTCCCGTGGCTGCGCAAGCACCTGTTCTCGAGCCCCCTCAACACGCTGATCACGCTGGCGACGGTGGCGTTCATCTACCTGGTGGGTCGGCCGATCGCCTTGTGGATCGTCACCGAGGCGCGCTGGGACGTCGTGCCGAGGACCGCCAGGCTCCTGGCGATCGGGCCGTTCCCGCCTCCGGAGGCCTGGCGCGTGTGGCTGTCGCTGGCTCTCGTGATGCTCGCCGTGGCGGTAACGCTGCTCGCGTCCCGGACCGCGCGAGGCTCGCTCCTCAGGCGCGGCAGAGCGCTGGCGTGGGTCGCCGCGCTCGCAGTCAGTGTCTGGCTGCTGCTGGCGGTGCCCATGAACCTGTGGGGAGGGCTGTTCCTCACCATCGTACTGAGCGTGACGTCGCTCTCGATAGCGTTCCCGCTGAGCGTGGCGCTGGCGCTCGGTCGCACCAGCCAACTGCCTATCGTGCGCATCCTGACGACAGCGTTCGTCGAGGTGATACGCGGCGTTCCGCTGGTTTCGGTGCTGTTCCTCGCCTGGTTGATGGTGCCGCTGTTCGTACCTGAGACGTGGCGCTCGCCGCAGCTGGTGAGGGCCATCATCGGCTTCGCCCTATTCAACGCCGCCTACTACTCCGAGTACATCCGCGGCGGGCTGCAAGGCGTCCACAAGGGCCAACACGAGGCAGCGTGGGCGCTGGGCCTCTCGCCCTTCGACACGCTCAGGCACATCGTGCTGCCGCAGGCGATCCGGTCGGTCATCCCAGGACTCGTCGGGCAGTCGATCACTGCTTTCAAGAACACCTCGCTGGTCGTGATCATCGGCCTGCTCGACCTGCTCGGGATCACCCAGTCGATACTCGCCAACCCCAACTTCCTGGGCCTCGAGCGCGAGCTGTACCTGTTCCTGATGGTGATCTACTTCGTGTTCTCGAGCCTTATGTCATACGGCGGCCGCCGCTTGGAAGCGAGCATGGGGCTGGGGCAGCGGTAGGTCGCTGCCACAGGGAAGCCCCAGCCAGCGTGAGGCCCGCTCATTCACACCTAACGACCCGCGCCCCCGTTTCACCTCCGGTTGGCAGACAAGGACTTTGCCAGCCGCGCATGAAGGTTCCCGCGCTCGAAACGAGTGTCCCGTCCACATTCTAGCGAGCGCTGGACAGCGCCTCCACCAGCATGCCACCATCTCAGGCGTGGCTCACCAGCCGGCCGAAGTCCCGCATCTGATGGAGCTCACGCGGCTGCGGCGCGTTCGTGACCGCATCGACCGCGACTACGCCGAGCCGCTCGACGTCGCAGCGTTGGCTCGCGGTGCCGGCATGTCGGCAGGGCACCTGAGCCGTGAGTTCAAGCGCGCCTACGGGGAATCGCCCTACAGCTACCTGATGACGCGCCGCATCGAGCGCGCGATGGCGCTGCTCAGGCGCGGCGACCTCACCGTCACCGACGTCTGCTTCGAGGTCGGCTGCTCGTCGCTGGGGACCTTCAGCACCCGCTTCACCGAGCTCGTCGGCGTCCCGCCCAGCGTCTACCGGCGCGAGCACGCCCAGGCAGCCGCCGGCATGCCGCCGTGCGTCGCCAAGCGCATCACGCGGCCGGTCAGGAATCGAGAAGCGAGCCCCACCTAACTGCGATTACCATGGCCGCCATGGACATAACCATCTTCGAAGCCTTCCTGCCTCACAACGACAAGGACGCCGCTCTGGCCTTCTACCGCGACACCCTCGGCTTCGAGGTCCGCAACGAGGTTGGCTACGCGGGCATGCACTGGATCACCGTCGGACCGACCGGGCAGCCGGGGACCTCGCTGGTCCTCTACCCGCCGGCAGCCGACCCGGGCATCACCGAGCAGGAGGCCCGCACCATCTCCGAGATGATGGCCAAGGGCACCTTCGCCAGCATCAACCTCGCCACCAGCGACCTCGATGGTCTCTTCGACAAGCTCGCGGCCGCCGGCGTCGAGATCGTGCAGGAACCCACCGACCAGCCCTACGGCCGCCGCGACGCCGCCATCCGCGACCCCGCCGGCAACCTGATCCGCGTCAACGAGGTACGTTGACACGCCCATCTTGCCTCTAGTGCAAACTGTTGCATCGGGAGGAACCAGCCATGGCCGACAAGAAGAGCGCCAGCAAGGGCTTCTCGGACGCCGAGAAGGCCGCTTTGAAGGAGCGGGCCGCCGAGCTGAAGAGCGAAGCCAAGCGCGGCAAGGACCGGGCCAAGGGCGAGGGCGAGCTGTTCGCGAAGATCGCTGAGATGGCTGCCGGCGATCGCGTGATCGCCGAGAGGATCCACGCGCTGGTCAGCGAGCACGCCCCACACCTGATGCCCAAGACCATGTACGGGATGCCCGCCTACGCCAACGACGCGGGCAAGACCGTCTGCTTCTTCCAGGCAGCATCGAAGTGGGACACGCGTTACGCGACCTTCGCCTTCGAGGACCGGGCGCAGCTGGACGACGGCGACATGTGGCCGACCTCGTTCGCGATCAAGAAGCTGACACCCGCCGTCGAGGAGCGCATCGCCGAGCTCATCAAGAAGGCCGTCGCTTGAGTTCTGCGCGGCATCCCGCCGACAGCCACGACGTGATCCGCGTGCAGGGCGCGCGCGAGAACAACCTCAAGAACGTCAGCCTCGACATCCCCAAGCGTCGCTTGAGCGTGTTCACCGGCGTCTCGGGTTCGGGCAAGAGCTCGCTGGTGTTCGACACGATCGCCGCCGAGTCACAGCGGATGATCAACGAGACCTACTCGGCGTTCGTGCAAGGGTTCATGCCGACGCTGGCGCGCCCCGACGCCGACCTGCTCGAGGGCCTGACCACCGCGATCATCGTCGACCAGGAGCGGCTCGCCCCCAACATCAGGTCCACGGTCGGGACCGTCACCGACGCCAACGCCCTTCTGCGCATCCTGTTCAGCCGCCTGGGCAAGCCGCACATCGGCTCCTCGCAGGCGTTTTCCTTCAACGTGCCGTCGGTCAAGGGTGGCGGGGCGATCTCGATCGAAAGGGGCCCCGGCAAGGGCGAGACCGTCAGCAAGTCCTTCAGCATCACGGGCGGGATGTGCCCTCGCTGCGAGGGCACCGGCAGCGTCACCGACATCGATCTCCGGCAGCTCTACGAAGCCGACAAGTCCTTGACCGAGGGCGCGGTCACGGTGCCGGGCTACAACGCCGGCAGCTGGTACGTGAAGATCTTCAGCGAGTCGGGCTTCCTGGATCCCGACAAGAAGATCCGCGACTACAGCGCCACTGAGCTCCACGACTTCCTGCACAAGGAGCCGACCAAGATCAAGGTCGCCGGGATCAACATGACCTACGAGGGCCTGGTCCCGCGCGTGCAGAAGTCGTTCCTCTCCAAGGACCCTGACGCCATGCAGCCGCACGTCCGCGCGTTCGTCGAGCGCGCCGTCACCTACACCGCGTGCCCCGACTGCGGCGGCACCAGGCTCAACGAGGGGGCGCGGTCGTCGAAGATCGGCGGCGTCAGCATCGCCGACGCCTGCGCGATGCAGATCAGCGACCTCGCGGTCTGGGTGAAAGAGCTCGACGAGCCTGCCGCGGCCCCCCTGCTGAAGACCCTCTCGCGCACACTCGACTCGTTCGTCGACATCGGCCTCGGCTATCTGACTCTGGCGCGCCCGTCGGGCACGCTCTCGGGGGGCGAGGCGCAACGCACCAAGATGATCCGTCACCTCGGCTCGTCGCTCACCGACGTGACCTACGTTTTCGACGAGCCGACCGCCGGCCTGCACCCACACGACGTCAAGCGCATGAACGACCTGCTGCTCAGTCTGCGCGACAAGGGCAACACGGTGCTGGTCGTCGAGCACGAACCCGAGACCATAGTGATCGCCGATCACGTCATCGACATCGGACCCGGCGCCGGATCCGCCGGCGGCGAGGTCGTCTTCCAAGGTGACGTCGCGGGCCTGCGCGCCAGTGGCTCGCTGACGGGCAGGCACCTAGAGGACAAGGCGGTGCTCAAGCAGGCGGTGCGCAATCCCAGCGGCTTCCTGGAGGTGCGGGGCGCCAACGCCAACAACCTCAAGGACGTCGACGTCGACATCCCGCTGGCCGTGCTGGTGGTCGTCACCGGCGTGGCGGGGTCAGGCAAGAGCTCGTTGCTGCACGGCTCGCTGCCGCCCGCGGCGGGCGTCGTGGCGGTCGATCAAACACCGGTCCGCGGTTCGCGCCGCAGCAACCCCGCCACCTACACCGGGCTGCTGGAGCCGATCCGCAAGGCCTTCGCGAAGGCCAACGGCGTGAAGCCGGCGCTGTTCAGCGCCAACTCGGAAGGCGCCTGCCCGGTCTGCAACGGCAACGGCGTGATCTACACCGAGCTCGGCTTTATGGACACCGTCTCCACGGTCTGCGAGGAGTGCGGCGGCAAACGCTTTCTGGCCGAGGTCCTCGAGTACAGGCTCGGCGGCAAGGACATCAGCGAGGTGCTGGCGATGCCGGTAGCCGAAGCCGTCGGCTTCTTCGCATCAGGACCTGCCAAGACGCCCGCGGCTCACGCGATCCTGCAGCGCCTGGAGGACGTCGGCCTCGGCTACCTAAGCCTCGGCCAGCCGCTCACCACGCTCTCGGGCGGCGAGCGCCAACGCCTCAAGCTCGCCATGCACATGTCCGACAAGGGCGGCATCTACGTGCTGGACGAGCCCACGACCGGCTTGCACCTGGCCGACGTCGAGCACCTGCTGGGGCTGTTGGACCGCCTCGTCGACGCCGGCAAGTCGGTGATCGTCATCGAGCACAACCTGGCGGTGATGGCTCATGCCGACTGGCTCATCGACATCGGCCCCGGCGCCGGATCAGAGGGTGGCCGCGTCGTCTTCCAGGGCACGCCCGCGGAGTTGGTTGCGGCGCGCTCGACGTTGACGGGTCAGCACCTCGCGGAGCACGTGGGCATTCCCGCAGACTGAAGGAGATCGCTGCCATTCCTTTTCTGGACAGGCGGCGGATCGTCGAGCGGATCCGTCGCATCGCTTCGGAGCCAAGGCCACCGGGTTGTGAGAAGCTGAGTGCGCAGGAGAAGTACCGCCTACGCCAAGGCAACTACCGCATCCTGTACGAGATCCGAAACACCGAGCTAGTAGTGTTCGTCGTCAAGGTCGGCGACCGTAAGGACGTCTGCCGATAGACGCGAACCTCGACCCAGAAGGCCCTAGAGCAACCGAAACGCGAGGGCAGCCACCACCGTGGGCAGCGCCGCAGCCAACACCAGCCCCAACGGGCTGACGGTCTCGCCGTCGAAGTGGCGGCGCAGCATCGAGATGCCGGCCGGGTTGGGGGCGTTGGCGATGATCGTCAGCCCGCCGCCGGTGACAGCCCCAGCCACCAGCATGTACTTGAACTCGTCGCTCAGCCCCTCGACCAGCGAGCCGAGGTAGGTGAGGGCGGCGTTGTCGGTGAACGCGGTGAGGGCGGTCGCGCCGAAGAACACCTGAGCGCTCGACATGCCGCTCAGGAGCGGCTCGAGCCACCACTTCTGCTGTCCCCCCAGCGTCACCAGTCCGGCGAGGAAGAACGCGACCAGGAGCGCCTCCCGCAGGATCAGCCGGTCCTGGTGGCGCGGGTAGGCGCTCGCTACGCCCAAGAACAGCAGGAACATCCCCATGAACAGCGCGGCGTGGTGAGCGAACACGACCACCAGGCCCAGGAACATGACGTGAACCAGCACCAGGATCGGCGGCACGGTCGCGCCGACCGGCCCCAGCGCCGGCTCCAACCTGCTCAGCTCGCGGCGGAACAGCAGCGCTGCGCCGACCGCGTTGACGCTCACCGCCAGAGCCGCCTTCCAACCGAAGTTGGTGAGCATGAACGCCAGGTCCCAGTCCCAGGTGGCGGCCACCATCAGCACCGGCGGCGCCGCGAACGTGGTCAAAGTTCCGCCGATCGACACGTTGACGAACAGCACGCCGAGCGTGGCGTACTTCAGCGTCTTCGAGATCCCGCGCGAGAACAGGCTGTTGGCGAGGACCAGCGCTGCCAGCGTCATCGCCGCCGGCTCGGTGATCAGCGAACCGATCAGCGGCACGAGTATCAGGGTGACGAGGTAGGGACCGAGGCTACCGGGCAACGGCAACAGGCGACCGAGGGTGCGCACCGCGGCCATCGCCGTGTGCAGGATCGGCCGGGTGGCGGCGATCACCATGATGGCGAACACGAACAGGGGTTCGGTGAAGTTGCGGGAGTCGACGTACTCGACCGCGGCATCGAAGCCGGTGAACACGAACAGTGCCGCGACCAGCACGGCCGCCCAGAAGCCGAAGACGACCTCGACCTCGCCGAGCAGGTGCCAGATGCCGCGGTGGCGCGGGCTGGACTCCTCGAGCCTGGCGAACAGCTTCACCGAGAACGTGTGGACGATCGCTAGGCCGAATAGCACGGCAGCGATGACCTGGATGGTGGTCGGAGTCACGAGCCGAGGGCCGGTTGACCGGCGCGGCGGGCGCTTGACGACTGCACACACCAGTTTACAGCCGTCACGCCTCGCCGGAACGCCCGCGTTTAGGATGACCGCATGACCCGCGCTGGCAAGTCCGCCGCTCGCCGCCTGCTGGGTGCAGCGCTGCTGTCCTGGGCGCTGCTGCCGAGTGCGCTGGCGCAGCCGGCCGCCCCGTGCTCGACTCCCGACACTCCCGTAACGGTGCACGAGCCGGCGCTGGCAGCGGCCATCAGGGCCGCCCTCGAGTTGCCCGAGGATGCCGCACTCACCTGCTCAGACCTCGCCGAAGTCGGGACTCTGCAAGTGAACGGCGCCGGCATCAGCGACCTGACCGGGCTCGAGCACGCTGTCAACCTGACCCGGCTCGACGCCAACGACAACGTCATCGCCGACCTGACGCCTGTCGGGAACCTCGAGCAGCTCGCGCGGCTCGAGATGCGCAACAACCTCATCCAGGATCTGTCTCCGCTGGGTGGGGCGCAGCGCCTGTCGCGGCTGAACGTCCGGGGCAACAGGCTCGTCGACGTGTCGCCGCTGGCCGGGCTGGCGCGCCTCAACTCCCTCGACGTCGCCGACAATCAGATCGCCGACCTCTCGCCGCTGCGGGTGCTGGAGAGACTCGAGTACCTCTACGTCGGCAACAACCTGGTGACCGACGCCGCGGTGTTCGCGCAGTTCACCGTGCTCCGCGACCTCGACCTGTCGTTCAACCGCCTCACCGACGGCCTCGGCCTGGGCGCGCTCGAGAACCTCCGCTACCTCAACTTGCGCGGCAACCAGCTCGAGAGCCTGGGGTTCATCGTCGCCCTGCTGAGGATCGACAACCTCGACGTGCGCAGCAACCTGATCAGCGACGTCTCGCCGCTCAGCGGCCTCACCACCTTGCGCACCTTGCGCTTGGGGCGCAACCAGATCGCCAACGTCGGCTTCTTGTCCAACCTGCGCTCCCTCGAAGTGCTCGACCTCGAGCGCAACCAGATCACGTCGATCGCGACGCTGGGCCGCTTGACGCGCCTCACCTTCCTGAACCTCAATCGCAACCAGGTCGCCGACGTGTCGGTCGTCCGCGGCATGCCCGACCTGGAAGAGCTGCTGCTGAGCCGCAACGGGGTCGCCGACATCTCGCCGCTGGCGGGCCTGACGTCGTTGACCAATCTCGACCTCAGCGGCAACGGCGTCACCGACATCTCCCATCTCGCCGCCATGCGCCAGCTGACGACCCTCAACCTCGAGGGCAACGAGGTGAGGTTCCTGCCGGCGCTATCCGTCATGACGCAGCTGACCACCCTCAACCTCAATGACAACCAAGTGAGCAACCTCGAGCCGCTGCGGTCACTGACCTCACTCACCAGCCTCAACCTGGCCCGCAACGAGGTCGCCGACGCTTCCCTGGTGGCCGAGTTCACGGGGCTCCGGGAGCTGAGGCTCGGCTACAACCAACTGACCGACGTCTCGGCGCTCGCCCGACTGAGCGAGCTCGAGACTCTCGGGCTCGAGTACAACCAGCTGACCGACGGCTCGCCGCTGGCGGGCCTGACGAGCCTCGAGGTCCTCTCGCTCCGCGACAACGAGCTCAGCGACATCGGGTTCCTCAGCGGCCTGACGAGACTCGAGAACCTCGATCTGCGCGTCAACCAGCTGAGTGACCTCACGCCGCTGGCGGGGCTCACGTCACTCGAGGTCTTGCGCCTCGGCCGCAACACCCTGATCAGCGACGTCGCGCCGTTGGCAGGTCTCACCCGCCTGGAAGTGCTCGACCTCGAACGCAACGAGATCGTCGATATCTCGCCCATCGTCGGGCTCACCCGGCTCGAGGTGCTGCTGCTGGCACGCAATCAGGTGACGGAGATCGGAACGCTTGCAGGCATGAAGCTGCTGCAGGAGCTGGACCTCAACCGCAACCCTGTCGCCGACCTCGCGTATCTGAGCTCGTTGACGGCGCTGCGCGACCTCGACGTCGGCTACTCGGCCGCTACCGACTTCTCCGTTCTGGCCGCCCTGCGGAACCTCGAGGTGCTCAACCTCGAGTCGAACGAGCTCACCAGCCTCGCGGTGCTGGCCGGCCTGACGCTGCTCGAGGACCTCAACGTGTCCCGCAACGCGCTCGAGGACCTGACCGGCCTCCTGCCGTTCGCGCGACTCGAGGTTCTCAATGCTTCGAGGAACCGCGTAACGGACATCAGCCCGCTCCTTGAACTGCCTGCGCTCACCACCGCCACCATCGACCGCAACTGCCTGGGCGCCAGCGCCATGACCGGCTTCCTGCTCAGCTCGCTCGCCGCCAACGGCGTCGCAGTCACTGCGGAGCCGCAGTCGGACTGCTCCTAGGCGCTGACGCGGGCCGGCCCGCCCTTGCTACGCTGGCTGCCGGTGGCACCGCGCCACCTTGGAGGTCGCCATGTCGAGTACCACCCCTGCCCCGCGGCATCTCCCGCCTTGGCTCCGTGGCCCTGTCGCCGGCGTTCCGCGTGAACTAGAGGCCGTGGCCCACGCCCTGCAACAGACCCTCGAAGAGGTCGAGGACTTCACCCGCGACTTCCCCGACGAGCTGCTGTCCTACCGTCCGGCCGGGCTCGGGCACACCGCGTTCCACCTGAAGCACATCGCCGGCGTCATCGACCGGCTGCTAACGATCGCCAGCGGCGAGAGCATCACGGACGAGCAGCGCCAGCAGGCGCTCGACGAGAGCCAGCACGACCCGAGCGAAAGCGTCTCACAGCTCGTCGCCAACGTTCGTCAGGTGATCGAGCGCGGCATCGAGCAGCTGCGTCACACCGACCTCGCCTCGCTGTACGAGCCCCGCCTGGTCGGCAGGAAGCAGCTCCCCTCGACCGTCTTCGGCACGCTCTTCCACGCCGCCGAGCACGCGCAACGGCACTGCGGCCAGCTGTTGGTGACGACCCGCGTGGCGCTGGAGCAGGCCAAGAAAGCCGGCTAGCTGAGGGCGTCGGCTAGCGGTCGGTCTCCTCGCCCGGCTCGAGGTCGCGAGGTTTGACTCTGGAAGCTTGGCGCGGCGCGGCCAACCGCGCCGTTGCGCGCCGGGCCGGGAGTGTCCGACCGACAGCGAGCTTGCGCGAGGGACGCTGGTGCGTGCTCGGCCCGCGGCGGGACAGCGTCACCTCGACGGGGTAGGGCCGCCGCCCCGCGATCAGCTCCTTCCACTCGAGCAGCTCGAACCAGGCGCCCTGGTGGTAGACGTCGAGCCGGTCGCGGCGGGCCAGCCACCAATGCCAATAGCGGCGGTCGCTCGGCTCCAAGCGAACGTAGTAGCGGGTGTCTTCGGATCTCACGGGCCCTCCCGGACTACCTTAGATACTAAGGTATTGTGCATCTTCGCCCGGGAGGAAAGGTGAGAGCCGGCCGCCGCCAGGAGCCCTTCAACCGATGTTGAGGACCAGCACCGGGCACTTCGCCTCGTCGAGCACGCGCTCGACTCGCGGTCCCAGGAACAGGCGGTCGGAGCCGGAGCGCACCTCGGTTCCCAGCACGATCAGGTCCGCGCCCTCATCTTCGGCCGCGTTGAGGATCGCCTTGACCACCGACTCGCCTTCGTCGATGCGCGTGGCGGCGCTCACTCCCAGGGTCTTGCCGATGTCCTGGAGGGAGGCGAGGCTGTTGCGAGCGTTCTCGAGCTGACGCTCGTACGTCTCTCCCGCCTCGAAGCGGTGGCTGTCGGCAAGGCGCTCGAGGACGTGCAACAGCACCACGGGCTCGCCATTCGTGACCAGCGCGAAGGCCAGCTCGGCGGCCTGCCGTGACGAGAACGAGCCGTTGGAGGGCACCAGCACCTTGTGCGGCGGCCAGCGCTCGGCGCGCTCGCGGCCTTTCACGATCACGGAAGGCACGCCGCCCATGCGCACCACGTAGTCGACCAGGGGGCTGAACAGCACGTCGCGGCGGTCGCCGCTCTCGGTGGCGCCGAGCACTATCAGGTCGTAGTCCTTGCCCGCCTCATCAACGATCTCCTCGATCGGGTCGGTCGACTCGACCACGCGCTTGGTCATCTCGAGGTCACTGAAGTCCTCGGCGATCTCGTTCAGGAACGCCTGTCCAGCGGCCTTCTGACCGGGCGCCGTGACCGTCATCAACGTGACCGCGAGATCGCTGCCGAGGCGATCGAGCAAGAACGCCTCGACGCGATGGTGGCTCGGGTCCGCGTCCCTCCTGAGTCTCAGCGGCAGCAATACCCGTCTGAGGCTGGCGATGGGGCTTTCGGCGGCCAGCTCCTCCAACTCCAGTCGCGCCTGCTCGACGGCGTCGGGAGTCAGCCTGGTTGCGACGACCTTCAGCATCATCGGTGCCAGCACCGACGTGATCACGGCGACCAGGACGATGATCGAGTACATGTTGATGCTCAGGATCCCGGCGAACAGGCCGATGGTCGCGATGATGATGCCGACCGCGCCTCGCGCGTTCAAGGCCGAACCGAAGGCCAAGGCCGGCCAATGCTTGAGGCCACGCAGCCGTGCGCCCAGGTACGCTCCGCCGATCTTCGAGAGGTTGGCGGCGAGTATCACCAAGAGCGTGACGGGCAGCAGCTCGCGCGTCAGCAGCGCGGGCACGTCGACCTTCAGCCCCGCCAGTGCGAAGAAGATCGGAGCGAACACCGCGATCGTGACGCTGTGGAGCTTGCCTATCACCGCCGCCGGCAGCCGGCGCATGGTGCCGAACAGCACGCCCACGACGAACGCTCCCAGCACCGCGTCGATCCCGATGGCCTGCGCGATGGCGCCCCACACCAGGGCGGCGGCGACGACCAGCGTGACCAGGCGCTCGCCGATCGACATGCGGTCTTGCACGAAGTCGAGTGCCTTGGTGAGCAGCCAGCGACCGAGGGTGAACGACAGCCCCATGTAGAGCAGGATCTTGGCGGTAGCGCCGAGCACGCCGGCGGCGGTCAGGGCCGCGCCACCCGCCAGCCCCAGGATGACCGATAGCAAGATCCAGGCGACCGTGTCCTCGATCATGCCGACCGCCATGATCGTTTGGCCGATGTCGCGGCGCATCAGCTTCAGGTCGATGAGCACCTTCGCCAGCACCGGGATGGCCGTGACGGCCATGGCGGTCGCGAAGAACAGCACGAACGCGGTGCGGTGAGTAGGGTCGGCGAGCAGCGCGTCCGGCAGCAGCGCGCCGACGATCAGGCCCACGGCGAACGACACGCCGATGCTGCCGGCGGCGATGCCGACGGCCGTCCTGGCGTGGTGCCGGATCAGCGGCAGGTCGATCTCGAGCCCCGTGATGATCAACAGGAACATGGCGCCGAGGAAGCCCATGAACTCGAGCAGGTAGCCCTGCTCCGGGTTCTGCGGCAACATCCAACCGCCCACCCAGGGGATCGCGCCGCTGAGCAGCGATGGCCCGAGGATCACGCCGGCGAGGATCTCGCCCATCACGGCCGGCTGACCGAGGCGTTGCGCGACCCAGCCGCCCAGGCGAGCCACGACGAGCAGCACCGCCAACTGGATCAGCAGCATCAAGATGTCGTCGTGGGGGGCCGCGCCGAATATCTGCATGGGTCGAATCGCCGCCGGTCGCCGAGTGCGGTCCCGGAGCAGGGTCGGATGCTAACACGGTGGCGCCCGGAGGCCCGACCTGGTTACAGATTCGGCATCGGCCGCTATTGCGCGGCGCCGGCAACGGTTGATACCCTCGCCTAATGAGAATCCGTTCTCACCTACGTGCGGGACGCCGACGCCCCTCGTTGATGGCGTGCCTCGCGCTGTTGGCGGCGTTGGTGGCGCAGACCGCCTTCGCTCAGCAGCGTCCACGGGTGGTCGTCTCCATCCACCCGCTCTTCGACCTCGTCAGCCAAGTCGCCGGCGACGACGCGGACGTCGAGCGCCTGCTCGCCCCCGGCGTCGCCGTTCACGATTTCGACCCGGCTCCCAGCGACATGCTGCGGATCGTCGGAGCCGACCTGATCGTCATGAACGGCGGCGCCGACGAGTGGCTCAAGCGCATGATCGACGCCGGCGGTCAGAGCGCTTCGACCTTGGTCGTGACCGAGCTCGCCGTGCTGCGGGCCGAGGTCGCGGCACGCTACCCGGACCAGGTCGAGTTCGATGGTTCCGGAGCGGTGGTCGCCTTCAACCCTCACGTGTGGCTCGAGCCGCTCTTGATGCGCGCCGTGCTGCCGGAGATCGCCGCGGCGTTGGCTGAGATCGACCCCGGCAATGCCGGTGACTACCGGGCGCGCCAGGCTGCGCTGGCGGCCGACCTCGTCGCGCTCGACGCCGAGCTGGCGGCCACCTTGGCACCGGTCGCGGGCGCCCCGTTCGTGCCGTTCCACGACGCCTGGCCGTACTTCGCGGCGCGCTACGGTCTCGACCTGGTGGTGGAGATCGAGCCGTTCCCGGGTCGCGAGCCGAGCGCGTCCTACCTGGTCGAGGTGCTCGCGCAAGTGGCCAGCAGCGGAGCTCGGACCATCTTCACCGAACCGCAGCTGGGCCGGAGACCCGCCCAAGTCGTGGCGCAGGAAGCCGGCGTCGAGCTTGCCGAGCTCGACCCACTGGGCGGCTTCCCCGGACGCGAGAGCTACCAGGACCTGCTGCGCTTCAACGCCGCCGCCGTGGCAGTGGGCCTCAAGGTGCCATAGCTCCCTTCACGCTTCATGTTGGTGCCCTAACATCTCGGTCATGACGAGTCGCAAGGTCCTGTCAATATCGAGCAGGTTGGCGCTGGTCCTGGCCCAGGTGCTGGCGAGCATGGCGGTAGCCCAGCCGGCGCCCGCGGGAGCGGATCTGCCCCATGCCGACCTGCCTGTCACCCGTGTCGTGCTGTTCACCAACGGCGTCGGCTATTTCGAACACTCCGGCACCGTGACGGGCGATCAGCAGCTCGAGCTCCACGTCGACGCCGAGCACATGGACGACCTGCTGCAGAGCCTGGTGCTTCAGGACTTCGGTGGCGGCAGCATCGCACCGGTGCGCTACGACTCGCGCGATCCGCTCAACCGCATCCTCGGCAGCTACTCGCTCGACCTCACGGGCAACCCGACCCTCGCGAGCATCCTCACGCAAGCCCGAGGCGAGCGCGTCCGGCTGCAGGCCAGCCAGCTGCTCGAGGGCGTGATCGTCAGCGTCGAGCGCGTCGACGTTCCCGAAGAAGCCACCCGCCACTTCATCACGCTGGCGACGGGAGACGGCCTCGAGCGCGTGGCTCTCGACGAGGTCAGCGACGTGCGCTTCGAGTCGGCGGAGCTGCGTGAGGAGCTCGACGCCGCGCTCGGCGCCATCGCCCGCTACCGCGTCATCGGAAGCAAGAACGTCAGGCTGGTGTTCACGGGCCAAGGTCAGCGCGAGGTGCGCGTCGGCTACGTCCGCGAGATGCCGGTGTGGAAGAGCAGCTACCGCTTGGTCGTCGCTGACGGCACCGCCGACCTGCAGGGGTGGGCGATCCTCGACAACCCCACCGACCTCGACCTGGTGGACGTGTCGGTGTCGTTCGTCGCCGGCCAGCCGATCTCGTTCATCACCTCGCTGTATGACCCCATCTACGTCGCGCGCGCGCGGGTCGCTAGGCAAGCGTCCGCCAGCGCCGTTCCCGACATCGACTCCGAGGTGCTCGGAGCCGCCCGCGCGATGCCCGCCCCCGCGGTGGCGCAGATGGAGTCCGCCGACTTCATGAGCGAAGCGCTGGCCGCGGCGCCTCCGAGCCTCAGCGGCGCCGGAGTCGAGGCGCAGGCTACGGGCGCGCGCAGCGGCGCGACCTTCGCCTACCACGTGAGCCAGCCGGTGACGGTGGGGCGACACGAGTCGGTGATGATCCCGATCGTCCAGCAGACGCTGCCCGCCGAGCGCGTCGCGCACTTTGACCGAGAATTCGCCGGCAGCTACCCGTTCGCGGGCGTGCGGCTAGTCAACGACACCGGCCTGCATCTCGCAGCCGGCACCGTGTCGGTGTTCGATGAGACCGGCTTCGCGGGCAACGCCCGACTCTCGGACGTGCTGCCCGACGACAGCCGGGTGCTGGCCTACGCCGTCGACCTCGAGCTGCCCGTCGACGTCCAGACGTCCCCGCGTCCCGAGAACGTGTTCGCGGCCGTCATCCGCGGCGGCATGCTCGAGGCGAGCGTCCGCAACCGCATCGAGATCACCGTGCGGGTGGACCCGCGCACCGAGGAGCCGCGCCTACTGCTGGTCGACCTCCCGCGCCGCCCCGGTTACGACGTCGTGGGCCTGGAGCCCGCACCGCTCTTGACGGCCGACTCGCTGCGCTTCGGCGTGACGCTCAACGGCGCCGAGCCGCAGGCGGCAGGCGACGCGGTGCCGGTTCAGTTGGAGTGTGCGGCCGGAGCCGAGGACCCCTGCGAGCTGGTCGTCGTCCTCGAACAGGTGGTGACACGGCGCGCGTCGCTGGCGAACCACGACCGCGGCACGCTGGCCTTCTACCTCGAGAACGTCGAACTCTCCAGCGAGGACCGCGCGACGATCGAGTCGATCGTCGACCTGCAGGCTCGCATCGAGCAGCTCACCAGCGCCAGCCGGTCGCTGGAGTCGCGCATCGCCGAGATCCACTCCGACCAGAACCGCATCCGCTCCAACATGGGCGCGTTGGATCGCAACTCGAGCCTGTACCGGCGTTACGTTACCGATCTCGAGGCGCAGGAGGATCAGCTCGACGACCTGGGCAACGAGCTCGAGACGCTGCGCTCCGAGATCGCAGAGCTGAACCTCGAGCTGGCCGAGCTGTTCTCCGGTCTGTTGCAGGAGGGTCGTTAGCCGCGGCCGCCCGCTACGACGGCAGTGCCGGCCGGCGAGAAACCCAGCGGGGTCTCCTGGAAGTCGGTCAGCACCTCCCTGACCGCTTGCTGCTGCGACGCCGGGCAGCACACGTAGAAGTAACCGCCGACCTTGCCGCCGGGGAACTGCACGGCCACGCCCAGCGACGCGAGGCGCGAGCGCACGGCTGCCACCAGCTCGCTGCGGAAGTCACCTGGGAGCCGCTCCTTGAGCCGCTGCTGCTCGCCGACGCCGCGAGCCACCGCGGCCAAGTCGCCGGCCTCGAGAGCCGACGTCAGCTCGCCGGCCAACGCCTTGATGTCATGCAGCACCGGTAGCGAGAGCGCGTAGTCGTCCGACAGCTTCGCCAGCGAGCTCTTGGTGCTCGCCTTGACGCCGGTCGCGAACATCAAGGTCGCGGCCTCCAGGCGCTCGAGGAAGCCGTCCGGCATACGCACCGCTGCCGCCGAGACCTTGGGGCCGGCGTAATCGAGCCTCACGAGGCCGCCGCGGGCGCAGACGTGCGGGTCGTGATAGCCGGAGGCGCCGCCAAGCCGCTCGACCTCGATCTCGGCGGCCTCGGTCGCCAGTTCGGCCGCCGTCGGCCACTCGCCCTTGAGGCGTCGGAGCGCGTGCAGCAGCGAGACGCACATCGCGCCAGAGGCGCCTAGGCCGCTGTTGCCGCTGACATCGAGGGCGATCTCGATCCTGAGCGGTGGGAACGTGGCATCGACGACCGCCAGCGCTTCCCTGACCAGCTCGTGCTCGATGTCGCGCGCGCGCGCGTAACGCTTCTCGACGCCCTCGGCCACCACCTCGAAGGCGCCGCTCGGGCTCACCGCGACGCGCACGTCGACGCCGAGCCGGATCGTGACGCTGACGGTCACGCCTCCGAACTCGGTGGCGTAACGCTTCACGTCGGTGAGTCCGCCCGCCAACGGCAGCCGCAGCGGGGTGCGGACGTGGATCAAGCAGCTTCCTTGGCGAGCGCGTCGGCGTACTCGAGCACGCGCTTGACCACCGCGCGCACGTTGTCCTCTGGCGTCGGCAGCGTGCCCCCCAGGTGCAGCCACTCGGCCGACTCGACGTAGCCGACCTCGATGCCGGCATCGATGCTGTGCTGCAGGTTGACGAGGACCCTGACCTCCCCGCTGCCGGCGCGCACCTCGCCGATGGTCGCCAGGACCTCGGGGCCGAAACGCCACAGCCCGACGTCCAGCAGCGGACCCGCACCCTGCCAGCAGCGGACGACGCGTTCGCCGGCGACGGTGGCGCGGATTGCCGGCGGTTCGCCCGGTTCCCCGAGCCCCAAGGTGACGACGTTGGCGAGCGGGTGGCGGTCAACCTCCCGGAAGAGCGCGGCCGGCACGAACGAATCGGCCTGCCAGACGATCGCCGCGGCGGGCGCGGGGAAGTCGGCGAAGGCGAGAGATAGCGCATGCCCGGTACCGCGCCGTTCGACCTGCTCGACGTAGTGGATCCTCAGACCGTTGAACTCGTCCCCGAAGTAGTCGCGCAGCTGATCGGCGTGATGGCCGACCACCAGGCTGAGCCGGTCGCGACCGACGTCGCAGACGCCCGAGGCGAGCAGTTGCTCGAGGGTGTGCTCGAGGAACGCCTTCAAGCCGACCGGGTACATGCACTTCTGCAGATAGCGCCCGAGCCGCCCGAGCCTGGTGCCCTGCCCGGCGGCCAGACAGATGAACTCCATGGACGGCAAGGTATCACCTGACGCGCGGGGCCAACTCAGCATCGGGCGCGCCGGCAAGCCGTAGAGTTACTGCTCGTGACGACCAGACTCGCAGCCGGTACCCGCACGCGCCAGCACCTCATCATTCTCGCGGCCACCGCTTGGTTGGCCGTGGCTGGGTTCGCCGGACCCGCAGGGTTCTTCGGACCCGCCGGGCACGCCGGCGCCCAGACGCCCCCCGAGCCCCAGAGTCTGTTCGACGCGCTCGAGGCCTCCTTGACGGAGCTGCCGCGCGAGCGCTTCGAGCTGGCGGCGCTGTTGACGTCCATCACGACCGCCCTGCCAGACGGCTCCGACCGAGCCCTCGCCATCTTCGCCTGGGTTCGTGACGAGACGGGACTGGTGCCGTACCGCGGCGTCCTCAAGGGACCTGCCGGCATGGTTCTGGATCGGACCGGCAACAGCCTGGACCGCGCGCTGTTGCTCCGCGAGTTGCTGCTGGCCGCCGGCGAAGAGGCCGTTCTGGCCACGGCCGAACTCGACGCCGCGGCCACCGCGAGCGTGAGCGCGGCGCTCAGGACCGCTCCCGCCGCAGCCGCCAGCCTCGGCGACCCGGCTGCCACCACCCAGGTGCTGGCCGAGCGCATGGCCGCCGAGTTCGGGGCCGACGCGCAGGTCGTGCAGGAGCGGCTGCTGCAGGTCGAGCACGAGCAGCGCGCGTTGCTCGCAGAGCTTCAGGAGCGCACCGCGGCCCAGAGCGCGGCGCTCGCCGACCTGCTGGCGGACCGCTTGGATGCCAGCTCCGGCGTTGACGACGCGGCGCTGCTCCGCGATCACTGGTGGGTGCAGATCCAGCGCGATGGCGCCTGGCTCGACCTCGACCCGACGCTTCCGGACGCTGCAGCGGGCGAGACTCTGGTGGCCGCCACCGCGCGCTTCGGCCCCACCTCGCTGAGCCAGCTGGCGGCCATCGACGGCGCCTGTCGCGACCTCACCTGCGGCGAGCGACTGCACAGCGTCGTCATCCGGGCGCTCAGCGAGAAGTGGGACGGCAGCGCGTACAGCGAGGAGGAGCTGCTGTCCGTCGAGCTGCTGCCGGCCGAGCTGTTGGGTCAGACGATCGCGTTCGCGGCCGTGGCCGAAGACTGGCCTGAGGACCTCGACCTGTTCGAGACCACCCAGCCGGCGGCCGAGCTACGGGCGGCGTTGACGGCGACCGAAGCCTGGCGCCCGGTCCTGTCCGTGGGCGGCAACAACACCGCCGGGATCATCGTCAACGACGACGGCACGACCACGACGCCCGGCGGCGGTGGCGGCCCGGGTGGGCTGGGTGGCGGCGTCGGGGGGCTGTTCGGAGGCTTCGGCGGCGGCGGTGGTGGTTCCGAGAGCGAGCTCACCGCGCTGTGGCTCGAGTTCGAGGTGCGCGTGCCCGGCAGCGAACCCGCGACCTTGCGCCGTGCGCTGTTCGACGCCGCCGGTCCGGCCGCCAGGGCCGCCGGCGAAGGGCCGGAGCAGAGCGGCGAGGCGCTGCGCCTGGCGCGCGCCACGGCCTTGGCGGGCGAGACGCAGCTCGGCCTCCACCCAGCGGCGCTTCACCCGGCCGCGGTCAGCGCGTCGGCAGCCAATCGTCTGCTGGCCGAGCAAGACGCCTGGCTCGAGCTCTACTACGCCGGAGCCGGCGCCGACCCCGCCGTCATCCAGGGGCGTCAGAACGCGATGGCCGCGCTGGTGTCGCCGCTCGAGTCGTTCGCGGTGCTCAGCGCCGAGACCGAACGCTCGCCGGCGCTCGCCGGTCTCTACCAGAACGCTCTCAGCGTCATCTTGTTCCACCGCGGGCTGGACAGCGAACTCCAGCCGTTCTCGGCGTTCGACCTGGTGCATCGGCCGGTGGCCGCGCTCGGCGACGGCTCCGCCGTGACCCACGGCGTCGCCGATGGCAACCTCGAAGCCTTGCTGCAGCGCAGCCGCGGCGGCGCCGCGACGGGCGAGGAGGCGCGCGTCAACGCCGTTGCCGAGGCCTTCGCCGCCGACCTGGCGAGCGGCCGACCGTGGCGCCTGGCGACGACCGCCGCCGAGCTCGATGCGTTCAGCCCCGGACTCGGCGCCGACCTGCGCCAGCGCGCTCTCGACGAGTTGGCCAGGGGCAAGCTGATCATCGCCCCGGAAAGCGGCGCCGATGATGGTGGCGCCGCCGGCTTCTGGCTCGTCGACCCGGCCAACGCGACGGTGCTGGCCCTCGGGGACCGCGGCTGGGGTCAGGCGATGACCTCTTACGCCGAGACCACGAACGTCGTGCTGCAGCTGCGCACCGTGATCAACATGTACGCCTCCATCGGGCAGTGCCTCGGCATCGCGTTGACGATGCCGCTGCGCGGCGAAACGGGCGTCAGCGAGGAACTGGCGCAGTGCGTCTTCAGCCTCGTGTGCTCGCAGATCACGACCGCGGTCTCATCGGTCCTGAAGATCGAGACCGACTGGACCAGCGTGATCCTCTCGGCGACGATCGACGCGCTGTGGGGCGGCGTGCCGGAGGCGGGACCGAGCGCGGGCGGCCTGTGCGGGGGCCTGTGGAAGCGCTTGGCGGGCAACTGAACTAGGCGCCTGGGCCGGAGTCCTGGTGCGGAATTCCCCAGGTCGCGTGCTCCGCGGCGTTACGGTTGAGTGATGGCACTTCCCGCCACGCCCAGCCCCGACCCGAACGGATCGGTGGCGAGGCCGGCGCCACCGGCGCCGCGTCTGCGAGCCCTGCGGCCGCCGTTCGACGACATCGTCGCCGGCGTCACGGTGGCGCTGGTGCTGGTGCCGCAAGCGGTCGCCTACGCGTCGCTGGCGGGTCTGCCGCCGGTCACCGGGCTGGTGGCGGCGACACTGCCGCTGCTGGCGGCGGCAGCGCTCGGCTCGAGCCCGATCCTCCAGACCGGCCCGACCGCCCTGACGGCGCTGTTGACCCTCGGCGTGCTGGCGAGCTCGTTCGTGCCCGGTACTCCTTCGTTCGTGCAGGCGGCCGCGCTCCTGGCGCTGCTGGTGGGCGTGGCCCGCATGCTGGCTGGCTTCTTCGGCATCGGCGGCATCGCCTACTTCATGAGCCTGCCGGTGCTCCGCGGCTTCACCTCGGGCGCCGCTCTGCTGATCGTCGCCACCCAAGTGGCCGACGCCTTCGGCGTCAACGCCCAGGGGATGAACGTGTGGCGCGGCGTGTGGGCGACCTTCACCAACCCGGGCTCGTGGAACTGGGTCGCACTGGCGCTGGCTGCGGGGACCTTCTTGCTGCTGAGGGGGCTGAGGCGCGCGTCGCCACTCCTGCCTGGCGCCCTCTTCGCGGTTGCCATCGGCATCGCGGTCTCCCACCTGTTCGGTAACCCGGTGCCGGTCCTCGGCCCGATCGCGACAGCGTTCCCGCTGCCGACACTCGACCTCCCTTGGCAACACACCGGCGGTCTGGCGCTCGGCGCTGCGGTGATCGCGATCGTCGGCTTCGCGGAGCCGGCGGCCATCGCCCGCACCTTCACACCGCCCGGCAAGTACTGGAACGCCGACCGCGAACTCCTCGCCCAAGGCGCGGCGAACCTCGTCAGCGGGCTGTTCCGCGGCATGCCGGTCGGCGGCAGCTTCTCGCGCTCGGCAGTCAACCAGCTGGCCGGCGGCCGCACGCGCCTCAGCGGCGCGGTGGCGGGACTGGCGGTCATCGCTTTCTTCCCGTTCGCCGGCATGCTCTCCGAGCTGCCGCGAGCGGTGCTGGCGGGCATCGTGATCGCCGCTTCGACCTCGCTGCTGCAGCTGCGGCCGCTCATCGAGCTGTGGCGTTACGCGAAGCTGCAGGCCACCACGGCCTTGGCCACGTTCGCGCTGACCCTGGTGCTGGCGCCGCGGATCGACTACGCGGTCGTGCTAGGCATCTCGCTGGCGCTGTTCACCCACCTGTACCGCGAGGCGCAGCTCGGGGTCCGCGTCGAGCGCGAGGGTGCGGTGGTCAAGATCGTGCTCGAAGGCGTCCTGTGGTTCGGTTCGATGCAGGCGCTGGAGAAGACGCTGATTCGTTTGGAAGCCAGCCTCGGCGGCGTCGAACGCGTCGTCCTCGACGTCAGCCGCATCGGGCGCACCGACTTCTCCTCGTTGATGCTGATCAACGAGACCTCCGAACGCCTGAAGCGAACCGGCGTGGACGTCGAAGTCGTTGGACTGCACGGCCGCGGCGAGATGATCATGGGCCGCATACGCCGCGGCTAGGGGCCGTTCCGAGGCCGACTGTTCGGCCAGTGCCTACTCGTCCTCTTCGATGCCCTTCACCATCAGGAACGGCTTCTCGGAGCGGCGCAACGCCCCTTCGGCCACCGAACCGAACATCCAGCGGTTGAAGCCGGAGCGGCCGTGGGTGCCCATGACGACGGCGTCGACATCCTTGGAAGCCTCGGTGATCGCCTGAACCGGGTCGCGGTTCTCGATCAACGTGGCGGTGGCCTTCACCCCGGCCTCCTTGGCCTTCGCGAGCGCGTTCTCCAAGATCTCCTTGGCGCTGTCCTTGAGATCCTGGTAGAGCTGGGCTGCGTACGGCAGCGTCTCGGGCGTCGCGTAGCCGGCCGCCAGGGGATTCTCGACCACGTGCAGGAAGACGACTTCGGCGCCCATCAGCTTCGCGAGGCCGAGGCCCTGCTCGAGAGCGCGCTGGGAGGTGGGACTGCCGTCGGTCGGCATCAAGATGCGCTTGTACATGGTGGTGACCTCCTGTGGAGCCCCGCCGGCACCTGACCCTTCAGTCGGCCGCAGTCTGGCTCTAGCACAATGCTAAGTCTAAAGAGGGCTCGAGGAACGGGTCGAGCGTCCCTGCGGACGCCGGCCATCGCGGCTATCATTGGTCGGGAGGCACGAAATGCGCTTGCTACACCCGACTGACTTCTCGCACACAGCAGAGGCCGCTCTCACCGTCGCCCGCGACCTCCACGACCGGTTCGGTGGCTCGCTGCATCTGGTTCACGTGCAGCAGCGCTTCGGGTCCTCGTCGGGTCACGCGATCAGGCCGCAGCTCGACAGCCTCAACCCGCACCTGACAGCGCGCCAGGAGGAGGAGCGGACCGAGGAGGTGCGGCGCCTGAGGGACATGTTGGCGCACCTTGCCAGCCCGGATGGGACGACCGAGCTGCGCTGGGGCGAACCGATCCGTGAGCTGCTCGACATGCACGAGCAGTACGACCTGGTCGTGATGGGCGCCCATGGCGCCAACCGCTTCGACCAGTTCTTCCTCGGCGGGGTGGCGGGGCGCTTCGTCAGACGCAGCCGCGTCCCGGTGATCACGGTGCGCGAGGAGTCGCAGACCAAGACGGTCAAGCGCATCCTGGTGGCCACGGACTTCGGGGACGCGTCGAAGCACGCCCTCGAGTTCGCGCGCAAACTGCACGCCAGCGGGATCAAGCTGATGCTCGCTCACGTCATCGACGACGTCAGGGTGCAAGAGGATCCGACATACATCCACACCGCCACCGACGCGCTCGACCTGGCCTCCAAGGGGATGGCAGAGCGGCTGATCATCCGCGAAGGAGACCCAGCCGTCGTTTTGCCCGCGCTGGCCCTGGAGGTCGGAGCCGACCTGGTCGCCATCGGTCTGCGCAGCCACCGGGCGGC
The DNA here is from genome assembly GCA_964398985.1 of uncultured bacterium. Classification (GTDB taxonomy): domain Bacteria; phylum Deinococcota; class Deinococci; order Deinococcales; family Trueperaceae; genus CAYMRL01. Next base: position 48,222 of record CAYNOS010000016.1, read on the forward strand.
CGCAGGTCTGCTGCTCGGCAGCCGCGCCGACGCGCTGATCCGCTCGAGTCAGGTGCCGGTGCTCAGCGTTCCGTATGTGACCGGTTAGGCCAGGCCGCTCGCTAGAAGCGCTTGGGGGCGTCTCCAGAAGGCGGGGGCAGTGCGGGTGGACTCGTTCGCTGCCGCCACACCAGGAAGCCGCCGGACGCCATCAGCGCGACCGAGATCAGCACGCCCACGGCCTGCCCGGCCAGCACCGCGATCAACGCCATCACCGCGAACCCGGCGGCGCCGCCGAGCGACCAGCTGGGAGCGTGCTGCTCGCGTCGGAAGTACACGACCGCCAGGGCCGCCGCCACGCCTGCGAACAGCAACCAGAGCGTGTCGAAGCGCGGAGCGATGCGCTCGATCACCGCCAAGGTCCCCATGCCCAACAGGGCGCCGGCGCCGACCAACGACCACCACTGCCCGCCGCCCCTCAGGTAGTACGCGAGCAGCGCCGCGCCGCCGAAGAGGAGCAGCAGCGCGCCGCCCCAGTTCCCCACGAACGTCGCCGCGGCGATGGCGAAGAACGCGAGCCCCGGGAAGATCGCCCACCACCAGCGCGGTCCACGCAGGTGCGCCGCTATGAAGGCCGCCCCGGCCAGCACCAGTATCAGCCCCCACAGCCAGCCGCCGCTCCCGCCGACCCAGCCGAGGCGGTCGAGGAGCGACACGATCCCAAGCCCGATGAGCACGGCCGGCAACCACGCCTTCAAAGTCTCGTTCATGTGCTCCGTCCTCCTGGTGCGGCGGCGAAAGCCTCCGCCACCATCTGCCTAGCCTCGCTGACCAGCGCCGCCAGGTGGTCTTCACCGGCGAAGCTCTCGGCGTAGATCTTGTAGACGTCTTCGGTCCCCGACGGACGCGCGGCGAACCAGCCGCTCGGCACCACGACCTTGACGCCGCCGATCGCCTCGCCGTTGCCGGCAGCGTGGGTCATCACGGCCTCGACGTCCTCGCCCGCCAGGCTCGCCGCCCGTATGTCCGCCGGCCCCAAGGCCTTCAACACGGCTCTCTGGCTGGCGTCGGCCGGCACGTCGATGCGCGTGTAGGCGCTGGCGCCGAACCGCTCGACCTGCGCTCCATACAGCTCGGCCGGGTCGCGGCCGGTGACGGCCTTGATCTCGGCTGCCAGCAGCCCGAGCAGGATCCCGTCCTTGTCGGTCGTCCAGACGCTGCCGTCGCGCCTCAGGAACGACGCTCCGGCGCTCTCCTCGCCCCCGAAGCCGAGCTTGCCCGCATGAAGCCCCGGCACGAACCACTTGAAGCCCACCGGCACCTCGACGACCTCGCGGCCGAGCGAGCGCGCCACCTTGTCGATCATCGAACTCGACACCAGTGTCTTGCCGATCGCGGCCGACGCCGGCCACTGGTCACGGCGGCTGAACAGGTACTCGATCGCAACGCTCAGGTAGTGGTTCGGGTTCAAGAGCCCGCCGGCCGGCGTGACGATGCCGTGCCGGTCGGCGTCGGGGTCGTTCCCGAAGGCGACGTCGAAACTGCCGGCCAACTCCACCAGGCCGGCCATCGCGAAGCGTGACGAGCAGTCCATGCGGATCTTGCCGTCGTGGTCCAACGGCATGAACATGAACGTCGGGTCGAGGACATCGTTGACGACGCTCAGGTCGAGCCGCCAGCGCTCCTGGATGCGGCCGAGGCAAGCGAGCGCGGAGCCGCCGAGAGGGTCGGCCCCGACCCTGATGCCGGCAGCCGACACGGCAGCGAGGTCGAGCGCCGCGCCCAGGTCTTCGACGTACGGACCGATGAGGTCGCGGACGCCGACGTGCCCGGAGGCCAGAGCCCGCGCGAGGCTGAGGCGCTTGACGCCGCTCAAGCCGGCTTCGAGGTAGGCGTTGGCGGAGCGCTCGATGGCTGCCGTCACGTCCGAGCCGGCCGGGCCGCCGTGCGGTGGGTTGTACTTGAAGCCGCCGTCAGCGGGCGGGTTGTGCGAGGGCGTGATCACGATGCCGTCGGCAGCTGCCGCCGCGGCGCGGTTGTGCGTCAGGATCGCGTGCGAGATCACCGGCGTCGGCACGCTCTCGCGGTCCTCTGACACCAGCACCTCGACGCCGTTGGCGGCCAGCACCTCGATGGCCGTCGCCCACGCGGGCGTCGAGAGCGCGTGCGTGTCAGCGCCGAGGAAGAGCGGCCCGTTCACGCCGGCAGCCGCGCGTTGGTCGCTGACCGCTTGGCACACTGCCGCGATGTGGTCGTCGTTGAAGCTCAGTTCACTGCTGGTGCCGCGGTGGCCGGAGGTGCCGAAGGCGACGCGCTGCGAGGCGACGCTCGGGTGGGGGTGCCCGGTGTAGTAGTCGGCCACCAGCCGCGGCACGTCGATGCGCGAGGACTCCGGAGCCCTCTTGCCTGCCAGCGCGTGAGTGCTCATTCGCCTAACGGTACTACGGCATCACGGTTCCCTCATGGGGTGTTAGACTTGCCGCTGCTAGTCCGACCACGCGGCGGCCACATGCCTGTTCAGTTCCCTTCAGGCCGGGCCGCCTTCTCACGTGGAGTGGCTTTGACGGAGGAAGCATGGACCTCACCCTCACCCTAGTCCCGTTGGCGGCGATCGCCGCGCTGGTGGCGGCAGCGCTACTGGCGCGCGGCATCATGGCCGCCCCCACGGGCGACGCCCGCATGGTGGAGATCTCTGACGCCGTCCGTCAGGGAGCAGCCGCCTACATGAACCGCCAGTACCGAACCATCGCCGTGGTAGCGGTCATCATCGCGGCGATCTTCGCGGTGGTGGCGATGACCAGCGAGCCGGGACACGACCGCACCAACTGGTGGTGGACCACCATCGGTTTCCTGGTCGGCGCCCTGTTCTCCGCCATCAGCGGTTACGTCGGCATGAACGTCGCGGTGCGCGCCAACGTGCGGGTGGCCCAGGCGGCCCGCACCGGCCTGGCCGGCGCCCTCAGGATCGCCTTCAACGGCGGCGCCGTGGCGGGCTTGGCGGTGGCGGGGCTCGCGTTGTTGGGCGTCGCCGGCTTCTTCTGGCTCTTCCAGGTGCTCCTCGGGTTCGAGAACCCCGTCGAGCCGCTGATCGGCTTCGCGTTCGGCGCCTCCTTGATCAGCCTCTTCGCGCGTGTCGGCGGCGGCATCTACACCAAGGCTGCCGACGTCGGCGCCGACCTCGTCGGCAAGGTCGAGGCCGGCATCCCCGAGGACGACCCACGCAATCCCGCCGTCATCGCGGACAACGTCGGCGACAACGTCGGCGACTGCGCCGGCATGGGCGCCGACCTGTTCGAGACCTACGCGGTCACCGCCA
>CAYNOS010000017.1:0-51110 GCA_964398985.1 uncultured bacterium
TCCTGAGCGCCAACCCCGCCATCGTCGACACCATCCGCAACGAGGTGTACGCCAAGGTCGCAGCCGGTGGCCAAGCCCTCGGCAGCCGCAGAGCGGTGGCGGTCGGCGAGGACTCCGCTGAAGAGGTCCTCGAAGGCGGCGAGCGATGACGCAGCCGCTGGCGCTACTCTTCGCCCTGCTCGTCGGCATCGTCGTCGGCGCCGTGGTCGTGTGGTTGTTCCGCCGGCGCCAGGAAGTCGACGCCGCCGCCGAAGCACAGCGGCTCTACGCAGCCCGCGTCGCCGAGGCGGAACGCGACGCCAAGCGCACCATGGAGCGCGCCGCCGCCGAGGCTGACTCCCACCTACAGCAGGCTCGGCGCCGCTGGGCGGAGGACGAGCAACGCGAGCGCGCGAGGCTGGAAGAAGACATCGCCCGCGCCAAGCAACTGGCCCAGCAGGAACAGCGTCGCGCTCTCGAAGAGGCCGAACGCGAGCGCAACGAGATCAAGGAGCAGCGCGAAGAGCTCAGGCGCGACCGCGAGAAGATCGAGCAGCAGGAGGAGCGCCTCAATCGGCGCGGCGAGCAGCAGGATGCGCGCGCCCTGCGCCTCGACGAGGCCGAGGAGCGCCTCAACGCTCGCGGCCTCGACCTCACGACGCGCGAAGAGGGTCTCGACGCCCGCGAGTCGCAGATCACCGCTCAGCTGCACGACATCGCGCAGCTGAGCCGCGAGCAGGCCACCGCGATGGTGCTCGAACGCCTCGACCGCGAGCTCGAGCGCGAGAAAGCCGTGCGCGTGCGCGGCGCCCTCGAGCGCGCCGACGCCGAATCGAAACGCAAGGCGCAGGACATCCTCTCGCAAGCGATCCAGCGCAGCGCTTCCGAGGTCTCCGCGGCCATCAGCGTCTCGGTCGTGCCGATCCCCAACGACGCGATGAAGGGCCGCATCATCGGCCGCGAAGGACGCAACATCCGCGCGTTCGAGGCCCTCACCGGGGTCGACCTGATCATCGACGACACGCCCGAAGCCGTGCTGCTCTCGAGCTTCAACCCGATCCGGCGGGAAGTGGCGCAGATCGCGCTAGCCGAGCTGGTCACCGACGGTCGCATCCACCCGGCGCGCATCGAAGAGGTCGTGCAGAAGGCGCAGCACGAGATGCAGGGCTACATCCGCGAACGCGGCGACGAGGCCGCGCTCGAAGCCAACGTGGTGGGACTCAAGCCGGGCCTACAGCAACTGCTCGGGCGCATGCACTTCCGCACCTCCTACGGCCAGAACATCCTCAAGCACTCCGTGCAGGTCGCCCACCTGACCGGCATCATCGCGGCCGAGGTGGGAGCCGACGAGGCCATGGCGCGTCGCGCCGGCCTGCTGCACGACATCGGCAAGTCGATCGACCGCGAGATCGAGGGCACCCACACCGAGATCGGAGCCAACCTCGGCCGCCGCTTCGGCGAGCCGCGCGAGGTCATCGACGCCATCGCCAACCACCACGACCTCGAGCGCGCCGAGACCCTCTACCCGATCATCGTCAACGCTGCCGACGCGATCTCGGCCGCGCGCCCCGGAGCGAGGCGCGAGACGCTCGAGTCGTACATCAAGCGCCTGGAAGGCCTGGAGAGCATCGCGACCAGCTTCCCGGGCGTGGAGAACGCATTCGCCATCCAGGCCGGCCGCGAGATCCGCATCATCGTGCAGCCCGATAAGGTCGACGACGCCTCGGCCGTGCTGCTGGCGCGCGACATCGCCAACCGCATCGAGCAGGACATGGAGTATCCCGGTCAGGTCCAAGTGACGGTAGTTCGCGAATCGAGGGCGGTAGAGTACGCGCGATGAAGGTGTCGCGTGAGTAACGACCGATGAGGATCGGCGAGGATGTAAAGCTGTTCAAGGGCACTTCGACGCCGGCGCTGGCCGCGGCCGTGGCCGAGTACCTCGACATCGAACTGGCCGACGGAACCGTATCGCAGTTCCCCGACGGCGAGACGAGGATCGCCATCGACGAGTCGGTGCGCGGCTACGACTGCTACGTCATCCAGTCGACCTGCGCCCCGGTCAACCACAATCTGATGGAGCTGCTGGTGCTGATCGACGCGCTCAGGCGCGCATCGGCCTGGCGCATCAACGCCGTGATCCCGTACTTCGGCTACGCCAGGCAAGACAAGAAGGTGCAGGCGCGCGAGCCGATCACCGCCAAGCTGGTGGCCAATCTGCTCGAGAAGGCCGGCGCCGACCGCGTCATCACCGTCGACCTCCACGCCGGCCAGATCCAAGGCTTCTTCGATGTGCCCGTCGACCACCTGACCGCGCTCTCGATCCTCGGCAACCACCTGCGGGGTCTCGACCTGACGGACTCGGTCGTGGTCTCTCCCGATGTCGGGCGCGCCACCGAGGCCCGGCGCCTCGCGAACTACCTGAACCTGCCGCTGGCCATGCTCTACAAGCGCCGCAACAGCCCCACCGAGATCGAGGTCACCCACGTCATCGGCGAGGTCGAAGGCAAGCGGCCGATCATCATCGACGACATGATCTCCACCGCCGGCACGATGATCCGTGGGATCGAGGCGTTGCTGCGGCTCGGGGCGGTCCCGGACGTGCGGGTGGCGGCCACCCACGCGGTGTTCACCCCGCCCGCCATGGAGCGGCTGTCGCATCCGGCAGTCTCCGGCATCTACGTCACCGACACGGTGCCGCTCACCGGCTTGCGGCCGACCATCGAGGTGCTGAGCGTCGCGCCGCTGCTGGCTCAGGCGATCCGCAACGTGCACGACCACACCTCGGTCAGCTCGCTGTTCACCACCTGAACGGCCAGCCCAAGGGCAGACGCGCTTTACATGGCCCCTGCCTAACGGGTATCCTGGCTATTCGTCTGAGCGAGGCTCGCGAGATGGGCCGCTCACCGGAGGACCCATGAAACTGCAAGCCGAGAAGCGCACGCCTGGACGGTCGCGCGAGTTGCGCAACCAGGGCCGGCTACCCGCGCTGATGTACAACAAGGAGCTCAACGTGCCGCTGTCCGTCGAGCTCAAGGCGTTCGACAAGGCCTTCAGGTCACAGGGCACCGCCAGCCTCATCGACCTCGAGATCGATGGCGAGGTGCACGCGGTGCTCGTCAAGCAGGTGCAGATGAACAAGCGCAAGCGCGTGCCCGAGCACGTCGACTTCTATGCCGTCACCGCCAACCAGCCGGTGGACGTGAACGTGCCGGTCGAACTGCTCGGCAACCCGGTCGGGGTGCGCGACGGCGGGCAGCTCGACGTCCAGCGGCGTGAAGTCAGGATCTCGATCCTGCCCCGCCTGATCCCGGGACACCTGGAAGTCGACATCGCCGCCCTCAAGATCGGCGATTCGGTTCACATTCGCGACCTCGTCGCGCTCCTGCCCAGCGAGGCGCGCGTGCTCGACGACCTCGATCTGGCCCTGGTGGCGGTCGTACCGCCGCGCGTCAGCGAGGAGGCCGCCGAGGTCGAGGAAGTCGAAGCCGAACCCGAGGTCATCGGCCGCGGAGCCGATACGGAGGACTCGGCAGACAGCGAAGACTGAGCCATGCTCTTGATCGCGGGACTGGGCAACCCTGGTCCGCGCTACGCAGGAACCCGGCACAACGCCGGGTTCCTCGTCATTGACGAGCTGGCGAGGCGCTGGGGCGGAACGCCAAGGCGCGTCGGTGCCGCCGAGGTGGTGAGAGCGAGCGCGCGCGGAGCGCTGCTCGTGAAGCCGCAGTCGTTCATGAACCTGTCAGGCGGCCCGGTCCAAGCGCTGCTGACCAGGGAACGGCTGTCCCCCGGCGACCTCCTGGTCGTGCACGACGACGTCGATCTGCCGTTGGGCCGCCTGCGCTTCAAACAGGGCGGCGGAGCCGGCGGCCAGAAAGGCGTCAAGGACGTGATCGACCGCATCGGCCCGGAGTTCTTGCGCCTGAAGCTTGGGGTCGGCCGGCCACCGGATGACCGTGCAACCGATGCCTGGGTGTTGGGACGCTTCACCCCGTCCGAGCGCGAGATCGTGGCCCGCGTCGTGCAGGCCGCGGCCGACGCGACCGAGCTGCTGCTCGAGCGGGGACGCGAGGCGGCCATGAACCTCACCAATGGCCTCGACCTAGCGACGACCGGCGACGGTATCGTGGACTGATGCGCGAACGCTCCGCGGGTGAGTCTGGTGCTGCCTGCGGCCGAGGAGGTGCGCGGTGCCGGATCCCGTAGCGACCATCAGGGCGCCACGCGGCGCAACCAGAACGGCCAAGGGTTGGATCCAAGAAGCGGCGAAGCGGATGCTCATGAACAACCTCGATCCCGAGGTTGCCGAGCGTCCCGAGGAGCTGATCGTCTACGGCGGTCGCGGCAAGGCTGCCCGCGACTGGGAGTCGTACCACCGCATCCTGGCGACTCTCGAGCGGCTCGAGAACGACGAGACCCTGCTGGTGCAGTCGGGCAAGCCGGTCGGCGTCTTCAGGACCTTCGAACTCAGCCCGCGGGTGATCATCGCCAATAGCAACCTGGTACCCAAGTGGGCAACCTGGGAAGAGTTCGACCGCTTGGACCGGGCCGGTCTCGCGATGTACGGCCAGATGACGGCCGGCTCGTGGATCTACATCGGCACGCAAGGGATCCTGCAAGGCACGTTCGAGACCTTCGCGGCCGCGGCGAAGCTGCACTTCGGCGGCACGCTGGCGGGCACTCTCACCGTCACGGCCGGCCTCGGCGGCATGGGCGGGGCGCAGCCCCTGGCGGTCACCCTCAACGGCGGCACCGTGCTGGTCGTCGAGATCGACCCCGTGCGCATCGAGCGTCGGCTCGCTACCGGCTACCTCGACGAGGCGACCGAGGATCTCGCCGACGCGCTGGCCAGGCTCGAGAACGCCAAGCGCGAGCGGCGTCCCCTCTCGGTAGGTCTGCTGGGCAACGCCGCCGAAGTGCTCCCCGAGCTGGTCAAGCAGGGCGTCGGCATCGACCTGGTGACCGATCAGACCAGCGCCCACGACCCGCTCTACGGTTACGTGCCGCCGGCGCTGCCCGACGAAGACCTGGCGGCGACCCGCACCGCGGCTCCGGCAGACTACCGAAGGCGCGTGCTGGCCGCGATGGCCGAGCATTGTCGGGCCATCGTCGATCTCTCGCGCGCGGGCGCGGTCGCGTTCGACTACGGCAACAACCTCAGAGCCTTCGCCCAGGAGGCTGGTTACGCCGATGCGTTCGCATATCCCGGCTTCGTGCCTGCCTTCATCCGCGACCAGTTCTGCGAGGGGCGCGGACCCTTCCGCTGGGTCGCTCTCTCCGGCGACCCCGAGGACATCGCCAGGACCGACGCCGCGCTGCTCAAGGAGTTCGCCGGCGACCTCGCTCTCGAGCGTTGGCTGACCGAGGGCGTCAGGCGCTTCGCCTTCCAGGGCCTGCCCGCGCGCATCTGCTGGCTCGGCTACCGCGAGCGCGACCGCGCTGGACGGCTGTTCAACCGCATGGTCGCCTCCGGCGAGCTGAAGGCGCCGATCGTCATCGGGCGCGACCACCTCGACGCCGGCTCGGTCGCCAGCCCTTACCGCGAGACCGAGTCGATGCTCGACGGCTCCGACGCGGTCGCCGACTGGCCGCTGCTGAACTTCGCCCTCAACGCGGTCAGCGGCGCTGCCTGGGTCAGCTTCCACCACGGTGGCGGCGTGGGCATGGGATACAGTCTCCACGCCGGCCAGGTGACGGTGGCTGACGGCTCGAAAGAGGCTGACGAGCGGCTGCAGCGCGTCCTCACCAACGACCCCGGCACCGGCGTCATGCGTCATGCCGACGCCGGCTACCGCGTCGCGCTCGACGTGGCCGAGCAGCGAGGACTCGACCTGCCCAGCGCACCCGGCGGCGCGACGTGAGCACCCATCGTCGGCTGCTGCGAGCGATCAGCGAGCTCTACACGCCGTTCGAGCGGGTCCCAGACGCAGCGCTGGTCATCGAGGGCGATACCGTGCTGTGGGTCGGACGCGAGGCCGACCTGCCGGCCGAACACCAGAACCTGCCGGTCGAGAACCTGGGCGGCCGCGGAGTGCTTCCAGGACTGGTGGACTGCCACACCCACCTGATCTGGGCAGGCAGCCGCGTCGCGGAGTACGTGGCGCGCTCGCACGGCGCCAGCTACGCCGAGATCCTGGAGGCCGGCGGCGGCATTCACGCGACCGTCGAGGCCACCAGGGAGGCCGGCGAGGCGACGCTGCTGGCGCTGGCCCGCAAGCGCTCGAGCGCGTTCCTCAGGGGCGGCGTCACGGCCTTGGAGATCAAGTCGGGCTACGGCATGGATACCAAGTGCGAGTTGGCCATGCTGCGCGTCGCCCGCGAGCTCGGCGAGCAGGGGCCGCAGCGTGTCACCACCACGCTGTTGGCGCACGTCCCGGACCCGCGGCAGGCTGCCGACAAGTACGTCGAGCGCTTCGTCTCGGAGACGATCCCCGAAGCCGTCGGTCAGGGCCTGGCCGACGCCATCGACGTGTTCTGCGACCGCGGCGCCTTCGACCTGCCGCAGTCGCGGCGCATCCTCGAAGCTGGTGCCGAGCTCGGACTCGCCGTCAAGGCTCACGCCGAACAGCTGACTCACACCGGAGCCGCGAAGCTCGTCGCCGAGCTCGGTGGGCTGTCGGCGGATCACCTCGAGCAGGCCGATGACAGCGACTTCGAGGCGCTGGCCGCGGCCGGCAGCGTCGCGACGTTGCTGCCGGGCGCGGCCGTCGTGCTGCGCCTGCCGCTACCGCGCGCCGAACGTCTGCGCGAGGCTGGGGTCAAGACGGCCTTCGCCAGCGATCACAACCCCGGCTCGAGCCCCCTCTACGGGCTGCTGCCGGCCTTGCAGATCGCCACCGCCAGCGCCGGTTTCACGGTCGAGGAGACCCTCGTGGGCGGCACCGCGCATGCCGCCGACGCCTTGGGACAACCGCGCTGGGGCCGCCTGACGCCCGGAGCGCTGGCCGACTTCCTCGTCGTCGACGGACCCGAGGCCCTGCTGCCTCTCTACAGCTGGGGCAGCTCGCGGCTCTTCGAGATGGTCATCGGCGGCGTCGGCGTGTGGCGCAAGGACGGCTGAGCAACCTCACCTTGATGCCGTGTTCGGTTGGCGGGCGGCAGGGCTATCCCACCATGCCACCATCGTCTCGCCCAGCAGCCGCGCTGCGAGCAGCGCGCTGCGACCGCTGGGATCGAGGTGATCTGCGAGCTCGACGAGGTCAGCGGCCACGAGCCGATTGCGTGCAATGACCGCCCTCACCAGCGTCAGCACCTGCGCGAAGCTCAGGCCGGCCGGCTCGGGGCTGCTGGTGCCGGGTAGCTCGGCGGGTTCGAACACGTCGACGTCGATGCTGAGGTAGACGTCCTTGTCCCTCGGCAGCTGCGCCATCACCGAAGCGAGGTCGGCGTGGATCTCGGCGGCGCTGATGAGCCGGTGGCCGCGGGCCCTGGCCGCGGCGAATGCCTCGGCGTCAGCCCGCAGCCCGCGCAGGCCCAGGGTGGTGATGACCCCCAGGCGGGCCATGTCGTCGGCCGCCCGGCGGAACGGGCTCGAGTTGCTGAACCGGCTGCCGTTGCGCTCGTCGCTGAAGTCGAGGTGCGCATCGAGCTGCACGACCTCCAGGTCGGCGACGTCGTCGAACGCCCCCAGCAGCGGGTAGCTGACCGAATGATCGCCGCCGACGAACAGCGGGAGCCGCGCGGCTTCCCTCAAGGTCCTGGCCGCGGCGCCGATGCGCGCCAGGCTGACCTGGTGGTCGAGCTGCGCGGGGTCGACGTCACCGGCATCCAGGAGCCTCGCTCCTGCCAGGGTGTGACGATCGCCCGCGAAGTCGTAGTAGCCGGAGGGCGGCAGCGCGTAGCGGCCGCTGGCGGCGCGGATCGCCGCGGGAGCGAAGCGCGCTCCCGGCCGGTAGCCGACCGCGAAGTCGTACGGGACGCCGAGGATGGCGATGTCGACCCGCGGGGCTTGCGCCGACCGCACGCCGGACGCCAAGGACCGGTAGGGAGCCTTGAAGAACGTCGCGGGGCCGGTGAAGGTCAACTCGGTGTGCCTGGCGGGAAGCCCCGGCTCGTCGTGTCCGCCGGTCACGCCGGGTCCCCCGTTACGGCAGCGACCGCTGATGTCAGCGAACCGCCGGCGATCCCAGCGGCGATGGCCGCCACGTCGGGCGCCAGGTAGCGGTCTTGAGCGAGCGTAGCGACACGCTCTCTCACCCATGCGTGAGCGGCCGCCACGCCTCCGGCCGGCCGCAGCGGGGCACGGAAGTCGAGGGCCTGGGCAGCTGCGATCAACTCGATCGCCAGCACGTGGCGAGCGTTGGTCACGACCTCGCGGAGCTTGCGGGCGGCATGCGCGCCCATCGACACGTGGTCCTCCTGGTTCGCGCTGGTGGGGACCGAGTCTACCGAGGCGGGGTGGGCGAGCACCTTGTTCTCGCTGACCAAGGCCGCGGCGGTGTACTGCGCGACCATCAGCCCGGAGTTGAGCCCGCCTTCACGGGTCAGGAACGCCGGCAGCCCGGAGAGCGCTGGGTTCACCAGTTGCTCGATGCGCCGCTCGCTGATGCTGGCCAGCTCGGCCACCGCGATGGCGGCGAAGTCCGCCGCCAACGCCAGCGGCTGGCCGTGGAAGTTGCCAGCCGACACCACTTGCTCCTCCGCGCTGAAGATCAGCGGGTTGTCGGTGACGCTGGCCAGCTCGACCTCGACGACGCCCCGCAAGTACGCCAGCGCATCGCGCGACGCGCCGTGAACTTGCGGCACCGACCTCAGCGAGTAGGCGTCTTGGACCCTGCCGCAGTCGCTGTGCGAGGCGTTGATCTCGGAGTCGGCCAACAACCGGCGCAGGTTGTCCCCAACCTGTGAGGCGCCCGGATGAGGGCGCAGGCGGGTGACGTGCTCGCTGAACGGAACGTGGCTGCCGAGGAGCGCCTCGACGGTCATCGCGGCGGCGATGTCGGCGTGCCTGGCCAGCGACTCGGCCTCGACGAGCGCAAGCACGCAGATGGCCGTCATCAACTGCGTGCCGTTGATCAGCGCCAGCCCCTCCTTGGCCTCGAGCGTCAGCGGCTCGAGCCCGGCACGCGCCAACGCCTCCGCGCCGCTCACCAGCTCGCCGGCGAACTCGGCCTCCCCTTCGCCGATCAGCGGCAGCGCCAGATGCGCCAGTGGCGCCAGGTCGCCCGACGCTCCGACCGATCCCTTGGCCGGGACCCGCGGCAACACGCCCGCGTCGAGCAGCGCCAGCAGGGCGTCGATCAGCAGCGGCCTGACGCCCGAGTAGCCGATCGCCAGCGACTGTGCCCTGAGCAGCAGCATCGCCCGCACTACGGGAGCCGGCAGGCTGTCACCGACGCCGACGGCGTGCGAGAGCAGCAGGTTGCGTTGCAGCTGCGCGACCTGTTCGGCTGCGATCTTGGTGGTCGCGAAGCGCCCGAAGCCGGTGGTCACGCCGTAGACGGTGGCTCCCTCCGCCAGCAGCCTCTCGACGTAGTCGCGACTGGCCTGCACGCGGCGGCGAGCATCCTCCGAGAGCTTGGCGCTGGCCCCGTCCAGAGCCACCCGCATCACATCCGCGACCGACAGACCGCGGTCGAGCTCGATCACGAGGCGCCCAACCTCTCCAGCACGGCGCTCAACCGCGCCTTGACGTCCTCCGCCTCGGCCAGCCGGCGGCGTTCCTCCTCGACCACGGCGCTCGGTGCGTTGGACACGAAGCTCTCCTTGGCCAGTTTGCGCGCCGAGCGCTCCGCCTCTTCGGTCACCTTCGCCAGGCGCCCGCGCTGCCTGCTGACGTACTCCGCCAGGTCGACCTGGCCCTCGAGTGCCAGGCTCAGCTCGACGCCCGCCAGTGCCCGGCTGAGGCTCGGCCCGGGGGCCACCTCCAGCGACAACGCTACGCGCGTCAGCGACTCGAACAGCTCGGCGTGCGCCATCAGCGCCGGCGCCTGGGGCCCCGTGACACCGACGACCAGCTGCCTCGAGGGTGGGATCTCGGCCTCGAGGCGCAGGGTCCTGGCGGCCGTCACCGCTGCCTGCAGGGCCGTGAAGTCGCGCTCGGCCTCCTCATCGATGGCGTCCGCGTCCGCGGCGGGCCAGACGGTCCACGCCAGTTGCTCCTCGGCGCCCAGCGTCTGGTAGAGCTCGGACGTCACGAACGGCATCAGCGGGTGAAGCAGCTTGAGGGTCTCGACCATCACGAACCGCAGCGTCGCGCCGGTGGTCGCGTCGCCGGCCCGCAGGGCCGGCTTGGCGGCTTCCAGGTACCAGTCGCAGAGCTCGGACCACACGAACTCGTAGAGCGTGCGGTTGGCGGCGCCCAGATCGAAGGCCTCCAGCGACGCGGTCACTGCCGCCACCGCGCGCGCAAGGCGCGAGCGGATCCAGCGGTCGGCGAGCCGCGCGCTGCCGGCGGCTTCACCGGAGGAGGTTGGAGCCCGGCGGTCGGCCGGCAGCGACTCGATGCCGTCGGCGAACGCCCCACTGATGTAGGCGAAGCGCACGGCGTTCCACAGCTTGGTGCAGAAGTTGCGTCCCTGCGCCACCTGCCGCTCGTCCCACCGCACGTCTTGGCCGCCGGTGGCGGCGCGCGTGAGGGCGAACCGCAAGGCGTCGGCGCCGTACTCCTGGATGATGTCGAGCGGGTCGACACCGTTGTTCTTCGACTTCGACATCTTCTGGCCCTTGGCGTCCAGCATCAGGCCGTGCAGCAGCACGTCGCGGAAGGGAGCGCGGGCGGTGAACTGGTAGCCGGCTATCTGCATGCGCACGACCCAGAACGACAGGATGTCGTAGCCGGTTACCAGCACGCTGGTCGGATAGAACTTGCGGAAGAAGGGGTCGTCGACGTCCGGCCAACCCAAGGTGCTGAACGGCCACAGGTTCGAGCTGAACCAGGTATCGAAGACGTCTTCGTCCTGCTTCAGAGCGATGCCGGCGTAACGCGGATCGTCAGGTGGGTCGAGGTCCGGAGCGTCCGGCGAGGGCACGTAGATGTTGCCCTCCTCGTCGTACCAGGCCGGGATCCGGTGGCCCCACCAGACCTGCCGCGAGATGCACCAGTGACGCAGGTTGGCCAGCCAGTCGCGGTCGACCTTGCCGAAGCGCTCGGGAGTGAAGCGCGTGTCGCCAGCGTCCAGACCGGCCAGCACGGTCCGGGCGCCGGCGTCGGTGTCGTAGAACCACTGCAGCGATAGCAGCGGCTCGACCGGTTGGCCGGTGCGCTGCGAGAGCCCGATAGCCGCGGTGTGCTCCCGCCGGCCGCGGACCGCTCCCGCCGCGACCAGCGCGGCCACCACTGCCGGTCGCGCGGCGAAGCGGTCGCGACCCCGGAACTCGCCAGGCACCAGCTCCCCGACGAGCTTCGCGTCCAGGTCGATGACGCTAGGCATCGCCAGGCCGTGCCGCTCACCGATCTCGAAGTCGAGCGGGTCGTGGGCCGGCGTGACCTTCAGAGCGCCGGTCCCGAAGTCGATCTCGACGGCCCCGTCCGCGATCACGGGGATCCAGCGGTCGGTCAGCGGGATCCGCGCGCGCCGCCCCCGGATACCGACGTAGCGCTCGTCGTCGGGGTGAACCGCGATCGCCGTGTCCGCGAAGATCGTCTCGGGGCGCGCGGTGGCGATCCGCACCTCGCCGCCCCCCTCGAGCTCGTAGGCCAGCTCGAAGAGCTCGGTGGTCCGCTCCTCGCGGTCGACCTCGAAGTCGGACAGCACGGTCCGGCTCTCGGGGTCCCAGTTGACGATGCGCTCCTTGCGGTAGACCTTGCCCTGGCTGTAGAGCTCGCAGAACTGCAGCCTGACCGCCGCCGACAGGCCCTCGTCCATCGTGAAGCGCAGCCGGTCCCACGACGCGCTCACTCCCATGCGCTGAAGCTGCTCGATGATCACTCCACCGTAGAGCTCGCGCCACTGCCACACGCGCTCGACGAACGAGTCGCGGCCCAGCTCGAGACGCGAGGTGCCCTCGCTCCTGAGGGCGCGCTCGACCTGGACCTGGGTGGCGATGCCGGCGTGGTCGGTGCCCGGCTGGAACAACGTCTCAAAGCCCTGCATGCGCTTGAAGCGGATGAGCGTGTCGATGATGCTGTTGTCGAAAGCATGGCCGAGGTGGAGCGCGCCGGTGACGTTGGGCGGCGGGATGACGACGGAGAACGGTGGCTTGGCGCTGTGCGGGTCGGCAGTGAAGGGCTCGTCGCGCCAGCGCTGCGCCCACTGCGCCTCCAGGGCGAGCGGGTCATAGCGCGTCGGGAACGCCTCGGCCGAGGCGGCAGCGGTTGGGGTGACCGGGGTCTCGCTCATGCTCTCCTCCGCCGGCAACGGGGGACTGGCAAAAGACGACCCCGTCCGGCTACCGACTGCGGACGAGGCCTTGACCCCGCGGTACCACCGCGCTTCCCCGCTCGTGGCGGGGCTCTCTTGGCGAGCCGCTCCAACGCGGAGCGCGTCACCTGAGGATCTACTCGCTGCGCGGACGCGACTCCCTCGCGCGGCTTTCTTCCTCGTGGCCGTAACGCTACCGGCCGCCGGCACCGGCGCGCGTCAGCGCCGATCGCCCGCGCGGGCGACGTTCACCGCAGCGCCGACACCGGACCTCCCAGCCTGTGGATCCGGCTCTCTGTGACGGCGTCAGGAGCGGCTACTCCTCCCGCTGGCTGGGATGATAGCAGAAGTCGCGAGGCCTCACAGGACCGGCAGCGAGCTCAACGACTGAACACTCACCTGGCCCGCCAGGGCCCGCGCGGCGCGTCTGAGCTCGATGGCCGAGGCGACGTCCGGGTGCGAGACGACGAGCGGCGTTCCCGAGTCCGCGCTCTCGCGCAGCGCGCGCGTGATCGGCACCTGACCCAGCAGCGGCAGGCCCTCGGCCTCGGCCCAGCGTTGCGCGCCGCCCTCGCCGAAGATGTGGTCTCGCGTCCCGTCGGGCAAGGCGTAGTAGCTCATGTTCTCGACCACTCCGAGCACCGGGATGTGCGTCTTGCGGGCCATGGTGTAGGCGCGCTTCACGTCGGCCAGCGCGACTTCCTGGGGCGTCGTCACCAGGACCATGCCGGTGACGGTGACGAGCTGAGACAGCGACAACTGGACGTCGCCGGTGCCGGGGGGCAGGTCGACGATCAGGTAATCGAGCTCACCCCAGACGGTCTGCTTGAGCATCTGAGTGAGAGTGCCGTGGAGGATGGGGCCGCGCCAGGTGAGCGCTTGACCATCCTCGACCAGGTTGGCTATCGAGATGATCTTCACGCCGTGGTTGCGCAGCGGGAGGATGTTCTTCTCCTCGTCAGCCATCAGGCGCCTGCCCTCGACGCCGAACATCTTGCTCTGGCTCGGACCGTAGATGTCGGCGTCCAAGAGGCCCACGGCCGCTCCCTCGAGGGCCAGAGAAGCGGCCAGGTTGGCGGCGACCGTCGACTTGCCGACCCCTCCCTTTCCCGAGCCCACGGCCACGATGTTACCGACGCCCGGCAGTGGCTGCTGCGTGGGGCCGCGGACGACGGCATCGAATGTCAACTCCACGTCGGTGGCGCCCGCCAACT
The DNA here is from genome assembly GCA_964398985.1 of uncultured bacterium. GTDB lineage: Bacteria > Deinococcota > Deinococci > Deinococcales > Trueperaceae > CAYMRL01. The sequence goes on from CAYNOS010000017.1 coordinate 13,496, forward strand.
CCGCCAGGGCCGTGCGCACGTCCTTCTCGATGCGGGCGCGCATCGGGCAGGCCGGGGTCGTGAGGGTGACGGTCAGCTTGACGGAGCCGCCTGTGACCGCGACGTCACCGACCATCCCTAGGCTCACCAGGTCTTGATGCAGTTCCGGGTCGTTGACGGTTCGCAGCGCGTTGATCACGCCCTCGGTGGTGACACTCATGAAGCAGCAGCGTACCAAGCCGCACGCGGGCGCCGCCGCTGCGAATTGACGAAATGAATAGTTCTCCTTGTTGCCCTTCCTGGCCGTGGCTATACTTCGGGACGTGGAGGGCCTAGGCCGTTTCGAGCGCGGCGAGATCTACTCGCAGGCGCCGAGCGTGACCAGCTACCGCGGCGTGGACACGTTGACCGGCCTCGATGTCCTGATCTACGAGTTCCAGGGACCCGGGCACCCGGCCGTCGAGCGCTTGCGCTCGGATCACGTGCTCGGAGTCTTGGCCAGCACACATGAAGGCGGAGTCACCAGGCTGGCGGTCGCCTACCCGCCCGGCGGCACGCTGGTGGCCCCTGGCGAGTCGGTGGTCGACGACGAGTTCGTCCTGCAGGCGCTGGAAGGCCTCAGGGATGCCCACCGAGCCGGCTTGTACCACGGTGATCTCAAGGCCGGGAGAGTGCTCTACGCCGGCGGCGACGTGTTCCTGGAAGGGTTCGGCGCGCCGTGGTCGGGTGCCTGGCCCAGTGACCGCGCGGCCGCCCAGGAGGCCGCACTCACAGACATCAGAGGCTTGCTCTCTGCGTTGCTCGGGCTCGCCACCGACCACCTCAGCTCCGAAGTCAAGGCGGTCCTCAAGGGCGCGCTCGCGGGTTCCACGCCGCCTCCGACGGCCGAGCGGCTGCACTCTCTCGTGTGGCGCCTGGTAGGTGGGGCCGTGACCGTCCCGTCCAGCGGGTTCACCGACCTCACCCTGCCCCTCGACGCCGTGACCGCGATGCCTCCCGGGTCGACGGCGTCCCCGGCCGCGAGCGGGACTGGCAGCCTGCCAGCCGAAGCCGCCAAGCAGCAGCCCCAGCAAAGGGCCCCGCAGACGCCGCCTCGCAGGCCGCCTCCGCCGGCCCGGCCCCGCCAACAACCACAGCAGCGTCAGGGTGGGCCGACGCGTAACGCGAGCTCCGACCCGTTCGACGAGCCGCCACGCGATCCCGAGCCGATCACGCTGCACAGCGATCCGGGTCTCGGGATACCTTCCGGGAGCCCGAAGCCGGCATCTGCCTTCGTCAAGGACCTGCCTCCTGGCGCCACCTACCGCCACGGCAACCTCGAGGACAGCCTCCGTCCGGCCCCATTTCGTCTCGACCGGGACGATGTGGGACCGGGACGACGTCGCTCCTTCCGCGGTCCGGCATTGCTGCTGCTGCTACTGCTGGTGGCCGGCTTCGCCGCCTACCTGACGTTCGTGGCGCGTGAAGGACGCGAGCCGGTGGCTGGGACGACACCCGTCAACCACGTGGTTGACGTCAGGATCGCCCCATCCAACATGCCGCCGGTCGAGCTCTTCGTCGACGCGAGCCCCAGCGGCTCCGCGATCGCGGCCGGCACGCTCCTCGGTCCAGCCCCGCGCCGCTACACCTTCGACGCCAACGGCCAGTGGACGGTGCACGCCGAGATCCAGGGGCGCAGGTCGGGTGCGGTCACGTTCGAACTGCCGGGCACGGCCAACATCACGCTGACGTTCCCACCGGCCGCCGCAGGCGGGCCGTGACCCCGACCAAGGTCGGACAACCGAGGTGAGCAGACACATGGCAGGCATCGTCGTCATCGACTACGGGTCGCAGTACACGCGGCTGATCACCCGGAGGCTGCGCGAGCTCAACGTCTACTCGGTCATCGTCACTCCGGCGGTGACTCCCGCGGAGCTCGACGCCCTGGCTCCCGCTGGCGTGATCCTCTCGGGAGGACCCCAGAGCGTGACCAGCCCAGGAGCCCCGGGCCTGCCCGCCAATTTGCTCGCAAGCGGGCTCCCGATCCTGGCCATCTGCTACGGCATGCAGTTGATCGCTCGCGACCTCGGCGGCGAGATCGCCACCGGCGGACTCGCCGAGTACGGCAAGGCGACGCTCAGCCGCTACCAAGGGGAGCTGTTCGAAGGCCTCGACGGCGAGTTCATCGCGTGGATGAGCCACGGCGACGCCGTCTCGAGGGCGCCCGCCGGCTTCGTCGTGACGGCCTCCTCGGATGACCTCGAGATCGCGGCCATGGAGGACCGTGACCGCGGCATCTACGCCCTGCAGTTCCATCCGGAGGTGCACCACACCCCGAAGGGAACCGCCGTCCTCGACCGCTTCGTGAGCTTGACGGGCGCCAGTCGCGACTGGACGCCCGAGAGCATCGTCAGCAGCGCCGTCGCCGACGTGAAGGCCAAGGTCGGCTCGGAGCGCGTCCTGCTCGCGATCTCCGGAGGCGTCGACTCGACCACCTTGGGACTGCTCTTGCACCGCGCCATCGGCGACCAGCTGGTGGCCGTGTTCGTCGACCACGGGCTGCTCAGGCTCGGCGAGGCCGAGGAGGTCGAACGCGCTCTCATCGAGCTGGGCGTGAACCTGCGGGTCGTCGACGCCAGGGAACGGTTCCTGACGGCTCTCGCGGGCGTCAGCGACCCGGAGACCAAGCGCAAGATCATCGGCAGGCAGTTCATCGAGGTGTTCTCCCGGGAAGCGAGAGCCGCCAGCGCGGGCGGCGAGATCAGGTACCTCGCCCAAGGCACGCTCTATCCGGACGTGATCGAGTCGGCGGGCGGGTCGGGGGCGGCCAACATCAAGTCGCACCACAACGTCGGAGGCCTGCCCGAGGACTTGGGTTTCGAGCTCGTCGAGCCGTTCCGGATGCTGTTCAAGGACGAGGTGCGCGAGGTCGCCGAGACGCTTGGCCTGCCCAAGCACCTGCGTGATCGTCACCCCTTCCCGGGCCCCGGTCTCGCCATCCGCATCATCGGGGAGGTGACCGAGGAGCGCTTGAGCGTGTTGCGGCGCGTCGACGACATCTTCATCTCGGCGCTGCGCGAATTCGGGCATTACCACGAGGTGTGGCAAGCGCTGGCGGTGCTGACCGAGGTGCGCTCGGTCGGGGTCATGGGCGACGACCGCACCTACGGCAACATGGTCGCCTTGCGCGCGGTGTCCAGCATCGATGGCATGACGGCCGACTGGTCGCGGCTGCCGCACGACTTCATCGCCTTGGTGAGCAACCGCATCGTCAGGCAGGTCGCCGAGGTGAACCGCGTCGTCTACGACGTCACCAGCAAGCCGCCCGGCACGATCGAGTGGGAGTGACGGCAAGCCCGCGGTAGACTCGCGAGCATGTCGAAGGCCTGGTTGGTGAAGAGCGAGCCGGACTGCTACTCGTTCGAGGATCTGCTGCGCGACGGTCGCACGATGTGGGACGGCGTGCGCAACTACCAGGCTCGCAACTACATGCGCGACGAGATGCGCCCCGGCGACGACGTCCTCTTCTACCACTCCTCCACGGCCGTCCCAGCGGTGGTCGGCCTGGCGCGCGTCGCCACCGACGCCTACGCCGACCCGACCCAGTTCGACCCGTCAAGCGAGTACTTCGATCCGAAGTCGACGACCTCGGAACCGCGCTGGCAGCTCGTCGACATCGAACCGGTGGCGGCCTTGCCGAAGCCGGTCAGCTTGAACGACCTGAAAGCGCGACCCGAACTCGCAGGGATGCTGCTGCTCAAGCGCGGGAACCGGCTCAGCGTCATGCCCGTCGAGCGGGAGCATCTCGAAACGGTGTTGGAGCTCTCAGGCCTCGTCCGGAGCTAGTGGTACCATCCCGAGCATGAACGAGCGGCACGAACGCGTCCTGCACATGGTTGCAGAGACGTACATCGACACTGCTCATCCGGTTCCGTCCGGGAGGATCGCCGAACGGCTCGAGGTCAGCAGCGCCACCGTCCGCAGCGACTTCGGCACGCTCGAGGAGGCCGGGTGGCTGCAGCAGCCTCACACCTCGGCCGGCCGCATCCCCACCGCCCAAGGCTTCCATCGTTACGCCTTGGCCTTCCTGCCGCCCCGGCGCACTTCGGCGGCGCGTCGTCTCGAGCTGCGTTCGAAGCTCGGCGCCGTCGCCGGCGACAGCGTGTTCGATCTCGCCTCGCGCCTGGCCTCGGAGCTGTCAGGTTACGCCGTGCGCCTGCGGCTGCGCCCCGACGAGTCGGTACGCATCCTCGAGATCCACCTGACGCTGCTCTCGAGCCGCCGGCTCCTGGCTGTCGTCGTGCTCGAGAACGGTCTGATCCGCCAGCTCGGCGTGGACCTCGATCCGGCCCCGTCCGAGGCGATCATCGATGATGCCGAGCGCAACCTCCGTCAGCTCACCCTGCCGGTGGGCCAGATCCCAGCGGCGCTGAGGCAACTCGCCGCCAACACCGACGAGGATCTCGCCAGAACGCTGATCGCCGTCGCGGACTCATGGGGCGACCTGCAGAAGCCGCGAGTGTTCTCCGGAGGCCTGAGCCGGCTGCTGGCGGAGCCGGAGAGCGGCGACGCCGAGTTCGTCAGGCTCCTCGTCAAGCGCTTCGAGTCGGACGAGGAGGTCGACGTGCAATGGCATGGCGACTACGGCATCGCCCTGAGCGAGCACTTCGCGCACGTGGCCACCACCTTCGCGTTCGCCGGCGGCCAGGGCACCCTGATGCTCGTTGGGCCGACACGCATGCGATACCGCGACGCGCTCGGCATCGCTCGCGACATGGGCGAAGCCCTCGCTGCAGAGAGCGACAGCGAGCCGTTCGCGACGCACGAGGCCTGACGCCCGAGGCTGAGCTCGAGCGGGCCGGCCACCAGCGGGCGCCGGGTGGGGTCCGTGACGAAGCCGGGAGCCCATCCCCACCGGAATATCTCACAACCTAGACGAGCTTCGCGGGCCTATCCTCATGGGGCGCAGATGCGACATGTGGCAGGCGATGGCCGCGCCCCATGAAGCGGGCCACGTGGCGTCGCGATCGGCGCCGCCGGTAGCCCGCCGAAGCGCTGCCGGAGGGACCTTAGTTAGTGCCGAACCGGGTGTACGAAACCGCCGTCCGAGGCTTGGGAGACCTGGTCTCCCCGCGCGTCGCGCCCCGCATGATCGATGCGGCGCTCGCGGCCACCGGACGGACTCCCGACGACGTCAGCGTGGCCGCGATGCGCAAGCTCCTCCTGGGGCGGATCAGCAAGGAGCTCAAGGGCGTGCTGCCCAACGATGCGCTGAAGGCCGGCCTGGAGAAGATCGCCGGCGAGATCGCGACCCTGCGGGATCCGTACGCCAGCTTCGCCCGCGCCACAACCTCTCCGGCGGCCCCGTCGCTACCCGCTGCGCCGGCCGCCTCGGCTGCGAGGCCCCCCGGCGCTCGGGCCGAGAAGCGCGAGCGACGCGGGTTCTCGCTGCTGCGCCGACGCCGGCACGACGCCGAGCCCGACGCAGCGACCGACGCGCCTCGCCGTGAACCTGACAGGGGCGACCGCTCCAAGGACACGCCCCTCAGCGATGCTCTGCTCGACCCGGCAATGCTGGAAGGCGCCGAGGCGGTCAAGCGCTCCTCGGTCTACTTGCCGGGGATCGACGTGCCTCGCGAGTTGCAGCCTCAGCCTCCCGTGACGCCAGAGCCGCGAGAGCCGAGCGTCGTGCCGGTCACCGAGCCGGTCATTGAGCCGGCATTCGCCAGCGAGCCCAAGCTCGCCAGGGCTCTGGACGACTCGTTGTCGGAGGTCGCCGTGAGGCTCTTCGCCGAGGTCGAGACGGTCCGGCAGATCGTCATCAGCAGGGGCACCCGCGTGCTCCAGACGCGCGGCGGCGGGGTCGATGCCGAGCGCCTGGCGCCGCTCGCCGTCTCCACGCGGCGGCTGCTCGAGCGCACGGGTCACCTGCACGTCTACTCCGTAGAGCGCGCAGGCGGTGTGCTCTTCTTGTTTCCGGTTCTTGACGGCACCATCTCGGTGCTCACCTACCCGAACGTGAACATCGGTGCGGTCCTGGCGGCTCGCGCCGCCCTCGAGGAGGCAGCATGATTCGTCGTCGAAGCTTCACCATCACCTGGGGCCTGCTACTGCTGTTGCTGAGCTCGGCCCCAGCCTTGGCGCAGGAGGACTCGGTCGTCCAGCGCTACGACCTTGCCATCGAGAACCTCGAGTTCGCGGTGGCTTCGGTTCCCGGCGACGGAGTGCAGGCGCGCGACGAACTCGAGCGCGCCATCAACGCCCTGCTCACGCTCTCGCGCGACACCACCAGCGCCAGCCTCGTCCAGGCGATGGAACGCACCTTCGAGAGGGCCCGCACCGCTGTCGAGAACCAGAGCCGCACCGACATCGGTGTGCAGGCCGCGGTGCTGACCGGGGGATTCCGCAGGCTGGTGATGGATGCCGCCTTCACGGCCGCCGCCGGCGGCGACCTGGAACTCGCCAGGGCGCGTCTCTCCCACCTCGCCGCCGACCTGTCCTTCGATGCCGGCGCCAACGCCAGCTTGGCCGCGGCCGAGAGCGACACCGCCTTGCGCCTCGCGTTCGAGGCGGGCACCGCCACCGCCATCAGCACCGAGCTGACCGTCGCTGAACGCCTCCTCGCCAGCGACAGAGACCAGGCCTACCTGGCCCTGGCGACCGCCTACGGCAACTCGCTGATGATCCAGGACTCGCCACGCTCCGATCCTGCCCTCAACACCCACCTGGTCGGTGCCGCACAAGCGCTGGTGACGGGCGACGAGTCGGCCATGCAGGCATCCGTGCAGGAGGCGGAGGCCGTGCTTTCGCGACTGGCCAACGCCGCGGTCTCGGGCATCGCGATCTCGGCCGAGCCGCCGCCGGTCGCGGCCGACGCCTCGGTTCCAGCTACCGCTCCCACGACCGAGGCCGCCACCGTCGTCCCGGCCGATACCGGCGCTGTCGGGCTTCCCGAAGCGACCCAGCCCAGCGCCGACCAGCCGCAGGCCCAGGTCGCCACGCAGACGCCAGCAGCGACCGCCGAGGTGGCCCCCACCGCTGCTGTCGAGATGCCAACCGACGCCACCGCTCTCGCCCTGTTCGCGGCGAACTACGAGGCCGAGCAGCGCCAGGCTCGCCTGAGCGCGCTGAGCACGGCTTTGCGCGGCGCCGGCCTGGCGCCGGCTGCCGCCGACAGCAACGCCGAGCGCTTGACCGACGCCGGGTTCTCGTCGCTCGCTGCCGCCGCTGCCGAGCTGAACGGGCCAGCGGTCGAGGCCGTTGCAGCCATCCGCGGTGGCGACACCGCCAGGTCGCTCGCGGCCATCGACGAGCTCGCCGCCGCCCTCACCGGCCCCGTGGGCGCGGTGACGACGGCCGTCGACCCCGTCGCCGCCGACGAGACCCGCAGGTTGCTCGCCGACCTCGCTGCCAGACCGGGACTGCGCATCCACGACGTGACCTTGCTCGCCTCTCAGGTCGATCTGCTGACGAGCGGGCTGACCGGCGGCCCGGTGGCCGATCCCGCGCCGCTGGAGCTGGCGGTCACCGACGTCTGGTCATCGTGGCTGCGGCTTGGCGTGCTGGTCTTCCTCGGACTCTTCGCGTTCGTGCCTTTGAGGCTGCTCAACATCGCCTTCGGCGGCGGCAACGCCAACTGGCGACTCGTCGCCTGGGCGCTGTTCCTGCTGCTGGTGCCGGTCGTCTACGAGGCCATCGCGGCGCTGCTGAGCGGCATCGCGGAGTTCGCCGACCTGCCGTGGCTCGAATTGCTGGGCACCTGGTCGATGTTCTCGAGCTCGCTCGGTCAGGCCATCTGGGCCGCCCTGGTGCTGCTGGCGTTGATCCTCGCCACCATCGGCCTGCGCGGAATATGCATCCAGTTCGGCCTGCTGGGCAGTGCCCGCAACCGCCCTGGACTCGCGGGCGCCAACCAGGCGCCGACGTTGGCGGACTCACCGCGCGCCACCAAGCCTTCGGCAGCCGATTGGGACGAGGAGTTCTGAGTCGGCCGGCGAGACGACCTCGCCGCCACTAGGGAGACATGACCAACCAGGTCTATCAGTCAGCCGTGGAAGAGCTCGAGGCGCTGCTGTCGCCAAGAGTCGTGTCGCGCTCGCTCAAGGAGGGGCTGAGCCAGCTAGGGCGTTCACCGGACACGGCTGACCTTGAGACCATGGAACGGATCCTCAAGGACCACGTCTACCGCCAGCTGCAGGTGACGATGCCCGTCACCGAGGCGAAGTCCGCCATCGCGGGCATCGTCGACCGGCTCCGCGATCTGGAAGGCGGGCTCAACGGCGACGCTGGCTCGGGCGGCTCGCTGGGAGCCAAAGGCGGCTTGGTGGCACAGCAGGAGCGGCTGGAGCGGCTCACGACCGCTCTCAGACCGTTCAACCTCTACTTCGAATGGCCCGAGGTGCAGAAGCTCAGGGCCCAGGTGCAGCTGCTCGACAACGAACACGAGAGCGGCCGTGAAGCCTACGCGTTGGCCCTCGACGCCGAAGCGCAGCTCGAACTGGTCATGCAGAAGCTCGAAGACCAGTTGGTCCTGCAGGCGCGCGAGCTCGCGGAGCTGCAGGAGTCATTGGAGCAGGTGCGCACCCTCGGAGGACCGAAGGTCCGCAGGCTCGAGGCCTTCGTGCAGCAGGTACGCGGCGCCCAGGAGAGCCGGCAGCTAATGCCGGCCGAGATCGAAAGAGCGAGGCGCCTGGCGCGCGAGCTGCGCAAGCTGCTCGAATCGAGCATCTACGCCGAGCAAGGAAGAGAAGCCGCCGGCGCGGCCTCGGGGCCGCCCGCTGCCGGCGGGCCGCCTGACGAAACCCCGGCGGGCGAGGCTCAGCCCCCCTCCCCCTTCGCGATCGACGCGAAGGTCCAGGGTGCGGGCGAAGCGAGCGTGCCGTTGGAGCCGCTCGGGCAGGTGACAGGCGATTCCCCGGAACCGACGACCGCGGACCTGGCCGGTGCCGAGGTAGGCGGTGTGGCGGCGGCGCCCTTGGGCAGCGGGATGCTCGACGTCGACGCCGAAGAGGAGGATCTCCTCACGATCGACACCTCCAAACTCGACCCCGAGGTCAACCAGCGCCTGCAGCTCATCGACCTCGACGGCGAGCTGCACGAGCTCGGCGCCCTCGAGGCCGAGTACGCCGAACTGTTCAGGTACCGCCCCGGCCTGGCGACGAGGCTCGTCGAGCTGCGCGGCGAGGTAGAGGAGCGCAGGTCGGTCGCCGAGTTCCTGGAACCGCTGCGCGAGGACCTCGACGTCTCCAGCGCGGCGCTGCGCACCGACCTGCGCGAAGAACTCGAGGAGATCGTCACTCTCATCAAGGGCTTGCGTCCCGAGGTGGAGATCTCCGAGCTGTCGCAGGCGGTGCGCGTAACGCTGGGCATCCTGGCAAGCGCGCTGCCGTCCCTTGCCGACGTCGACCACGTGAGGCAACTGCGGCGCCTGGCCACGGAGCAGGACGAGGCGCTCGAGCGCGCCGAGGAAGCCCTGGCGGCACAGCTCAAGGACCAAGAGGACCTGCTCGTGAGGCTCGAGAGCACGCTGGTGCGCTACGACTCCGGCGAGTCCGCGGCCGAGGAGGTCGAGCGGCTCAGGCAGGAGCTCGAGTCACTGCGCGAGGCGAACACCAAGCGGACGGTGATGCCTGAGGTGATGGCTTCGGCGCTGCAGGCCGAAGAGCGGATCGCGCGCATGCTGGCCGAGAAGGCGACCGAGGCAAGCGAGCGGCGGCGGGCGCGCCTCGAGGCGCTCAGGGCACAGATCGAAGGGCTACCGGTCACCGATACGCACAGCGACCGGATCGCCGGCGTGCGCGTCGAGATCGACAACCTGATCAGAGAGCAGGCCAGCGTCGAAGCCGCCTCTGCCCTGCTCCTCGACGATCCCGGCGGCGACCTCGGTCCCGAGCTCGAAGTGGCCGGCGGAGAGGACGACATCAACGCGGTCCAAGGGGTGGTCGACTCTCTCAGGCGCGACCTCGCGGACAGCGTGCAGCACCGCGTCGAGGAGCTGGCCGCGGCGGCCGCCGAGTTCGGCGCCCAGCGCCTGATAGAACGCCTCCATCACGCCGCCCAAGACCTGATCGAGAACGGGCGCTTCCCTGACCTCAAGCAGCTGACCGCCGCCCTGCAGCAGGAACGCGAGGCGCACCGGCTCGAGCAGGTCAGCGAGCTGCACCGCTTGACACGAGCGTTCGCTCCCTTCTCCGGGGGCACGGCGGTGGCCACCGACGTTGGCATGCTGCTGGCGGAAGCCAGGATGCAACTGGAGCGCGGAGTGCATGCCCCGCGGCTGGCAGAGGCCGCCATGCTCATCAACCAGCTGGAGTCTTCGCTGGCCGCGAAGATCGACGACCTGCCGGCCCGCCTCGACACGGCCCTCGGGCGCTTCGAGCGCGTGGCTCCCCTCAACAGCGAGGACGTCGCCTCGGTCAGGCGGATCCTCACCCACCTCGATTCGCAGAAGGACGCGCTGCAGCGCGTCTCGACAGGGCTCAGGCTGCAGCTTGAAGCGTCGCTCACGCAAGCCGAGCAGCTGCTCGACCGTCTCGAGGAGGAGTTCGAGGCGACCAGCGCCATCGCCGATCAACTCGTGACCGAGGGGCTGCTGGACGGCGTGTTCGGGCTCCCGAGCGCCGCGGTGGCCGACAGCGACTCAGAGGAGTCGGTCCTCGGGCAGCTCGAGGCGCTCCACCAGCGCTACCTGCAGCAAGACGGGGTGGTCGCCGCTGCCGTCCGCAGCCTTGGCGAGGACGGTGCGAGCGTGGGCGACCCGCCGATGGCCTGGGACGAGCTGGCCGGCTTCGTCTCCGCTTCCGCCGCACTGGCCGGAGCCGGTGCGGGTGCGGAGGCGGGCGACTGGCGCATCGCGTCGCTCGAAGCCGGCGGCAGCGTCACCCTGCTCGGCATCGGGGCCGATCTCTTGATCGTCCTGACGCTCGATTCGCCGGCACTGCTGACGATGGCCGCGAACCGTCTGCGTCGCGACCTCAACGACCGCCTCGCCGCCACTGGATGAGGCCGCCGGGAGCCGTCCAGCTAGCCGACCTGGCGGCGACGGCTGCGCTGGCGGCCGCGACTCTTGCCGCTCTGCCGGCCGGCTCGCTGCTGATCCTCACCGGCCCGCTGGGCGTCGGCAAGACGACCTTCACCCAGGCCCTGGTAGCCCAGCTGGCGCCCGACGTCGCCGTCAGCAGTCCCACCTACGGCTTGGTCCACGAGTACCCGACACCCGCTGGGCTGGTGGTTCACATGGATGCCTACCGCCTCGGCGACGCGCGCCTGATCGACGAGCTGGGGCTCGACGACTACCTCGAGCGGTCGCGCCTGGTGGTGGTCGAGTGGGGCGCCGAGCTGGCTCCCGAGCGGCCGGATGCCTGCTGGCTCGAGCTCGGCTTCGACAGAGACGCGGCGGCCCCTGAGCCGGTCGCAGGGGCAGCCGAAGAAGGCGTGCGCTGGGCCCTGTGGCGGCGTGCTCCGGCGTCCGCCGAAGCGCGCACACGCGACGCGGGACCTGGCAGCCGAGGGTGAGCAGCCGCAGTCACGACCGCGACCTGCTGGTGGCGCTCGACTGCGCGACCGAGTACTTGGCGCTCGCCGTGGCCGACGGCAGCGGCCGTCTCCTCGCCAGCCGCACCGTGCATCTGGGACGCCAGCACGCTGCGCGGTTGCCAACCGAGTTGCAGGCGCTCTTCGACTCCCTCCAGCGGCGACCTGACGAGCTCGCCGGCGTCCGCGTCGGAGTGGGGCCCGGCTCTTACACCGGCGTTCGAGTCAGCGTGTCGTTCGCCAAGGGCTTGGCGCGTTCGCTGGCGGTGCCGCTGCTCGGGGTGTCGTCCCTGGCAGCGGTGGGAGGGCCGCGCTTGGCCGAGGACGAGAGCGGTGTCGCGCTCCTCGATGCCAGGCGCGGGAACTGGTACGCGCAGGCGCTCCGCCGGGCAAGTTCCTTGCCAGGCATGGCTCCGCGCGTGAGCGAGCTCTCGGAACCCTTCAAACTGCCGCTCGCGGAGCTCGCCGAGCGCTTCGCGGGCCTGCGGCTGCTCGACGAAGGACCGCCCCCCGACGCGGCGTTCCTCCTCACGCTGCCGGGCGCGAGGGAAGCGACGGCACGCTACTTGTGAGAGGAGCACGCCGACCTGCGCGCCGGCACCGGGCTCGCCGCCGGTAGCGTCCAAGTTATACTCACGTCGCAGTCGCCGCAGCCAGCAGCGAACGTTTGGGCGGGAGAGAGCATGTTCTTCAGACTGGGCCAAGAGATCGGTGTCGACCTGGGCACGGCCACGGTTCTGATCTACGTCAAGGGCAAGGGCATCTTGCTGCGTGAGCCGTCGGTGATCGCGATGGTCAGGGACACCGGCGAGGTCAAGGCGGTCGGTGAAGAGGCGTATCGCATGCTCGGGCGCACACCCGGCAATATCGTCGCCGTCAGGCCGATGCGTGACGGCGTGATCGCCGACTACGACCTCACCGAGAAGATGCTCAAGGCGTTCGTGAGGAAGGTGCTCACGGGGCCCAGCCGCCTGTTCAAGCCTCAGATCATGGTGTGCGTGCCGTCGGGTGTCACCGAGGTGGAGCGGCGCGCCGTCCTGCAGGCCACCCGCGAGGTCGGAGCCCGCAAGGCGTACCTGATCGAGGAACCGCTGGCGGCCGCCATCGGCGCCGGCGTCAAGATCGCCGAGCCGACCGGCAGCATGATCGTCGACATCGGCGGCGGGACCACCGACATCGCGATCATCTCCCTCGGCGGCATCGTCGTTTCCGAGAGCCTGCGCATCGCGGGCAACGAGTTCGACGAGTCGATAATCCGCTACATCCGCCACAAGGAGAACCTGCTGATCGGCGACCGCACCGCCGAAGAGGTGAAGATGAAGGTGGGCGCGGCGACGCTGCGCGGCCCCAGCGACAACCTCGAGATCGAGGTGCGCGGACGCGACCTGATCAACGGGCTGCCGAAGAGCATCAAGGTCACCAGCGAGGACATCGTCGAGGCACTCAAGGAGCCGATCCAGAAGATCGCGGACGGCGTGCGCAGGGTCCTCGAGCAGGCACCTCCCGAACTGGTCTCCGACGTCATCGACCGCGGCATCATCATGACGGGCGGGGGCTCGCTGCTGCGCAACTTCGACGAGCTGCTCCGCCAGACGACCGGCATCCCAGTCATGGTCGCGGATAGCGCCACCGACTCGGTCGCGTTGGGCACCGGTCAGGCGCTCGACATGATGCACGTCCTGCAAGACGCCCTGATCTCCGACAACTTCCTGCGCCGCTGACCGTGCCCCGTCGCTTCGCCATGGCGACGGTCACCCGCCAGCTTCGCGCCGGCACCGCCGCAGTGGCGGTGGTAATCGCTCTTCTCTGCTCAGGCTCGGCCGCAGCTCAGGCGGCGCTCGGCGTCGCTCCCCAGCCGTGGCTCGCGATCGAGGACATCCCACTCGCCCAGGTCGCGAGCGGCATGCGAGGCTACGCGCTGACCGCCGGTCCCGGCAACGCCATCGAACGCTTCGACGTCGAGGTGGTGAGCGTCCAGCGCGACGCGCTGAGCGCCCTCGACCTGGTCCTCATCCGGGTCTCTGGTCCGTTCATCGACCGTAGCGGGGGCGTCGCGGCGGGCATGAGCGGCAGCCCGGTCTACCTCGACCTGGCGGGCCGTACCGGCCTGCTCGGAGCGGTCGCATACGTGTTCGCCAACGCCGACCACCGCCTGGCACTGGTCACCCCCATCGAAGCGATGCGCGCGGTGCAGAACGGCGCGCTGGGCGGGCCCCTGGCCTACGCGGTACCCCTTGGGGCGGTCGAGGTGGCCGGCGTCGGCTCGTTCGTGCCGGTCGCGACGCCGATCCTGATGAGCGGGGCCGACGCCCGCGCCGCTGCGTTCGTGGACGAGCTGTTCCGCACCGCGGCCGTGACGCCGCTGCCGATGCAGGCAGCGGCCGCGCCCGCACCGGCGAGCGAGCCTTTCGATCTCGTCCCGGGAGCCGCCGTGGCGGCCCAGCTAGCCCGCGGCGACGTCGAACTCAGCGCCGTGGGTACCGTCACCTCCATCGACGCCGACGGGTTGCTGGCGTTCGGTCACCCGTTCCTCGGCCTGGGACGGGCCTCGCTGCCGCTTGCACCGGCCTTCGTCACCGCCATCGTCGGCAGCAGCGTCGTTCCGTTCAAGCTGGCGAACGTCGGTCAAGGCGAGCTGGGAGTGGTGACGAGCGACAGGCCGGCGGGCCTGTGGGCGAGCTTCGGGCCTGCGGCAGCGATGCTGAGCGTCAGCGTCACCGTCAACGGTCCCGAGGAAGGCGGGGAGTTCGCCTTCGAGGTCGTCAACGACGAGCGCCTGTACCCGAACCTGATCGCCATCGGCGTCCTGCGCCTGGCGGATCGGATGCTCGAGCGCGTCGGATCCGGCTCGGCGGCCATCTCCTGGCACCTCGAGCTAAGCAGCGGCATCACGGTCGACGTTCTCGAGCAACTCTCCGATCCGGGCGACGTCGCCTTCGCGACCGCGTTGACCGCCGCCGCGCCGTTCGCCATCCTCGCCGACAACCAGTTCGCGGCCGCCGAGCTGCGGTCGGCCGCCATCGTGATCGACCTCTCGGAGGAACAGAACCACGCCAGCCTCGAGGACGTGGTGGTCGAGACCTCTCCCCTCGTCCCTGGGAGTCATGCGCTGTTGCATCTGCGGCTGCAGCCGCATCGCCGACCGGCCTACGTCAGGACCTTGAGCGTGCCGCTGCCCAGCGACCTCGGCGACAGCCTGACGATCGTCGTCAGAGGCGGCGACGTGCCCCTCGAATCGGACAAGCTGGCTGACGAGCCGCAGGAGGAGGACGGCGGTCCGCGCTCCTTCGGCGAGCTCCTTGACGCGCTGCGGGAGCAGTACCAGGCCAGCGAGATCGTCGTCGAGGCCATCACGCTCGACGGCAAGGTGAGGCGTCTGGCGCGGCTGCCGGCCGCTCAGGTCGTTACCGGCAGTCACGAGTTGGAGCTGACGTTGGACGTGCCGCTCGCTGGCGCGCCCGACAGCGAGCCCGAGCAGGCCGGGGAGGGCGAGGCCAAGCAGCCGGCCGCGCCGGGAGCCGGCGAGTGAGCCTCGCGCCCGCAAGAGGCGTGAGCGTCAGCGAGGTCGTCGGGCTCGTCGGCGGGCGGTTGGTGCCGGCCGCGGCGGCCGCCGGTGCTTCGGGAGCCGCCGAAGTGACTCTGACCCGCCTCCGCGAGCCGGCGGCGGTTCTCGTCGGTGACGCAGCAGCCGGCGACGTCGTGGTGATGCCCGGCAGTGTGCTGGGCCAGTTGGGCGATGCCGGCGCCGGCGCGACCTGGCCGGGACTCCTCGTGGTGCCGGAGCGGTCCGCGCCGGTGGACGCGCTGCCGTGCGCGGTGCTGGTCGTCGCGGACGCCCGCCTCGCGTTCGCCCAGCTCAGCGCGCTCTTCTACCGCACGCCCGTGCCGCCGCCGGGGCAGCATGCGAGCGCGGTGGTCGCCCCGGACGCGAGCGTGGCACCCGACGCCGCGTTGGCGGCCGGGGTGGTGGTGGGGGCCGGAGCCGTGATCGGCGCCGGTTGCGCGATCGGACCGAACTCGGTCGTCGGGGCCGGCGCACGCTTGGGTGAGCACTGCCGCCTCCACGCCAACGTCACGCTCTACCCCGGCGTCAGTCTCGGCCACCGCGTCGAGCTGCACGCCGGCTGCGTCGTCGGCGGCGACGGCTTCGGCTACGCGGCGGGGCCCGTCGGCGCCGTCAAGATCCACCACGGCGGCAGCGTCGTGATCGCAGACGACGTCGAGGTCGGCGCCAACACCTGCATCGACCGTGGCACCTTGGGCGACACGCGCATCGGCGCCCGCACCAAGGTCGACGGCATGTGCATGATCGCCCACAACGTGCAGATCGGCAACGACTGCCTGATCGCGGGCCAGACCGGGATCGCCGGCAGCACCACGATCGGCGACGGGGTGATCATCGGCGGCGCCGCCTCGATCACCGATCACGTGACGGTCGGGACCGGGGCGCGCATCGGCGGCCGGGCAGCGGTCACCAAGAACGTCCCGGCCGGTGAGGCCTGGACCGGCAACCCAGCCAAGCCACACCGCCAGTACGCCCGCGATCTCTACCTGAGAGGGCGTCTCGAGCAGATCTGGCAGCACTTCCGCCCGCTCGCCGGGGACGCCGGCGAGGACGCCAGCGCGGACGCCGGCCCCCTCGAGGAGGCGCGTGGCGAAGGTTGAAGGCATCGGCATCCACAGCGGCCGGCGCGTCAGCGTCTGGCTTCACCGCGCCCCCGGACCGATCCGGTTCCTGAGCGCCGGCGTCGAGATCCCCGCCCGCGTCGCCAACGTCTCCGACACCGCGCGCGCCACCACCCTCGCGCATGCCGGTGCCAGCGTGACGCTCGTCGAGCACCTCCTGGCCGCGCTGAGGATCGCCGGCTTCTTCGAAGGCGTGCTCGTCGAGGTCGCCGGCAGCGAACTGCCGATCCTCGACGGCTCGGCGGGTCCCTGGGCGGAGGCCGTGTCGCAGCTCGGTCCCCCGGCAGCGCCGCCGCCCCCGCTGACCCTCTCGAAGCGGCTCGTCGTCGAGCGCGGAGGCGGGCGCGCGAGCGCCGAACCCGGCACCGAAGCGCTGGTCTGCGAGATCGACTTCGCGCACCCCGCGATCGGCCACCAGGTCTGGAGCGGCGGCCCGCAGAACTACGGCGAGGTCCTCGACGCGCGCACCTTCGGCTTCTTGAGCGAGCTGGCTGGGCTCAGGGAGCGCGGATTGGCTCTCGGAGCCACACTCGAGCATGCTATCGTCTTCGCTGATGAAGGGCCCGTGCGTCCCTTGCGTTCTGCTGACGAACCGGTTCGTCACAAAGCGCTCGACGCCATCGGCGACCTCAGCCTCCTCGGTCGACCCCTGGCCGGGGCCGTCAGCATCGTCAGGGGCTCCCACGCACTCCACCATCAACTCATGATCGAAGTCTTGGAGCTGGCGCACGGACAGCGGCAGGCAGGTGCTGCGTGAGCCAAGCCGGCGACCCGTTGCAGGTGGCGGTCGTCGGGGCCGGTGTGATGGGCCGCTACCATGCCCTCAACTACGCCTTGCTCAGCGGCGTACGACTGGCCGCCGTCGTCGACCCCGACCCGCACGCCCGCGCCGCCGCCAGCGCATCGTTCGGCTGCAACGCCTACGCCAGCCTCAACGAGATGCTGGCGGCCGAACCGATCGACGCCGCCAGCGTTGCCAGCCCCACCAGCGATCACTACGGCACCACCCGACGCCTGTTGGAAGGCGGGGTGCACGTGCTGGTCGAGAAACCCGTCGCCACCGAGCCCTCCCAGGCGCTGGAGTTGGCCCAGCTGTCGCGGCGCAACTCCTTGGTGCTGCAGGTCGGGCATATCACCCGCTTCTATCAGTCGGTGCAGATGCTCAAGCTGATGGTCGAGCGGCCGTTCCTCATCGAAGCTCGTCGGATGACCAACTCGACACGGGTCAAGGACGTCGGGGTCGTACTCGACTTGATGATCCACGACATCGACATCGTCCTCGGCCTGGTCCACAGCACCCCGGTCGAGCTGTCGGCTGCCGGGATCGCGCTCAACGGCAGCCCTCACGAGGACGTCGCCTCCGCCCAGATCGTGTTCGCCGACGGATGCGTCGTCAGACTGCTGGCGAGCCGCGTCGCGCCCGAGCCCGAACGCAGCCTCGTCGTCACCGAGCGCCATCAGACGCTGAAGATCGACTTCGCCAAGGAGCCGTACACGGAGGTCGTCGTCTACCGGACGCCCGACCCCGAGTTCGAGCCGGGGTTGGTGAAGCTCGACCGCCACGTCCTGCAGGAGGAGAACCCCCTGCTGAAGGAGCTCGGCCACTTCCTCGCGCGCATCCGGCAGGAGGCGGAGCCGATCGGGACGCTCGACGACGACCTGCGCTCGTTGGGGCTCGCCTCCGAGCTGCTGAGGTCGCTGAGGGAGCGACAGCCCGCCCGCGTCTGAGCCCACGTTTGGCTGCGCTAGACTCTGGCCATGGGCCTCGACGTCCGTAAGATCCTGCCTCACCGCTACCCGTTCCTGATGGTCGACGCCTTCGTCTCGCAAGACGGAGACGGCTTCGAGTGCGTCAAGAACGTCAGCCACAACGAGCCGTTCTTCGCGGGGCACTTCCCAGAAGAGCCGGTGATGCCCGGAGTGTTGATCATCGAGGCGCTCGCCCAGGCGGCTGCCATCGGTCTGGCGGTCCGTGAGGGCTTCGATCCTGAGACGTCCGAGAGCTCCCCGGTCGGCTACCTGGCGTCTATCGATGCCGCCAAGTTCCGCCGCAAGGTGGTCCCCGGCGATCAGCTGAGGCTGCTCGGCGAGATAACGCTGTTCCGCCGCGGCCTGTGCCGCGTCTCCGCCCGCGCGCTGGTCGGCGACGAGGTCGCGGCCACCGCCGACCTCTCGTTCGTCTACGCCCGCTGAGTCCGCGAGTGGCGACCGCAGGTCAGCACCCGCATAGCGTCGCCGACTCCGCCAGCGTTCACCCTGACGCGGTCCTGGCGCCGGGGGTCAGCGTCGGCCACGGAGTCGTCATCGAGGCCGGCGTCACGATCGGCGAGAACACCGAGGTGCTGACTGGCAGCGTGCTTCACTCCGGGAGCCACATAGGCCGCGACTGCCGCCTCGGGCCGTACGCCGTGATCGGCGGCGAGCCGCTCGACACCGCCTTCGCCGGTGAGCCGAGCACGGCGGTCGTGGAGGACTCGGTGCGGGTGCGCGAGTTCGCCACCATCCACCGCGCCACCGGCGTCGGCGCCGAGACGCGGGTGGGAGCCGGCAGCCTGGTGATGAGCTACGCTCACGTCTCCCACAACGTCAGGGTCGGCAGGGGCTGCGTGCTGACGACGGCCGTGCAGCTGGGCGGCCACTCGCAGGTCGGGGATCACGCGGTGATCGGCTCCGGAACGCTCCTTCACCAGTTCTGTCGGGTCGGCGCCTACGCGATGTTCGGCGCCGGCAGCGCCACCAACACCGACGTACTGCCATTCAGCATGGCGCGCGGCAATCCCACACGCCACTACCGCCTTAACTCGATCGGGCTCAAGCGCCACGGGATCACCGGGGATCGCTACCGGAACCTCGAGAGCGCTCTGCGGGCCATCCGCAAGCGCGACGTGGCGCGGCTCGAGGAGTTGGCCGCCGCCAACGAGGACGCTCGCCTCCTCCTCGAGTTCATCCGCTCATCCAAGCGCGGGATCGCGCGCTTCGTCACGGCGGACTGAGCGTGGCGCGCTTGGTACTGGTCAGCAACGGGCCGGGGGAGCTCTACACCTGGGTGAAACCGGTGCTGACCGAGCTCAGGCGTCGCTCCCCATCCGCGCAAGCGGCGATCTCGCTGATACCGTGCCAGTTCGCCAGCGGCGGCGAGGCTGCGATCGCCGCGACGCTCGGCCCCGACGTGCTTACGACCCCGCAGCAGTTCCTGAAGGCCGCGGCGCTGGGGTCCGCCCCGCCCGGTCTGCAGGCCGGCGACAACGGCGACGGCGCCGTCATCGGACTCGGGGGCAACGGCGCGCTGGCGCTGCAGCTCGGTCGCCGCCTCGGGCTGCCGACGTTCCGCTACAGCTTCGAGCCGCACTGGCTGTCCGGGCTCGAGGCTCTGCTGCTACCAGACGCCGCGACTGAGCGGCGGGCGCACAGGAGCGGAGCCCCCCGTGACCGGACAGCAGTCGTCGGCAACCTGGTCGCCGACGCGGTCGAGGCAGCCGACGAGCTGCCCGACGCCGGCGCTCCTCACGTGCTGCTCTTCGCCGGCAGCCGAGACGCCTTCGCTATTCACCTGATCCCGTTCATGATCGAGGTCGCCGACCTCATGGGCGAAGCCCTGCCAGGCGCACGCTTCGTGTGGCCCGTCAGCTCGCTGCTCAAGCAGCGCACCCTGGAGGAGGGCTTCGCCGGCACCCACGCCACCACGCTCGGGGGCGTCAGCGGTCAACTGATCCCACCGCAGGCCGACCCCAACGGCGGCGATCTCGGAACCGTCGTCACTCCGCGCGGACACCGGCTGGAGCTCGTCTCGGAGGCCTCGCGCTACTCGCACATGGCTAGCGCCGACGTCGCCATCACGATCCCAGGCACCAACACGCTCGAGCTCGGCGTCGCCGGCGTGCCGGCGGTCGTGGTCCTGCCGCTGAACCGACCGGAGATCATCCCGCTCGAAGGGGCAGGACACTGGCTCGGACTGATACCAGGCGTCGGTCGTTACCTGAAGCGTTACGCGGTCAAGTTGTTCGTTCAGGGACTCTCTGCTCCGGTCTCGCTACCCAACCGGATCACCGGGGAGGACCTGATGGTCGAGGTCACCGGCCGCGTATCCCCCGCGCTGGTGGCCGGCCGGACCCTCGACCTGCTCGCCGACCCCCAGCGCCTGCAGAGCGTGCGTGGCCGCCTGCTGGCGACGATGCCGCGTCCCGGAGCGGCGGCAGCGCTGCTGGACGTGGTGTTCGAGCGCGCCGGCTTGAACGCGGCGACGTGACGACCGAACGGCACACGTTTCCGGCAGGCGAACCCGCGGCGCCTCTGTGGCCGCGCAGCACGACCACCTACCTCGGCGTGGTTGCCGCCGTCCTCAACGCCGGCCTGCGCGTTGCGATAGTTCCGCTGTTCGTGGCTCCCCTCTTCGATCAGGTCCTGACCGCGACCGACGCCTCGGCCCTGCCCAGGGTGCTGGCGACGGCCGCGACAGTCGCCATCCTCGGCAGCCTGGCGTTGTGGGCGCAAGACGCGCTCCTAGGGCGCGCGGCGGCTGCGGGCGCGGCGGCCACGCGCAGCCGCGTGTACCGCAGTCTGCTGGGACGCCAACCAGGAACCTTGCCGGCCGCCAGCGGCGCGCTAAGCGCGCGCGTGGCCGGCGACGTTCGGGAGGTCGAGACGTTCGTCAGGTACGGGCTCGGAACCCTGGTCGCCGAGTCTGCCACCTTGGCCGGCATCCTGCTCCTAATGCTGCGTACCGACGCGCGCTCGGCCCTCACGCTGGTGCTGCTGGCCGTCCCCACGGTCCTCGCTCTGCGCTTCAGCGGAGCCGCCTTGGGGCGCGCCGCCGAGCGTTCGATGCGCGGCAGCGAAGGTCTTGGCCAGCACCTGCAGGAGGGGCTCAGGCATCACGAAGCGGTACGGGCGTTCGGCGCCAAGGACTTCATGATCGCCCGCTTCGAGCGGCACAACGAGCTGACCGCGAGCGAGATGGCGCGCCGGCATCTGATCGCGGGGGCCCAGGTGCCGCTGGTCCAGGTGCTGGTGTTCGCGGCCGTCGGGGTGCTCGTCGTCCTGCTGGTCGCCGGCGTCGAGCGCGGGGCGCTGAGCGTCGGCGACGTGGTCTCGTTCCTGACGCTGGCAGCGCTGGCCAGCACGCCGACGCAGTTGCTTCCGCAGGGCTACGCGCTGCTGGCTCAGGCGAAGGCGGCGGCGACCCGCCTCGACGAGTTGCTCGTCGAGGCGCCGCCGAGCGAGCACCAGGCGGGCGCAGAGCCGGTACCCGGAGCGCCGGTCTTGCGCATCAAGAACCTCCACTCCCGCTATGCCGGCGGCGGGGAGGTCCTCGGCGGCGTGACGCTCGAGCTGCCGAACACCAGCCTGGTCGCTGTCGCCGGCCCCAGCGGGAGCGGCAAGACGACGCTCCTGCGCAGCCTGCTCGGCTTCCTGCCGTCGAACGTCGGCACGGTCGAGTGGCACGGCCGCGAAGTCACGAGCTACGGCGAGAGCCAGTTGGGCAGCGTCGTGGGCTACGTCCCGCAAGGTTTCGATCTGATCAGCGGGGAGCTGCGCCAGGCGCTGGCGTTCGGACGGGTCGTCGGCGACGACGATCTGTGGCGCGTGCTCGCAGCTGTCGGCATGCACGAGGTGATCGCCGCTCTGCCCGGCGGCCTCGACGCCGAGCTCGGCGAGGACGGCGGTGGTCTCTCCGGCGGGCAGCGGCAGCGGTTGGCGATCGCCAGAGCCCTGGTCGGGCGACCGGACGCGCTGCTGCTGGACGAGCCGACATCCAACCTCGACGCCGACTCCGAGAGGGAGATCGCGGCGCTGCTGGTGGAGCTCGCTCGCGAACGCCTGGTGGTGGCCGTGGCGCACCGCCCGGCGCTGCTGGCCGCGGCTGATACGGTCTACAAGATCGAAGACGGACTGTTGGTGCGTGTCAGTCCGACGGCATTGGGTGAGCTGACGTGATCTACGACCTCGACCCGGAGCTCTACGACCTGCAGTACGCCGCCTACCGCGACGACGTGCCGTTCTACCTGCGCCTCGCCGCTGAGCTCGGCGGGCCCATCCTCGAGCTGGGGGCCGGCACCGGCCGTCTGACGGAGGCTCTGGCCGGCGCCGGACACGAGGTCGTCGGGGTCGACGCGGCTGCGGCGATGCTGGAGAGAGCGAGAGCTCGGCTCGCCAGGTACAGCGCGTCGGGTCTGGTGACGTTGGCGCACGCCGACATGCGCGAACTCACCCTTGACCGCCAGTTCCCGCTGGTGATCGCCCCATTCAACGCGCTGATGCACGCCTACACGGTGCGAGATCAGGACCAGACGCTGGCGGGCGTCAGGCGGCACCTCGCGCCCGGCGGCACCTTCGCGTTCGACGTGTACCAGCCGCACCTGGGGCCGACCGAGGTGTTGCGCCGCGAGCCCGAGTTCGCGGGCCTGGCGGGTCCTGGCAGCGAGCTGTTCCTGGTGCAGCACCACGATCCGGAGGCGCAGCTGGTCGAGAGCCTGTACTTCCTCGACGAGGTCGACCTCGACGGCTCGCTCAAGCGTCGCAGCGCGCGCCTGCTGCAGCGCTACTTCACGCGCTTCGAGCTCGAACGCGCTCTCACGCAGGCTGGCCTCGGCAACCTGCGCGTGTTCGGCGGCTTCGAGAAGCAGCGCCTGAGCGCAGCCAGCCCCATGATCGTAGGGGTGGCGTTGGCGTCGACGGCGGCGCCCTGAAGTCCCGAATTGGCGCTCTAGGAGTCCTCGACCTTGAGCCGCTCGAAGATGCGCCAGTCGCTGCTGCGTACGACGAAGGCCTCAGGCATCGCCAGTGACGACCACAGAGCGTACGGATCGAGTCCGTTCGGCGCCGCCAGCAGCAACGTCATGACCGTTCCGTGGCTCACGATGGCCAGCCTTCTGCCTGGCTGAGCCGCCAGCACCGACGTCACCGCCGCGCGGAACCTCGCAGCCGCCTCGTTGGCGGTCTCGTCACCGAACACCAGGGTATCGGGACTGGCGAAGAACCTTCGCATCGTCCGCTGGAACTCGTCTGGCTCCACGAGCGGCTCGTCGGCCCGGTGATGCTCCTCGAGGCCTGGCGCGGTGCCGACCTCGGCGGCCAGCGAGTGGGCGAGGCTGCGCGCGGTGGCGAGGGCCTTGATCTCACGGCTGGCGATCACCAGGTCGATGCCGGATCCGCTGGTGGTAGGTGGCGCTCCCGCTCCCCGACCCTCGGAGCTGGGAGCGACCTTCAGCGGCACCGCTGCCAGGGCCCGGCCGAGAGCCGCGGTCTCCTCCATCGCCCCGGGAGCGAGTGTCCACAGCGCCGCCGGCAACCCCGCCTGGGGCAGGCTTCGGGCGTGGCGCACCAGCACCAGATCGGGACCGGTCATGGGGTAGACGAGTTGCCGGGATCGCCAGCGTCGAGAGCGCGCAACGCGGCCGCAACAGCGGCTCCGCGCTCGAACGCGAGGCGTGGCGCGACCTCCAGGAGCGCGTCCTCCAGCGCCGCGGCCACGACCACGGCGTCGTAGCGGTCGCACCAGCCGAGGAGCGAAGGCCTCAGCAGGCGTGCCTTCAGCGCATCCTGACCGCCGGCCAACGTCACGCCGCGCCGCCGGGCGGCCGCCACCAGCGAGCCGGCGTCGACACCTGCCGGCACCGACAACGCGGCCACTGCCGGGCTCGGCGGGCGCGCGAAACGGCGCATGCCAAGCGCCTCGCCGGCCGCCAGCAGCGCTTCGTTGAGCGTCTGACGGTGATGCCACAGCGCCTCGGGCGCGGACTCCAGCAGCAGGTCGA
This sequence comes from uncultured bacterium, assembly GCA_964398985.1. Classification (GTDB taxonomy): domain Bacteria; phylum Deinococcota; class Deinococci; order Deinococcales; family Trueperaceae; genus CAYMRL01. The sequence continues at coordinate 37,426 of CAYNOS010000017.1, forward strand.
GGGCCACGTCGAGTCCCGCCACCAGGCTCACGGCCGGCGTGAAGGCCGTCTCGCCGACGCGCTGCTTGGGCAGCTCGCGGCGCAGGTCGAGGTAGAAGCCGGTGCCGGTCGCCGGCCGCGCCTGAGCTCTGCGCCAGGCGCGCTGCGAGAGCCACACGAAGGCCAGCCCCGGCGGCGTCATAACGCCCTTCTGCGAACCCGCGACGACGGCATCGAGACCCCATGCGAGCGGCCGCAACTCGGCGGCTGCCAGGCTGGTGACGGCATCGACCAGCACCAGTGCGTCGGGGTGAGCGTCCCTGACTGCTCGCGCCACGCCCGCCACGTCGTGCAGGACTCCCGTGGAGGTTTCCGAGTGCACCACGCTCACCGCGTCCAGCCGCGGCAGCGCGGACAGCGCCGCCGCCAACTCGGCGAGGTCGAAGTCAGCGCCAGGTTCGGCCGTCAGCGTGGTGACCTGGTGCCCGAACGTGCTCGCGAGCTGCGCCCAGCGCTCCCCGAACTTCCCGCCGCTCAGGGCCAACACCGCGGATCCGGGCGCCAGGGCGGTCGCCAGCGCCGCCTCGAACCCGGCGGTGCCGCTGCCGGTGACGATCAGCACGTCGTCGCCGGCGACGCCGAATACCTCGGCCAAGCGTGAGCGCGTGCGCGTGAAGAGCTCCCTGAAGGCCGGCGAGCGGTGGTGAGCCACGGGCCGCGCCAGGGCCGCGAGCACCTGCGGCGGGACCTCTACCGGACCGGGAGCGTAGAGCCGCTCCTTGTCGAACACCTTGGACGTCACAGGCGCGCCAGTCTGAGGCTGTGGATCACGTCCCGCATCCCCCTCAGCAACGCCAGCACCGTCTCGCTGGGCGTCTGATCGACGGTGAGCACGAACATCGCCAGCCCCGCATCGCCGACACGCGCGAGCTGCATGCTGATGATGTTCACGCCCGCCTCCCCGAGCACGGTTCCCACCCGGCCGACGGCGCCGGGGCGATCGTAGTTGGTGCACACCAGCATGGTGCCTTCGGGGCGGATCTCGAGCGCGTAGCCATCAATGCTGGTGATTCGCGGCTTGCCGGCGAGGACGGTGCCGCCGACGCTGGTGCGGCCTTCGGACGTCACAGCCGTGACCAGGACATGCGTCGTGTAACCGCGGTCTTCCACCGCCATCGCCTTGGTGACGCGGATGTCGCGGTCCTTCGCGAGCGACAGGGCGTTCACGTAGGTCGGCGGCTCGTTGAGGAACGGCTCGAGCGCGCCCTTGACCACCGCCGTGCCGATCGGATCGGGAGCCAGCCCGAAGTCGCCGGCGAACTCGACCTCGATCTCGAGGACACGCCCGTTGGCCAACTGGGCGGCGGCACTTCCCAGCGTCTCGCCAAGATCCAGGTGGGTTCCGAGCACCCGCATCACGTCGGGCGCCAGCGCCGGCGCGTTGACGATGCCGCGCGAGTAGTCGCCGCGCAACGCCATGGCCGTGCGTTCCAGGATCTCGCTGCCGACCCGGTCCTGCGCTTCGACCGTGTTGGCCCCGAGGTGGGCCGTCAGCACGACGTCGTCGCGGCCGAGGAGCGGGTCGCTGGGGTCCGGCGGCTCGCGGACGAACACGTCGAGCCCGGCACCGAACACCGCCCCGGCCTCGAGAGCTGCCGCCAGCGCATGCTCGTCGATGATGCCGCCGCGGGCGGCGTTGACTACGATGGCTCCGCGGGGCAGCAGCGCGAGCTCCGCCGCGCCGATCATGCCGGCGGTCTCATCGGTTAGCGGCGTGTGAACGCTGAGGAAGTCCGAGCGCGCCAGCAGCTCGGGGAGCTTCTCGAACAACTCGACCTTGAGGTCGAGTGCCCTCTGCGGGTTGATGTACGGGTCGTAGGCAGCTACCTGCATGCCGAGGGCCGAGGCCCTCTTGGCGACCAGCGACCCGATGCGGCCGAGGCCAACGATGCCGAGCCTGGCGTCCTTGACTTCCCGGCCCAGGTACTTGCGGTCCCAATGGCCGGCGCGGATCAGACGGTCCGAGCGCGCCACGCCGCGAGCCGCGGCCAGCATCAGCGCGATGGCCAGCTCGGCGGCCGAGACGTTGTTGGCCTCGGGGGCGTTCACGACCAAGACGCCGCGACGGCTGGCCGCCTCCATGTCGATGTTGTCGACGCCGACCCCGCCGCGCCCGATCACCTTGAGCTTGGCTCCGTGAGCCAGCAGTTCCTCGTCGACGCTGGTGCGGCTGCGCGTGACGATGGCGTCGAAGTCGCCGATGACCTCGAGCAGTTCCTCGCGCGCGATGCCGGCGCGATCGACGATCTCGATGCCGTCGGGCACCACGCTGCCCAGGTTGACGCTGTCGGTGACGAGGATCTTCATCCCAGCGCGAAACGATATCACTTGCACGCTGGGTGACTCGCCGGCCGCGGCCGGTGCCTGCTACACGCGACGTTCAGTAGACGAAGCCGGTGACCGTCCAACCGGCCGGCACAGGGAAGCTGTCGACTCCCAGAACGTCCATGAACAACTCGCCCGACAGCCTCAACAGCGTGGCGTGGCCGTTCAACGCGGCCTCGAGGGCGACGGCTCCCTCCCGCTCGAGGTCGGGGACCTGCGGGTAGAAGATGATGTCGATGCGCGTCGTCTGACCAGCAGCAATCGGTACCGGGCGCATGTCCTCGAAGGCGACGGGCCAGTTGCCGAGCGTCAGGAGCAGCTCCTTGCCGTGCAGGAAGTAGCCGATGTCGCCCGGGTTGTTGGCTTGCATGACGACCTGCACGACGGGCACGTCGGGTCTCAGCAGGTAGACCCGGGACGCCGTCTCGTCGAGCCTCAGCAGGGGCGCCTGCACCGACTGCCGGGCGAGGGTCTCGCCCTCCACCAGCTCGCGGGAACGGGTCTCGAAAGCGTAGCCGGCCGAACTGAACCGCATGGTTCCGTCGATGCGGAAGCGCAAGGGCCGGTCGGCGAACGAGCGCGCGGCCGCGCGCAGCAGATCGGTGGAGCCGGTCAGCGAGGCAGCGATATCGAACCTGACGGGTGCCGTGGCATGTGGCTCGAGGAACACAGCGGGCGCCACGGCGCCGCGGACCACCGATCGGTCCTCGAGGAACACCTCGTAGGCGACCGACTCGAGGAGCACACCGAACTGGTTCGGGTTGGTCACGAGCGTGCCGACGACCATCTCGAGGCCGCCTCCGGCGCCGGGCGGATCGAAGCGCTCGATGCTCGTCTGGCCGGCGATCACCTCGAAGGTTGGCGGCAGGATGTCCTGGATCTGCTCGGTCCGGCGGATCTCAGACCTTGGCGCGCACGCCGTGATCGCCAGGCCGGCGGCCAGCACCGCCGCCAGCACGACGCGGGCGCGAACGCGCGGCACGAGGACGCTCACCAGACGAGTCTAGCACCGCCACGGAGCGTCACGACGAGCGGGGCGCGGATCAAGCGCGCCCCCTCGGGGGCGGCACCCGCGGCTGCCGCGATGCGAGCGGCGGCGGCGCGAACGAGACCAGCACACAGGTGGCGAACAGGGCAAGCGTTACCAGCCCGGCGGCCGCCAAGACGTCGAGCCTGGCTCCCGCATCGCGCAGCGCGAAGTAGAAGAGCAGCAGCGGCACCGCGGCGTAGACGGCCGCACTCAGGAGCGGCGTGAAGACGGCGAGCCACGGGCGAACAGCGACGCTGCGCCGACCCAACACCACCCCGACGGCCGCCACCACGAGCGCACCGGCGAGGAAGGCGCCAGCGCCCACGGGCGCGACGCCGGCGCGCACCCCCGCAGCGAGCGTCAGCGCCGCGTGCGCCACGACTGGCAGCGTCGCCAACGTCACCAACAGTTTGAAGCGGCCGCGGCCGAGCCAGATCCTCAGCACCAGGCCGGCCCCCAGTCCGCCGACGACAGCCAGCGCCACGAGCCTAGTCAGCACCTTCAGATCACCTCCCTGACCATCACAGCCTGTCCACGCCGGCGCAGTTCGGACCTCAGGCGCTCGGCCCAACGCGCCTCGAGGTCGGGGTCTGCTGCCAGCACCTGCTGGGCTAGCCCCCTGGCTTCCTCGATGATCGCGACGTCCTCCACCAGGTCTCCGATGCTGAGCTCCGGCAGACCGGATTGACGCGTGCCGCGCAGGTCGCCGGGGCCCCTGAGCGTCAGGTCGAACTCCGCGATCTTGAAGCCATCGGAGTTCTTGGCCACGAAGTCGAGCCGGCGCTGCGTGCTGCGACTGCGTTCACCGGCCACCAGGATGCAGTAGCTTTCGTACTCGCCGCGACCGACGCGGCCGCGCAGTTGGTGGAGCTGAGACAGACCGAACCTCTCGGCGTTCTCGATGACCATCACGCTGGCGTTCGGCACGTCGACGCCCACCTCGATCACGGTGGTCGACACCAGCAGGTCGAGTCGTTGTGCGCGGAAGTCCGCCATCACCTCATCTTTCTCGGCAGGCGTGAGGCGACCATGCAGCAGCCCGATCCGACTCTCAGGAGGCAGCAGTGCGCGAAGGTCATCGACCAGGCCGGTGGCGGCGAGCACCTCGTCGAGCGCTTCGCTCTGCTCGATGAGGGCGGTCACCACGTAGACCTGTCGGCCCGAAGCGACCTGGCTCCAGGCGAAATCGTAGACCTCGCGGCGCCTCGAGGCGTTGACGAGCCGGGTGACGACAGGCTTGCGGCCCGGTGGCAGGCCTTCGATGGTGGTGAGGTCGAGGTCGCCGTAGCTGGTCAAGGCCAACGACCGTGGGATCGGCGTTGCGCTCATGACCAGCACGTCGCTGGTGCCTTGGATCAGAGCTCGGCGCTGCTGAACACCGAAGCGGTGCTCCTCGTCGATCACGGCGAGACCCAGGTCCCGGAACTCGACCTTGTCCTGGATCAGCGCGTGGGTGCCGACGACCAGGTCGACCTCGCCGCTGGCCAGGCGCTCAAGGGCCGTGCGCCGCGCGGCCGCCGGCAGCGCTCCGATCAGCAGCTGGCTGGTGATGCCGAGAGGAAACAGGTAGCGCTGCAAGTTGGCGAAGTGCTGCCTGGCCAGGATCTCGGTCGGCGCCATCAACGCCGCTTGGGCACCGTTGCGGGCCGCGACCAGGATGGCCGCGGCGGCCACGGCGGTCTTGCCGGAGCCGACATCGCCCTGTAGCAGGCGAGCCATCTGCTTGGGCGCAGCCATGTCGCCGAGGATCTCGGACAGCGCGGCTTCCTGCTGCTGGGTGAGCGTGAAAGGCAGCACCGAACGGAACTCCTCGAGATCGGCAGCGCGCACCTGGAACGCTCGCCCGAGCTTGTTGGGGTCGCGACTTCTGAGCAGAGCCAACTCGAAGAACAAGAAGTCGTCGAACTTCAAGCGCCGCAGCGCGCGTCTCAGAGCCTCCTCTCCTTGCGGCTGGTGAGCCTGGCGCCAGGCGTAGTCGAGCGGCACCAGGTCGAAGCGCTCGAGCCAGGACCGCGGCAGGTGGTCGGGGATGGGGCCGAGAGCGTCCAGCAGCCGCTTGACCGCCCGCCGCAGGTACGCCTGCGAGAGCCCTTGCACGCTGCTGTAGACGCCGACGATGCGGTTGAAGGACAGCGACTCGCCCGAGTCGTCGTCGACCTCGAAGGCTGCCACGTGGATCTCGGCTTGGGCTCCGGAGCGCTTGATCTTGCCGGTGAGCACCAGCCTCTGCCCGGGATAGAGCTGCCTCTCGAGCCACGGCTGGTTGAACCACACCGCGGTCACGCGCCCTCCGCGCCCGTCTTCGACGCGGCCTCGCAACATGTGCAAGCCACGCCGGCTGCGCGTACCGGCTCGGCTCAGCAGGGTGCCGGCGATGGTGGCGTTCTCACCCTCGACCAGCGCGCCGAAGTCGGGGAGCGCGCGGCGATCCTCGTAGCGGCGAGGCAGGTGGTAGAGCAGGTCGCGGTAGCTGGCAAGCCCGATCTCGCGCAGCTTCTTGCCGGCCTGCGCGCCAAGGTCGACGGCCTGGCCGGCGATCGTCAGGTCCAGCGAAGCCGCGGTGAACGGCTCGGCGGCCGCGCCGCCTCCGCTGGTCGGCCGCGGCCGGCTGCTGGAGGTCATGACTCACTCTACTGGTAGCCGCTCAGGGCCGACGCACCGCAGGACTCCGACCATCACGGTTAGCACCTGGTTAATGAGTGCGCCCGATACCGGTTGCCTGGTGTCGGGAGCGTGGTTATGCTTCGAGCCGACACCCTGCGCCCGAGCCCCACACGGGCTCCGCGTCGCCTGTCGGTTGACGGCGACTGGCCAGCCGGGAAGATCTCTAAGGAGTTGGTGACGTTGAATAGGATCCGCATCGCCTTGGTGGCGCTGGCCTTGGCCGGCCTTGCCGCCGCCGCATTCGCCCAGGACCTCGGAGGCCGCGTGTTGATCGTCGGCTCCGATACGACCTACCCGCCGTTCGAGACAGTCAACCAGGAAGGCGAGATCGTCGGCTTCGACGTCGACGTCGTCAACGCGATCTGCGAGCGCGTCAACTGCGTCGCCCAGTTCCAGACCACGGCTTGGGACGGCATCATCCCAGCGCTCGCCGCCGGCGAGTTCGACATGATCGCCTCTGGCATGTCGATCACCGAAGAGCGGGCCAGGCAGATACAGTTCACGGACCCGTACCACGAGGTCAACCAGGCCGTCGCGCTGCGCACCCAGGACGACGACTACACCCTCGAGGACTTCACCGACGGCGATCTGATGCTCGGCGCCCAGGTCGGCACCACCAACGCCATTCTGGCCGAGGAGTTGGTTGGCCGCGATCGCGTGCGCCTCTACGACGACTTCAACGCCGCCATCATGGCCCTGATCAACGGCGACGTCGACGGCGTGATGATCGATGACACCTCCGCCGACGCGTTCGTCCAACAGTACGCCGGTCAGATCGTCGCCGGCATCCGCGACGTGCAGTCCGGAGACGTCCTCGGCTTCGCGGTGCGGCTCGGCGACGAGCTGGTCGACGCGCTCAATGCCGGCCTGGCGATGATCCGGGCCGACGGCACGCTCGACGCGCTCGTCGAGAAGTGGCTAGTGGAGAGCGACGAGTAGCACCGGTCGCTAACCAGATGGTTCACCGCAGGCGCGCGGGCCTCCACCGGCGGGTCGGGTCTTGACCCGCCGGCCGGGGTCCGCGCGCCGCGGTCCTTTGGGCAGGATCAGGCCGAGCTACCTGATCCTGCTCAGCGCGCTTCCGTTCGTCATCTACCTGTTCGCCACCTCCGACAGCTACCGGTCGGCGCTCGCGTTCATCCTGCCGGGCGTGGGAACCACGGCGTTGGTCACGGTGGTCGCATACCTCTCGGCATCGTTCCTGGGTCTGGGACTGGCGGCCCTGCAGCTGCTGCGGCTGGGTGAGCACACCGTCCGCAACTTCCTCGTCGGCGCCGTCATCCTGGTGGCAGGCTCCACCTTCCTTCATACCCGCGAGCATGTGCACTACGCCCTGATCGGCGAGCCCGGCGGACGTGTTGCGATCATTCAAGGGACGCCCGCCGCGCAGGCCGACCGGGTACGCTTCGGGGACTTCCCCGGCGCCGCAGGTCCGCTGAGCGTGCGCGCGGTCAGCGACGTCACCTCCGCCCTCGACCGCCTGGAGACCGGCGGCGTCGGCGCCGCGTTCGTGCCCCTGGCGGCGGTACCCGATGACGCCAACGTGCTGTGGGAAACGAGCTTCCTCGCCCCCGGCCTGAAGCGACCGGCGATGCTGCTGCTGGTCTTCGGCGCCCTGGGCCTGGCGTTGACGTTCGCGGCCTGGCAGAGCGGGCATCACCCGCTGCGGCTGATCGCCGAGCTCTACGTCGACCTGCTGCGCGGGATCCCGATGCTGGTGGTGATCCTCTACGTGGGCTTTCCCTTGCAGGGCGCGTTGCGCGACGCGACCGGCGGCTTCATCGACATGTCGCGCCTGACGCGCGGGATCGTCGGCATCGCGCTCGGCTACGCCGCCTACATGGCGGAGACCTTCAGAGCCGGCATCGAGGCCGTCGGCCGCGGTCAGACCGAAGCCGCCAAGAGCCTCGGTCTCAGCGGCTGGCAGACGGCGCGCTACGTGGTCCTGCCGCAGGCGCTGCGCATCGTGGTGCCGCCGCTCGGCAACGAGTTCATCGCGATGCTGAAAGACACGTCGCTGCTGTCGGTGCTCTCCATCCGCGACATCACCCAGCGGGCGCGCGAGTTCCAGGCGGCCAACTTCGAGGTGTTCCCTCCGTTCAACACCGTGGCGTTGCTGTATATCGTGCTCACCTTGGCGGCCTCGAGTCTCGCCAAGTCGGTCGAGCGCCGCAGCACCTGGACACGCTAGCGCCAACGAGAGCGTACAGACAGTAGACTCTCGCCATGTACGACGGCCCTACGGCGGAGATCGACCTCGACGCGCTGGCTCACAACCTCTCGCGGCTAAGGGCTAGGCTCACCGGCGACGCCGGCATCATGGCGGCCGTCAAGGCCGACGCCTACGGTCACGGCCTGGTCCCGGTAGCGCGGGCGCTGGCACAGCTCGGCGTCAAGTGGTTCGGGGTCGCTACGCCCGAGGAGGCGCTGTCACTACGGCAAGCCGGTGTGCCCGGCGACATCCTGCTGTTGAGTCCGCTCCTCCACCGCGCTGCCGTCACGGAGCTGGCGGCTGCAGACGTGGCGCTCACCGTCACCGACCTGGCGAGCCTGGTGCTGATACGCGCGGCTGACCTGCCTGGCGGCGTGAAGCTGCACCTGAAGGTCGACACCGGGATGGGCCGCTTGGGCCTGGCGCCACGGGGAGCCGCCGAGGTGGCGCGCGAAGCAGCGACCGACAGGCGCCTCGAGCTGCAGGGCGTGTGGACTCATCTGGCCGACTCCGACGATCCCGACCGGCGCCGCACCGAGCAGCAGATCGACGACTTCGAGGAGGCCCTGGCGTTGCTGGCGGCCGACGGCAACCTGCCGCCGCTGAGGCACGCCGCCAACTCGGCGGGCATCATCGCCTACCCGCGCGCCCACTACGATCTCGTGCGCGCCGGCATCTGCCTTTACGGCTACTACCCGAGCGACCACGTCGCCGCGCTCGAGCCGGGCCTCAAGCCGGTGATGACGCTGACCGCGCCGGTGACGTTCGTGAAGCAGGTGGAGGCCGGCACCACGTTGTCCTACGCCGGCCTGTGGCATGCGCCCGCGCGCACCCGCGTGGCCACCGTGCGCATCGGCTACGCCGACGGCTATCCGCGGTCGTTGACCGGCAAGACCTGGGTCAACTTCGGTGACGAGCAGTTGCCGGTCGTGGGCCGCATCTGCATGGACCAACTGCTCGTGGACATCGGCGACTCCGACGTCAAGGTCGGCGACCGCGTCACCCTGTGGGGAGCCAACGGTCCCAGTGCCGAGTACCTCGCCAGGTCGATCGGCACCGTGTCGTACGAGCTGCTCACGGGCGTGGGCACGCGCATCCGGCGCGTTCACCGCCGCAGCGAGGCCGCCAGCCGCTCCGGCGCCGGCCTCTCGCGCGGCGTCTAGGCGACGGGCGGCAAGCTCACTGGGTCTCGGTACGCGAGGCTGGGCCGCTCAGTTCCCTGGCGGGCTCGGCTTCCACGTCCGCTCCAACGTCGAGGTCGCCGAGCGCCGACGCGATGACCGAGATGACGCGGCGTCCGTCGGCCTGCTCGACGGTGAAGGTGACGCCACCGCGCTCGACGGTCTCGCCTGCCTCGGGGATGTGCCCCAGCTCGTCGATCATGAAGCCGGCCAGCGTGTCGTAATCGCCGTCCTCGTCGAAACGCACCTTGAGGGTATCGCCGACGGTCTCGAGGTGAGCGCTGCCGAGGATCCGCATGCGGCCGTCCTCGAGCTCGGTGATCTCGCGCTCGTCGTCCTCGTCGGTCTCGTCGTAGATCTCGCCGGTGATCTCCTCGATGATGTCTTCGAGCGTGACCACCCCCGAGGTTCCGCCGAACTCATCGACGACGATCGCCAAGTGGCTCTTGCGGATGCGCATGTCCCTAAGGAGCGCCATCACGGAGACGGTCTCGGGAACGTACTGCACGGTCGTCATGATGTCGGCGACGGTGACGCCTTCCAGTCCCGCGCTCTCGCGTAGGTACGGCAGCAGGTCGCGAGCGTAGACCAGGCCGCGCACGTTGTCGATGGTGCCCGAGTAGACCGGCAGGCGGCTGTAGCCGTGCTCGGTGACCAGCTCCAACAACTGCAGCAGGCCGGCTTCCTCCGGCACCCCGATGACGTCGACCCTGGGCGTCATGATCTCGCGCACCACGGTCTCCTCGAGGTCGATCACGCCCATGATCATCTCCTGCTCCTGGGCCTCGAGGACGCCCGACTCCTCGGCGCTCATCAGCACCTGGTGGAGCTCGGTCTCCGACATCGGCGGGTTGTGGTTGTGGTCGATGCGCAGCAGTCGCAAGACGGCGCCGGTCAGCCACGTGAACGCCACGCCGATCGGATAGACGACGATCGACAGCGCGTACAAGGGCCACACCGCGGCCCCAGCCACCCCGACGGCGTGGCGCGCCACGATCGAGCGCGGGACGATCTCGACGAGCAGCAGGCGCACGACGGTGGTCGCGATCACCGCGTAGAGCACGGCCAAGGCGGTGCCGACCCCGTAGAGGGTCGCCAGCTCGAACGACATCAGCGCCACCAGAACGGCGACGGTGGTGTTGACGATCGTCTTGCCAATCAACAGCGTGGTGCTGAAGCGTTGCGGGCGCCTGGCGAGCAACTCGAAGGCGCGCTTGCGACGGCTCTCCTCGCTGCGGAGCTGGCGCAAACGCCACTCCCCGAGGGTGTTGAACGCCGTCTCGGAGGCGGTGAGGAACGCCGAGATCAGAAGCAAAGCCGCGAGCAACGCCAGACGCGTGCCACTCAGGATGCCCGCAGCGGTGGCCGCCGCACCTTCCAGCTGCGGAAGCGCTTGAGCGAGGGCCGGGGCCGTCACGATGCTGATTGTCAGGAGGCTGAGACCAGAGTTACGCCAACGACTAGGTCGGTCTGAAGGTTCGTCTTCCATCGTTCGCCGGGATGATAGCACAGGCTCGATGCCGCTTCCGACGCCGCCCGACACGACCCGGACCGCCGGAGCGACCACGGTATGCTCCGCAAGCGCATGGCGTACGTGGCGGTGGCGGGCAACATCGGGGCCGGGAAGTCTACGCTGACGAGGCTTCTCTCGGAGCGCTATCACTTGTCACCGGTGTTCGAGGCCGTCGACGAGAACCCCTATCTCGAGGATTTCTACGCGGACATGAGGCGCTACGCGTTCCAGTCGCAGGTCTTCTTCCTAGCCAGTCGCCTCAAGCAGCACCTGACCGAGGTCAACCCCGGCCGCCGCGTCATCCAGGACCGCACCGTCTACGAGGACGCCGCCGTGTTCGCACGCCTACTTCACGAGGACGGGGTGATCGACGAGCGCGATTTCGGTAGCTACCGGTTGCTCTATGAGGCCGTGGCGGCCGCGCTCAGACCGCCCGATCTGTTGATCTACCTGCGCGCCGATCTGGCGACGATACGGCGCCACATCCGGCAGCGCGGCCGCGCCTACGAGGCGGACATCGAAGACGCCTACCTCCTGCGGCTCGGGAAGCTCTACGAGCGCTGGATCGCGGAGTACACCCTGAGCGCGGTGCTGGTGATCCCGGCGGACGAACTGGACTTCGTGAACAGCGCAGCGGACCGTGGCGCGGTGTTCGAACTGGTCGAAGCTGCCGGCCTCGTCAGGCCGGTGATGCCGTGAGCCTGCCGGATGCCAGACCACTGCGCTTCTCGCAGTTGCTGGCGCTGGCCGCCGCCAGCGGCGCCGAGGCGCTCGGGCAGGCCGCTACCAGCCCGCTGCTCGGGGGCTCACCCATGGATCCGTGGATCACCGCGGTCGCTCACGACCATCGCCAGGTGCGGCCGGGCACGCTGTTCGTCGCGCGCAAGGGCGAACGCTTCGATGCGCACGACCGCTTCGCTGACGCGGTGGCGGCCGGGGCGGTGGCCTTGGTTGGCGAGCTCCCTCCGTCCGCGCTCCCGCTCGCCATCGGGGTCCCCTACGCGCGCGTCGCAGACGGCCGCCGGGCCCTGCCGCAGCTGGCGGCGGCGCTGTACGGCTTCCCGTCGCGGGACCTCAGGGTCATCGGCGTGACCGGCACCGACGGCAAGACGACGACCTCGTTCCTGACTCATCACCTGCTGGCCGCAGACGGACCGGTCGGTCTGATCTCCACGGTCGCCCTCAGCACCGGGGTCACCGACGTCGAGCTGCCCGGGCACTTCACCACTCCCGAGGCCGATGACGTTCAGCGCCTGCTCGCCGGCGCCGTCCTGGCGGGAGCCAAGCGCGCGGTGCTCGAGTCGAGCTCGCACGGGCTCGCGCTCGCGAGGCTCGACGCTGTCGAGTACCAGACCGCGGTGTGGACCAACCTGAGCCCCGAGCATCTCGACCATCACGTCACCTTCGCCGCCTACCGCGAAGCCAAGCTGCAGCTCGTCAGGCGCGCCTCCGCTTCCGTGCTGAACGCCGACGATCCCGCCTACTCCGCCTTCCGCGACGCCGCCAAGGGTCCGGTGACCAGTTACGGGCACGCTGAGCAGGCGGAGTTCCGCATCGGAACCGTGAGAAGCGGCCCCGGCACGCTCGCGTTCGACCTCGACGCAGCCGGGACGCGCCTGAGCGTCAGGCTCCCGATGGTCGGCCGCTACAACGCCCACAACGCCGCCGCCGCCGTGGCAGCCGCCGCGCTCGAGGGCCTGGCGGTGGACCGGGCGGCCGAGCGGCTGGCGTCGTTCGGCGGCGTGCCCGGCCGTATGCAGGTCGTCGCCGACGAGCCGTTCACTCTCATCGTCGACTTCGCTCACACCGGTCCCGCCTTGGAGAAGGCACTGGCCGCCGTCAAGCCGCTGCCGCCGGGGCGGCTGATCGTCGTGGTCGGCGCCGCCGGCGAGCGCGATCCCGGCAAGCGCGGCCCACTCGCCAGGGCCGCCGTCGAGGGGGCGGAGTTCACGGTGTTCACCGAGGAGGACTCGCGCAGCGAGCCGACCGAGGCGATCCTCGCCGAGCTCGCCGCGGCCGCGACCGCCGTCGGCGCCAGAGCAGGGTCGTCCTACCGGCTCGTGCCTGATCGACGCGAAGCGATCGCGGCCGCTATCGGCGCGGCGGGTCCGGGTGACGTGGTCCTGCTGGCCGGCAAGGGCCACGAGCGAACGCTCGAGCGCGCCGACGAGACCCTCGCCTGGAACGAGGTTGCCGAGGCGGCAGCCGCTCTCTCCTCAGCGCGCTGAGGCTGGCGGCAGCGTACTAGCATGGACGCGTGAGCACCTCTCGCCCTCTCGATCTGATACTGGCCAAGAAGGCGGGCCGCGAGCACAGCGCCAGCGAGCTGAAGGCGCTGATCGACGGTTACGTCGCCGGCCATGTCCCCGACTACCAGATGGCGGCCTGGCTGATGGCGGTCTGCTGGCGGGGCATGAGCGCCGCCGAAACTGCTGCACTGACGCAAGCGATGGCCAACTCCGGCGAGATCCTCGACCTCTCTGAACTGCCGCACACCGTCGACAAGCACTCGACCGGCGGCGTCGGCGACAAGACGACGCTGGTGCTGGCCCCGCTCCTGGCTGCTTGTGGCGGCACCGTCGCCAAGATGAGCGGGCGCGGCCTCGGCCACACCGGCGGCACCATCGACAAGCTCGAGAGCATCCCAGGGTTCACCGCCGACCTGGGCGAGGAGCGCTTCATGCGCCAGGCACGCGAAGTCGGCATCGTCGTGACCGGGCA
>CAYNOS010000018.1:0-47102 GCA_964398985.1 uncultured bacterium
TGTTGAGGCAGGCGCCCGACGTCATCCTGGTCGGCGAGATGCGCGACCACGAGACGATCGGCGCGGCAGTGACCGCCGCCGAGACCGGCCACCTGGTGCTGGCGACCCTGCACACCAACTCGGCCGCCGAAGCCATCGACCGCATCATCGACGTGTTCCCCGAGGCGCAGCAGGAACAGGTGCGCGTGCAGCTGGCCAGCAACCTGCAGGCGATCCTCACGCAGCAACTGCTGCCGCGCGCCTCGGGAGACGGCCGCGTGCTGGCCTACGAGTTCCTGCTGGCCACCCCCGCGATCCGCAACCTCATCCGCGAGGGCAAGACGCACCAGATCCCCGCCACCATCCAGATGGGCGGTCAGATCGGCATGCTGACGATGGACGCCTGCCTGGCCAGGCTGCATCTCAAGAAGCACATCTCGTTCGAGATGGGCCTCTCGCGGTCCGTCGACGCCAAGGAGTACGTGCGCCTGGTCGAGTCGGGCGGACCCGATGGCGAGCAAGCGGGCGCCAACACCACCACCACCGCCGTCAGGCAGCGCCCAGCCGAGGGCCCGGGAGGACGCCTGTCGTCCCCGCCGATCGGCCGCGACGGCCGCCTCAGCTGATTCGTCCGGCGGCAGCTCCAGCGGCGCCGTCGCCGGCAGACGCGCGTTGACGCTGCCAGCGGCCGCAGTTATACTCCCCGCCATGCCGACCGACCGCGATCACGCCAGTGCGACCAGCTGCAGCCTGATCTCGAGCGGCTCGCTACTAGAACGCCTTGGGGCGTAGGGTCGGCTGGCGCGCACGCGCCCTTGCACAACGAGACCCAAGACCCCGGCCCAGCACGCGGCCGGGGTCTTTCGTCGTGGTCGAGCCAACCGGATGGGAGAGGTAGTAGATGCCACAACCGAGGAGCCTCCTCGACAAGGTCTGGGATTCGCACGCGGTCCGGACCTTGAGGAGCGGTCAGACGCAGCTGTTCATCGACACGCACCTGATCCACGAGGTGACGAGCCCCCAGGCGTTCGGCATGCTGCGCGACCTGGGACTCGCGGTGCTGATGCCCGAGCGCACCTTCGCGACCGTCGATCACATCGTGCCCACCCACACGCGCGTCGAGCCGTTCGAGGACGACCTGGCCGACGAGATGATCCGCGCGCTGCGCCGCAACACCAGCGAGAACGGCATCACCTTCTTCGACCTCGGCAGCGGCCGTCAGGGCATCGTCCACATGGTCGGACCCGAGCAGGGCATCACCCAGCCGGGCACCACCATCGCCTGCGGCGATAGCCACACCAGCACGCACGGCGCCTTCGGCGCGGTCGCCTTCGGCATCGGCACCAGCCAGGTCCGCGACGTGCTGGCGACGCAGACGATCGCGATGAGCAAGCCGAAGGTCAGGCGCATCGAGGTGAACGGCGCGCTGCGGCCGGGCGTCTACGCCAAGGACGTCATCCTGCACATCATCCGCACGCTGGGCGTCAACGGAGGCATCGGCTACGCATACGAGTACGCCGGCGACGTGTTCGAGCGCATGAGCATGGAAGAGCGCATGACCGTCTGCAACATGTCGATCGAAGGCGGGGCTCGCTGCGGCTACGTCAACCCCGACCAGACCACCTTCGACTACCTCGAAGGGCGGCACTACGCCCCCTCGGGAGCCGACTGGGATGCGGCCGTCGCGCGCTGGCGCGACGTCGCGTCAGATCCCGGCTGCCACTACGACGACGTCGTCGTCATGCGCGCCGAAGACATCCCGCCGACCGTCACCTGGGGCATCAACCCCGGGCAGGCGATCGCGATCGACGAGTTGATCCCGACGGTTGCCGGCGCCCCCGAGCACGAGAAGGCAGGGGTGGCGGAGGCACTGCAGCACATGCAGCTCGAAGGCGGCACGCCGATCCGGGGCACCAAGATCGACGTCGCATTCTTCGGATCGTGCACCAACGCGCGCGTCTCGGACTTCCAGGAGGTCGCCCGCCTCCTCGCCGGTCGGCGCGTGCATCCCGGGGTCAAGGCCATCGCGGTACCGGGCTCGCAGCTCGTCAAGCTCGAGTGCGAGAGGCTGGGCATCGACCGCATCTTCAAGGCGGCGGGCTTCGAGTGGCGTGACGCCGGCTGCAGCATGTGCCTCGCGATGAACCCCGACAAGCTCGTCGGCGACGAGCTCTGCGCCTCCTCCTCGAACCGCAACTTCAAGGGGCGACAAGGTTCGGCAACCGGTCGCACGGTGCTCATGAGCCCGGTGATGGTGGCCGCCGCCGCCGTGACCGGCGTCGTCAGCGACGCTCGCGAGGTGTTCGCGGTGGGGACGGTCGCCTGATGCCGCTGCCCGCCATCGCCAGGGTCGCCGGCCGCGCCGTCGCGGTCGCCGGCAACGACATCGACACCGACCGCATCATCCCCGCGCGCTTCCTGCGTAGCGTGACCTTCGACGGTCTCGGCGACGCGCTGTTCTGCGACGAGCGCTTGGCCCCCGACGGCACCCCGCGCGGACACGTACTCGACGACCCGCGGCGGGCGGGCGCCCGCATCCTCGTGAGCGGCGCCAACTTCGGTTGCGGCTCGAGTCGCGAGCACGCGCCGCAGTCGATCCAACGCGCCGGCTTCGCAGGCGTGATCGCCGGCAGCTTCGCCGAGATCTTCTACGGCAACGCGACAGCCATCGGGCTGGTGTGCGCGCGCCTCGACGCCGGCGACCTCGTCGCCTTGAGCGCCCTGGTCGACGCCGATCCCGACCTGGAGGTCGTCATCGACGTGGAGCACGAGTCCGTCACCGCCGGCGAAAGCGTGTTCCGGGCGCACTTCGGAAGCGCGGCACGCGCCGCTCTGCTCACTGGTTACTGGGACCCGATCGGCGAGTTGCTGGAAGCCAACGATGCCACCTTGCGCCTGGCCAGAAGCCTCGGGCACGGCCGGACGGACGCGGCGTGACGCACAGGATCGCCGTCCTTCCCGGCGACTTCATCGGGCCGGAAGTCGTCGAAGCCACCATCACGGCGCTCGACGCCCTGGCGGGGGCGCGCGGCCTGTCCTTCGAGTACCGGCGGCTGCCGTTCGGCGGCAGCGCGATCGAGAGTCACGGCCAGCCACTACCGGCGGTGACGCAGGCGGCTGTCCTGGAGGCCGACGCCGTCCTGATGGGTTCGGCCGGCGGTCCCGTCGGCGACCACCCGTGGAACCGCCTGCCCCGCGAGCAGCGCGTCGAGTCCGGCATCCTCGGCCTTCGCAAGCTGCTCGGAGTGTGGGCCAACCTGCGGCCGGTGAAGGTCTTCCCCGGGCTCGAGGCGCTGTCGCCGCTGAAGGCCGAGCGCGCCGCCGGCACCGACCTCCTGATCCTCCGGGAGTTGACGGGCGGCATCTACTTCGGCAAGCCGTCGTTCGTCGAGCCGGACCGCGGCCTGTCGACGATGGTCTACCAGCGGCACGAGGTCGAGCGCATCGCGCGGCTCGCTTTCGAGACCGCCAGTGGGCGCCGCGGACGCGTCACCAACGTCGACAAGGCCAACGTGCTCGACGTCTCGCAGTTCTGGCGTGACGTGGTGGTGGGGGTCCATCGGACGGAGTTCCCGGACGTGGAGCTCGACCACCTCTACGTCGACAACGCCGCCATGCAGATCGTTCGTGACCCACGAGCCTTCGACGTGCTGGTCATGGGCAACCTGTTCGGCGACATCCTCTCGGACCTGGCGGCCGTCATCCCCGGCTCGCTCGGGCTGCTGCCATCCGCCAGCCTCGGCGGCCAGGTCGGCCTCTACGAGCCCGTGCACGGCAGCGCGCCCGACATCGCCGGACGCGACCTCGCCAACCCGGTCGGGACCATGCTGTCGGCCGCGCTGATGCTGAGGCACAGCCTCGGCGAGGCGGAGGCCGCCAAGGACCTCGAGGACGCGGTGCAGGCTGCCCTGTCGGAGGACCCGACCAGGGACCTCGGCGGCAGCAGAGGCACGACGTCGTTCACCGCTGCGGTCGTCGCGAAGCTGCAGGCGTCGACGCCCGCGGCCGCCGGCTAGAGCACCGCCCATGAAGGAGCCAAGCGTGACCACCGGTAACCCCAACGGCAAGACCGCCGGCCTCAACCGCCACAGCCGCGTCACCACCCAGGGAGACCAGCGCGCTCCCAACCGCGCGATGCTGCGCGCGGTCGGGTTCACCGACGCCGACTTCGACAAGCCGATCGTCGGCGTCGCCAACGGGCACAGCACCATCACCCCATGCAACTCCGGCATCGGCTCCTTGGCCGCGGCCGCCGAAGCGGCGCTCAAAGCGGCGGGCGCGATGCCGCAGATGTTCGGCACCATCACCATCTCCGACGGCATCTCGATGGGCACTGAAGGCATGAAGTGCAGCCTCGTCTCCCGCGAGGTGATCGCCGACTCGATCGAGACCGTCGGCCGCGGCCAGAGCCTCGATGGGATGTTGGCCATCGGCGGCTGCGACAAGAACATGCCGGGCGCCATGATCTCCCTCGCCCGCCTCGACCTGCCGGCCGTGTTCGTCTACGGAGGGACCATCAAGCCGGGCCACCACGACGGCGAGGACCTCACCATCGTGAGCGTCTTCGAAGCCGTCGGGGCCAAGGCGGCCGGCCGCATCTCGCTGGCGACGTTCAACGCCGTCGAGCGCTCCGCGTTTCCCGGTCCCGGCTCCTGCGGCGGCATGTACACCGCCAACACGATGTCTTCTGCCATCGAGGCGATGGGCATGAGCCTGCCGCACTCGAGCACGATGTCCGCCGAGGACGATGAGAAGCGCCTGTCCGCGGAAGAAAGCGCTCGCGCCCTCTACCGTCTCATCGAGCAGGGCATCACGGCTCGCCAGATCATGACCAAGGGCGCCTTCGAGAACGCGATCCGCGTCGTGATGGCGGTGGGCGGCAGCACCAACGCGGTGCTGCATCTGCTGGCGATGGCGCACGCCGCCGACGTCGGCCTGTCGCTCGACGACTTCGAGCGCTTGCGCCAGAACACTCCGGTGCTCTGCGACCTCAAGCCTTCTGGCCGCTACGTGGCCACCGACCTGCACCGCGTCGGCGGCATCCCGCTGGTGATGCGCATGCTGCTCGACGCCGGCCTGCTTCACGGCGACCTGCTCACCTGCACCGGCAAGACCGTGGCCGAGAACCTCGCGTCGGTGCCTTCCCGGCCACCCGCCGGTCAGGACGTGGTGCACGAGTTCGGCAAGCCGCTGTACGCCTACGGTCACCTCAACATCCTCAGGGGCAACCTCGCTCCGGAAGGCGCCGTCGCCAAGACCACCGGCCTCAAGAGCACGCGCATCTCGGGACCGGCCAGGGTCTTCGAGAGTGAGGAGGCGTGCCTTGACGCGATCCTCTCCGACGTCATCCAGCCCGGCGACGTGATCGTGATCCGCTACGAAGGCCCCAAGGGCGGGCCCGGCATGCGCGAGATGCTCTCCCCCACCAGCGCGATCATCGGCAAGGGGCTCGGCGACTCGGTCGGCCTGATCACCGACGGCCGCTTCTCGGGCGGCACCTACGGCCTGGTCGTCGGCCACGTCGCTCCCGAGGCGTTCGCCGGCGGCCCGCTGGCGATCGTCGAGGAAGGCGACCGCATCACCATCGACGCCGAGCGCAACCTCCTACAGCTCGAGGTGCCCGAGAGCGAGATCGCCTCTCGCCTTGAGCGCTGGTCGCCGCCGGCGTTACGCTACTCGCGCGGTGTGCTCGCCAAGTACGCCGCGCAGGTCTCGAGCGCGTCGCTCGGCGCGGTCACCGACTGAGGCCCTCTCGCTTGGAGGCACCACACATGGCCGACCTCAGGGTCACGGTCTTCAACGAGTTCTTGCACGAGGTCGAGAACGAGGTCGTGCGAGAGATCTACCCGGACGGCATCCACGCAGTCTTGGCGCGTCACCTCGCTGCCGCGCTGGGCGCGACGGTCGGCACGGCGACGCTCGCTCAGGAGCAGCACGGCCTGACCGCAGAGGTGCTGGAGGCGACCGACGTGCTCCTGTGGTGGGGACACAAGGCGCACGATGAGGTCGCCGACGAGGTCGCCGAGCGCGTCAAGCGGGCGGTGCTCGGAGGCATGGGGCTGGTCGTGCTGCACTCCGGTCACCTCTCCAAGCCGTTCCTCAAGCTCATCGGCACCCACGGCTCCCTGAAGTGGCGCGAGGCCGACGAGAAGGAGCGCCTGTGGAACCTGGCCCCCGCGCATCCGGTGATGCAGGGGATCGGCGAGTACATCGAGATCGAGCGCGAGGAGATGTACGGCGAGCGCTTCGACGTGCCTGACCCCGACGAGCTGCTGATGATCTCCTGGTTCCAGGGCGGCGAGGTGTTCCGGAGCCTGATGACGTGGCGCCGCGGCCACGGTCGGGTCATCTACTTCCGACCGGGCCACGAGACCTACCCCACCTATCACCATCCCCAGGTGCTGCGGGTCATCGCCAACTCGGTGCGCTACGCGGCGCCGCTGCTCAGGCGCGACGACTCCGAGTCGCCGAACGCCGCCGACGCGCTCGAGAGCGTGCCGAACCCCGGCAAAGAGCCGGTCCTGCGGCCATCGTGAGCGCGCTAGCGGCACGCTCGGCGCCGGCGCTGCGCGCGGCGATCGTCGGTGCGGGCGGCATCTCCGAAGCGCACGCCGCCGGCTACCTGGCAGCGGGCGTGCCGATCGTGGCCGTCTGCGACGTCGTGTCGGAGCTCGCCGCCGCCAAGGCGCTCAAGTGGGGGGTCGAGCGCGTCTACACCGACTACCGCGCCATGCTCGCCGACGGCGGCTTCGAGGTCGTGAGCGTCGCAGCTCCGACGGCCGTTCACCATCCCGCCACGCTCGCCGCCGCCGCCGCCGGCAAGCACGTCCTCGTCGAGAAGCCGATCGCCCTCGACATCGCCGAGGCCGACGCGATGATCGCGGCCTGCGCCGACAACCACGTGCACCTATGCGTCAACCATCAGCTGCGCTCCAACGGGGCGGCCCAGCAGGCCAAGCGGCTGCTGGACAGCGGCGCCTTGGGGCGCCTGACGCACGTGCGGCTGCGGCAGGGGCACGACTGGGGCGGCGTCGGCGTCACGAAGTCGTTCACGACCAAGGCGAGCGCCGGAGGCGGCACCCTGCTCGACAACGGCTGTCATCTCGCCGACCTCGCCCTCTACTTCGGGGGTCCCGTCGCCGAGGTGTTCGGGCGCATCGCCACGCTGCGTTACGACATCGAGGTCGAGGACACGGCGCACCTGAGCATGCTCTACGAGTCGGGCGCCATGGGCGTGATCGAGACGTCGTGGAGCGCGACCGGTTGGGAGGAAGGGTTCTGGCTCTACGGCACCGAGGGCGCCCTCGAGTTCACCAATCGCTACGGCACGCCGCGCTTGCGTCACTCGTTCCGCGCCTCGCCGGGCCTCGCGTGGGACCAGACCGACGTCGCCGAGACCGTCTACGCCGGGGCGGTCAACCACACCCGCCACGTCCTCGCGTGGCTGGCGGCCGTCAAGGGCGAGGGGCCGGTCCCGTGCCGAGGCGAGGACGGCCGTGAAGCCGTGCGCCTGATCCTGAGCGCCTACGCCAGCGCCGAACGGGGCGTGCCGGTGCCGGTGGCGGGGGCGCCGGCGGCGTCCGCATGACGTACGAGCGCTTCTCGGAGCTCATCGAGGAGCTGGTGGCCGAGATTCCCGAGCGCTTCCTGCAGGGCCTGCAGGGCGTGCACGTGCTGCCCGACACCTACGTCGACGACGAGTACGGCGAGGAGTTGTACCGCATGGGCGAGTACCTCGACCCGGGGCCCGCCAGCTTCCTTGGCGCCGGCGAGGGCCTCGGCCGCCACATCGCCATCTACCACGGCTCCTTCAAGGCGATCGCCGACTCCGACCCCTCGTTCGACTGGGAAGGCGAGGCTTGGGAGACGCTCACTCACGAGCTTCAGCACCACGTCGAGTCGTTGGCCGGCGAGGACTTCCTGGTCCAAGACGACGAAGCGTTCCTGAGCGAACTGCCTAGACGGGGTCGCTCCGGTTAGTCTGCAGAGGTGCAGAGCGTCGCCACCCCAGACGACCACGGGAGCGTCTCCTCGCAGGAGGCCGCCGGGGCGAAGTCCCCCGTCGTCTCCCTGCGTGGCGTCAGCAAGCGTTACGGCGAGCACGGGCCACTCGCGGTCTCCAGCCTCGACATCGATATCGAGCCCGGCGAGATCTTGTGCCTGCTGGGCCCCTCCGGCTGCGGCAAGACCACGCTGCTGAGGTTGATCGCGGGCTTCGAGCGCCCGGACGCCGGCAGCGTAACGGTGGCCGGGGAGGTCGTGGCCGGGGGCGAGGTGTGGTTGCGCCCCGAACGACGCCGCATCGGCTTCGTCTTCCAGGACTTCGCGTTGTTCCCTCACCTCAACGTGCTCGATAACGTGGCTTTCGGGCTGAAGGGCGAGCGCTCGCGGCGGCGCGAGGGCGCCGCGGAGATCCTGGCGTTGGTCGGCCTGAGAGTGTTCCAGTCGCGCTTCCCCCACCAACTGTCCGGCGGCCAGCAGCAGCGCGTCGCGCTGGCGCGCGCGCTGGCCACCAGACCGCACATCTTGCTGCTCGACGAGCCCTTCAGCAACCTCGACGCCTCGCTGCGCGACGCCACCCGACAAGAGGTCAGGTCGATCCTCAAACGCACCGGCACCACGGCTGTGATGGTGACTCATGACCAGGAGGAGGCGCTGTCGTTCGCCGACCGCTTGGCCGTCATGCGCGACGGGCAGCTGGAGCAGGTGGGTGCGCCCGAGAGCGTCTACCTGACGCCGCGAACGGCCTTCGTGGCGGGCTTCCTGGGCCGCACCAACCTGCTGCGCGGCGTCGCCCGTGGCGAGTGCGTCGACACCGCGCTGGGCAGCGTGCAGCTCAACCGCCCGGCGACCGGCCAGGTCGTCGTGTCGCTGCGCCCGGAACACCTGGGCATCGCGCCGCTGGACTCGTCAGCGGCCGAGAGGCAGAGTCCCAACGGCGTGGCAACCGCACGCGTGCTGAGACGCGAGTTCAAGGGCCACGACACGACCTACGAACTGCAGCTCACCGGCTCGGCGGTCGCCGGCGCCGCAGGCGCCGACGAGCGGATCCTCGTCAACACCGCGCCGGATCAGAGGCACGCGGAAGGCGACCTGGTGACTCTCAGAGTGTTGGGGCCCGCCGTCACCCTCGAATCGAGCGCGGGGGCGAGCGCCGCGGCCGCGGCCGAGCGTCTCAGCCGGTGACCGCGCTGCGCACCCACCAGTCCGGCTCCTCGGCGGCCACCCTGGCCGCGATCGCGTCCGCCTCCGCAGCGCTGCGTGCCACGCCGAAACAGGTCGGCCCGCTGCCCGACATGATCACTGAGCGCAGGCCGGCCGCCTTCAAGGTCTCGACCACCCGCCTCACGACCGGGTAGGCCCGCTGGACGCCTGGCTGCAGCGCGTTGTGCCAGCGCGGCTCACCGCTGCCGGCGAGCTCCTGGGCCAGCTTGTCGACCTTCAGGCGCGGGCTGAACCCCACCAGCGCGGCGTAGGCCTCGGCGGCCGAGACGGCCACCCCCGGGTTGGCGAGCACCAGGTGAGCCTCGACCGCGGGCGCCGGCGAGAGCCGTTCGCCGCGGCCGCGTGCCAACGCGCTGCTGAGGTCGGCAGCGAAGAACGGCACGTCGGAGCCGATGCTGGCGGCCAGTCTGGCGAGCCAGTCCGGCGGTCCCGGCAGCGGCAGCAGTTGCGCCAGCGCCCGCAGCACCGCGCCGGCGTCGCTCGAACCTCCGCCCAGTCCGGCCGCCACCGGCACGTGCTTGCTGAGGGTGATGCTCACGCCACCGGTCTTGGCGCCCGTCGCCTCGCTGCGCAGCCGCAGGTAGGCTTCGGCGGCTCGCGCTGCGAGGTTGGCCGCGCCGCCGGGCACTCCGTCGGCGGTGCCGCCGCCAACCACCGTCAGGCTCACGCCTCCACCGGCGGCGGCGTCGACCGTGACCAGGACGCTGTCGTGCAGGTCGATCCTGGCGAGCCACGTCTCGACCTCGTGATAGCCGTCGCCGCGCCGCGCCAGCACCGCCAGGCCGAGGTTGACCTTGGCGTGCGCTGCCACGGCGAGCCCGTCGCTCATGACGCGCCGCCCCGCGCGGCGGCCAGCTGCGCTCGCCACACGCCCACGACCGCCTCGGCCCACACCAGGTCGCCCGGCTCGGTGAGCTTGGCGAGCAGTCGGCTGCCGTCGACCAGCCGCACCGCGTGGCCCAACCGTCTCACCAGCGCAGCGTCATCGGTAGCCGAGTAGCCCCCGGCGGCGGCCGCCTGGTGGGCGGCCAGCAGCAGCTGGCGGGCGAACGCCTGCGGGGTCTGCACGGCCCGCACGGCGTCGCGCTCGACGGTGGCACCGGTGAGCGCGTCGACCAGCGTGTCAGCCACCGTGACGGCCGCGCTCGCGGCCCCCATCTCGCGCGCCGCGGCCGCCACCCGCCGGATCTCCAATGGCGTCAAGAACGGCCTGGCGACGTCGTGAACGATCACCGTCTCGCTCTCACTGGCCGCCACCAGCGCCCGCACCGAAGCCTGGCGGTCACTGCCGCCTGTGATAGTTCTGATGTCTGCGAAGACCTCGGCCCAACGCTGCGGCCGCCACCGAGCATCCGGCGGCAACGCCACCACGACCTCCTCGACCTCACCGGCCAGAGCCTCGAGGCACAGGTCGAGCAGGGTCGAGCCGCCCACCTCCAAGAACGCTTTGGGACCTCTGCCGAGCCGTTCACCGCTCCCGGCTGCTGCTATCAGCGCCCCGAGGCCGCCAGCACCGGCTCCGCTCAAGGCGTCTCACGCCAGCGGGCCACGCGGCGATGGGCGACGGTGAGGTGGTCGAGCACGCGCGCGGTGACCGAGCCGACGAGATCGAGGGCGGAGGCCGGACGGTGGTAGAAGCACGGCGAGGCCGGCAAGATCACCGCGCCGGCAGCGAAGGCCGCCAGCATGTTCACCAGCATCGGCCTGGTCTCACGCGCTGGTCGGCAGGTGCAAGCTCCACGCCCAGAGGTTACCGCGCGGCCAGCCGCCGGCCCTCGCAGCGGGCCGGGGATGCATGCCGGACGAGGACTATACTGACGGCGTGAGCGACGTCGAAGCGAGGCCGGAAGCGCACGGGGAGGCGGCCGCGGCGAGCGGTCAAGGCGAGCCCGAAGTTGCGCTTCGCAGCGCGGAACGCCGCGCGCGCCAACCGGCGGGCTCCGAACGTCGTCTGTTGCGCAGCCGCGAGGACCGCGTGATCGCCGGCCTGTGCGCCGGCATAGCGGACTACGTCGGAGCCGACGTCAGGACCGTCAGGTGGCTGTTCGTCGTCGCGGGGGCGCTGACGCTCGGTACGCTGATCGTGGGCTACCTGCTGTTGGCGCTGCTGATCGGCCGCCAGCCCGCGGCGGCTACACGACCAGCCTGACAGGAGCATCGAGCAGTTCGGCGACCCTGGCCAGCAGCCTGGCGCCGGTGTCGGGCTGCACTGCGCCGGCCAACGTCAAGGTGCTGCGGTAGCCGCCGCGCTGGGTGTCGTAGAGAACCCTGCCGAGGCTGACCACCGGGACCTGCAGGTCGAGTATCACCTCATCGAGGTCGAGAGGCCCAAGGTCGACGACCGCTAAGGCGGGCTCGTCCTCCTCGCTGAAGTCACCGTTCAACGCGGCGATCAGCGAGCCGAAGGAGCGCGTCGCGGCATCGTCGATGCGCCGGAGCCTGACACCGCCCGCCAGTTCGGCGAGCGCCACGGGGCCACTGCCCAGCGAGGTATCCGTCAGCGCCTTGGCAACCGCCCGCAACAGGAACGGCGCGGCGCTCAGCGGCTCGGAGTCACCGAGTTCCAGGCTGACTGCCAGCTGCGCGCTGGCCAGAGACGACAGATCGACGACGCGGCGCAGCAGCGTCTGTGTGCGCGCCAAGGGCAGCTCTGCGGCTTCCAGGTGGACCGGCGCGCCAAAAGCGCCGTCGCCGGCGTCGGTTGCGGGCGCCTCTGCCGTGATGGGCGGATAGGCGAACGTCTCGACCGCGGCGTCCTCGCTCGCGACCTCGTCGGCCACGCTGGCGGCGAACCCCGAATCGCCATCAGCGAAGGAGTCGACCTCCTCGCCGAACAGGTCGTCGCCGACAGATTCGGCAACCCCGGCCGCTAAGGTCTCGCCCGCTGCCACGAACAGGTCGTCACCGGGAGATTCGGCGGCGTCGGCCGCGAAGGTCTCGCCCGCTGCCACGAACAGGTCGTCACTGCCGAAGTCGCCCGCGTCCTCCGCGAAGCTCTCGGTCGGTCCAGCGAACAAATCGGGCAGGTCGTCGTCTTCGTCGTCCTGCCCGCTCGCGGACAGGAAGCCGCTGCCGGACATCGTCAGATCGTCGAGCTCCCCTCCGCGCGCGTGCTGGTCGTGCCCGTACCCACCCACGAAATCGGCGCCGAACTCCTCGTCGGTGCCGCCGTCGCCGAGGTCTTGGGCGGCGCCGAAGACGTCATCCTCTACCTCGGCAGCGTCCGCACCCATCACGGCGGGCCCTCCGAACTCGGCACCGACGGGCTCGTTCTCGCCAGCGGCGAAGGCGGCGTCGGGGTGCGACCAGGTGGCGGGTGGTGCGCTCTGGTCGTCACCGGCGACCAGCAGATCGTCGAGTTCGTCCACCGCGTCGGAACTGCTGGCGCCGTCGGCGAGGCTGGCTCCTCCCTGCTCGTCGTCGAACAGGAAGATGTCCTCGTCGAGAAGCTCCTCGGCAACTTCCTCGGAAGCCTCCGCGGCGACGGCCTGAGCCGGCTCGAAGGACTCGCGGCCGAAGCTGTCGGCTTGGACCCGGCCCTCGGCGGCCGCGAACTCGTCCGACCCATCGTCGAAGCTGGCGGCGTTGGCGCTGACGGCCTGTCGGAAGTCGGCGAGGCCCTGCTCGGGCCACGCTTCCATGCCTTCTGGCAACGGTTCGGGAGTGGGATCCAGCGCTTCGGAGCCCGCCATCACCCTGGCCAGGTAGTCGAGTACGTCGCGCTCGACGACCTTGCCCTCCGGCCCACTGCCCCTGAGGGCGCGCCAATCGACGTTGTTCTGCTCCGCCAGGCGTCGGGCCAGGGTGGAGATGTCGGGTTCGCTCACGCCGTTCCTCCTTGGCTGTGCGTCACGCGCGAGTATAACAAGACCGATTCTTCCGTCCCCTGAGGGGCCCCTCTAGCGACATATCCCACTCCCTCGCCGCCGGCGCGAAGGCCGCGCGCAGCGACGCAGCCGCGTCACAAGGGCTCGCTCGCGGGTCGGGGGCTAGGGCCGCCAGGCCTGGAAGAACACCCCGTCGATGAACGTCTGCAGCAGGGCCTCGTCGCCGTAGACGGTGACTGCCGAGGTCACGATCTCGCCGGGCTGCACCATCGAATCGAGGACCGAACGCTCGCCGCGATCGTCGCTCACGACCAACCTCAGGTTGTACGGCTGCTCCAGCAGTCGTCTGACGCCCATGAAGGTGGGGTCGAACGTGAACGGCACGACGCGGGAGCCATCGGCCTGCAGTTGCACGTTGGTGCCGGGGATGGTCACGCCGCCGCTGGTCGCGGTGCCGCTGCCGACGTCGGGGACTTCCGTCTGCGGCGCGCCGCCGGCGCCGGTGCCGTCGGCGCCGCCAACCCGCGGCTCGAGGCCGAAGCCGGGCAGTTCCGGCGGCGCCGAGCCGTTGATGGTCAGGAGGATCGGCGTGCCCGGCAGCGTGTAGCCGGTGGGGCTCACGCCGGTCACCCCCTGAGGTTGGGCGGGGTCGTCGACGTAGGTGATCGGTCCAAGCCGCAGTTGGGCAGCCTGCAGCGTCAACTGCGCGCGCCACTGCGGATAGCCGAGCACGTCGGGGACAGCGACGACGTTGGCGCTCGAGAGCGAATAGTGGAGGACTATCGGCGTCGAGGCCATCACCGAAGCGCCGGCACTCGGCGTCATGCCCACCACCGTGTTCGGAGCAGTGAAGCTCACCGTCGACGGTAGCGCCTCGACGCGCGTGAAGCCGAGGCGGCGAAGCTCCGCTTCGGCGGCTTCGATATCGCGGCCCTGCAGGTCGGGGACCTCGATGCGTGCCAGATCGCGGCCGCGACTGACCACCAGCTCGAGATTGCCGCCGACGGCCAAACGCTCGCCTCCGGCAGGAACCTGGGCGATGACGGTGCCGGCGGCGCGCTCGCTGGCTTCGTAGCTGACCGATCCGACGGCCACGCCGAGGCTGGCGACGCGCTCCAGCGCGTCGGCCTCGCGCATGCCGATCAGATCGGGCAGCCTTGCGTCGGCCGGCGGCGTGTTGACGCCGAGGTGCACCGTCCTCCCGCGCTTCACCACCGCTCCAGGCTGCGGCGCCTGCGAGGTGATGGTGGCCGGCGCCGCGCCGGCGACGTGTTGAACGAACGACACCGGCTCGAGCCCTTCCCTGCGCAACACCTGGGCGGCCTGCTCCTGAGGCATCCCCAGCAGGTCGGGCAGCCTCACCTCGGAGACCGTGAAGTACTCGCGCAGGTTGAGCGCGGTGAAGACCGCCACCGCCGCCAGGAGAGCGAACGCCGCCGCCAGCCACCACGCTCTCCCCCTGAGGTTGGCCGGTTGCCTCTGAGCGCTACCTGACGTCACGGCGGTACTTTACCAGCCGCTGCCGAGACGCGCGCACGCGGCCGCAACCGTTAGCCTTGAGGGGTGAGCTCGCGGCCGCTGCACTTCCCTTCCTTCAGCGTGGCTCATCTCGACGCCAGCGAGGCGCCGCCTGGCTCCGAGCTGTGGGCGTTGGCGGGGCTCGTCGGCGAGGGCTTCACGCTCGGCGTCACCGCCCTCCCGGCGGTCATCGAGGCGAGCTGGTACCGGCTCGGCGGCACGCCGGCGCGCCTGGCCGCCCTCTACCGGGGCCTCGATCCTGCCGACCCTGACGAGGACATCCTTGAGGAGGCCTGGGAGGCGGCCGAGCCGCTGCTGGCGCAGACCTACCTGCTGGACGACGTCGTCGACGCCCTGCTGGAGTCGTTCTCCGAGCTCCTGCGGCGGGGTTCGGGTGCGGTGGTGATGCGTCGCCAAGGTGAGCGCGGACGGCTCATCGGCGAGGCCAGCGAGCGCTCCCTGCTGCTCGCGCTCAAGCGGCTCTACCGCGACGAGTGGTCACCGGAGCGGGTGGCCGCGAGGCTGGCGAGCACCGCCAGGCTGGGGATCGACGCCGCTCCCGTGCTGATCCACCGCCAGGCGGTGGCGAAGTCGCAGGCGGCCGGCGACGCTGCCACGCGGCTGCTCGGCCGCCGGGTCCTCGCCGGCAGCGACGCCGCTGGCGGCATCGTTGCCGTCGGCGACGCGGCTACTTCCTGACGCGCGCGGCAGGCACCGGCTCGAGCCTGGCGGCCTGAGTCGCCTCGAACGTGATGAACGCCTGCGGGTTGATCGACCTCACGAGCCTGACCGCCTCGCGGGCCCGACGACGAGGCAGGACCGTCAGGGTGACGCTGACGGCTCCGTCGCGGCCGGTGGCGCTCAGCTCGGTCACGTAGAACCCCGCCGCGCGCAGCTGCTCGGTGATCCTCTCGGTGTCCCTGGTGGAGACCACGCGCATGAGCGTCTCGCCGACCGCCAACCAGCGCTCGATGCTGACGCCCATCATGGTGCCGACGGCGTAGCCGGCGGCGTAGGCGATGAACTTGACCGGCGAGTCGAGGTTGGCGAGCACCTGGGCGGCAGCCACCAGCCACGTCAACGACTCGAAGAACCCGAAGACCCCCGCCAGGCGACGCTGGCCGCGCACCAGGAACCCGATCCGCAGGGTGCCAAGAGAGACGTCCACGATGCGCAGGCCGAAGATCAACAGCCCGGCGAGTAGCAGGTCGAGGTCGAAGCTCACGCTGGAGCCTCCCCGTTACCGCGCCGTTCCTTGGCCGCCATGGCACCGACCGCCGCGGCACCGATGACGCCGGCGTCGTCGCCGAGCTCGGCGAGCCGGTAGCGCGGCTTGGGGTAGCCCTTCAGGTAGTCGTCGGCGGCGGCCATCACCTTGTCGAGGTAGAAGGGACCGGCCCTGGTGAGGCCGCCACCGAGCACGAACACTGCCGGGTCGACGATCTTGGTGATGTTGGCGATGCCGATGCCGGCGAAGAGCGCGGAGTTCTCGACGATGGCGAGCGCCTTCGGCTCGCCGGCCTTGGCGCGCTCGAAGACCTCGGGCGTCTGAAGTGGGAAGCCGTACGCGTAGGTGGCGTCGCGCGCGATCGAGCGCCCGGCCGCGATCGCCTCGAGGCTCCCGCCGATGCCGTCGCCGCCCAGGGGACCGCCGGGCAGCAGCGTCATGTGTCCGATCTCGCCGGCGAGCCCATGAGCCCCCCTCACCAGTCTGTCGCCGATGATCACGCCGCCTCCGATGCCGGTCGAAAGCGTCACGTAGACGCTCGAGTCAGAACCGCGCGCCGCCCCGTAGAGGTGCTCGGCGAATCCGGCAGCGTTGGCGTCGTTCTCGAGCTCGACGCTCAAGGACAACCTCTCGCCGAGCCTGGCGACCAGTGGAGCGTCGACCATCCCGGCGATGTTGGGAGCGAAGATCACGACCCCGCGCCGGTAGTCGAGCGGCCCCGGAGAGCCGATGCCGGCGCTGAAGACGCGCTCGCCGCGCTCCTCGGCCGCCGCGAGCAGCGGCCCGGAGGCCGCGACGATCGCCGCGATCACGTCGTCGAAACCGCTCTGGGGCGTGTCGACGAGCCGCCGCTCGACGACCGTGCCGTCCCTCACCAGCGCGGCCAGGATCTTGGTGCCTCCCAGGTCGATGCCCAGTGCCAGCATCTACACTCCTTCGCGAGCCGGTTCGCCCGCTATTGCGGCGCGCTGGCCGCCGGCCTGCGCGGATGCTACCGCCAGCGCCTGCTGGTAGATCAGCGCCTCTTCGTCGGTGCGCACCACCAGCACCTTGACGCGGCTGTCTGGCCGGCTGATCACGCTGCTCCCGGCACGGTTGGCCTCCTCGTCGAGGTCGATCCCGAGGAAACCGAGGCCGCTCGCTGCCTCGCTGCGAGCCGCGGGGTCGTTCTCACCGATGCCCCCGGTGAAGACCACGGCGTCGAGCCCGCCCATGGCGGCCGCGTAGGCGCCGATGACCTTGCGCAGGCGGTACGCGAACACCTCGAGCGCCGCTGCGGCGCCTCGGTTGCCAGCGGCCGCGGCCGTGCGCACGTCGCGCATGTCGTTGGAGACACCCGACATCCCAAGGAGGCCGGAACCGCGGTTGAGGAGCTCATCGAGGCCGGCGACGCTGAGACCCGAGCGCAGCAGGTGGATGAGCAGCCCTGGATCGATGTCGCCCGACCGGGTGCCCATCAGGAGTCCTTCTAGCGGGGTGAAACCCATGCTGGTATCGATCGATCGGCCGCCGTCGACCGCGGTGGCGCTGGCGCCGTTGCCGAGGTGCAGGGAAACGAGTTTGAGCTCCTCGCGGCTACGACCCAGCATCGCGGCCGCCTTGCGGGTCACGTAATCGTGACTGGTGCCGTGGAAACCGTAGCGCCTCAGACCTCGCTCTTCGGCGTACGCCAGCGGTAGGCCGTAGAGGTACGCCCGGGCCGGCAGGGTGGCGTGGAACGCGGTATCGAACACCGCCACGTGCACGGCAGCCGGGAGTTGCCGGCGCGCCGCCCTGAGGGCGGCCAGGTTGGCGGGATTGTGCAGGGGCGCCAGCGGCGCGAGAGCTTCGAGCTCCGCTTCGAGCGCATCGTCGATAGGTATCGGCGCCTGGAAGCGCGTGCCCCCGTGAACCATGCGGTGACCCACCACGCGCGGGACCGTGGCGCCCGGCCGGGAGCCGAGGTTGGCGAGCACGAAGGCGAGCGCCTCGTCCTGATCGGCAAGCGGACCGGTCGCCAGCGGGCCATCGTCGGAGACCGCCGTGCTGGCGCCGCCCACGCGCTCCACCCGCACGCTGCGGTTCGAGGGCAGCAGCTTGACCTTGAGGCTCGAGGAGCCGGCGTTGACCACCAGCACGTCCTCGGTCATCGGCCGCCTCCGTGAGCGAGGTCGGCTGGCGGCTGCGTACGCGGCTGCAGTTCAGCGATCAGCTTCGGGACGAAGCGCAGAGCGTCGGCCGCGACGAAGCTGACCTCGATGTCGTCGAGCTTGCGGAGCACGGGCTCGAAGCCGCCTTCCGGCTCTGAGTAGCCGTGAACATGGCCGAACACCAGCGCGTCAGGAGCGGCCGCCGCGATCTGCTCGGTGAAGACGCTCGGTTCCAGCCGCGGGTTGGTCGGCGGGAAGTGAAGCATCACGACGCGATAGCGACCGGGCAGCTTGGCGGCTGCCGACAGCGAGAGTGCCAGCCTCTCGCCCTCGCGAGCGTAGATCCGCTGGTCTTCCTCGGTGAAGGCGCGGCTGCCCGGGCACAGCCAGCCGCGCGTGCCCGCCACCACCACCCCGTCGACCGCGACCGCATCGTTCTGCAAGGCGTACATGCCCTCTGGCAAGGCGCGTCTGAGACGTGAGATCGACGGCCACCAGTAGTCGTGGTTGCCGCGCAGCAGGATCTTGCGGCCGGGCAGTGCGGCGATGGCGGTGAGGTCCACCATGGCGTCTTCCAGCTTCATCGCCCACGAGATGTCCCCCGGAACCAGCACCAGGTCGCCTTCCGCGACGACGCTGCGCCAGCCCTCGAAGAACGCGTCGGGGTGCTCTTCCCAGTGCGGTCCGAAGACCGACATCGGCTTGGGATCGGCTCCTGACAGGTGAGGGTCGGCGATGGCGAACACGCGCACGGCCAACCACTCTATCGCGGTGGCGGGCCTTCCCAGTCCGCCGGTCGCGGTCCGAGCCCCAAGCGCCAGGCCACGGCGCCGGCGACCCTCTCCCCTGCCTGTCCGTCACCGTACGGGTTCGGGGCCGCGCGCATCGCAGCCAGCCGCTCATCGTCGGCCAGCAGCGCGAGGATCCGCGCGGTGACGGCCGCCGGCTCGGTGCCCAGCAGGGTGAGGCTGCCGCTGTCCAAGCCCTCGGGGCGCTCGGTGACGTTGCGCAAGACCGCCACCGGCGTGCCGAGGGCGGCGCCCTCCTCCTGGATGCCGCCGGAGTCGGTGATCGCCAGGTCGCTGCGCGCCAGCAGCGCCAGCATCGAGAGGTAATCGAGCGGCTCGACCAGTTTGACGTTGGGCAGCTCCGCTAGGGCCGGCCACACCGCTTCGCGAACCGCCGGGTTCAAGTGCACCGGGTACACGAAGGTGCGCTCCGGATGGGCCGCGGCGACCTTCGCCAGCGAGCCGGCGAGCTCGGCCATAACGCCGAGGTTCTCGCGCCGATGCATGGTGACGGTCACCAAGCCGGCGGCGGTCAACTCAGCGGGCAGGGTCGCCTTCGCGAGAGCCTGACGAGCGGCATCCACCGCGGTGTTGCCGGTCACGACCATGCGGTCTTCGGACTTGCCCTCCGCCAGCAGATTGTTCTTGGCCCGCGCCGTCGGCGGCAGGTCGAGGTCGGTGAGCACGTCGGTGAGCCGCCGGTTGGCTTCCTCAGGGAAGGGTTGCGTGAGGTCGAAGCTGCGCAGCCCCGCCTCGACATGCGCCACCTTGACCCCCGCCAGGAAGGCGGCCAGCGCGACCGCGAAGGTCGTCGTGGTGTCGCCGTGGACGAGGACGTAGTCGGCTCCCAGGCTCTTGATGGCCTCGGCAGCGGCCGGCACGATGCGTCCGACGAGCTGCGCGAGGTCCTGGCGGGGCAGCATCACCGACAGGTCGCGGTCGGGAACGATCCCGAAGGTCGCCAGCGAGTCGTCGAGTTGCTCGCGGTGCTGGCCGGTGACGAGAGTCAGCGTCCGCAGGTCACGCCGGCTTCGCAGCGCGGTCACGACCGGCGCCATCTTGTTCGCTTCGGGACGGGTTCCGAAAGCGACGACCACGACCGGGACGGCTTCCCGACGCGGGCTCTCGGTCACGCCGGAGCCTGCCCGGCGCGCCTCACCTCGGCCAGTCGCGCCAGCGACACGGCGGCGATCATCACGACCGTGACCAACAGCGTCGCGAGCGTCAACACCGGCGGCGTCGCAGACAGCAGCATGCCGGCCACGCCGAGGACCAAGGTGGCGGACCACAACAGCAGTACCGTCAGGCGCTTGGACCCGGACCGCTCGCGCAGCAGATCGTGGATGTGATCGTTGCTGGCTAGTGCCGGGCTGCGGCCGCGGCGCAGGCGCCTGACGGTCACCTGGGTGATGTTGAGTACCGGCAATGCCAGCACCAGGATCGGCGCCATCACCGACACCGCGGCGCTGACCTTCAGCGCGCCCAGGACGCTGACGGCCGCCAACATGTAGCCGAGCAGATAGGCGCCGGAGTCGCCCATGATGATGGTGGCCGGTCCGAAGTTGTGCCTGAGAAAGCCGAGGGAGGCTCCCGCCAGCGCCGCGAGCAGCATCACGGCCGCCCCGCGGTCGTCGAACTGCAGCGCAACGGCCAGCATGCTCATGCTGGCGATCGCGGCGATGCCTGACGACAGGCCATCGAGGCCGTCGATGAAGTTGAATGCGTTGGTGAAGCCGATCACCCACAGCAGGGTGACGACGATGGAAAGTGTCTCGGGGATGAACACGAAGGTCCCGGGACCGAAGTAGTCGGTGAAGAAGCCGATCCTGACGCCGTTGACGACCAGGATGCCGGCAGCCACCGCCTGGGTCGCCAGCCGCAGGGCGGGTGGCACCTCCCACATGTCGTCGAGGAACCCGACGAGCGTGACGAGTGCGCCGCCGAGAGCGATCGCCAGGAGCTCCACGCGGTACTCGTCGATGAGGGCCGGAGCCACCAGGCTGCCCACCAGCACGGCGACCAGGAAACCGCCGAGGATCGCGATGCCGCCGATGTTGGGGACCGAGCCGCGATGATGCCTGACGCCGTCGCCGTGAGCGCTCCCGCCGTCCTGCACGGCGCGGATGCGCCACGCGAAGGCGCGCACGTTGGGCGCCAGCCACGCCACGGCCACCAGAGCGGTCGCGAAGGTCACGGCTACGAGGGGAAGGTAGGCGACGAGCCCGGTGCGCACGTGCTCCATCCTATGTTGCCCAGGTGATAGGCGAGTTAACGCGTGCCGTAGATGCGGTCGCCGGCGTCGCCCAGCCCGGGCACTATGTAGCCGTGCTCGTTGAGCCGTTCGTCGCGGGCAGCCAGGATGATGTCGACGTCGGGGTGGGCCGCCTCGACCGCTGCGATGCCCTCAGGCGCCCCGATGATGCACAGCAGCCTGATGTGGTTGGCGCCTTGTTCCTTCAGCAGGTCGATGGCTGCCACGGCGCTGCCGCCGGTGGCGAGCATGGGATCGAGGAGGAACGCATCGCGCTCGGCGATGTCCTTGGGCAGTTTGACGTAGTAGCGCACCGGCTTGAGCGTCTCCGGGTCGCGGTAGAGCCCGACGTGCCCGACGCGGGCCGTCGGCACCAGCCCGAGGATGCCGTCCACCATGATCAGACCGGCCCGCAAGATCGCGACCAGAGCGAGCTTCTTGCCCGCCAGGCGCTTCACCTTCGCTTCCGCGACCGGCGTCATGACCACGTCGTCCTCGAGCTCCAGGTCGCGCATCGCGTCGAAGGCCATCAGCATGCTGAGCTCGGCACACAGGGCGCGGAAGTCACGCACGTTGGTCGCGGTGTCGCGCAGCACGGCGAGCTTGTGTTGGATGAGCGGGTGTTCGACGACGGTTACGGGCATCTGCTGCTCCTGTCGGGCGCGCCCAGGCTTCGTGAGTAGGGCCGCCCGAAGGCGGCCCGAGCTGGCGGAGAGGGTGGGATTCGAACCCACGGTGCAGCGTAGCCACACAACGGTTTTCGAGACCGTCCCGTTCAACCACTCCGGCACCTCTCCAGGGTCGAAGCCGGACGCGCCGAGCAGTATAACGCGTCTCAGCGCGGCGGGGCTCCCAAGCGCGTGGCGGGCCGGCGCTGGACGGCTTTGTGCCTGCCCTCGTAGGTCAGTAGCAGGCCGACGAACAGCGAAGAGAACAGCACGATGGCGGCGGCGTAGGGAGCAGCCTCCGGCATCATCGCCTCGTTGGTGTAGCCGAACGTCCTCACCGACAGGCTCCGGAAGCCCGTCGGCGCCAACAGGTAGGTCATCGGCAGTTCCTTCATGACCACCATCAGCACCAGAGCGGTGGAAGCCAGTAGGTTACGCGCGATCAGCGGCGCCGTCACCTGCGCGAAGGCAGCTAAGCGGCCGCGCCCGAGCGACCTGGCGCTCTCCTCGAGCCGCGGGCTCACCTGCAGCAGCCCGCTGCGGATCGGACCGATCGCCAACGCCATGAACGAGACGACGTAGGCGATCACCAGCAGCGCGTAGGTCTGGTAGAGCCACGGAGCCCCGCGCACGGCGAGCATGACGAAGGCGAGCGCCAGCGCGATCGGCGGGATCGCGTAGCCGAGATAGATCAGTCTTTCCAACAACCTGCCGCCGAGCCACGCTGCCCTGGTGCTCGCCAGCGCCACGGGCAGCGCGAAAGCGGTGGCCAGGATCGCGGCCGGCACCGCCAGCCGCGCGGTGGTGGCGAAGGTCGCCACGACCGCCCGCAGCTCTGACATGCCTGGCGGCACCAACGCGATCCAGGCTGCCAGAGCCGTCACCGGCAGGCCGACGCCCGCCAGCAACACCAGTGCCACGAACGAGTAGGCGGCCGGGGCCAGGCGGCCGAGGGCTTCCCTTCCCGGCGCGCGAGCGGCCCCGGCCGCGATGCGGGAGTAGCGCCTGGAGCCCAACAGCCGCAGCTCGGCCGACACCAGCACCAGCGCGATCAGCACCAGTATCAGCGCCAGCCACGCGGCGTAGCTGCGGTCGAAGGCGGAAGCGTACTGCGTGTAGATCGCGAAGCTGAAGGTCTCGAAGCGCATCAGCGTGACCGCCCCGAAATCGCCGATGACGTAGAGGGCGATCACCAGCCATCCTGCCAGCAGCGACGGCAGCAGCTGCGGGGCCACGATCCGCCTCAGCACGGCCCCCCGCGACAACGCCAGGCTTCGGCCGCTCTCCTCGAGGCTGGCGTCCATCCCCAGGAGCGCGCTGCGCACGTTCAAGAACAAGTAAGGAAAGGTGTAGAGCGCCAGCGCCAGGGTGGCGCCGAGCAGCCCGCTGGGCCTCGGCATCATCACGTCGAACAGCCGCGAAGCGAGGCCCTGGTAACCGCCGAGGCCGAGCAGGGCGTAGGCCATCACGTAGCCGGGGATCGCCAGCGGCGTCACGGCCAGCCAGGTGATCACGCGCGCGAAGCGGATGTCGGTGCGCACTACCAGCCATGCCAGCGGCACGGCTACC
Organism: uncultured bacterium; assembly: GCA_964398985.1. GTDB lineage: Bacteria > Deinococcota > Deinococci > Deinococcales > Trueperaceae > CAYMRL01. The sequence continues at coordinate 23,183 of CAYNOS010000018.1, forward strand.
AGGGTGGTGAGGACCAGCACCAGCGCGGTGAGCGAGAACGTGTTCTGCAACAGCAGCCAGGTCCGCGGACGCAACAGCAGGGGTCCGAGCGCAGCCGGATCGACCTCCAGCGCCCGCAGCACCAGGTAGGCCAGCGGCAGCAGCGTCGTCGCACCGGCTATCAGGGCCGGTGCGACGACGTACCAAGGCAGACGTGTCAGCCTGCGCCAAGAGCGCCGGGACCCGGTCGCCTTCAGAGCAGACCGACCTCGCGCAGCATCTCGAGCGTGCCCTCGAGGTCATCGATCGACCCCAGGTCCACCTCCGGGCTGGCTCTCGAGACGGCCTCGGAGCTCTCCAGCCCCTCGTAAGGCTCCACCGTGGTGGTGATCGGATACTCGAACACCTGCTCGGTGAAGTAGGTCTGCATGGCGTCCGACAGCAGGAAGGCGATCAGCTCGTGCATCTGAGGCTGCCGGTCGGAGCTCGCCAGCACCCCGATGCCGGTGACGTTGGCGAGGTTCCCGATGTCGCCGTCGGCGAAGAAGGTCTGCCCGACCGGGAAGGCGGGATCCGTCGCCAGGCGTCTCATCAGGTAGTAGTTGTTGACCAGCGCGAAGTCGACCTCGCCGGCGGCGATGCCGTCCAGCTGGGCGTTGTTGTTGCCGTAAGCGACCGCTCCGTTGGCGATCATGCCTTCGAGCCACGCCTTGGCGGCGGCGTCGCCGAAGCTGGTCCGCAGCGCCGTCACGAACGACTGGAACGAGGCGTTGCCGGGAGCCCAAGCCACGCGACCGGCGTAGGCGTCGGCGACGAGGTCGAAGATGCTGACCGGCAACTCCGACTCGCTGACCCTCGCGGTCGAGTACGCCAGCACGCGGTTGCGGGCGCTGACAGCCACCCACGCCAACGATGGATGGACGTGCCTGGCGTCGACGTTGCCGAGCAGATCGGCCGGCACCGCGGACAGCAGCCCGGCGTGCTCGAGGGCACCCAGGGCGCCGGCGTCCTGAGCCCAGAACCCGTCGGCGGGAGAGGCGGCGCCCTCCTCGGTGATCAACACGGCGAGCTCCGCGGTGCTGCCGTAGCGGACCTCGACCGCGATGCCCGTGGCGGCCGTGAAGCGCTCCAGGGCCGGCCCGGCCAACGCTTCGCCACGCCCGACGTAGAGCGTCAGCGGCTGCGCGAACGAGATCAGCGTCACGCCGAACAGGAGAGTGAGAGTGGCCGTGCGCAGTGCTCGCATGTGGTGCTCCGATTCGAGGCGGCAGGCGCCGAAGAGGTCAATCCCTAGTGGAACACTATGGATTCCGGTTGCGTAAGATAAGCTGCCTGTCGACGCCGGTCAAGGCGCCGGGTACCAACGTTTGGCAAGCTGCAGCGCCTTGACGCGGCTGCGGGCGCTAAGTACACTCACGTCGCCATTGGCCCATCGTCTAATGGCAGGACAACGGATTCTGGTTCCGTCGGTCTAGGTTCGAATCCTAGTGGGCCAGCCACACATCAGGTAGTCTGGGAGCAGTCGCCGGTCCGGCATTGGCCCATCGTCTAATGGCAGGACACCCGGTTTTGGTCCGGTCGGTCGGGGTTCGAGTCCCTGTGGGCCAGCCAGCGCGCGCCGCCTGTACCGAAGGCGGCGCGTTCCCGTTTCGGTCCCCGGTTCAGTACTCGTAGAAGCCGCGGCCGCTCTTCTTGCCCAGCTGTCCCGCTTCCACCAGCTTGCGCAGGGTCTGCGGCGCCCTGAACTTCTCCCCAAGTGCGCCCGTCATCGACTCGGCGATCAGCAGCACGGTGTCGAGGCCGACGTAGTCCGCCAGCTCGAGCGGTCCCATCGGGTGATTCAGACCGAGCTTGACGGCCGTGTCGATGTCGTCGCGGCTCGCCACTCCCTCCTCGAGCATGCGGATGCCTTCGAGCATCAGCACGGCCACCGCGCGAGTGGTGACGAAGCCCTGACGGTCTGCGACCACCACGCAGGTCTTGCCGCACGCCTCGGCCACCGCGCGTGCCGCGGCCAAGGTGGCGTCGTCGGTCAACGTCCCTCGGACCAACTCCACCAACCGCATCCGCTCGGGCGGGTTGAACCAGTGCATGCCGACCACCTGCCCGGGGCGCCCGGTGGCCGCGGCGATAGCCGTGACCGACAGCTCGCTGGTGTTGGTCGCGAACACGCAGTCAGGCCGGCAGAGCGCGTCCAGTTCGCCGAACAGCTCGCGTTTGAGCTCGAGGCGCTCGGGCACCGCCTCGATCACCATCCCCGCGCCGGCGACCGCGTCGGCCAGCACACCCGTCACGGTGAGCGTGGGGGCCCTGGCCGCCTCGCCGACGGTCTCGCCCTCCGCTCGGCGGGCTGCGAACCTGGCGGCCCTGTCGCCGGCCCGCTGGAGCGCCGCGGGGTCGAGATCGTACAGGCGGGTGTCGAAGCCCGAGTTCGCGAGCAGGGTCGCGATGCCGCCGCCCATGATGCCGGCACCGATGACGGCTACCTTGCGTGGTTGGTGATGTTGCTCCATGTTCCTCCTGGCGGGTGGTGGGGCTCCTGGATCGTGCCGCGGCTCGAGGGCCGCGCTCGCAACTCGGATCGCTAGCTTCTCGGGGCATAGATATCGTAGCGCGTGGTGGAGCCTAGCAGCGCTCCGCTGGGCCGCTCCCCGGCCAAGGCGGGCGCCCCCGCCGGACGCTTGACGACGACGCGGCGAGTCGCGACCGCGCGGGCTACCGACAGCAGTTCGGCCTCCTCGGCCGGCTGGCTGGGCGGCAGCAACGAGCGCAGCAGCGCCAGCTCCTTGCTCGGCAACGAGCGCTTGGTGGTGGCCGGGAACATCGGGTCCAGGTAGACGACCTCGCTGGCGGCTAGGCGCTGACGCTCCTGCAACACTGCCCGCGCGTCGCCACGGATCAGCCGGAGGCGTTCGGCCGCGGCCGCGGCGACGCTTCCGAGCTCGCCCGCGGCCGCCCGCTCGAGTGCATCCTCGAGGAGCGCAAGGAGCAGCGGAGACCGCTCGATCATCGTCACCTCGGCGCCCTTGGCGGCCAGGTGGAACGCGTCGCCACCGAGCCCGGCAGTGGCGTCGACGACCTTGGCGGCGCCCGACAGCACGGCGCGCCATAGCAGGTCGCGGCCGGGCCGCACGCCTCTGAGGGCGTCTTCGCTCGCGAACAGCACCACGCCCGTCGGGGCCTGCCAACCCAGCGGACCTCCGACCTCGCGCACCGCCTTGAGCTCGCCGGCTGGGGTCATTCCGGTCGATGTTATGACGCCGTGGGCCGCGTGCTAGCATGAAAGGCGCGCGCGGTGGTTCGCTTACGAATCGTCAGTGCTACTGACGAACACCCTTAGATACGAACGTGCGCTCAACTCATCGCCTTCACTACGAAGGCGATGGGCCGGAGGTTGAAGATGTCGAACGCCAACCTGGCATCCCGTCGTGCTGCCGCCGTGACCTCGGCCGCTGTCAGCGTGCACCCGTTCCATCCGGTTCGCGGGCAAGGATCGTACGTCTGGGACGTCGACGGCAAGCGCTACCTGGACTTCAGCACGGGGATCGCGGTCATGAACCTCGGCCACTCGCATCCGCGCGTGATCGAAGCCGTCAAGCGCCAGGTCGAGCAGTTCCAGCATCTCTGCTTCGCGGTCGGCATGCACCCCTCCTACATCGAGCTGGCCGAGCGGCTCAACGCCTTGGCTCCCGGCGCGACCCCGAAGAAGACCTTCCTGGCCAACTCCGGCGCCGAGGCCGTCGAGAACGCCGTCAAGATCGCCCGCGCCTACACCAAGCGTGCCGGCATCGTGGCGTTCACGCACGCCTTCCACGGCCGCACCTACATGGCCCTGTCGCTCACCAACAAGCCGCATCCGTACAAGGCGGGGGTGGTGACGCGCGCCTCGGAGGTCTACCGGGCTCAGTACCCTTACCACTACCGCAACCCGTGGGGCGCCAAGACCGAGGAAGAGACCGGCGAGAGAGCACTGGCCGCCCTCAAGGAGCAGGTCAAGTACAGCATCGGCGAGGAGGAGGTGGCGGCGTTCGTGATCGAGCCCGTCGCCGGCGAAGGCGGCTTCATCGCGGCGCCTGGGAACTTCCTCGCCGGCCTGCAGGCGTACGCCGCCGAGATCGGCGCGCTGTGGATCGACGACGAGGTGCAGGCCGGCATCGGCCGCACCGGCAGCCTCTGGGCGGTCGACCGCTTCGGCCTCGAACCTGACATCATCACCAGCGCCAAGGCGCTCTCTTCGGGCTTCCCGCTGTCGGCGGTGGTCGGCAAGGCCCACATCATGGACGGCATCAACCCCGGGCTGGTCGGCACCACCTTCGGCGGCAACCCGATGTCCTGCGCCGCCGCCCTCGCCACCCTCGACGTGATCGAGGAGGAGGGGCTGGTGGACCGGGCACGCGCCATCGGCGCGCAGGCGACGGCCCGCCTGCAGGCGCTTCAGAAGCGCCTGCCGGGCATCGGCGAGGTGCGCGGTCCCGGCGCGATGGTGGCCATCGAGTTCGTCACCTCGGAAGACAAGCAGCCCGACGCCGAGAGCGTCGCGAAGATCGTCGCCAAGGCGCGCGACGCCGGCCTGGTCCTGCTCTCGACCGGCACGCTCGGGAACGTCATCAGGTTGCTGCCGCCGATCAACCTCTCGGACGCCGAGCTGGACGAGGGCCTGAGCATCATCGAGAGCGTCACGACCGAGGTGTTGACCGCGGCCGGTCGTTCCCGTCCGCTCGCCACCGCCTGACGCAACTCCCTGACGGGCCGCGCTACCGCGGCGCGGCCCGTCGCCTCAGGCCTCGTTGCCCTGCTTGATCGGCACGCCGACCGCGTTGCCCCACTCGGTCCAGGAGCCGTCGTAGTTGCGCACGCGCGGGTAGCCGAGCAGATGCTTGAGCACGAACCACGTGTGGCTCGAGCGCTCGGCTATCCGGCAGTAGGCGATCACGTCCTTCTCGGGGGTGACGCCCAACTCGCCGTACATGCGCCTGAGCTCGGCTGCCGGCTTGAAGGTCCCGTCCTCGTTGACGGCTTTCGCCCACGGCACGTTCACGGCACCAGGGATGTGGCCGCCGCGCAGGGCGCCTTCTTGTGGGTACTCGGGCATGTGCAGCTTCTCGCCCGTGTACTCCTGAGGGCTCCTGACGTCGACCAGTGAGCCGCTGGCGTCCTTCACCTTCAGCAGGTGCGGCACCACGTCGTGGAGGAACGCGCGGATGCTCGCGTCGCGGTAGCGCACGCGGTATGTGCCGCGTGCGACGGCAGGCGTCTCCAGCGTCAGCGCGCGGTTCTCGGCAGTCCACTTCTGGCGACCGCCGTCCATCAGGCGCACGTCGTCGTGGCCGTTGTACTTGAAGAACCAGAAGGCGTAGGCCGCCCACCAGTTCGACTTGTCGCCGTAGAGCACGACGGTCGTGTCGTTGCTGACGCCCTTGGCCTCCAACAGCTCAGCGAACGCCTCGGCGTCGATGAAGTCGCGCACGTCGGCTCGTTGCAGTTCGGTCAGCCAATCGAGCTTCAGCGCTCCGGGGACGTGGCCGGTCTCGTAGAGCAGCACGTCCTCGTCGACCTCGAAGATGCGCAGGTCATCTCGCCGGAGGTTGTCGGCCACCCAGGCGGTGCTGACCAACACGCCGCCGGCGTGGCCAGAGGGGTCGGTAGTGCCATCGCTAGACATCGGTCCTCCAGGTCCTGGCCGGCGAAGCCGGCATGAAGGGATGGTATCCGCCGCGGGGTAGCTGATGGGGTCCGCGTGTAGCCGAAGGCTCGTGTGGCCTGCTGCTATACTCCCGCTGTCGATGAGCGAGTTCAAGCTTGCAGCCTCGGTGCTCTCGGGCGACTTCGCGCGGCTGGGGGAAGCCGTACAGGAAGCCAAGGAAGCGGGCGTCGACTATCTTCACGTCGACGTGATGGACGGACACTTCGTGCCCAACATCACCTTCGGCCCCGCGCTGGTCGCGGCACTCAGACGCGTCACGGACCTGCCGCTGGACGTTCACCTGATGATCTCGCAGCCCGAGCGCCACCTGGAGGCCTTCGCGGCCGCGGGCGCGAACGTCATCACCGTCCACTACGAGGCCTCGGTGCATCTGCACCGGCTGCTGGGATCCGTGAGGGAGAGCGGCGCCAAGGTCGGGTTGGCGCTCAACCCGCTGACCCCGGTGAGCCTCCTGGAGCCGGCGCTGCCGTACCTCGATCTCGCGCTGGTGATGTCGGTGAACCCGGGCTTCGGCGGTCAGGACTTCATCCCGGCCAGCACCGCCCGCATCGAGGCCTTGAGGCGCATGCGCGACCGCATCAACCCCAACTGCCTCATCGAGGTCGACGGCGGCATCAACGCGCGCACCGCGCCGGCGGTGGCTGCTGCGGGCGCCGACGTGCTGGTCGCCGGCAGCGCCGTGTTCGGCAGCCTCGGCAGCGTCCGAGCGAACGTGGCTGCCTTGCGCGACGCGGTGTCGGCCGCCGCGGCGCTGTGAGCTGACCTCAGGCGGCGTCGGCCTCCGCGAACGCTCCGAGAACCCTGAAACGTCGGTAGCGCTGCTCCAGGAGCTCGTCTTCCGAGAGTGGCAGCAGCCCCTCCAACTCCTCGATCATCACGTCCCTAACGGTGCGGATGGCCTCTTCGCGGGCGCTGTGCGCCCCGCCCAAAGGCTCGGCGATCACGCGGTCGACAACGCCCACCTTGATCAAGTCCTGGGCGGTGAGCTTCAACGCCTCGGCGGCGCGTTCGGCCTCGCCGGCGTCGCGCCACAAGATGGCGGCGCACGATTCCGGGCTGATCACCGAGTAGATGGCGTTCTCGAGGATCAGGACGCGGTTCGCGACCCCGATGGCGAGCGCACCCCCCGATCCGCCCTCTCCGATCACGACGCTGATCGCAGGGACCCTCAGCCGGCTCATGCGTTGGATGCTGGCAGCGATTACCCACGCCTGCCCCTGCTCCTCGGCAGCCAGCCCCGGATAGGCGCCGGGCGTGTCGATGAGGCACACCACCGGAAGTCGGAACTTGTCGGCCAGGTCGAACATGCGCATCGCCTTGCGGTAGCCGCTCGGGTGGCTCATTCCGAAGTTGCGGGTGATGTTCTCCTTGGTGTCGCGCCCCTTCTGCTGCGCGACCACCATCACGGTGTGCTCGCCCAGGCGGGCCAGGCCGGTGACCATCGCGGGGTCGTCGCCGTGCGTGCGGTCCCCGTGCAACTCCTGGAAGTCCTCGAACGCGTGCTGCAGGTAGTCGAGGCCGGTCGGCCGCCCGGGCGCCCGGGCCACTTGGACCCTCTGCCAGCGGCTGAGGTTGGCGAACGTCTCGCGCTTCAGTCGGTCGAGACGCGCCTGCAGGCTGCGGATCTCCTCGGACATGTCGATGTTCTGATCGGCCGAGAGCGCCTCCATGCTGGCGATCTGGGACTGCAGTTCCTCGATCGGCCGCTCAAACGGTAACGGCACTGGCGGGCTCCTCCTGGCTACGGGTGATGCCGTCGCGCAGCGCGCCGATCACCGCGACCACTCGCTCCTTGAGCTGAGCGCGCGGGACCACGTCGTCGACCATCCCCTTCTGCAGCAGGAACTCCGAACGCTGGAAGCCTTCGGGCAGGTCCTGCCTGATCGTTTGTTGGATGACCCTGGGTCCGGCGAACGAGATCAGGGCGCCGGGCTCGGCGAAGATGATGTCCCCGAGGGTCGCGAAGCTGGCGGTCACGCCGCCGGTGGTCGGGTCGGTCAAGATGGCGATGTAAGGCAGACGGCGCCGCGCCAGGTGCTCCAAGGCGACGGTCGTCTTCGCCATCTGCATGAGCGACAGCGCCCCCTCCTGCATGCGGGCGCCGCCGGAAGCGGTCACCATCACCAGGCTGCGGCCCTCGTCGGCACCGCGCTCCGCGGCCCTGGCGATCTCCTCGCCCACGACCGATCCCATCGAGCCGCCCAGGAAGAAGAAGTCCATGACGACCAGCGCCACCCGTTCGGCGCCCATGCTGGCCGCGCCGGTCACGATCGCATCGGGGCGACCGTGCTTCTGGCGGTTCTTGTCCATGCGCTCCGCGTAAGGCTGGGTGTCGACGAACTCGAGCGGATCCTCGGCCATGATCCCGCCCGACCACGGCACGAAGGTGCCCTCGTCCGCCAGCATCTCGATGCGCGCCGCGACCGGCATGCGGTAGTGATGGCCGCACTCGGGGCAGACGTGGAGGTTCGCCACCAGGTCCTTGCGGTAGATCTGGGTGTTGCAGGAGTCGCACTTGAGCCACAGGCCGGCCGGGCTGTTGTCGTCCTCCTTGCGGGTGGGACGGTTGCGCCTGAATAACCGCTCTAGCGCCATGCCGCCACCCGGGGGGCGTCAGCCGCCCACTGCCTTGGGTGCCAGGTAGGTCGCACGCTGCATTCTAGCAGCAGGTCCGGCATGCGGTCTCTGGCGGGATCGGCCCGGACGCCCTACTCCTCGTTAGCCGACCCGGCCCGCGCGTCCTCGTCCCAGGCCGCCACGGCGTCGCCCGTCGCGGTTGGCACCGTCGTGGGCGGCACGTCGGGCACCGCGGTCGCCGGCAGCTCGAGCGCCTGAGCGCTCTCTGCCCCCGGCAGCGCCTCGGGCGCCTGGTCGAAAGATGAGGGGACCGCGATGGCCTTGCCGTCTTCCCCGATCATCTCGCTGCGACCCGAGAACAAGGCCCCCTCTTCGATGTCGAGAGCCCGCGCCCTGACGTCCCCGACGAGGTGCCCGCCCTTCCAGATCTCGACCTTGCCGGTGACGCGCACGTCCGCCACCACGCGGCCAAGCACCTTCAGCTCCTCGGCCGCGACCAGGGCACCCTCCACCACGCCGGACTCGGCGACCTCGAGAACGCCGCGCACCTTCACCGTGCCGAGCACGGTCCCGTGCACGCGGACGCGGCCTTCGGCCCGCAGTTCACCGATGACGGTCGTGCCTCGGTGCACGTAGGTGAAAGGCTCGCGCTTGGGCGGCTCCGGTTCGACCTTGGCCGGGCGTCTGAGCATCAGGTCCTCCTGCTGAGGGCCGGACTTGCCGCGGCCCCGCACCCCGTTCTACCCGACCGGATGACCGCGGCGCGAGAACCTCCGCACGTTAGCTGTCGCTTTGAGACGCTCTCTCAAAGGACGTATCCTAGGTCGGTGGAGCGAGCCAGAGTCGTGTTGGTGACGAACGTCGGTCAGGGGTTCGGGCGAGCGATCGCCCTGGCTTACGGACGCGCTGGCTACGACGTGGTCTGCGCCGATCGCGACGTCGAGCTGGCCACCAAGACCGCCGCCGAGCTCGAGGAGCTGAGCGGCCAAGCGATCCCGATCCAGGCCGACATGACCACCCAGATGGACGTCCTGGCGGCCTACCACAAGGTCACCGAGATCTTCGGCGAGCTGGGCGGCGTCGTTCACATCTCCGGGCACGCCAGCCCCACACCGTTCGAGAGCCTGGCCGAGGGTGAGTTCTCGGAGTTGATGTCCGAGGACGTGCGCAGTGCATATCTGATCCTCAAGACCGCTGCCCGCTTGTCGAGCGTCGGCTGGGTGGTCGTCGTCGGGCCGCCGGATCTCGGAAGCGTGCAGATGCATGCCGTCCAGGGCGCCCTCGAGCGCATGGTCGAGGGCTTCCGTCAGCGCTACACCTTCCCACGAGCCAACTTGGTCCTGCCGTCGCGTCAGGCATCGGACCCGCGCCACGACCAGGCGCTGGTGAGGGCCGTGCGCTACTTCGGTTCCCCTGAGTCCGCCGGGGTCAGCGGTCAGACGATGCGAGTAGCCTTGCCGGCACCGCCGAGCGCCACGGACAGCCTGCTGCCCGAGGTGCGGGCGGCGCTGCAGATCGGGCCCGACCTCCAAGAGCAGCCGTACGACGCCTGGGCGCCATGGCCGGGCGGCGCCGATAGCGAGCGCGGGAGCGGTCTGTCGGTCCACGGAGCGCTGTCGGCCACCGGCGCCGGCGGCCGCACCGCGAACGACGGCGGACTCGGCCACCCGCTGGAGGGCCGAGGCGACGACTTCTCGCACGGCGGCCTCGCGGAGCCCGACGATCTGGAACCGGAGTTCCTGGACGCCAGGCTCCTGGATCCCGAGTTCGAGGACGACCGCGATGACGACGCCGACCGTTACGAGGCCGGTGCCGGCAGCGACGAGGACGACGATGCCGAGGGCTACGACGAGGGCCAGGAAGATGACTACTACGATCACTGGGGCCGCGAGTTCGGGTTGCCACCCGGCGCCCCGGCCCTGCGCCACCTGATTGGCGACGAGCCTGCGGCGTTCGCGTCGGGCACCGATTACGTGGCGGGCATCGAGTCGGCGCTCGATCTCTACGGCGACCTGAGTCGCCTGGAAGGCTCGGACATCGGCGAGCTCACCGGCCTCGAGGACGGCAGCGAATTCGAGGAGGAGCCCGGCGCGCGTCGCGTGCGGAGCCGACAGCGGCCGTGAAGTGCCCCTACTGCTCGTCCGAGGAGACCCGCGTCGTCAACTCGCGTCCCTCCGACGAGGGCGCAGCCATCCGCAGGCGGCGCGAGTGCGTCGTCTGCTCACGCCGCTTCACGACCTACGAGCGCGCGCAGTTCGAGGCGCTGATCGTGCGCAAGCGTTCGGGCCGGCGCGAGGTCTTCGACCCCGACAAGCTTCTGCAGAAGCTGAGGATCGCCTGCAACAAGCGTCCCGTCAGCGAGAAGCAGCTGCAGGACTTCGTCTACGGTTTCGAGGACGAGGTCCAGACCCCGGAGATCCCGTCGCAGGAGATCGGCACCCGCGTGCTCAAGTTCCTCAGGGACCGCGACGACGTCGCCTACATCCGCTTCTTGAGCGTCTACCGCGACTTCGACTCGGTCGACCGTTTCATCGAGGAGATCCAGCACCTGGGAACGCAAGCTGGTGAGCCGACCTCCGACTGAGGCAACGGCGCGGTTCGGGGGCAGTCGGCACGAGTTGCCGGCAGCCTTCGCCAGCAGCATGGCTGAGCTGCTGGGTGCGGAGTCGGCAGCGCTGCTCGCGAGTCTCGCCGAGCCTCCCACGGTGGGCCTGCGGCTGAACACCCTCCGGACTGCCCTCCCAGGGACCAGGGAACGCGTGCTCGCCGGCCTTCCTTGGGGCATGGAGGCGGTGCCATGGTGCGCGGACGGCTTCCAGTTGACGGGAGGCGTTCTCGAGCGGCGCCCCGGGCTACATCCGTGGCACGACGCCGGCGTCTACTACCTTCAGGACCCAGCGGCCATGGCGGTCGCCGAAGCGCTCGCGCCGCGCCCGGGTGAGCGCGTCCTCGACCTGGCCGCGGCGCCCGGCGGCAAGTCGACGCACATCGCTGCGCTGCAGGCGGGCGAGGGCCTGCTGGTCTGCAACGACCACCATCCCCAGCGCGCCCGCAGCCTGCTCGGCAACATCGAGCGCTGTGGCATCGGCCATGCGGCCGTCTGTCAGAGCGAGCCCGAACGGCTCGCGAGCGCGTTCGGGGACTGGTTCGACCGCGTCCTGCTGGACGCGCCATGCTCCGGCGAGGGCATGTTCCGCAAGTCCGACGAGGCCCTCCAGGCATGGAGCCCGGCCGTGGTGGCAGCCTGCTCGCTCAGGCAACGACGGCTCATCGAGGTGGCCGCGCGGATGGTGCGGCCGGGCGGCGTGCTCGGCTACTCGACCTGCACCTTCTCCCGCGCGGAGAACGAGGACGTCATCGAGAGCTTCCTCGCCAGCCACCCGGACTTCGCACCCGTCGCCGTCAGACTGCCGGGCGTCAGCGCGGCGCTGGGCAGGACACCAAGCGCCGCTCCAGCCCTTGGCGCCGGCGCCGTGCGCCTGTGGCCGCAACGCGCCCCCGGCGAGGGTCACTTCGTCGCGGTGCTCCGCCGCGCCGAGGCGGAGCCCGGGCTTGACGGCCAGCGACCGCCGTCCGGCGCAAAGACGAGTGGCCGCCCACGGCGAGGGAAGCCGCCTTTGGACCGACCCAGCCGGGAGCAATTGGCGGCGTGGCGGGCGCACTTCGCCGAGGTGGCGCCGCGAGCCGCGCGCGACGCCCTCGACGAGGATCGCTTGTTCGCTCACGGAGCCAAGCTGCTGCTGGCACCACCGACCGCGCTCCCCGACCTGGCCGGGGTCTTCGTGCTGAGGCTCGGTCTGGCGCTCGGCGAAATGAGCAGCCGCGGGCGCACTCCCCGTTTCGTTCCCGCCCACGCTGCCGCGATGGCTGCCGGAACGGCGCTGGACCTCAACGGCTGCGACCTCGAGCCTGACGACGCTCGCTTGAGCAGCTACCTGGCCGGCGAAGCCTTCGACGATGGCGGCGAGAACGGGACCGTGGTGGTGAAGGCCGGAGGCTTCCCGGTCGGCTGGGGCGTGAGGCGCCGTGGCTCGGTCCGCAGCCTGCTGCCCAGCGGCCTCAGACGCCGCCCCTCCGTGAGTTGACCGCAAACAGCGCGGGACTGCGGAGGCCTCTAGCGGCGCGAACACTCTCAGACGGTGTACAAGCCGGGCGGCTACGTGTTAGACTCTCCTTTGGCTTGTCGCCGGTCCGGGTGCCTCGAACTGCTACCGGCCGCGTCGGCTGTGGAACACCAACCTTAGGACGTGACCTGAAGATGAAGACTTACTTCCCGAGCGAGAGCGTCAACGACTGGGTAATCGTCGACGCAGCCGGTCAACGTGTCGGTAGGCTCGCAACCCAGATCGCCAGCCTGCTCAAGGGCAAGCACAAGCCCAGCTACACCCCCAATCAAGCCGGCGGCGACTTCGTCGTCGTCATCAACGCGGGCAAGGTCGAGTTCAGCGGCCGCAAGCTCGACCAGAAGGTCTACACCCGCTACACCGGCTATACCGGCGGGCTCAAGACCACCACGGCGCGCGAGATGCTGGCCAAGAACCCCGAGCGCATGCTCGAACACGCGGTCTGGGGCATGCTTCCCAAGACCCGCATGGGCCGCCGTCTCATCCGGCGCCTCAAGGTCTACGCCGACGACACGCACCCGCACGACGCGCAGCAGCCCAGGAAGGTTGAGTTGGCCTGATGGATCAGTACTACGGCACCGGACGTCGCAAAGAAGCCGTCGCCAGGGTGTTCTTGCGCCCCGGAAGCGGCCGCATCACCGTCAACGGTCGCGACTTCCAGGAGTACTTCCGCGGCATCCTCGTGGGCGTCGAAGCCCTCGAGCCGCTCAAGGCGACCAACACTGCCGGCCGTTACGACGCGCTCATCACCGTGCGTGGCGGTGGACCCAGCGGCCAGGCCGACGCGATCAAGCTCGGCGTCGCTCGCGCCCTGCTCAAGGTGGACCCGAACTTCAGGCCCTCGCTCAAGCAGAGCGGCCACTTGACGCGCGACGCTCGCATCGTCGAACGCAAGAAGTACGGCCTCAAGAAGGCTCGCCGCGCCCCGCAGTACAGCAAGCGCTGAACCAAGGCCAAGCTAGCGGCTGATGAGCGTCCTGCAGGCTCTGGTGCTCGGCGTGGTGCAGGGGCTCACGGAGTTCCTGCCGGTGTCGAGCTCGGGCCACCTGGTCCTCGCCAACTTCTACCTAGGCTGGGGCGACTCGTTGCCGTTGGCGGTGGATATCGCCACCAACACCGGCACCCTGCTGGCGGTTCTCGTCTACCTGCGCCAGGACGTGCTCAGCGCGGTGACCGGCTTCGCCCGCGGACTCACCTCGCCGGCAGCGCGGCAGGGGCCGGGCTGGCGGCTCGCGCTGTTGGTCCTGGCCGGCTCTGTCCCCACCGCGATCCTCGCTCTCGGGTTGAAGGGCGTGTTCGAACGGCTCAACGCTCCGCTGCCCGTCGCGCTGGCGCTGGCCGTGACCGGAGCGATCTTGTGGTTCGCCCCGCGCTCCGGCAGCAAGCATGAAGTCAAGGACGTTACCTTCAAGGACGCCCTCATCGCCGGCACCGTCCAGGGACTGGCGGTGATACCGGGCATCTCGCGGTCGGGTTCCACGATCTCGGCGCTGCTCGCTCGCGGCGTCGACGCCGCCTTGGCGCCGCGCCTGTCGTTCCTCATGTACCTGGTCGTGTCGTTCGGGGTGGCGCTGTTCGGGATCGGGGACGTGCGCGAGTCGGGGATCGGCGGCGCCGCGCTGTTGGCGATGGCCGCCAGCTCCTTCGTCGTAGGCTACGCCGCGCTCGTCTTGGTGTTCAGGCTCCTGAAGCGCGGTCAGTTCAGGGTCTTCGCGCCCTACTTGTGGGCGCTCGCGGCCGTCACGCTGGCTTACCTCGCGCTGACGTGAGAGCGGCGTTCCCGGCGGTATGATGCTCGGGCTTAGGAGGCGACGCCATGACCGTCGTGACGCGCATCGCACCGTCGCCGACAGGTGACCCACACGTCGGCACGGCATACGTCGGCCTTTTCAACTACGTTCTGGCTCGCAAGTCAGGCGGCAAGTTCATCCTCAGGCTCGAGGACACCGACCGACAGCGCTACTTGGCAGACTCCGAACGCCGGATCCTCGAGATGTTCGAGTGGCTCGGCATCACGCCGGATGAAGGTCCCGGGATCGGAGGCGACAACGGCCCGTACCGCCAGAGCGAGAGGCTCGACGTCTACCGCCGCCACGCCGAGGACCTGCTGGCCGCCGGCCGCGCCTACCGGGCGTTCGAGACCGCCGAGGAACTCGACGCGATGCGCTCGGAGCAGAAGCGTCTCGGCCGGCCGATCGGCTACGACGGTCGCGGCCGCGGGCTGACGCGCGACGAGCAAGAGCGGCGCGCCGCCGCTGGCGAGCCGCACGTGGTCAGGCTCGTCACTCCCGACGACGGCGCCACCAGCTTCCACGACCGGCTCCGAGGCGAGATCGCGATCCCCAACGACGAGATCCGCGACGCCGTGCTGCTCAAGAGCGACGGCTACCCCACCTACCATCTGGCGGTGGTGGTCGACGACCACCTGATGGGCGTCACCCACGTCCTGCGCGCCGAGGAGTGGATCACCAGCACGCCGCTGCACGCCCTGCTCTACCGCGCGTTCGGCTGGAGCGAGCCGGAGTTCGTGCACCTGCCGCTCCTGCGCAACCCGGACCGCAGCAAGGTCAGCAAACGCAAGCTCGACACCTCGGTCGACTCCTACCGGCAACAAGGGATCCTGCCCGAGGCACTGCTCAACTTCCTGGCCACCATGGGCTGGAGCATGCCGGACGGGCGCGAGGTGTTCAGCGTCGCCGACATGATCGCGCACTTCGACCTCGACAGGATCTCGCTCGGGGGGCCGATCTTCGACCTCAAGCGCCTGCGGCACTACAACTCCAAGTACCTCAGGGAAGTGCTGCCGCTCGACGAGGTCGCGCGCCGCGCCGCGCCCCTTCTCAGGGACGCGGGCTACGACTGGGGGGATGACGACGACTACCTGCTCGACGTCGTCGACCTGTTGCGGCCGCGGGCCGAGACCCTGCACGAGATCCGCGATCAGGCCGGCTACTTCTTCACCGACACCGTCCGCTACGACGAGAACGCTCGCAAGCAGTTGGCGGCCGGTCAGAGCTTCCTGCAGGACGTCGAGCGCGAGCTCTCGATGCTGGAGTTCTTCGACTTCGACGGGGTCGACGACATGCTGCGCGACTACGTTCAGGATCAGGCGGTTCCGATGGGCAAGGTGATGATGCCGCTGCGAGCGGCCCTCACCGGCACCACCAACGCACCGGGCGTTGTCGACCTGATCGTCGTGCTCGGCAAGGCCCAGTCGCTCAGGCGCATCGCGCAGGCGCTGACGTTCATCGACGCGGGACTGCCCGACGACGACCCACAACGAGCTCTCGAGGAGGAGAAGGCGCGCCTGGCGGCAGCCAAGGAGCGCTCCGGCAGGCCGATCGTCAAGAGCGTCGGCGTCGCAGCGCTGAGGGCTGGCAAGGCGACGGGCGAAGGGGACGGTCCGGGCGAGTGAGCTGGTTCGACCGCCTCAGGCAGGGTCTCTCGAAGACGCGCGGCGCGATCCTCGATTCCGAGCCGGCGCGGGCGGCGCCAGTCGAGCCCGACTGGGAAGAGCTGGAGTTCTCGTTGATCGCCGCCGATGTCGGCGCCAAGCTGGCCACCGAGGTCGTGGCGGCCGCCAAGCGCGAACGCCAGCGCGGCACCTCGTTCGCTGCAGCGTTGGAGAAGGCGCTGCTGGAACAGCTCGAGCCCGACGACCTGCGGCAGAAGCTCAGGCGCGTCGGCTTCGACCTCGACGTGCGCCGCAGCATCGTCGAACCGGCCGGCAAGGTCGTGATGGTGGTCGGCGTCAACGGCGTCGGCAAGACCACCACGATCGCCAAGCTCGGCGCCTACTACCGCTCGCACGGCAAGCGCGTGATGTTCGCGGCCGGCGACACCTTCAGGGCGGCCGGCAGCTCGCAGCTGGCGGTGTGGGGCGAGCGCCTCGGCATCCCCACCGTCACCGGCGCCGACGGCTCCGATCCCGGCGCCGTGGCGTTCGACGGGGCCGGTCAGCGGCTGGCGCGCGGCTTCGATCTGCTGCTGGTCGACACCGCCGGCCGGCTGCACACCAAGCACAACCTGATGGAGGAACTCAAGAAGGTCAAGCGGGTCATCGGCAAGGCCGATCCCGGCGAGCCCAAGGACGTCTGGTTGGTGCTTGACGCCGTCACCGGCCAGAACGGCCTGGAGCAGGCGTTGCGGTTCCACGAGGCGGTCGGGTTGACCGGCGTGATCGTCACCAAGCTCGACGGCACCGCCAAGGGCGGCATCCTGCTGCCGATCACCCGGCAACTGCGCACCCCGATCAAGTTCATCGGCGTCGGCGAGCACCAGGACGACCTGCAGCCCTACGATGCCGCCGCCTACGTCAAGGCGCTGCTCGATCTGCCGGTGGCCGCGGCCTGAGTGGTCCCGGAAGGCACGGCTTGAACGTCGGCGCGGCCACGGTCGAGGCGCGCTCGGCCTCGCGCGCTGCGGCGGCCGAGCTGGTGGTGCTGGCCGCTACCGCTTTGGAGATGGCGCCGCTCGCGACGGCGCTGGGGGCTGCGACGCCGGGCGAGGGGGCCGACGTCCACGACCACGACACCCCCGTCTGGCCGCCGACCAGCGAGCTCAGCGTCGGCGGACGGCGGGTCAGGCTGGTGGTGACGGGCATCGGCAAGGCGAACACGGCCGCCGCGCTGGCGGCGACTTGCACGCCGGCGCGCGGCCTTGCGGCTGCCGATCGGCCACCACCTCGCGTCCTGCAGTTCGGCGTGGCCGGGGCGTACCCGGGCAGCGGCCTGTCGCCGACGGCGGTGGCGGTCGCGCGGAGCGAGCGCGACCTCGACCTCGGCCCCAGCGTGGGCACCGGTGACGGTGAGCGCGTTGGGCTCGAAGCCATCGGCATCCCGCTGCTCCCCGGCACAGGATCGTTCGACCGGCTCGAACTCGGCGGTCCGCTAGCCGAGCTCGTCGCCGAGCAGCTCGAAGCTCCCCTCGTCGACTTCGCGACCTCCGACGGGATCACCTCCTCACCCCAGTTGGCGGCCGCCACCAGCGAGCGTTGGGGCGTGGCGGTTGAGTCGATGGAGGGTTTCGCGGCCGCTCAGGTCGCGCGCGCCCTCGGCCTCGAGTTCGTCGAGGTCAGGTCGGTCTCCAACCGCGTCGGTGACCGGGACAAGGCCAACTGGCGGCTGGCCGAGGCGGTGGCCGTCGCGGCGGCCGCGGCGCACCGGGCGCTCGCGCTGCTGTAAGGTGCGTCACTAGGAGGCAGCGTGAGTATCGACGTATCGGCGATCCCTTACTGGGTCTACTTCGTGGGCTTGGCAGTGACGTTCATGTTCGCCCACGTGATCGGCTTCAAGCCCAGCGCCAACCCTCGCGGCAATCTGCCGCTGCGCATCGGCTCGTCGCTGCTGTTGCTGGTGGCTCTGCTGATCGTGGATCCCGAGCAGCCGGCCAGAGCCCTGATCGCGCTGCCGATCGCCGCGGCGGCCGGCTTCGTGAGCGGACGCTCGGCTCCGGCGCTGAAACCCAGGACCCCGGCGGAGGACGAGAAGCAGGGCTGAAGTCCCCAGCCGCAGCGGCGCGCCCATCCAGGCCGTCGCGGACGACGCCCGCCGTCGCGGACGGCGCCCGCCGCGCGCGGGAGCACCGTCACCGCCGGTATACTCGCCCACATGGGACTCGTCACCGGACTCGACATCCTCGCCGCCGCCAGGTCAGGCGGCTACGGCGTGGGCGCTTTCAACACCAACGACATGGAGATCAGCCAGGCGATCGTCGAGGCCGCTGAAGAGGCGAGCAGCCCGGTGATCGTGGCGATCTCGGAGGGCGGCCTGAAGTTCGGCGGTCCGACCCTGGTCAACCTCGTCAAGGACCTCGCCGGCAACGCCAGCGTGCCGGTTGCGATTCACCTCGACCACGGCTCCAACTACGCCTCTTGCATCCGGGCGCTGCGGTTGGGCTTCACCTCGGTGATGATCGACATGTCTCACGAAGACGAGGCCACCAACGTCCGCGAAACCGCCAGGGTCGTCGAGGCCGCCCATGCCGCGGGGGTGACAGTCGAGGCCGAGATCGGCAGGCTCGGCGGCATCGAGGAGCACGTCAACGTCAGCGCCGAAGACGCGACCCTGACGAACGCCGACGACGCGGCGCGGTTCATGGCCGGCAGCGGCGCCGACTACCTTGCCGTCGCGATCGGCACCTCGCATGGCGCCTACAAGGGCAAGGGGCGTCCCTTCATCGACCACGCGCGCCTCGAGCAGATCGCCGCGCGAGTCGCGCAACCGCTGGTGCTGCATGGCGCCTCCGGCGTGCCGACCGAGCTCGTCGAGCGCCTGAACGCGGCCGGCGGGGAGTTGGCCGGAGCCAGCGGCATTCACGAGGACGACGTGCGGCTGGCCGTCACCGAGGGCATTGCCAAGATCAACACCGACACCGACCTGCGCCTGGCTTTCACCACCCGCGTGCGCGAGGTGCTGCTGGCCAACCCGCGCGAGTTCGATCCCCGCAAGATCCTTGGACCTGCGCGCGAGGAGATGAAGCGCATCGTGCTCGAGCGGATGCACGTCTTCGGCTCCGCCGGGCGCGCCTGAACCGGCCTCAGCCCTCTCGCGGGGCGCCCGAAGCCCCTTCGGAGTCGCGCGCCGGCGTCACATAGACGGTCTTGTGGTGCGCGTAGTGAACCGCCCCGGGTGCGCCGCCTTTGCTGCGCCAGACGTTCTTGCGCTGCGTGTAGTCGACGGCCACGTTGTCCGAGTCGCGGGCTTCCGAGTGCCCGGCTGCCAGGCGCGCCGCGAACAGGATCGTGTCGAACGGAACCTCGGCGGACTTCGCCCGGATGATCACGTGGGCTCCCCGGTAGCCCTGAGCGTGTAGCCACACGTCCAGCGAACGCGCCAGCGAGAACGTGAGCGCGTCGTTCTCCTTGGCGCTGCGCCCGACGAAGACCTCGAATCCTCGCGGGTCGGTCAGCGCCAGGCCCGGTGCTGCGGTCCGGCCGCCCCGGCGCCGACCGGCGCCGCCCGGAACGCCACCGCCGGGACGCCGGCCGTCAGCGCCTCGCAGTTCGGCCAGTCTCGCGCCCAGCGCCTTGGCATCCGAGGACGCCAGGCCGGCCAGCTCCGCCTCGAGTTCCGCGACCTCGGAGCGCAGGCCGCTCAGCGAGGACGTGGCCGCCCGCGAGCGCGCGCCGGCTCGGCGTGCTTGCCGGTAGCGGGCCTCGGCGTTGTCCGTCACCGACAGGCGTGGGTCGAGGGCGAGCTCCACGCGTTCGCCGTCGAAGCCTTCGAGCTCCACTGCGGTGGCCCCGGCCGGAATCTCGCCGACCCTGGCGAGGAGCAGATCGGCCTCGGCCCGCAGCTCGTCCGCCCGTCCGGCGCCGAGCAGCGCCGCCTCGGCGTCGGCGACCCGCGCCCGCAGCGCCCTGAGCCGACGGGCGAGCAGCTTGCGGACCTCGGCGGCCAGCTCGAGGGCAGCGTCGGCTCCGGCCATGCGCCCCTGGGATCCTTCCGCCGAGGTCTCGCGGGCCGTGGCGTGCTCGGAAGCGAACGCTGCCGGTTCAGCCGTCAGCCGAGCCAGCGCCTCGGCCACCTCACGCAGGGCCACGCCCTCGAGCAGGACATCGTTCTCGAGACCCGTGGCACCTGCCAAGGCTGCCTGCAGCCGCGGTCCGATACCGTCGACCAGCTTCCTGACGTCGCCCAGCACGCTGCCCGCCAGGGCGGCCGCCAGCGCTTGGGGGTCAAGGCCCCTGGGATCGAGCTTGTCCTGCGGCTCCGGCGGCCGGTATGCGAGCCCCTGCCTCAGGCGCCGGGAGCGGCTCTGTTGGCTCGCGACCTCGCGCTCGATGCCCAGGATCTTGCCCCGTGCATCCAGCAGCACGAGGTTCGCGTTGCGCCCGGTCAGCTCGAAGACGAGCCTGACGCCCGCGACTGGCACGAAGCCTTCCGAAGAAGCGAGGTCGAGCATCGCGACGCGGTCGAGGCGCAGCTGGGAGACCTCGCTGAGGTCGCCGACGGCACGCGCGGCCAGCAACGCCTGGAACGGCGTCGCCGGCCTGGGCAGCGGCTGGCGCCGGCGATGCTCGCCCGGGCCGTCTGCGTCGATCAGCTCGAGCGCGGGAGCCGGCGGGCGGCTCGCCAGCCTCAGTACGCTACCGTCCGCCAGGGTCAGCTCGCACGTGCGATCGTCGAGAAAGCGCCAGGCCGAGCGCCGCGACGGCAGCCTCGCTGACAGACGCGCCAGAACCTCGGCTAGTAGGAGTCCTTCCACCGGAGCGCCGGCGTCAGTTGAGTGGTCGGTCGAAACCGCCCAAGCGCGCTTTGGCGCCTTCGACGAGGCGCGCCAACGGCAGGTACCACTCGCTGCCCGGAGGCGTGAAGTCCAGGGCGGCCTTGGCGTGGATCAGGACCCTCGAGACGTACTCGTCGCCCTTCTGCGCGTAGACGTCGGCGAGCATCTGATGAGCGCTCGTCCACAGCGGGTCGCCCGGGTGGCTGGCACTGACGACCTGCTCGAACCAACTGGCTGCCTCGTCGAGCGCGAAGTACTCGAACGCCACGCTGCCGAGCGTCAGGCAGGCGGGGGCAGTGGCCCCCAGCTCCAGCGCCTGCTCGGCCACGGTCTGGGCCTGCTCGTACTCGCCACCGCGCAGCTTGACGTCTGCCAGGTCAGCCAACGCGTCGGCGCGGTGAGGGTAGCTGGGGTCCGAGACGACGTCGGTCAGCAACTCTTCGGCCTGCGCCAGCCGGTCGCATTCGATCGCGGCGTACGCCGCCTCGTGCTGGGTGTACGCGCGGTGCTCGACCGGCGAGGCCGCCAATGCCCGCTCGAACGCCAACATCGCCTCTTGCTGACGCCCCAGCGCCGCCAGCGCCTGCGCCGTCGCGAACACGACGCTGTAGTCGGCTTCCCGCCGGCCAGGCCCGTCGGCGTCGACGGTGCAGGCCGCCGCTTCGGTGAGCAGCGCCAGCGCCTGGTTGGGATTGCCCAGCTCCAGGTGGGCGCGGCCGAGCAGATAGCGATGGACCGCGAGCTCGTCTTCGTGCAGCGGCGCCTCGTCGACCTCGGCCAGCACCGCCAGCGCCTCATCGGTCGCGCCGAGCTCGATCAGTGCTCCAGCGTGGCTGAGTCGCTCGGGGCCGCGTTCGGCTTCAGGCGCGAGTACTACGGCGCGCGCGAAGGCTGCAGCGGCGTCTTCCCACTCCGACATCGCCTCCCGGCATTGCCCCAGCAACGACCAGCGGCGCCAATCGAGGTGCGTCGGCAAGGCTCCTTCCGGGATTCCCGCCAGGCGCCGAGCGGAGCTCTTGGGCGCGTCGACCGCGAACAGCGCCGACGCCGCGTGGTACGCAGCGACCGGGTCGGCGTCGTCCGGAAGGTCTTTGAGACCGCGCTTGACGTCACCCACCGAGCCGCCCTTGTAGGCGGCGAACTCCCAGAACAGCGCCTGGTAGAGGTGACTGGCGGCCAACGTCGGCTCGGCGGCGATGGCGCTCCGCAGAGCCGGCTGACCGTTCTCCAAGCCATCCTCGCCGTAGAGCGCGTAGAGAGCGGCAAGCTGCAGCCAGTACTGACCTTGCGAGGCCCGGCCGGCGGGCCTGCGGGCCGCGCTCTGCAGAGCGTTCTGCAACACCGCCAAGGCCGCCTCGTAACGTCCCTCGGCCAGTGCGCGATGCGCCGACTCCAGTTCGGAGACCCGGTGCCGCCGGAAGAGCATGCCAGAGGCTACCACGATTGCACGTGCTGCACGAGACAAGTCCTACATCTTAGGGCGTTGTGCGGGTTCGCCCTTGCGCAGGCAGGCGCCCCGCGTCATGATTCACGGTGGCCAGCCGGCCCTGTCCGGCGGTTGATCGCAGTGACGTTAAGGAGGGCACCTCAGGTGCTCGAATCTCAGGGTCCGCCGCGCACTTCACCGGTGGCGCGCGTGGCACGCTTCCTGCCCTCGCGCTCTGACTACAACCTCAAGTACGCGCGGCTCGACCTGCTGGCGGGCGTGACGGTGGCCGTGGTGGCGCTGCCGTTGGCGCTCGGCTTCGGGGTGACGTCGGGCGCCGGCGCCACTGCCGGCATCGTCACGGCGGTGGTCGCAGGCTTCGTGGCGGCCTTCCTGGGCGGCTCGAGTTTCCAGGTGACGGGGCCCACCGGGGCCATGACCGCCGTCCTGCTGCCGATGGTGGCTGCGTACGGCGTCGGCGTGCTGCCGCTGTTGGCGCTGCTCGCCGGCGTGATCCTGATCGTGCTGGGGCTCGCCGGCATCGGCCGCTACGTGCGCTTCATCCCGTGGCCGGTGGTCACCGGCTTCACCAACGGCATCGCTGTGATCATCTTCCTGCAGCAGCTGCCCAACGTGCTCGGCGTACCGGCCCCGCACGGCGAGAGCATCCTGATGATCTCGTCGCGCACGGTCCAGCTGTGGCTTCAGGATCCCGGCTACGCGACCCTGCTGCTGGCGCTGGCCACCGTCGCGGTGATGCTCGCCTGGGGTCGCGTCAAGGCGCTGGCGGCCGTGCCGGGCAGCATGGCCGCGCTGTTGGTGGTCAGCTTGATCTCGCTGGCCCCGCAGTTCGAGGGCGTGTCGAGGATCGGAGCGATCCCGCGCAGCTTGCCGCTGCCGAGCCTACCGAGCATCGTGTTCACCGACGCGTTCGTGGACATCGCGAGGGCGGCGTTCGCGGTGGCGGTCCTGGCGGCGCTCGAGAGCCTGCTCTGCGCGGTCGTCGCCGACGGCATGACGATCGGCGAGAAGCACGACCCCGACCGCGAGCTCGTCGGTCAGGGGCTGGGCAACATCGCGGCCGCGCTCTTCGGCGGGCTGCCGTCGACGGCCGCCCTGGCCCGAACGGCCGTGAACGTGCGCTCCGGAGCTCGCACGCGGCTGGCCTCGATGTTCCACGCCGTGGTGCTGCTGGCCGTGATCTTGTTCCTGGCCCCGCTGGCATCCCGCATCCCCTTGGCGGTGCTCGGTGGGATCCTGATGGTGGTGGCGGTTCGCATGGTGGAACGCCACGCCACGGTGTTGACGATGCGTAGCACCAAGTCGGACGCGTTCGTGCTGCTTTTGACCTTCGTGGTGACGGTGCTGTTCGACCTGATCCTGGCGATCGAGGTCGGGCTGGTGGCGGCGGCGATCTTGTTCATCGTGCGCATGAGCGCCACCTTCAAGGTGGACCCCATCAGCCTCGAGGGTTCGGTGATCGAGCCACTGATGACAGACCGGGACGAAGACGAGCTCAAGCTCCTGAGGAACCACGTCGTCGCGTTCCGGATCGAGGGACCGATCTTCTTCGGGGCCGCCGAACGCTTCATCGACCAGTTGCTGAAGGTCGACACCGGCATCCGAGTGGTGATCTTGCGCCTGCGCCGCGTTCCGGTCCTCGACGCCAGCGGGGTCACCGCCCTGCAGGCTCTGAGCGAGCGCCTGGGGCGACGAGGGGTAACGCTGCTGCTCTCGGGACTCCAACCGCAGCCGAAGATGCTGCTCAAGCGCACGGGCGTGTTCGACGAGTTGACGGCCGGCGGCGCGAACGCCTACGAGACCACCGAAGAGGCTATAGCCTCGGCCGGCCGGCTGGTGGGAACCGCCTGACAACCGGCC
>CAYNOS010000018.1:47202-50586 GCA_964398985.1 uncultured bacterium
GCTGGTGGGAACCGCCTGACAACCGGCCGGCTGGTGGTCCTCTCCTGACGGCCGGCCGGCTGGTGCGGACCGCCTGACGGCTGGCCGGCTGGGCAGCAGAGCCTGCAGACGTCTAGTTGGCGGCCACCGGTTCCGGGACACCGGCGAAGTCGAAGTCGCCACCGAGGCCGGCCGAGACCCTCACCGTTTCGCCCTCCTCCACCTCGCCGCTGATGATCAGCTTCGACAGCGGCGTCTCGATCTTCTCGCGGATCAGTCTCTTGAGGGGCCTGGCCCCGAACACCGGGTCGTAACCTTGGCTGGAGAGCTGCGCCATCGCCCCGTCGTCGAGTTCCAACTGGATGCGCCGATCGTCGAGCCGCTTGCGCAGCAAGTCGAGCTGGATGTGCGCTATCTCGGCGACCTGTTCGGGCCTGAGAGCGTGGAACACGATGATGTCGTCGATGCGGTTGAGGAACTCCGGCCGAAAGTGGGCCTGAAGCTGGTTGAACACCGTGCGCTTGAGCTCCTCGTAGTCGGCGCCGGAACGCGTCGCCTCGAGGATCTGAGGGCTGCCGACGTTGCTGGTCATGATCACGACCGTGTTGCGGAAGTCGACGGTGCGGCCGTGCGAGTCGGTGAGGCGGCCGTCGTCGAGGAGCTGCAGCAGCGAGTTGAAGACGTCGGGGTGCGCCTTCTCGATCTCGTCGAACAGCAGCACGCTGTAGGGCTTGCGCCTGACGGCCTCGGTGAGTTGGCCGCCCTCTTCGAAGCCGATGTAGCCGGGAGGGGCGCCGATCAGCTTGGAGACGGTGTGCTTCTCCATGTACTCGGACATGTCGAGGCGGATCATGTGGTCCTCGGCGTCGAATAGCTGTTCGGCCAGCGCCTTGGCGGTCTCGGTCTTGCCCACGCCGGTGGGTCCCAGGAAGATGAACGAGCCTATCGGGCGGTTCGGGTCGGCGAGGCCCGCGCGCGACCGTCTGATCGCGTCGGCGACGGCCTCGAGCGCCTCGTCCTGCCCGACGACGCGCTCGTGCAGCGCGCTCTCGAGATCCAGCAGCTTCTCGCGTTCGCCCTCCAGCAGACGCGCGACGGGGATGCGCGTCGCGCGCGCGACGACCGCCGCGACCTCTTCCTCGCCGACGTCGAGGCTCACGTAGCGCGCCCCTGCGAGCTTCGCCGTGGCTTCCTTGACGGCCGTCTCCAGGCGCGGCAGCTCGCCGTAGCGCAGGCGACCTGCCTCGGCCAACTCGGCGTCGCGTTCCGCGGCGGCGAGCAGCGTCCTGGCCTCGTCGAGATCCTCCTTGGCCGCCTTGAGCTCGTCGAGGACTTTGCGCTCGCTCTCCCACTCGGCTTGCGCGCGACCCATCTGGTCGAGCGTGGCCTTGAGCTCCTCCTCGATGCGCAGGAGGCGGCTGGCGGACTCGGAGTCGGTCTCGCGCTTGAGCGCTTCCCGCTCGATCTCGAGCTGGAGCTTGCGGCGCCTGAGCGTGTCGATCTCCTCGGGCAGGCTCTCGAGCTGGACTCGGATGCGGCTGGCGGCCTCGTCGATCAGGTCGATGGCGGAGTCGGGCAGCCGCCGGTCGGAGACGTAGCGGTTGGCCATCGTCGCGGCGGCGATGATCGCCGGGTCGGTGATGGTGACGCCGTGGTGGACCTCGTACTTCTCCTTGAGGCCCCGCAGGATCGAGATCGTCTCCTCCACGCTCGGCTCCTCGACCACCACCGGCTGGAAGCGGCGCTCCAGCGCGGCGTCCTTCTCGATCTGTCGGTACTCGTTGAGGGTGGTAGCGCCGATCATGCGCAGCTCCCCGCGAGCCAGCGGCGGCTTCAGCATGTTGCCGGCGTCGACGGCGCCCTCGGCCTTGCCGGCGCCGACGATGGTGTGGAGCTCGTCGATGAACAAGACGACCTGGCCGTCGGAACGGGTCGTCTCCTCGATCACCGCCTTCAGCCTCTCCTCGAACTCGCCGCGGTACTTGGCGCCGGCCAGCAGGCTGCCCATGTCGAGCTGCACGACGCGCTTGCCCTGCAGCCCCTCCGGCACATCGCGCTTGACGATGCGCTGGGCGACGCCTTCGGCGATGGCTGTCTTGCCGACACCGGGCTCGCCGATCAACACCGGGTTGTTCTTGCTGCGCCTGAGCAGGATCTGCACGACGCGCCTGATCTCCTCGTCGCGGCCGATTACGGGGTCGAGCTTCCCGTCTCTGGCGCGCTCGGTGAGGTCGATGCCGTACTTCTCGAGCGCTTCGAAGGTGCTCTCGGCGCTGCGGCTCTCGACCTTCCTGCCGCCACGGATCTCGGCCGCCGCCGCCTCGAGCGCGGCCGCCTGCGGCAGCATGTCGAGCGCGGCGCCGGCGGTGCGGCGCAGGGCGACGAGCAGCGTGTCCACGGCGACGAAGCCGTCCCCCTGGGCGCCAGCCAGCCGCTCAGCCTCGCTGAAAGCGCGCCCCAGCTGCTCGCCGATGAACTCTCCCCCGCCGCCGGTGACCTTCGGTTGCCTGCTGAGTTCGGCGTCGATCGCCGACCTTGCCGCGGCCGGGTTGCCGCCGGCGCGCTCGACGACCCTCGCAGCGTGCCCTTCGGGATCGGCGAGCAGCGCCGCCGCCAAGTGCAACGGCCCCACCTGTTGGTGGTTCCTGGTCTGGGCTACCTGTTGAGCGCTGGCGACCAGCGTCAGTGCTGCCTCGGTGAACCTCTCAGCGTTCATACCGCCAATGATATGAACTTGAGCGCGTTGATGTCAACTTTTCTGCGGCCTCCTACCTCATTCGGCCGCCGACTTGAACTCGGACACCAAGCCGGTGATGGTGGCCTTGGCGTCGCCGAACAGCATGCGCGTGTTGGGCTTGTAGAACAAGGGGTTCTCGACGCCCGAGAAGCCGGGCTTCATGCTGCGCTTGAGCACGAAGCACACGCGTGCCCTGTCGACGTCGATGATCGGCATCCCGTAGAGCGGGCTGCTCTCGTCCTCGCGCGCTGCGGGGTTGACGACGTCGTTGGCGCCGATCACGACGGCCACGTCGACGACTTCCATGGTCGGGTTGACGTCGCCCGGCTCGACCAGTTGCTCATAGGGAACGTTGGCTTCGGACAGCAGCACGTTCATGTGGCCCGGCATGCGTCCCGCCACCGGGTGGATGACGTGCTTGACGTCGGCGCCGTTCTTGACGAGCAGGTCGGCCAGTTCCCTGACGGCATGTTGAGCCTGCGCGACCGCCATGCCGTAGCCCGGCACGAAGATCACGGAGTTGGCGGCTTCCAGCATGAAGTAGGCGTCCTCGGCGGAGATCGGCTGGATGTCGCCCTCGGCATGCTGGCCGGAGGAACTGACTACAGCACCGAAGCCGCCGAACAGCACGTTGCCGAGCGAGCGGTTCATCGCCTTGCACATGATCA
>CAYNOS010000019.1:0-48186 GCA_964398985.1 uncultured bacterium
CCTCGAGGCTGCGGCCGTCGACGAACTCCATGACCATGTAGTGCTGCACGCCCATCGCGCCGTGCTCGTAGGTGCGCACGATGTTCACGTGGTTGAGACGTTGCGCCACCTCGGCCTCGCGGTGGAAGCGGCGGATGAACTTCGCGTCGGCCACGTACTGCTCCATCGGGATCTTGAGGGCGACGACCTGGCCGTCCGACTGGCGGCGCGCGCGGTAGACGCTCGCCATGCCGCCCGACCCCACCTTCTCGAGCAGCTCGTAGCCGGGCACGTCGGCAGCGTCGAAGGTGGACACCGCCGGGCCCTTGGCCTTCGCCTGTCCGGCGGGCGCGATGCGCCGGTTGCGGCGCTTGGGTGGCGCGACGCGCGTGCTGCGCAGCGACTGCACCCCGGCCGGGACCACCAGTCCGAGAGCGAGCGCGGCGAGGATCAGCGGGGCCAGCGCCCGGTTGACGTCTCCAAGGATCAGCATCGCGACGGCCAGGCCGGCGGACAAGGTCAACAGCGCCGCCACCAACCAGTTGGGCGCCCTCAGGAGCACCGCGACCAGCAACGCCGCTACGGCCAGGAGAACGATCATCCGTCCACCTCCGCGATGATCACAGTGATGTTGTCGTGGCCGCCACGCTCGTTGGCCAGCGAGATCAGGGCCTCCACGCACATCTGGCGGTTGGGCGTGCGTTGCAGCTCGGCAAGCACCTCTTCCGGCTTAACCAGGCCGTGCAGGCCGTCAGACGAGATCACGAAGATGTCGCGCGGCTGAACTGCCACTTCGATCACATCGGGAGCCACCTGTGGGCGGGTGCCAAGCACGCGCGTCACGAGGTTGCGCCACTCGTGGGACTCGGCCTCGGCTTCGTCGAGGAAGCCCTTCTCGAGCTGCTCCTCGACCCACGAGTGGTCCTTGGTGAGCTGGTAGATCTTCTCGCCCCTGACCAGATAGGCCCGCGAGTCGCCGACGTGACCGACGAACGCCTTGTGCTTGTGGATGGCGACGCAGGTGATCGTCGAGCCCATCCCGCGCCGCCCCTGGTTCTTGATGGCAGCGGCGTAGACGCGGCGGTTGGCCAAACGGATGGCCTTGTCGGTCAGGGTGTCGATACCCACGACCGGCCGGCCGGCCCGGATCTCCTCGACGTAGCGGCTGAAAGACTCGTCGAGCACCTCGGTGGCCAGTTTGCTGGCGACCTCGCCCGCAGCGGCTCCGCCCATCCCGTCGGCTATCGCCAACAGCGTCAGTTCGCCTCCGGGTAGGGGGAACTGCCAGACGCGATGAAAGTCCTCGTTGAGGGGCCTGACGCGTCCTACGTCCGAACCGTGGCCGACGTTCTGGCTGAGGCGCACGCGTAAGTCTACCGTAATGGCCCCTTCCGGCTCAGTTGGGACCCTCCTCGCCTTCCGGAGGGCCACCGATGAGGCCTGGCAGCGACTGGTTCTTCTGCGGCTCGGGGATCGCCCCGAAACGCTGCTCGAAGCGACGCACGTTGTCTTCGAGGCTGCGCAGCAACGCCTTGGCGTGGCGCGGACTGGTGACCAGGCGCGCCGTCACCACCGGCGGCTGGCCCGGCATGATCAATACGAAGTCGAAGAGGAACTCGTCGGCCGTGTGCGCGAGCACCGCGCCGTTGGTCGGTCTGCCCCTGGCGGTTTCCTTGTCGATCTCGAGCTTGAGTTGTGCCACGTCTCAGGCTACCGGACCAGCGGCGGCGGCCAGCGCCGGCAGAAGACCGCGCAACGCGAAGCGCGCCCGCCCGACGTCCTGCGGGCTGGTCAAGGCGACCACGCAGACGCTCTCACCGTCGGGAAGCGGCGCGAACAGAACCGGGCCTTCAGTGTAGATGACCATCAGCAGGCCCTTGTCGGAAGCCGCCTGGGGCGCCTCGGCGCGCCCGCCCGGAGCTTCCTCGACAGCGTCAGCCGCGCTAGGCGTGGCGGCTGCCGGAGGTATCAGCTCACCGAGTGCCTGGCCGGCCGCCAGAGCCGCGGTCTGTAGAGAGACGAGCCGTTCGATCGCGGCAGGATCCTTCGCCTCGCCGGCCAGCAGCTCGCCCGCGGTCGACACCAGCGCCGCCGCCTCGACGCCCTTGACCGCCAGCAGCTTGGCGAGGTGGTCCTTGTGGTTCACGCTAACTCGACTTGCAGACCCGATCCAACGGCTTCGGCTTCACGTCTCAGGTTGGCGAGGTCGGTCCCCGGTCCCACCATCAGCAGGCAGAACAGCTCGCTGCCGATCCTGCGCGCCAAGTAACCTCCCGCGGGTCCGATCGCGAGGATCTCATCGATGTGCCCGCCGACCTGGCGGCTCAGCTCACCGGCCGTCACCGTCAACAAACTGGTGACATCGGCGACGATCGCGTCGAGCTCCGCAGCGTTGGGGCCCGTGAAGTCGACGGGCTCGTTGTTGGTTCTCGGATGGCGCTCGATCAGCAGGCCGTCCATGCCGGCGATGGCCACCACTCGACATCCCTCGACGCGCGACCACAACTGCGCCAGGATGTCTTCCAGGTCGGTCACGACGGCACGTTATCACGCTCCCATGGGCCCTGAGCGTGCGGCTGTTCACGACCGGGGCTCTGGTATCGTGCGCCTGTGAGCCAACTGCACGTGCGCGCAGCCGAGGGGGAGGTTGCCGAAGCCGTCTTGCTCCCGGGCGACCCGAACAGGGCGCGCCTCATCGCCGACGAGTTCTTCACTGCACCCACCCTCTACAACGAACACCGCCAGCTTCTCGGCTACACGGGCAGCTACCGCGGCATGCGCGTCAGCGTTCAGGCCACTGGCATGGGCTGTCCGAGCCTGGCGATCGTCACCGAGGAGATCATCCGGCTCGGAGGCAGGCGACTCGTGCGGGTCGGCACTTGTGGAGCCGTTGCCAGCAATGTCGCATGCGGCGACCTGGTGGTTGCCACCGCCAGCATCGCGAACGACGGCACCACTCGCCAGTACCTGCAAGGCGCTGCCTACAGCCCGGTAGCCGACTTCGCGCTCACGCGCGCGCTCGCGGCTGCGGCCACCAGGCAGGCGGAAGCGGGCGGACGCCGCTGCCATGTAGGCCTGATCCAGAGCGACGACGCCTTCTACGCGACCACGCCGAGCGATGTACCGGCGCTGGCAGCCAGGGGCGTGCTGGCCATCGAGATGGAGGCCTCGACCCTGTTCCTGCTCGGCGCCCTGCGCCAGGTGCGGACGGGCTGCGCGCTGGTCGCCAGCAACAACATCGGCGACGACAGCCTGCTGGAACCTGGCCAGCTGAGAGATGCGGTGCTCGCGATGGTCCAAGGGACGCTCGACGCACTGGTTGCGGACTCGCAGGAGGTAGCGCGATGAAGGTTGCTGTGATCGGCGGCGGAGCCATGGGCTCCGGCATCGCCCAGACGTGCGCCCTGGCCGGCCACGAGGTCGTGCTGGTCGACGTCTCGGCCGCGGCGCTGGAACGCGCGCTGACCAACGTGCGAACCAGCCTCGACAGGCTCGTTCGCAAGGAGACGATCACGCGGGCCGATGCCGATGCCGGCCTCGCGCTGCTCACCACCACCACCGAGCTCGAGGGGCTCGGGGACGCGGGCGTGGTCATCGAAGCCGTCTACGAATCGATCCCCGTCAAGCGCGACATCTGGCAACGCCTCGCGACCGCCACTTCCGAAGGCGCGCTGCTGGCGACGAACACCTCGAGCCTGTCGGTCACCGAGATCGCCTCCTTCAGCGGCCGCCCCGAGCGCTTCTGCGGCATGCACTTCTTCAACCCCGTGCCGATGATGGCGCTCGTCGAAGTCGTTCGCGGCCTCCGCAGCAGCGAGGAGACCGTCGAGCAGGCCCGAGCTTTCGCGGAAGGCATCGGCAAGACGCCGATCGTGTGCGAGGACAAGCCCGGGTTCATCGTCAACCGGCTCCTGGTGCCCTACATCAACGACGCCGCCCACGCTCTCGCCGAGGGTGTGGCGTCCGCCGAGGACATCGACAAGGCCATGCGCCTCGGGGCCAACATGCCGATCGGACCGCTCGCGCTCGCTGACCTGGTGGGCCTCGACGTCTGCCTGGCCGCCGCCGAATCGCTTCATGCCGAGTTCGGCGACCCCAAGTTCCGCATCTCGCCGCTCGTCAGGCAGCTGGTCAGGGCCGGCAGGCTCGGCCGCAAGACCGGCGAGGGTTTCTACCGCTACTGACCGGCGCCTCGGCGCCAGGGAGGATCACAGCATGTCAGAAGGATCCGCGAACAACGACGGCGTCGAGTTCGAAGAGGACTTCGAGTTCGAGCACCTGAACTACGAGCTGGAAGCCGGCATCGCGGTCATCACCATCGACCGCCAGGAGGCGCTGAACGCGCTCAACCACGACGTCTTGATGGAGCTGAGCATCGCCTTCGACGTCGCCCAGGCCGACGCCGACGTGAGAGCGCTGGTTCTGACCGGCGCCGGAAGGGCGTTCGTCGCCGGCGCCGACATCGCCGAGCTGCGCTTGATCAGCGACGCGTTCGGCGGTCGTGAGGCGGCGCTGTCGGGACAGGACGTCGCCAACACGCTCGCCTCGCTGCCGTTCCCCACGATCGCTGCCATCAACGGCTTCGCGCTCGGCGGCGGTCTCGAGCTGGCGCTCGCCGCCGATCTGCGGGTCGCCGCCACCGGCGCGAGCATGGGCCTGCCGGAGGTCGGTCTCGGCCTCATCCCCGGCTACGGCGGCACCCAGCGCCTCCCGCGCCTCATCGGCCAGGGGCGCGCCCTCGACCTGATCCTCACCGGCCGTCACGTCAAGGCCGAGGAGGCCCTGCAGCTCGGGCTCGTCAACCGCGTCGCCGACGACGCGCTGGCGGCCGCGAAGGAGTTGGCGCGAGCCGCGGCCAAGAACGCGCCGATCGCACTCGGGCTCGCCAAGGAAGCCGTCGTCAGGGGTCTGGACGTGACGCTCCCGCAAGGGCTCGAGATCGAAGCCGACCTGTTCGGGATGGTCGCCACCACCGACGACATGCGTGAAGGCACCGCCGCCTTCCTGGAGAAGCGCGCGGCCGAGTTCACCGGGCAGTGACGCCAGCGGCTCGCCTCGAGCGCGGCTAGCCCGCATGCCGTTCCGAGTGAAGGTCTCGCTGGTGTTGCTGGCGCTGCTGGCGGCGCTGGTGCTGGTGGTGCCGCTGGTGGTGCCCGTCAACCCGCCCGACGGCGTCAGGCCGCTCGCCGAGGTCGCCGGCCCCGGCGCCAGCTACGCGGAGGTCGAGGGGGTCGCCCTGCACTACGTCTGGACGCCGGCGGCCAGCGCCGGCGAGGTCCCGACGTTCGTGATGCTGCACGGCTTCGCGTACTCCGCTGAGAGCTTCGAGGAGATCGCGCCGCTGTTAGCGCCGTACGGCAACGTCGTCGCCTTCGACCGGCCGGCTTTCGGACTCACCGAACGCCTGCGACCGGCTGAGTACGAGAACACTCTCGACCCCTATGCCGCCGCGTCGCAGCCGGTGCTGACGCTGGGACTGATGGACGCGCTCGGCATCGCCAGCGCGGTGCTGGTCGGACACGGAGACGGGGCCAGGGTGGCGCTCGAGGTGGCGTTGAGCGCGCCCGAGCGCGTCACTGGGCTGGTGCTGATCGGCGCCGCACCCTACGTGGAGACCGGCCGCTCCGGCCTGGCGCGGCTCCTGATGCGCACACCTCAGATGCAGCGGGTGGGGCCGTTGACGCTGCGGCAGTTGGCCGGTGAGCCGGGCCTGCGCATCATCCGCGCCGCTTGGGCTGACCCGAGCGCCATCGACCAGGACACGATCCGTGACTACACTCTGCCGCTGACCGTGGAGGGTTGGGACGATGCGCTGTGGCAGCTGAGCCTGGCCGAGTCACCGCCACCCCTCGCCGGCAGGCTGGCGGGCGTGGCCGCCCCCGCCCTGCTGTTGGCCGGCGCCGGCGACCGGGTGGTGCCGACCGAGCAGTCGGAGCGGCTCGCGCTCGACCTGGTCGACAGCGAGCTCGTCGTCCTCCCCGAGTGCGGCCATGTGCTGCACGAGGAGTGCCCCGAGGAGGCACTGGCGGCGATCTCGGAGTGGGTGCTTCGCCAGGACCGATGACCGCGTTACACTCGCGCTCATGAAACTCCTCAAGCGGCTATCGGAAGCGAACGGCGTACCTGGGCGCGAAGAGCAAGTGCGGGCACTCATCGAAGCCGAGCTCGACGGCATCGTCGACGACCTGTCGGTCGACGCGATGGGCAATCTCACCGCCGTGAAGAAGGGCGCCAAGGGCGCGCCGAAGGCGATGGTCGCCGCGCACATGGACGAGATCGGCTTCTACGTGCGCTTCATCGACGACAAGGGGTTCGTGAGGCTGCAGCAGGTCGGCGGCTTCGACCCCCGCAACCTGTTCGCCCGCCAGGTGACCGTGCACGCATCGCTCAGCGGCAACAAGCTGATCGGCGTCCTCAACCCCGGTGGCAAGCCGATCCACATCAGCACGCCCGAGGAGCGCAACAAGGTCCCGCTGCTGCCGGAGTTCTTCGTCGATCTCGGACTCGACGTGGACGCGGTCCGCGCGCAAGTTCGCATCGGCGACATGGTGACCCTGCGGCAGTCCTTCGAGGACTTGGGATCCGTGGTGACCGGCAAGGCCCTCGACGATCGGGTCGGCTGCTGGATCCTCATCGAGACGCTGAAACGCCTCAAGAAGCCGGCCCTGGAGACCCACGCGGTGTTCACGGTGCAAGAAGAGGTCGGGCTGCGCGGCGCCTTCACCGGCGCCTTCCGCGTGGCGCCGGACGTCGGCATCGCGCTCGACACGACGCTCGCCGTCGACACGCCGGACAGCAGCGAGCACCAGCGCGTCACGCGGCTGGGCGGCGGCACCGCGCTCAAGGTCATGGACTCCAGCGCCATCAGCACGCGCTGGCTGCTCGACGAGTTCATCGCCTTGGCGGAGAAGACCAAGGTGCCGTACCAGCTCGAGGTGCTGCCGTTGGGCGGTACCGATGCTGGTGCCATCCAACGCATCCGCGAAGGGGTTCCCTCGATCACCATCTCCACGCCCTCGCGCTACGTGCACACGGTGACGGAGATGGTGGCCAAGAGCGACCTGGAAGCAGGCGTCACACTCCTGGCCGCGTTCCTGCAGAAGGGTACTGCTAGACTCAAGGGGTGAGGATCGGGCTGATCAGTGACGTACACGCCAACGTCATCGCCCTTGAGGCAGCACTCGAGCAACTGAACCTTCGCGGCGCCGAAAAGGTCTTGTGCCTTGGCGATCTCGTCGGCTACGGGCCGTCGCCGAACGAGGCCATCGACCTGCTAAGGCGCGAAGGCGTCGTGTGCACGCTCGGCGCGGCCGACGAACGCCTCGCCTACGGCTTCGCTCGCCGCCGGGCTCCGCGACGGGGCGTCGCGGACGAGATCCTCGAGTGGACGCGCGAGGTCCTCGAGCCCCGGCACCTGCAGTTCTTGCAGAGCCTTCCGGTACAGCAGCGCCTGCAGACGCCGTTCGGCTGGATGCGCTTCTTCCACGGCTCGCTCGAAGACACCAGCGAACGCCTCAACCTCAACCAGGACCCGATCTCGCTGACACGCATGCTCCAGCGTCACCGCTGCACGGTGTTGGCGGCCGGCTCCACCCACGTGCCGTTCTACCGGCACATCCCGAAAGCCGGGCTGGTGGTCAACCCCGGGTCGGTCGGGTTGTCTCTCAACGGCGAGCCGGGAGCGGACTACGCCCTGCTGGACATCAGCGAGGACGAGGTCATCGTCAAGATGGACAAGGTCGAGTACGACTTCGCCGCGGTCGCTTTCGACATCGTCGCCTGGGGCCTGCCCGCGACCGTCGCCGAAGCCATCCAGATGGGCCGTATGCCCGACACCATGCAGCGCGGCGCGTCCGACCCGTGAACTGACTCAGCCGGCTAGCGTCACCCCAAGCGCCAAGGCCTCGCCGCCGCCGATGCAGATGCTCGCGACGCCGCGATGAGCCTCGCCGCCTACGCTCTTCGCGCCGGCGTCTCGGCGAGCCGCCAAGGCGTTGAGTAGCGAGACCATGATGCGCGCGCCGGACGCCCCGATCGGGTGTCCCAACGCCACCGCTCCGCCGTTGACGTTGACCCGCCCGTGATCGAGATCGAACTCGCGCATCGCCGCCAGCGGCACCACGCTGAAGGCCTCGTTGATCTCGTAGAGGTCCACTTCGGCGGGCTTCCAGCCGAGGCGCTCGTACAGCCCCTTCATCGCGCCAACCGGCGCGATCGTGAACCACTCGGGATCGACGCCGTGAGCCGCGTAACCCTCGATGGTGGCGAGGATCGGCAGGCCGCGACGCTTGGCCACCTCCTCGCTGGTGACGACCAGAGCGGCAGCGCCGTCGTTGATGGTGCTGGCGTTGGCGGCGGTGATGGTGCCGGTCGACTCGAAGGCCGGCCGCAGCTTGGGCATCTTCTCGAAGTCGACCTGGTCAGGTCCTTCGTCGTGGGCGACGGTCGTCAACGCACCCCGGCGGCCGGTGACCGTCACCGGCACGATCTCGCGCTCGAAGGCCTCTCTCGCCGCCTGCGCGCGCCGGTACGACTCCGCGGCGAACGCGTCCTGATCTGCGCGCGAGAACGAGTAGCGGGCGGCGCACAGCTCCGCGCACGAGCCCATGTGCTTGTCGTTGTAGGCGTCCCACAGGCCGTCGTGGATCAGCGAGTCGACGACCTTCGCGTCTCCGAGCCGCAGGCCGCCGCGCGCGCCGGGCAGCAGATAGGGGGCGTTGGTCATCGACTCCATGCCGCCAGCCACCGCGACCTCGACGTCACCGACGACGACGGCACGCGCCGCCTGTATCAGCGCCTCGAGCCCGCTGCCGCACATCTTGTTGAGCGTCACGCTGGGCACTTGGTCGGGCAGACCGGCGCCGCGCGCCGCCTGCCGCGCCGGCGCCTGGCCTTGGCCCGCTTGCAGCACGTTGCCCAACAGGACCAGGCCGACGTCCTGGGGGTCGACCCCTGCGCGTTCGACTGCCGCTCGCACCGCCACGGCACCGAGCTCCGCCGCCTTCATCCCCGCGAAGGCGCCCTGGAACGCTCCCATCGGCGTGCGCACCGCCGAACTGATCACGACTCTCACGTTCGAACCCTCCTGGCCGGCCGCTGGGGCACGTGAGGCGAGTATAGGTTCAGTGGCGGAAGGTGATGGTGGCCTCGACAGCCGCCCACGACACGTTCAGCGGCCGGTAGAGCGAGAACCCGACCGGCAGCAGCACGACAGCGGCCGCGGGCGCGTCGGGCGCGACGACCTCTGACGAACCTTGGTAGACCTTGAGCCGGTACGGATGGCGCACCTCGAGCACGCGTCCGTCCTGCTCGAAGACCAAGGTGCTGTCCCAGGCCATCTCCTCCAAGGCGCTGACGAGCAGCAGCAAGACGTGGTCGCTGCCCGCCAAGGCGACGGCCGCGTCCACGGCTGCGGTCGCCTCGGGCACGGCCAGCGGAGCGAGGTCGAGGTCGAGTAGCAGCAGGCTCAGTTGGTCGCCCACGAACAGGCGCAGAGCGTGGGTGCCCGACAGCTCGACGACCTCCCATGCGGCGCTGGTGCCGAACGGCGTGTCGCTGCGGGCGGGCGGCATCGCGATCGCCGAGCGGTCGCCTCCCGGCAGTCGCAGGGCGGTCTCGGTTCCGTCCGCTTCGGCCATGACGCCGAGGAGCTGGACGGCGTCGAGCGGCAGCAGCCAACCCGCGACCTGGCTGGCGGGCGGCGGTCGCGCCAGCCCTGCCAGCTCCTCGGGGGCGGCGCGGCGCACCGGGGCGGAGAGCGTCCACTCGTCGGGACCACCCGAGCCGGGCGCCTGCAGCAGCGCCTGAGGCGAACCCAGGAAGAACGTGACGACACCTTTCGGGCCTCGCCAGGTCAGCACCTCGCCCGCCGCGGTGACCACGTCGCCCAGCACCACGGCCAGCGACGCCGCCTCGACGTAGCGGGTGCCGGCGACGTCGAGACCGAGAACGCCGGCGTGCAGCGGCTGGGCGACTGCCACGGGGGTCGGCCACGCGAAGGCCAGCGCCGCGAGCGCCAGCCACACGGCCGAGCGCTGTCGGGAGCGAGGTCTGCTTGGCATCGCCGCGAGGCTAGCACGGTGTCGACAAACGCTAGAATCGCTTCCAGTACACCTCGTTGACGAGGAGAGGACGGTCGCCTAATCGAGAAGGTGCACGGCAAGACGCAGGGACTGAAGAGCAACCAGATCAAACGCCTGAGCAATCTCTACCGCCGGCGCGTGCCTCCAGAATCCGCGCTGACGGTCGACCTGGCGCGGGCACTCAGCGAGCTCAGCGTCGAGTTCGCGCGCGGCGTCAGCGTGCTCATCGACAGGCGCGGTCGCGTGGTCACGGTCGCGGTCGGCGACGCCAGCGATACGCCGTTGCCCGAGTACACCGGCGAGGCCGAGTCTCGCCTCTCGGGCCTGAGGCTGGCGCACACCCACCTCAAGCCGGGCGGTCTCTCAGGCGCCGATCTGACGACCTTGTTCCTCAACCGGCTCGACGCGATCGTCGCGATCGACCCGCCCGACGAGCGCAGCGGGGGTCTGAACGGCCAGCTGGCGACCATCGCTCCTGCCTCCGCGGACGAAGAGGATTGGCTCATCGACCCGCAGGCGAGCCTGCGCGAGATCGAGTCCCTCGACATCAAGGCTCGCATCGAGGCGCTCGAGGAGGAACTCTCGCGCTCCGGCGGCCCCCGCAGCGTCAAGCGCTCGAGCGCCGAGCGCGCCGTGCTGGTCGGCCTGGCCAGCAAGACCGAAGGAGCCGAGGGGGAGGCGCGCCTGGCCGAGCTCGAAGAGCTGGTGCGGAGCGCGGGTGGTGTCGTGGCCGCGATGAGCTTCCAGCAACGCGAACGACCCGACCACCGCACGCTGGTGGGCGCCGGCAAGCTGCAGGAGGTCGTGGCGCTGGCCTTCCACGAAGACGCCGACCTGCTGGTCTTCGACCGGGAGCTCAGCCCGGCTCAAGCGCGCGAGATCGAGGCCGCCACCAAGCTGAAGGTGCTGGACCGCACCCAGGTGATCCTCGACATCTTCGCCCAGCACGCCCGAGGACGCGAAGCGCAGCTGCAGGTCGAGCTTGCCCAACTCCAGTACCAACTCCCGCGCCTGGCGGGCCGCGGTCAGGCAATGAGCCGCCTCGGTGGCGGCATCGGGACGCGCGGTCCCGGGGAGACCAAGCTCGAGGTCGATCGTCGCCGCATACGCGACCGTCTGGCTTGGCTCGAGAAGGCGGTGTCCGACATCAGCAAGCGCCGCGCCGAGACCCGCAAGCAGCGCACGGCCTCGAGCGTGCCGGTGATCGCCTTGGTCGGCTACACCAACGCCGGCAAGTCCACGCTGTTCAACGCGTTGACCCATGGCGACGCGCTCACGCAGGACAAGCTCTTCGCCACGCTCAGGCCAACCACCCGCGAGGCCTGGCTGCCGGAGCTCGGCGAGTGGGGCTCGAAGGTGGTCTTCACCGACACCGTCGGCTTCATCCGCGATCTTCCGGACGAGTTGGTCAACGCGTTCCGGGCCACGCTCGAGGAGCTGCATCACGCCGACCTGCTCCTCCACGTGGTCGATGGCGCCGCGCCGGGCGCTCCCGAGCGCGTGTCCGCGGTCGAACGCATCCTCGATCAGCTCGACCTCGAGCCGCCTCGCATGATCGTCGTGAACAAGGCCGATGCCGCCGACGCCGAGGTCATGGCCTCGCTGGCCGCGCGGTTCTCGGCGGTGGGCGTGTCGGCGACGCACGGCACCGGCATCGCCGAGCTCAAGCAGGCGTTGGCCGCGGCGCTTGCGCCGGTCGCTCCGGTGACCCGCCCAGGCGGCCCGCTCCGTTCGACGGCGGAAGCGACTCCCGGAGTCGACGCCTGGATCGAGGCATGAGGCCGCGCTTCGACGACCTCGGGTCGTTCATCGCCGAACTCGAACGTCGCGGGGAACTCAGGCGCATCAGCGAGCCGGTCTCCCCTTACCTGGAAGCCTCGGAGATCGCCGACCGCGCGGTCAAGCAAGGCGGGCCGGCGCTGCTGTTCGAGAACGTCACCGGCCACTCGCTGCCGGTGGCGATGAACCTGTTCGGCACCCGGGAGCGCATGGCCCTGGCACTGGGGGTCGACACTCTGGATGCGGTTGGCGACCGCATCCGCGCGCTGCTCGACCTGCGGGTCGGCGGCGGCATGCTCGGCATGCTCTCCAACCTTCCGAAGGTCAAGGAAGTGACCTCGCTGCCACCCCGGCGCGTGCGCCGCGCTCCGGTCCAGGAACGCATCTACCGCGGCGCCGAGGTCGACCTGGGCAAGCTGCCGATCCTCACCACCTGGCCCAAGGACGGCGGGCCGTTCATCACGCTGCCGCTGGTGGTGTCCCGCGATCCGATCGAAGGAGATCTCAACATCGGGATGTACCGCATGCAGGTGATGGGCAAGGACGTCACCGCCATGCACTGGCAGCGCCACAAGACCGGCGCGCGTCACCTCGAGAGCGCGAAGCGGGCCGGCGTGAGGCTCGAAGTGGCCGTGGCGATCGGCGGCGACCCCGCCCTGATCTACGCCGCCACCGCGCCCCTGCCGCCCGTGGCCGGTCTCAACGAGTACTCCCTGACCGGCTTCCTGCGCGGCCGCTCCCTGGAGGTGGTCAAGGGCGTCACCGTCGATCTCGAAGTGCCGGCGCACGCCGAGATCGTCCTCGAAGGGTACGTGGACCCGCAAGAGGACTGGGTGCTGGAAGGACCGTTCGGGGATCACACGGGCTTCTACACGCTGCCCGACCTCTACCCCGCCTTCCACGTGACCGCCATCACCACCAGGGCCGCGCCCGTCTACCCCGCCACGGTGGTTGGTCCGCCGCCGATGGAGGACGCCTATTTGATCGAGGCCAGCGAGCGCATCTTCCTGGTGCCGGCGCAACTCATCCTGCCGGAGATCCGCGACTATCACATGCCGCCGGCCGGCATCGCCCACAACCTCGTCAACGTCAAGATTGACAAGCGCTTCCCCGGCCACGCCTACAAGGTCGGCAATGGCCTGCTGGGGCTGGGTCAGATGATGTTCGCCAAGGTGATCCTGGTCTCCGACGATCCCGCGGCCAACGTCAAGGACCACCTGGGCTTCTGGCGCGACGTCCTCGCGCAGGCGGTCCCGGGACGCGACAGCCAGTTCGCCAAAGGCCCCATCGACGTGTTGGATCACGCCAGCCGCGCTTGGAGCTACGGCAGCAAGCTGATCATCGACGGCACCCGCAAGGCCGCCGAGGAGGGCGGCTCCCAGCCCCTGCCGACGAATCCCGAGCGGGCAGCCGCGGCTCTTCCCTCCCACACTGACGTCGTGGACCAGCACCAGCCGCCCGCCGGCATCTGGTTCCTCACCCTCGACAAAACGCGTGCCGGACAGGGACGCGAGCTGCTCTCCTGGGCCGCCGGGCAGTCCGCGGCGCTGGGCGGCGTGCGGCTGATCGCAGTGCTCGGCGCCGAGGTGGCCGCCCGCAACTTCGAGGAGTGCATGTGGACGCTGCTCAACAACATCGATCCTGAGCGCGACGTCGAGATCCTCGTCACCCCTGATGGCAGACCGGTGTTCGCTGTCGACGCCACCGCCAAGCGTCCCGACGAGGGTTTCGACCGCGAATGGCCGGAGAAGCTCACGATGGACGAGGACGTCAAGCGCAGGGTCGACGCGCTTTGGCCGCGTAGTTAGGCCGGCCGCCTGCCGATCACGGCCGCCGGGACGAAGATCAGCGCCTGAGCGAGAACGATCG
The DNA here is from genome assembly GCA_964398985.1 of uncultured bacterium. GTDB lineage: Bacteria > Deinococcota > Deinococci > Deinococcales > Trueperaceae > CAYMRL01. The sequence goes on from CAYNOS010000019.1 coordinate 13,710, forward strand.
CGGCGCCGCTCGGAACGTCGAGCAGGAACGAGGCCAGCAGCCCGATCAACGTGCTGAGCACGCCGATGACGACGCTGAGAATCGTCATCTGCGCCAGCGTGCGCGCCAGCAGGCGCGCGGTCGCCGCCGGGATGACCAGGTAGGCGGCCATCAGGATCACCCCGACGACCACCGCGCTGACCGCGACTACCACGGCGGCCAACACGAACAAGAGCAGCTCGAGGCGGCCGGCAGGCACGCCGTCGGTTCTTGCCAACTCGTCATCGAAGGTCGCGTACGCCAGGCGCCCCCACACCGCCAGCGTAACGGCGCTGGCTGCGGCGGCAACCCCCGCGATCACGATCAGGTCGGGGCTCCTGACGCCGAGGATCGACCCGAACAGCAGGTCGACCAGCGAGAGTCCGAGGTTGACGTCGGGCGGGATCAGCGAGAAGAACGTGACGCCGAGCGCTACCGAGACCGCGAACGCGACGCCTATCGCGGTATCGCTGCTGAGGTCGGTGCGCGAGCGCAGCAGCGCGATCACCAGCGCCGCCAGCACGCTGAACGGCACGGCTATGAACAGCGGGTGCTCCAGCAGCCTGAGGCCAGACCCGATGAGGCCGCTGGTGACGATCGCGTAGGCTCCGATGCCCATGCCGCCGAAGGCCGCGTGTGCAAGACCGTCGCCCAGGAACGACAGCCGCCGCTGCACCACGAACACCCCGATCAGCGCGCTCATGATGGCGATCAGCACGCCGGCGGCAACTGCCCTCTGCAGGAACGGAAGCGAGAGTGCCGCGAGCAGGTCCACGTTCAGCCCGCCGCCCTCATGGCGCGACCGCGTGATCGTGGTGACGGTGCCCGAACGCGGTGGTGAGCCGCTCCTCGGTCAGCACGTCGCCAGGCGCCCCATGGCCGTGCACGCGCCGGTTGAGGATGAGCACGTCGTCTGCGTGGTAGCGGGCAGCCGCCAGGTCGTGAGTGATCATCGCGACGGCCGCACCGGTATCGGCTTGGTAATGCTCCAACAGGTCGTAGAGGTCGTGCTCGGCCAGGAAGTCGACGCCGGCGGCCGGCTCGTCGAGGAGCACCAGCTGGGGCCGCCTGACGAGGGCACGGGCGAGGAAGGTCCGCTGCAGCTCGCCGCCTGACAGCCGCGACAACTGACGGTCGCGCAACTGGAAGGCGCCGACCGACTGCAGCGCGGCTGCCGCCATCGCCCGCAGCGTCTTGCCGGTACGCCACGGCCAGCGGCCCGTGATCCCGGTGACGACCAACTCGACCGCGGTCGCCGGGAAGGTCCGGTCGAAGGTCTTGAGCTGCGGAACGTAACCGATCAGGTCCGGTCTGACACCAGCGTCCTCGCCGAACAGCGCCGCGTGACCGTGCTGAGGCTGCACCAACCCTAGCGCGACCTTCATCAACGTCGACTTGCCACCGCCGTTGGGTCCGACGATCGCGAGGAAGCGTCCCGCAGCCAGGTCGACGCTGACGTTCTCGAGAACCTGAGCATCCGAGAACCTCACGCTCACGTCGTGGACGTGAAGCGCTGGCACGCCCGGCGGCGGAGGCGGCGGTGAACCGGGCCTGCCGGCGGCCAAGTGAGAACCGATTCTCATCCGCGTGATGCTACCGCATCGCCAAATAGAGAACCCCGCCACGGCGAGGTAGGCGGGGTTTGACGGCGTCCGGCTCAGCGGCGCGCGGCCGCCAGCGCCGGATCAGGCGCGCTTGTTGGGGTTGACGAACACCGTGGGATCCAGTTGGCGGATCGCCTTGGCGCTGAGCCACACGCGCTGGGCCTTGCCATCGACCCAGATGGTGCGCTTCTGCAGGTTCGGCTTCTGCGTGGTCTTGTGCACGCCGACCTGCTTGAGACCGACGCCGCCACGCTTCTTCGGAGAGCCCTTGCGGGTGCTGCTGGTGGTGCTCCTGGTCTTCTTCCCGGTTACGGCGCAGACGCGCGGCATGTGCTTCCTCCATGGTGCCCAGCTGGTTTGTCGGGCGGAAAGTGCTGGTTGACAGGGGCGACTGCCGGTCGCCCACAGAGCGTTTGAGTCTAGCACAACCGGCTGCGGCGTGGGTGGCCGGAGCCCGCTCCATTGACAGGGGCCGCGGCCGGGTGCATATTATCCCTGCTTCGAAAACCTGAAGTGCTGGGGGTTCAGCATGAGGATGAAGGCCTTGGCTTGCCTGTCGTCCGTCCTTGCGATAGCGGGCTGCAGCGGTCCGCCCGCGAGCGTCGCCACCCAGGTAGTTATCACGCCGGCCGGGGTGCTGCTCGCTCCCGGCCGCCCGAGCCAGGAGCTGAGCGTCCTGGTGCTCGACCAACACGGCGCCGTGATGGAGGATGCGGCGGTCACCTGGAGCTCTACCGCGGCCGACATCGTCCAGGTCTCAGGTGCGGGAGTCGTCACCGCGCCGGGTCCCGTCGGCTCGGCGATCGTCAGCGCCACTTCGGGAAACGCCAGCGCACAGATAGCTGCGATCAGCGTCGTGCCGGTACCTGGAACAGTCCTCGTCGACGATTCCGAGGTACTCGCCGGCCCCGACCCCGTCGACCCGTCTCAGGCGTTCGGCGTTGGCGCGCTCTACACAGTCAGCCTCGCCATAGCGCCGCCCCCGGTCGGCTCCTACGTTCTGGCGACGGGCGAGGCGCAGGTCGCGGGCCGCGTCGTGGCCGTGGACGGAAGTCTCGTCACCTTGGAGACCGTGCCGTTCGAGGAGCTGTTCGTCGAGATCGCCATCGACGCGAGCCTCGACCTGTCGACCGCTCCGCTGCTGGCCGAAGAGCAGGTGTCCGGCGTGACGACCACCAGGCTCCCCGACGGCCGCTGGCAGTTGCAGGGCGCCCCCGCCGACGGCTCCCTGGAGCCGCAGGCGGAGTTCACCGTCGGCGGCCTGACCTGCAAGTCCGACACCACCTTCGCTCAGCTCGAGATCCTGAACTTCGGCTTGACGTTCTCGCCATCCCTGAGCTTCGACGTAGTGTTCAACAGCACGCAGAAGAAGGTGGTCGTACGCGGCAGCCCCACTGCGGTCGCGACGTTCGAACCTGTCGTCAAGGCTGCGCTGCAGGAATCCGTCAGCTGCGAGTACGCCGTCCCAGGCATCCGCATCCCGATTCCGGGGCCAGTCGGGTTGTTCCTGGGTGCCGTGGTCCCTGTCGGCGTGGGCTTCAAGATCGAGGGCACGGTGCCGCTCGCCAACTTCGGATACCACTTCGACGCCGAAGTCGGCGCCGACCTCCAGCTGGGCTTCGACTGCAACCCAGGCTGCGAGGGCGTGGCTGCTCTTGATCCGCATGTCAGCGGACATCACAGGCCGATCCTGCCGGGCAGCCTCCTCGGCCTCCGGGTCGAGAGCAGCCTGTTCGGCTACGTGTTCGCGGGGCTCGAAGCGGGCTTCCTGTACTCGCGCGAGGGACGAGTGAAGATAGCCAAGAGCCAGACCGGCATCAAGCTCGGCGCCAAACTCGCCAGCGAGGACGCGCAGCACCAAGACGCGTCCTACGCCTCCGAGTACGCGCTCGACCTCGTCGCCAACATCGGTGCGGGCGACGACGTCGCGAAGTTCTTCGACCTGATCAGCGTCACGCCGGTGCAGTTGAAGCTGGAGCTGGTTGCACCCATCGCAACCTCGCCCAAGGCAACCAGCATCACGGCAGATCCGGAGACGTTCGAGGCCGGGGACACGGTCACCTTCACCGTCGAGCTCGATCCCAACTCGACGAACTTCCCGATCGTGGGCTACAACGTCAACGCCGTTCGCGTCTACAACGTGACGAGTGGCAGCCTGGTGCTTGCCAACGAGATGACGGCCAACTCCGGGCAGCAGGACTTCGAGATCGACTGGGTCGCCACACAGGACGGCGAGGTGGCGGACAGCTTCGCGGTGTTCGTCGAGTCCCGGCTGCTGCCCGCGCTCCGTCTCGAGTTGGGCAAGCCCGCTACCAGGCAGGCTGGCGGCACGGCGACGCTGGTCTACAGCGCGGCCCACCACGAGGACTACGCCGAAACCGCCCCGGACTACGAGCAGTCCTACGAGGAGGACGAGTCGAGCAGCGGGCAGTACACGTTCGACATCGTCAGTCGCAGCGCTGCCGAGATCTTGCTCGCCGTCACCTCTGGCACGCTCAGCTACGACCTGGAGGAGAACGACGTCGAGGTCTACCACAACGAGATGGGCATCGAGATCGGTTGCACCTACACGAAGACCGTCGAGACGACGTATCAGGCCAGCGGCAGCTTGAGCGTGCCAGCCGGCACACCGGGTCTCTACCGGGTGACTTTCCTTCCGAACGACGAATACCTGATCGAGGCTCATCCAGGCTTGGCGTGGAGCGCTCCGTACACCGACAGGTTCGAGGTGAGCGGTGGCTGCGGCGTGCCCCCAACCGACGAGACCGACATCGGCCTCCACGAGGTCTCTGCGTGGTGGGGGACGCTGGCCGGACAGCTCGACCCCGCGAACCCCAACGTGCTGAGCGCCAACCTGAGCGTCGGCCCCCCGGAGGACTCGTACACGCTCTCCTGGACGCTGACCTTGACCCCGCCCTGAAGTCCTCACACCCGCCCATCGCCGGCGTCGACCAGGCACTTGGTAGCATCCCGCATGACCCGCGACGAGTTGGCCCGCGCCATTCACCACGCCTCGCATCTCGAGGGCGAGTTCGTCCTGCGGTCCGGAGTCATCGCCAACGAGTACTTCGACAAGTACCTCTTCGAGTCGGACCCCAAGCTCCTGAAGGCGGTGGCTGAAAGCATGGCGCCTCGCGTTCCCGCCGGCATCGATGCCCTCGCCGGCCTCGAGCTCGGCGGCGTGCCGCTCGCGACCATGCTCTCCCAGGTCACCGGCCTGCCGACGCTGTTCGTTCGCAAGCAGGCGAAGCCGTACGGCACCAGGCGCTTGGCGGAGGGCGGCGAGGTGGCAGGCAAGCGGCTTCTGGTCATCGAGGACGTCGTCACCTCAGGCGGCCAGGTCGTCTTGTCCACGGGCGACCTGCGCGAGCGCGGAGCCATCGTGGAAACCGCGCTCTGCGTCATCGACCGCCAAGCCGGCGGCGTCGAGGCGCTCGCCGCGGCCGGTGTGAGGCTCGAGGCGCTGTTCACGATGAGCGAGCTGAACGCCAGCGTCCTCTGAGGGCGCGTACACTCGCGACATGGCAGACGAGACGATCTTCAGCAGGATCATCAGGCGCGAGATCCCGGCCGACATCCTCTACCAGGACGAGCTGGTGACGGCCTTCCGCGATATCCAGCCGCAGGCGCCGGTGCACGTGCTGATCGTCCCCAACGAGATGATCGCTACCGTCGCCGACGTCGGTAGCGAGCACGAGGCGGCGCTCGGTCGCATGTTCACGGTCGCGCGGAAGATCGCCGAGCAGGAGGGTCTGGAGCGCGGCTATCGGCTGCTCGTCAACTGCAAGGAGCACGGCGGCCAAGAGGTCTACCACCTGCACATGCACCTGCTCGGCGGTCGACCGCTCGGCCCGATGCTGAGCCGCCGCGACGCCTAGCACCCGGTTAGTTACCATGGCCGCAGGAGGCAACACATGCAGTATCGCAGGATGGGCAACAGCGGCCTGAAGCTCAGCGCCGTCAGCTTGGGCGCTTGGACGACCTACGGGCAGACGGTCTCGGAGAAGGCCACGGTGCGGGCGATCGTCGAGAAGGCGATCTCGTCGGGCGTCAACTTCCTCGACAACGCCGACGCCTACGCGCGCGGCAAGGGCGAGGCGATCATGGGCGAGGTGCTGGCCGACCTCGACGTGCCCCGTCACCACCTGGTGCTCTCGAGCAAGGTGTACTGGCCGATGTCGGACGTGGTGACCGATAGGGGCCTCAGCCGCAAGCACGTGCTCGAGTCCATCGACCTGTCCCTCGAGCGCCTCGGGGTCGACTACCTCGACATCTACTTCGCTCACCGGCACGACGCCGAGACGCCCATGGAGGAGATCGTCGAGGCGTTCTCGGACGTCGTGCGCTCCGGCCGCTCGCACTACTGGGGCACCAGCATGTGGACGGCGACGCAGATCGCCGAGGCGCATACGTTCGCCAAGTCCAACGGGTTGGTGGCGCCGGTGGTGGAGCAACCCGAGTACTCGATGATCAGCCGGACGCGCGTCGAGACCGAGATACTGCCGACCACCACCGCCAAGGGCATCGGTCTGGTGGTGTTCAGCCCTCTCGGCCAAGGCATCCTCACTGGCAAGTACGACGACGGGGTACCGGAAGGCACGCGCTTCGCCAACTTCTCGCAGTTCAAGCAGCGCTGGATCACCGACGAGAACCTTGCCAAAGTGCGCGCGCTCAAGCCGATCGCCGACCGTCTCGGGGTCGAGCGCTCGGTGCTGGCGCTGGCGTGGGTGCTCAGGCAGCCAGGCGTGACCAGCGTGATCACCGGCGCCACCCAGGTCGAGCAGCTCGAGAACAACCTCAAGGCGGTAGAGCTGGCTTTGGACGAGAGCACGCTGACCGAGATCGACGCCGCTCTGGCCTGACAGGTCCGGCAGCCCCACGGTAGGACCCATGCGATGAAGGTCTACAGCGCGGCGCAGATCAAAGACCTCGACCGAGCGGCGATCGCTTCAGGGATCAGCGCCGCGAAGTTGATGGCGAACGCTGCCGACTCCGTGACGTCCGAGGTGCTGAGGCGCTACCCGCGGCAGACGCGAGCGCTGGTGCTCGCCGGACCGGGCAACAACGGCGGCGACGGATACGGCGTCGCCGGCCGCCTGCTGGCCGCCGGCAGCGACGTCACCGTTCTCGAGGTGACCGAGCGACCCGGCAGCCCCGAAGCGCGCTCCGAGCGCGACAGCTTCGTCGCCAACGGTGGCGCACCTCGCGCCCTGACCTGCGACGCGTTCACCGCGGCGCTGACCGGCGCCCACCCGCCAGACCTCGTGATCGACGCGCTCTTCGGCGTCGGCCTGACGCGTCGCTTGGATGGCGAGCTGGCGGCCGTCGTCGAGACACTGGCCCGCAGTCGCGCCCCGGTCGTCAGCATCGACGTGCCCAGCGGCGTCGACGCCGATCGGGCCGATCTCCCGGGCCCACACGTGCGTGCCGACCTCACCGTGCAGCTCGCGGGACCCAAGCTCGCCAGCCTCTACCATCCGGCGCGCGCGGCTTACGGCACCAGCGTCGTCGTCGCCATCGGCGTCCCGGACGAGCTGGCGGCAGCCATCTCCGTCACCGAGTTGCTCGAGCCCGGCGATACCGCCGGCCGGCTGCCCAGCCGCGCGCCCGACGCACACAAGTACTCGGCCGGCACGGTGTGCGTGGTGGCTGGATCGACGCGCTACCAAGGCGCCGCCGAGCTCGCCTGTCGCGGCGCCTGGCGCGGCGGCGCCGGGCTGGTGACGCTGGTCGCGCGGGAGCGCTTCTCCGGAGCCTGGCCGGAGACCGTCTTCGAGCCGTGGCAGGGGACCGCCTGGCCACCGCCGGCACTGGCTCCCAAGAGCGCCGGCGCCGTCGTGTTCGGACCGGGGCTCGACGACGCGGCTGCCGAGCGGCTACCAGACGTCGTGCGGTGGGCGCCGGGGCCGGTGGTAGTCGACGCGTCGGCGCTCGCTCCCGGGCTGTTGGCGCGTGCCCTGGGCGCCAGAACGGCAACCACGATCACCGCCGCCGGCAGCCCGCTGGTGATCACCCCGCACTTCGGCGAGGCGGCGCGCCTGCTCGACGTGCCCGCCGCCCAGGTGGCGGCCGCGCCCTGGGAGGCAGCGCTCGAGCTCAGCCGGCGCTACGAGAGCTTGTGCGTGCTCAAGGGCTCGACCAGCATCGTCGTGGCCCCGGACGGCCGCGCGGCGATCAGCCCCCACGGGCATCCCGGCATGGCCGCAGGCGGTACCGGGGACGTCCTGGCAGGCCTGCTCGGCGCGCTGCTGGCGGCCTGGGCGGCCAACCGACAGCGCCGCGCGGACGCGGCGCGGTCGGGCCCCGAGGCGTTCGAGGTCGTGTGCGCCGCCGTTCTCGCCCACGGTCTGGCGGGCGAGGCGGCCGCGAGTCACCTCGGGCGCTCCCTGGTAGCCAGCGACGTGGTTGGAGAACTGCCGCGATCCTTGAAGAGGCTCGCTGACTCCCAGTGGTAGCCTGCCTGGCGTGCTGCGCGTCAGGGTCCCTGCCACCAGCGCCAACCTCGGCCCCGGCTTCGACGCGCTCGGGATGGCGCTCGATCTCTACCTGGAAGTGACGCTGACGCCTGCGGCGGCGGGGTCGTTCGCGTACCGCGGCGAAGGTCCGGCTCCGGCCGCCGAAGGCAACCTCATCCAACTCGGGTTCACGAGCGTCTACCGCGCTGTGGGCGTGGAGCCACCCGAGGTCGCGCTCGACGTGTACAACCCGATCCCGCTCGCGCGCGGGCTCGGCTCGTCGTCGGCAGCCCTGGTGGCAGGTGGCGCGTTGGCCGACGCTCTGCTGGGAAACCCTTTGGGTCGGGAAGGGGTGTTCCGCTTGATGGCCGCTCACGAGGGCCACCCCGACAACGTTGGGCCCGCAGTGTTCGGCGGCCTGACCGTCTCGGCGCTCGATGCCGACGGACGCTACCTGGCCGCGAGCCTCGCGCTCCCGGAGCGTTGGCGCTTCCTGTTCGCGGTGCCCGACTTCGAGCTGTCGACCGCCCAGGCGCGGGCCAGCCTTCCGGATAGCTACAGCCGCACCGACCTGGTGCTGACCTCCTCACGGACGGGGATGTGGCTGGCCGCCGTGATGCTCGACAGGCCCGAACTGCTGGCCGCGGCTTCCCTCGACGTGGTCCACACTCCCTACCGCGCGGGCCTCGTGCCGGGCCTGCCGGAGGCGCTGGCGAACGCCCGCACCGCAGGCGCGTGGGCGGCCTTCCTCTCCGGCGCCGGCCCGACGGTGGCGGTAGTGACCGACGAGCAGCACCTCGACTCGTGCCGCGCCGCGCTCGAGGAGTTCGTGGGACCCGCCGGACGCGTGATGTTTCACTCGGCGGGACCCGGCTACTCGTTCGAACAGCCAACGTGAGACCTTGGTGTTAGCATCCCGGGAAGTGAACGTGCTGGGCATCGACACGTCTTGTGACGACACCGGGGTCGGCATCACGCACTCGGGTCTGGTACTGGCGAACGTCGTCGTGTCACAGACCGCCCTGCACCGGCGCTTCGGCGGCGTGGTGCCCGAGGCCGCCAGCCGCGAGCATCTCGAGGTCATCGACGAGGTCGTCGAGCGCGCGCTCATCGAGGCGCACCTCTGCCTCGCCGACATCGACGTGGTGGCCGCCACTTACGGCCCAGGACTGGTCGGCGCGCTGCTGGTCGGGCTCAGCTACGCCAAGGCACTCGCCTGGGGCCTGGGCGTCCGGTTCGTAGCCGTGCATCACCTCGAGGGACACATCGCTGCGGCCACCTCTGCGGCCGGCGCCAGCGTCGAGCCGCCGTTCCTCGCGCTGATCGCATCGGGCGGTCATACGGCCCTGTTCCACGTGCTCGGCTTCGGCCACATCAGCGAGCTGGGACGCAGCCGCGACGACGCTGCCGGCGAGGCCTTCGACAAGGTCGCCAGGCTGCTGGGGCTCGGCTACCCCGGTGGCGCCGCTCTCGCCGCGTTGGCGGAGCAGGGCGACGACCGAGCGATCGAGCTCCCGTGGCCGATGAAGGGCGACGACGGGCTCGACTTCAGCTTCAGCGGCCTCAAGACCGCGGTGGCCCTCAAGCTCCAGCGGCAGCCTGACCTGAACCACGCCGATCTGGCAGCCAGCTTCGAACGCGTCGCCATCGGATCGCTGACCGAGGTCACCATGCGCGCCGCCGAACGCACCGGGGTACGGCGCCTCGTCGTCGCCGGCGGCGTCGCCGCTAACCGCCGCCTGCGCTCGGAGCTCGAACGCTCCGGGCTCGACGTGTACTTCCCGCCTCCCAACCTGGCGACCGACAACGGCGCGATGATCGCACTGGCCGCGGACATTCGCCTCAAGAACGGACTGGTGTCCAACGACGCGCTGAGCGCCGACGCTCAGCCGTACTCGCCGCTGGCCGCTTCCTGAAGCGTGCTGCTGGCCGTCAACTACTCCCCCGAGGTCGCTGAGCTCCTGTCCGACGAGGCGGTCGCCTTCGACTTCTTCAAGGTCCCAGATTGGGACGAGGTGATCCAGGTCGCCTCGGAGCGCAAGCCGGTCGAGGTCCACTTCCCACTGCAGCTCGGCGCCAGCCAGCAAGAGGTGACGATCGAGCGCGCCGCCGAGCTGATGACCGCCACCGGCACGACCAAGCTGAACCTGCATGTCGCGCCCTCGCGCGAGCGCTTCCCCGACGTCGCGGTCGGCGACGTCGGTGCGGCAGCCAAGTCGAGAGTCACCGACGCCCTCCTCCAGGACCTCGAGCCCTACCTGGAGCGCTTCGGGGCCGGCAACGTGGTCCTCGAGAACCTCCCCTACCGCGGTCCCGAGCGCGGGTTGTTGCGCGCCGGCGTCGAGCCCGAGGTGCTGACCGCCGTCATCGCTGCCAGCGGCGCAGGCTTGCTTCTCGACCTGGCGCACGCGGCGATGACCGCGGCAGCACTGTCGCAGGACCTGACCGACTACCTGGAGCGCCTGCCGCTGGCCTCGCTCAGCGACCTGCACGTCAGCGGGGTCGGCGAGATCGAGGGACAACTCCGTGATCACATGCCGCTGTCAAGCGAGGACTGGGAGCTGCTGACGGGCGCGCTGTCGCGCGTCCAGAACGGCATCTGGCCGCATCCCCGCTCGTTGGCGTTCGAGTACGGCGGGGTCGGACCGGTGTTCGCCTGGCGCACCGACGGCTGGGTGCTGGCAGAGCAGTTGCCAAGGCTGGCCGAGATGGTGGCGGCCTGCGGCCCCGCGCCGAACTGACTAGCCGCGCCGGGCGGTCCGGCTCATCTGACGCTGCCCCACAGACCCGCGAGGTACATCTCCTGGGTGACGACGCCCTGCACCTCTTCGCCCTCGACCACGACGACCAGCTGCTCGTGGGCGAGGACCCGCCGCAGCTCGGTCACGGCCACGTCGGCGGGCGCCTTGACGAGCTCCTCCCACGAGATGATGCGGTCGCGGTTGAGCCCGGTGACTCCGATCGGCACGCCATCCTGAGTGACGATGACGACGCGGTTCTCGGCCAGCGTCTGCACGACGTGCGCGGCCTCGACGACCGGCACGTCGGCGGCGGCGGCCCCGGCGGTGGGCGGAACCGAGATCCCGAAGCTCAGCAGCGTCGGGCTCGGAAGCCGCAAGGCGCTGCGAACGTAGATCAGCGCGCCGGAGTAGGCGAGGATGAAGACGACGCCTTCGAGGATGCCGACAGCGTTGAAGTCGCGGAACCCGAGCCTGCCGCTGCCGCCGAGCAGCAACGAGACCAGCAGCGAGATGAGCAGGGCGAAGGCCACGGCAGCCAAGGACCCCAGGAGGGCGGCGACGCGGATCTGAGAGGGTCGTCTCATCGGCTACTCCGTTTCGACCGGCAGCACCGGTTCACGGCCCCGACCGACCGGCGGGTCGGTCGGCAACCGCGATGACAGGGCGCCAGGGACGTGCGAGAGGTCGTCGACGTCGGCCGCCAAGGCGGCGTCGTCGGTCACGAGCGCCCGTGCCGGCACGCCCAGCAAGCCGCTGACGCGCGCCTCGAGGCCCGCGATGCTGGCGGTGCCGGTGACCAGCGCGGCCAAGGTCTTGAGCCCGATCATCGAAGCCAGCGCCAGCGGGTTCTTGCGGGCGCGGTAGGCAGCGTCGATCAGCGGTAGCAGGGCCGGCACTGCAGCGGCTTCGAGCAGAACCAGGTTGCCGCCGGTGAAGCGGCCGTCGCGCAGCTTCACGAAGGTGCGCCGCTGCTCGGGGAAGTCGCGTTCGGCCGCCTCCTTGGTGACGACCGGGTACACCAGTCCGGCGTTCTCGGGAGCCAACGACAGCAACCGGTCCACCATCGCTCCGGTGATCCACGGCACGTCGGAGGTGCACAGCAGCATCTTGTGGGCCCCGAACACCGAGGCGGCCCCCAGGCCGAGCGCCAGCGAGTCGACCAGCCTCACGCCGGCGGGCACCAGCGCGTCATACAGATGGGCCAGCGAGGGAAGGGTCGCTCCGACGTACACGACCTGGCCGACGCCGCGGCTGGCCCTCAGCGCCTCGAGCACGTACGACACCATCGGCCGCTCCCCGATCGGGAACAGCGCCCGACTGGGGACTCCAGCCTGCTCCGCGAGGGGATCGCCGCGCGACGAACCTGCCAGCACCACTGCCGTCACCGAGTGGGTTGACGGCAGTGGTGCTGGACTACCGGAGCCTGCTGGGGTCATCGCCTGATTCTAAGGCGGCTAGGTTGACGTCAGTAGCGCGATTGCCTCACCGTCAGCTGCACCGTTCTGCCGGGCGAGACGCTGAACGTCGTCACGTAGGTCGAGTAGCGAGGCGCGATGACGACGAGCTCATGGGTACCGGCCTCGACGTTGGGGATCGAGAGCCGCCCGCTGCCACTGGGGATCGTGCCGACCTGACGTCCGTCGAGGAACACCAGGGCCCCGCCGACGTTCGCCTGCACCACCACGGTGCCGAGCGTCGCGTTGAGGTTGGCGTTGACGGTCTGGTCGCGACCGCTCTGGACCGTGAACCTGACGGTTGCCGACTCGTAACCGGGCGCCTCGAAGCGGGCGGTGTAGCTGCCCTGCGAGAACCGCAGCGCTGCGGTCGGCGTGGTGCCGACGTAGCGGCCGTCCACGTAGACGTCTGCGCCCGAGGGGTTGGAGGTGAAGCTGACCGAGCCGTCGGTCTGCACACGCGTCAAGTTGCCGCTGACGACCTCCAGCCGCTGCCCGCGCCCGATGTTGACCGAGGTCACGAGCGGCTGGTAGCCGGAGAGCTCGAAGCGCACCTCGTGGCGGCCGGACCTGACGCCGAAGTCGACGGGCGTGAAGCCGACGAACGAGCCGTCGACGTAGGCTTCGGCTCCGCTCGGGTTCGACTCCAGCCTGAGGGTCGTGTACTCCGGCTGGTTCGGGGCGCCGCCGACGTAGTAGAGGACCGTGTCGGTCACCCAGTCCCGCTGGGGGATCGGGTTGACGACGATGCCGAACGACCTGACGAAGCCTTCCTCGCCGATGGTGCTCTGAGCAAAGTCGGCATTGCCCGACTCGAACCTCGCGATCGTGCTGGTGTCGAGCGGCTCGCGGCTGGCGACGGCGATCACCTTGGAGAGGCCCTGCGGCGGCGCGATGTTGAACACGTAGCGTGCGTTGCTGGGCGGCATCGTCACCGTCTGGTTCGCGCTCACCCGGTTGTTGCTCTCGTAGCGGTTAGGGAAGATCTGGGTGATCTCGCCGCTGGTCTTGACGTCGAAGACGTAGATGTACGAGGTCTCGGACGGGCGAACCGAGATCCGCACCTCCTCGCCGATCTGGTAGCTCGGCGCCCCCTCGCCGCTGGGGTCCCGGTCGAGCCACACCTGCACATCGAAGCTCGGGCGTGGGTTGACGACGATCGCTTGAGGGCTGACCACGAAGCTCTGGGCGGCGGCTTGAGCCACCAGAGCGAACAGCAGTAACGAGGCGAAAATGCGTTTCATTCGGGTCCGCCTCCTTTCGTACCCGAACAGTAGCACCGTCCCTTTAGGACACGTGATGCCATTCTTAAACTCGCCTTCATCGAGTCGGCTACAGTTCTGGCATGCGCTTCTTCGCTCTCGTCGTGCTCAGCCTGCTCATCGCCGTCGGCTCCAGCACCTACGCCCAGACGCCCCTCGACGTCGACACGGTGTTGGACAACATCGCGACCGCCGCCAGCGAGCTGCAGGATGTCAGCTTCCTGTTGACCGGCAGCATCACCGACCCCGACGGCACCACGATCGCCTTGGAGGTCGACTTCGAGATCGTCCCTCCCGAAGTGGTGGCGCGCGCGTACATCCTGCAGCCGGACGCACTCGCCGACAACGAGATCATCCTCGACGGCGACGCGGTGTACAACTACACGTTCCTGACGCACCAGGTCATGATCTTCGACTCCGACGATCCCGACGCGCTCGGGGGCTTCCTGCCGGCCGCCGAGGACGGCGCCTCCGCGACAGTGAGCTTCGATCTCGCTGCGATCTTCGCGGGTTACGAAGCCAGCATCGTCGAGCTCACCGAGACCGAGCACGGCCCCAGCTACCGCCTGCGCTTCGCCAACAAGGACCCGCAGGCGTTGGTCCTCGACGTCGAGGCTGTGGTGCCCGTCAGCGACTGGCTGCCGCGTCAGCTGGTGTTCATGGAGGCCGGCGGCCGGGTGCTGGCGGTGCTCAACGCCGAGAACCTCGTGGCCGACAGCGGTCTCGACCCCGCCGACCTGCGCGAGCTGCCGTTCGACGCCGAGGTGATCGACAACCGCGACTGAAGGCGGCGCCGGACCCTTCCGCTAGACCATGTTGCGCGGGACCACGGCTGCGTCGAACTCCTCGGCGGTCAAGTAGCCGAGTTCCAACGTCGCCTGCTTGAGGGTCGTGCCCTCGCGATGCGCCTTCTGGGCGATCTCGGCGGCCTTGTAGTAGCCGATACGGCTGTTGAGTGCCGTCACCAGCATCAACGAGTTCTCCAGATGCTGCGCGATGCGCCCCTCGTTGGCGGTGATCCCGACGACGCACTTCTCCCTGAAGCTGTCGGCGGCATCGGCGAGGAGCCGCGCCGACATCAGCAGGTTGAAGATCATCACCGGCTTGAAGACGTTCAGCTGGAAATGACCGTGCGAGCCGGCCACGCCGATGGCTGCGTCGTTGCCGATGACCTGAGCGCAGACCATCGTCAGCGCCTCGGCCTGGGTCGGGTTGACCTTGCCCGGCATGATGCTGGATCCCGGCTCGTTCTCGGGCAGGTTGAGCTCGCCGATCCCGCTGCGCGGACCGGAGCCCAACAACCGGATGTTGTTGGCGACCACCATCAACGAGACGGCCGTGCGCCGCATGGCTCCGGAGACCTCGACGATGGCGTCGTTGGCCGACAGCGCCTCGAACTTGTCGGTGGCGGTCACGAACGGCAGACCGCTGAGCTCGCTGATCTTCGCGGCGACGCGCTCGGAGAACCCCTCGGGGGCGTTGAGACCGGTCCCGACGGCGGTGCCGCCCAGCGCCAGCTCGCTCAGGTGGACGAGCGAAGCCTCCAGCGCCGCGCAGCTCTTCTCGACCTGGGCGGCGTAGCCCCCGAACTCCTGCCCCAGCGTCAGCGGGGTGGCGTCCATCAGGTGCGTCCGGCCGATCTTCACGACGTTCGCAAACTCCTCGGCCTTGGCCGCCAGCGCCGCGCGCAGAGCCCGCAGCGCCGGCAGCGTGCGGCCGGCCACCAGCCGGTAGGCAGCGATGTGCATGGCTGTCGGGAAGGTGTCGTTCGAGGACTGGCTGCGGTTCACGTCGTCGTTGGGATGCAGCGGCTCCTTGCCGCCCAACGGGAGGCCGCTGAGCTTGGCAGCGCGGTTGGCGATGACCTCGTTGACGTTCATGTTCGACTGCGTGCCAGATCCCGTCTGCCACACGACCAGTGGGAACTCGTCGTCCAACTCGCCGCGGTCGATCTCGTCACAGACGCGCGCGATCAGCTCGGCCTTGTCAGTCTCCAAGCCGGCCAGTTCGACGTTCGTGAGCGCAGCGGCCTTCTTGAGCAGCGCGAAGGCGCGGATGACCTCGATCGGCATGCGCTCGTTCCCGATGCGGAAGTTCTCGACGGAGCGCTGCGTCTGCGCGCCCCAGTAGTGCTCGGCGGGTACCTTGACCTCGCCGAGCGTGTCCTTCTCGATCCTTTGCTGCATTCGCCACTTCCTTCGCTTGACTGCCGACCGCCGGTCCGTCGGTCACTGACTTCTCGGCGCCGAGACCGGCTCCGGCGCCATGCTACCGAAGCGCGAAGCGCAGAGCGTTGGGCAGAGCGTCGCGCCAGGCAACCCAGTTATGACCCGCGCTGCGAACGGTGAGGTGGTGCTCCACACCCTGCTCGCCGAGCGTCGAGGCGACCCGCCGGTTGACGTCCTCGAGCCACTCGAGGCTGCCGACATCGAGGTACCAGCGCCCGGCGGCGGGCTGGTCGTCGAGCCACTCGAGCAGCCACGACCGCTCGCTGCGGTAGTGATCGGCGTCGCCGGGAGCCCCCAGGAACGCACCCGAAAGCGCGACCACCGCGTCCCCAGCGACCTCGGCAGCGGCGCGCGGCGAAGTGCCGCGGGGGCCGCCGGCGGCCTCCTCGAGGCTGCGGGCGAACAGGTGAGCCGAGGCCTGGGCGCCGAGGCTGGCGCCGAGCCAAACGCGCCGCGGGGCGGTCGGGTGCGAACGGGTGACCTCGGGGATCAGCTCGGTGAGCACGAAGTCGAGGTAGGCCTCGTTGTAGGCGTAATCCTTGAGCCTGTCGTTGGGCTCGATCAGCAGGAGCCGCGCCGGCTCGACCTCCCCGCGCTCCAGGAGCGCCTCCAGCAGCGCGGCAAGGCGCCCCACCCGCATGAACGACACACCGTCCTGGACCACCACCAGGGGCAGCTCGCTGGCGTCGTGACCGACCGGGGTGTAGAGGCTGGCCCGCCTCGCCTCCCCTCCGAGCGACCGGCTCTGCAGCCTCAGCCTCGCGACGGTGCCGCGGGCGAGATCGTCCGGCACCACGGCGAACTCGTCCTGCCGGTACGCGGGTCCCCTGACCTCGGACACCTCGCCGTACCAGAGGTTGGTGACCGTCGCTTCACCCTCGGGATCGGGCCTCACCGTGCCGTCCTCGGTCACGTAGGCGTACTGGAAGTAGACGTCGTCGGGCAGCTCGAAGGACTCGCTGGCCCCCGGCTTCACCGGCTGTGGTGCGCGGCCCATGTCGCTCATGTCGCTGATCAGCTGCGTGGCCCAGCCGGGCGCCGTGGTCGTCACTCGCACTCCTCGAGTCTAGCCGCCTCGCTGGGGCGGGCGGATGTATCCTCGAGCGATATGCTCCAGCATCCCTGTCAAGACATCGCTCTCGAGCGGCTGACCGCGCGCAGCGGAGCCAAGTGGAGGTACTTCCCGGGCGACGTGCTGCCGTTGTGGGTGGCGGAGATGGACTTCCGCCTGGCCGCGCCGGTGAAGCGCGCCATCATCGCGCGCCTCGAGCAGGACGACCTGGGTTACGGCATGCCCAACGGCGTTCCCGGCTTGCAGCAGGCGGTCGCCGGCCGACTCGCGCGCTTCGGCTATCACCCGCCGGCGGAGGGCGTGCTGCCGCTGCAGGGCACCTCCATCGGCCTCGACTACGCGGCCAGGGCCTTCGCCGGTCCCGGGGACGAGATCCTGCTGCTGACGCCCCTCTACCCACCCTTCAAGCGCGCGGTGACGTCAGCCGGACGCGTGCCGGTCGAGGTCGAGCTCGTCGACGACGGCTCCGGCTACCGCATCGACATGGCCGCGCTCGAGGCGGCCGTCACGCCCGCCACCCGCGTTCTGATGCTGTGCAACCCGCACAACCCGGTGGGCCGCGTTTACACGCGTCAGGAGCTGGAGACCCTCGCCGACTTCGTGCTGCGCCACAACCTGTGGTTGATCTCGGACGACTTACACGCCGACCTGGCGTTCGAGGGCGAGCCGCTGATGATCGCCGGCCTCTCCGCCGAGATCGCAGCACGGACCATCACGCTATACGGTCCCAGCAAGGCCTTCAACCTCCCCGGTCTCCAGATCAGCTTCGCCATCTCGTCGGACACGCGGCTTCTCGAGCGCCTCAAGGCGGGCTCTCTGGGCACCTACCACGGCCCCAACGTGTTGGCTCAGGAAGCCGCGCTGGCGGCCTACGTCGACTGCGAGGGCTGGTTGGGGACGGTGCTCGACTACCTTCGCGAGAACCGCGCGCTCGTCACCGACTTCGTCGCGAAGCGGTTGCCGCAAGTCGGGCACCACGCTCCCGAAGCCACCTACCTGTCGTGGCTCGACTTCCGGAACACCGATCTCGGCAACGAGCCCGCCAAGGCTCTGATGGAGAGGGCCAAGGTCGGCCTCAACGAGGGAGCCGACTACGGTAAGGGCGGAGCGGGCTTCGCGCGCCTGAACTTCGCCACTACCCGTGAGATCGTCACCGAGGCGTTGGAGCGGATCGCCGCGGCGCTCGGCTAGCTCGCCGGCCTAGCGGGAGAACCACTCGAGGAAGCGCCCCCTGACGTACTCCGGCACGCCCGCCTCGGGGCTGTCGTGGTGGAGCTCGTGGTAGCCACCCTCCACCTCGACCAACTCGACCCGCTCGCTGGCAGCGGCCAGACGGCGGCTGCCCTCGACGCTGGCGTAGCCGTCGTCGGTGCCGTGAACCACCAGAGCCGGCACACCCAGCGAAGAAGCCCGCGCCAGCAGCGCGGCGCCTTCGCTGATCAGGGTGAGGCCGGTGACAGCCGGAACGCCCGCATGGTGGATGAGAGGATCGGAGCGGTAACGCGCCACCTCGGCAGCATCGCGTGAGATCCGCGTCTCGTCGGGACGCGCCACCGGTAGCTGCGGCAAGAGGCGGGCGAGGATGCGAGCCGCTGCGACCTGCGCGGCGGGACGCGCCACCGCGTCGAGCAGGAATGGCGAGCTGAGCGCCAGCGCGCGCACCGCCTCGGGTCGCTCGAGGGCCAACCGCAACGAGATGGCCCCTCCCATGCTGTGACCGAACAGCGTCGCGGTCCGACCGGAACCGTCGGCCGCCATCCTCAGCAGCGAGCCGACGGCGCGCAGGGCGCCGTCGAAGCCTGCCACCACGGCCCGCGGACCGGGGCTGGCGCCGTGTCCGCGAAGGTCGAGAGCCCACACGTCGTGACCGCGCGCGGCCGCCGCGGCGGCGAGAGCCGAGTGACGGCGGGCGTGCTCACCGTAGCCGTGGACGATTACGACCGGCGAGGCGTCGCCGACCGGCGCGCGATCTCCAGTCGGCCGAGCCGGCCAGTGATAGGCGGCAAGCGCCTGCTCCCCGACCTCTGCGAGCTCGAACGCGCGCGGCTCCAGTTCAGCCCTCCCCTGTCGGCTCCAACATCTCGATCTCGAACGTCTCCATCACCGGGTTCGACAGCACCGTCTCCGCGATATTCGCTAGCTGCTCCTCGACTTCATGGCGCTCGCCGCTGACGCTCAGCTCGATACGCTTGCCGACGCGCACGTTCTCCACGTTGCCGTGCCCGAGCCGCCGCAGGGTCGCCTCGACGGCGCGGCCCTGGGGATCGAGGATGGAGCGCTTGAGCATCACGTCGACGGTCGCGCGCAGCTGGCCGGCGCCGCGGTCCGAGTCTCCGCCGGCGGCCGCCTCGTCTGCGTGAACGTGACCTGGCTGCGGCGCGTGTGCCCGGTATGCAGCCAGTGCGGCACTCAGGTCCGCGTTCTGGACGCGCTCAAGAACCTCTTGGTACGCCTCTTCGACGCCGCCGAGGTCGCGGCGGAAGCGGTCCTTGTCGAGCTTCTCCCCCGAGCTCGCGTCCCACAGCCGACAGGTGTCGGGGCTGATCTCGTCGGCCAGCATCAGCTCGCCATCGTCGCTGCGACCGAACTCGATCTTGAAGTCGACCAGCACCAGGTCGATGCTGTCGAACAGCGCCTTGAGCGCTTCGTTGATCTGGACGGCCAACTCGAACATCTCCTCGAGGTCGTCGACCGTCGCGAAGCCCAGCGCCACCGCCGCCGCGTCGTTGATGAACGGGTCACCAAGAGCGTCGTTCTTGTAGCACCACTCGATCACGACCGGGTCCAGCTCCCCGCCCTCGGCGACGCCGTAACGCTGGGCGAAGCTGCCGGCAGCGCGGTTGCGCACGATCACCTCGAGTGGCACGATCGCGACGCGCCTGACCAGTTGCTCGTTGCCCGCGCGCACGGCCACCAAGTGGGTCGGCACGCCCGCCGACTCGAGGTACTGGAAGATGCGCGCCGTCACCGCGTTGTTGACCGCGCCCTTGCCGCTGATCGTCCCGCGCTTCTGGGCGTTGAAGGCCGTGGCGTCGTCCTTGTACTCGACCACCAGCGTGCCGGGGTCGTCGGTGGCGTACAGCCGCTTGGCCTTGCCCTCGTAGAGCAGCTCGCCGCGTCGCTCGTCTCTCACGTCGTGATGATACCCCGCCCCCTGGCGGTTCCAGTTCGGCGGCCGCTGGTTCTACAAGCCGAAGCGGGCGTAGATCTCGTCGACGTACCGGAGGTACCACTTGGCGTCGAAAGCGGCGGCGAGCTCGCTCTCGTCAAGGGTGTTCTCGGGGTCGGCGGCCAGCAGCGCGCGCAGCGGCTCGCCCGTCTCCCAGCAGCGCAGGCTGTTGCGCTGCGTCAGTTCGTAGGCCGCCTCGCGGCTCATCCCCTTGCCGATGAGCGCGTGCAGCACGCGCTGCGAGTAGACGAGCCCGCCGAGCAGGTCGAGGTTCGCGGCGATCCTCTGCGGGTACACGACGAGCTCGTCGAGCACCCGCGCGAGACGCCGCAACGCGTAGCTGGTCAGCGCGGTGGAGTCAGGGAGGATCACGCGTTCGACGCTCGAGTGGCTGATGTCGCGCTCGTGCCAGAGCGCGACGTTCTCGAGGCCGGCCTGGAGGTTCGCCCGCAGCAGGCGCGCTATGCCGGTGAGGTTCTCGCTGGCGATCGGGTTCTTCTTGTGGGGCATCGACGAGGAGCCGGTCTGGCCCTTGGCGAAGCCCTCCTGGGCCTCGCGCACCTCGGTGCGTTGCAGGTGCCTGATCTCGAGAGCCACGCGCTCGATGGTGGTGCCGACGATCGCGAGGGCAGCAAGCAGTTCGGCGTGGCGATCGCGCGCCACGGTCTGGTTGGTGATGCTGTCGGGAGCGAGGCCGAGCGCGGCGGCGGCATCGCTCTCCACCTGCGGAGGCACGTGCGCGTAGCTGCCGACGGAGCCCGACAGCATCGCCACCGCGATGCCGTCGGCGGCGACGATCAACCTTCGGCGGTCGCGCCCGAGGGCGGCGGCGAAGTTGAGGAAGCGCAAGCCGAAGCTGGTGGGCTCCGCGTGGATGCCATGCGTGCGGCCGATGGCCGGCACGTGCTTGTGAGCAGCGGCAAGCCGCAGCAAGGAGCCTTCGACGGCGTCCAAGTCGGCGAGTATCAGCGCCATGGCGCGCTTCAGGAGCAGGTTCTGGGCGGTGTCCACGACGTCGGTGCTGGTCAGCCCGTAGTGAACGTAGCGGGCGTCGGCGCCGTAGCGTTCGCTGAGAGCGCGCGTGAACGCGACGATGTCGTGGCGCGTCGTCTTCTCGAGCTCCGCGACACGCACAGCGAAGGCCTCGTCGAGGGGCTCGCCGGCGATTCTGGCCGCCAGCGTCGCGGCCGCGCCGGCAGGCACCTCGCCGAGCCTCTCGAACGCTGCCAGCGCGGCCAGCTCCACCTCCAGCCACACGCGGTAGCGTTCGGCTTCGCTCCACAGGACCAGCATCTCGGGCGTCGAGTAGCGCTCGATCACGCGGGCAAGCTACCACGCGGCCGCCGCCGCACCGCCACCGCAGCGCCTCTCGCGAGAGACCGCTTCCGCGGTCGGCGCGAGCCCGGCAAGTGCCGTCCAGAGCGGCGCTGTTGGCTCGCCCTAGGGTGTTAGAATCGACCGTCGGGTCGCGGCAAGGCGCGTCAGCACGCCCACCGGCCGCGGCTCCTGGAGGCTTCGTGAACGAAGGGGAAGTCGTCAGCGTTCAGATAACTGACGAGATCAAGACCAGCTTCATCAACTACGCGATGTCGGTGATCGTCGACCGTGCGCTCCCCGACGTGAGGGACGGGCTCAAGCCGGTTCAGCGCCGCATCCTGTTCGCCATGCATCAGATGGGCCTCGCCTCGAACCGCAAGCACTCGAAGAGCGCCGGCGTCGTCGGCGAGGTGATCGGCAAGTACCACCCGCACGGCGACGGAGCCATCTACGACGCCATGGTCCGCATGGCGCAGGACTGGAACCTGCGTTACCGGCTGGTGGATGGCCAAGGCAACTTCGGCTCCATCGACGGTGACCCGGCCGCCGCCTACCGCTACACCGAGGCGCGCCTCACCAGGTTCGCCGAGTCGATGCTGGCGGAGATCGAGCAGGAGACGGTCGACTTCCGGGAGAACTTCGACGGCACGCTCTCCGAGCCCGAGGTGTTGCCGGCCGCCGTGCCGAACCTGTTGGTCAACGGCGCCTCCGGCATCGCGGTCGGCATGGCCACCAACCTCGCCCCGCACAACCTGGGCGAGATCGTCGACGGGCTGATCGCCCTGATCGACGAACCGGGGCTGAGCACCCGCGAACTGATGAAGTACATACAGGGGCCCGACTTCCCGACCGGAGGCATCCTGGGGCGCGAAGGCATCGAGCAGGCCTTCGAGACGGGTCGCGGAAGCCTCAGGGTGAGGGGCAGAGCCCGCATCGAGGACCACAACCAACGGGCTTCGATCGTCATCACCGAGATCCCCTACCAGGTCAACAAGACCTCGCTCATCCAGAACATCGCGGCGCTGGTGAGAGCCAAGCGGATCGAGGACATCGCCACGCTGCGCGACGAGTCCGACAGGCACGGCATGCGGATCGTGCTCGAGCTCAAGCGCGGCTCGGTCCCGATGCTGGTGCTGAACCAGCTCTACAAGTACACCCAGCTGCAGACGACGTTCGCCGTCAACAACGTCGTGATCGTCGACCGCAGTCCCAAGGTCCTGTCGCTCAAGGCGATGCTCAGGCACTACCTCGACCACCGGGCCATCGTCATCAGGCGGCGCACGGAGTTCGAGCTGAGGAAGGCCAGGGAGCGCGCGCATGTCCTCGAGGGCTACCTCATCGCTCTCGACAACCTCGACGCCGTGATCGCGTTGATCCGCGCCTCGAAGGACGGCCCCGAGGCCAAGGACGGGCTGATGCGCGAGTTCGGGCTCTCCGAGGTGCAGGCGCAAGCCGTCCTCGACATGCGCCTGCAGCGCCTCACGGGCCTCGAGCGCGAGAAGATCAACGACGAGTACCGTGACCTCCAGGAGCAGATCGCCAGGCTCGAGCTGATCCTCGGCACCGAAGCCGAGCTGTGGCGGGTCGTGCGCGAGGAGATGCTGGCGGTCAAGAAAGAGTTCGCCGACCCTCGCCGCACTCAGATCGCCGACCTCACCGACGACATCGGCAAGGAAGACCTGATCGCCGAGGAGAACATGGTCGTGACGCTCACCCGCGGCGGCTACATCAAGCGCACCGCGCTGTCGAGCTACCGGTCCCAGTCTCGCGGCGGCCGCGGCGTGACCACCCAGAAGTCCAAGGAAGAAGACGTCAACTCGATCCTGCTGGTGGGCAGCACCCACGACTTCCTGCTGTTCTTCACCAACCGTGGACGCGTCTATCGCGAGAAGATCTACGACCTGCCGGAGGCCGAGAGGGCGACCATCGGGAGCCACATCCGCAACATCCTGCCGCTGGCGGATGACGAGCGCGTCGAGACGGTGCTGGCCCTGCGGAGCCTCGAAGCCGAGGGCTACTTCGTGTTCGCGACCCGCAACGGCCTCATCAAGCGCACGCGCATCCGCGAGTACGGCAACATCAACTCCTCGGGGTTGGTGGCCATCAACCTGCTCGACGATGACGAGCTGATGGCCGTGCGCATCGCCGACGGCAACGCCGACATCGTGCTCGGCACCCGCCGCGGCCAGGCGATCCGCTTCACCGAGGACGATGTCCGCGATACCGGCCGCGCCACCCAAGGCGTGATCGGGATCCGGCTGCGGCCCGGGGACGAGGTCATCGGCATGGCCGTCATCCAGGACGAGGACAAGCACCACGCCGAGCTGTTGTCGGTGACCGGCAGCGGTCTCGGCAAGCGCACGCTGCTGGCCGAGTACCCCCTGCAGGGCCGCGGCGGGCAGGGTGTGATCGGGCATCGCCTCACCGACCGCACCGGTGACATGGTCAGCCTCGATCAGGTGCTCGGCAACGAGGAGCTGTTCGTGCTGTCCGAGTCCGGCGATCTGATCCGCACCAGAGTCGAAGGGATCAGCCAGTACGGCCGCGCGTCTCAAGGCGTCATGATCAAGCGCGTCGACGACGGCGACAGGGTGGTGGCCGCCATGGTGCTGCCCAGCGACGAGGCGCTGCACTCGACCGCCGCCGCTCTGCCCGGGGGAGGCGCTTGAGCCGCAAGAAGCTGATCCTCGACTGCGACCCCGGTCACGACGATGCGCTGGCGATCTTCCTGGCGGCCAGGCGCGCCGAGTTGGTGGCGATCACGGCCGTCAGCGGCAACGCGCCGCTCGCGATGACCTTGCGCAACGCGCTGGTGTGCGCGCAGCTGGCAGGCATCGACGCCCCGGTGCACGCCGGCGCCGCCGAGCCGCTGATCGGCGAGGCGCGGCACGCGCCGTACATCCACGGGCGCAGCGGTCTCGACGGCCCGGTGCTCCCGGAACTGACCCGCCAGGCCTCCGACGTGCCCGCAGTCAGCGCGATCATCGCTGCGGCCCACCAGCACGACGATCTCTGGCTAGTGGCCGTCGGCCCGCTCACCAACGTCGCGCTGGCCCTGTCGCTGGATCCGTCGCTGGCGCAACGTCTGGCCGGCATCAGCATCATGGGCGGGGCGTACGGACCCGGCAACACCACCGCGGTCGCGGAGTTCAACATCTGGGCGGACCCGGAGGCGGCTCAGGTCGTCTTCGAGTCGGGCGCCAATCTGGTCGTCGCGGGTCTCGACGTCACCCACCAGTTCCGCATGAGCGACGAGCGCATCGCGCGCCTGCGCGCCGCCGGCGGCCGACTCGCGGAGTTCGCGGCCGACCTGCTCACCTACTTCTCGGCCGCCTACCTGAGGCACGCCGGCATCCCTGGTGGCGGACCGCTGCACGATCCTTGCGCCGTGCTGGCGGTGACAGATCCCCAGCTGTTCGGGTCCTCTCGCCGCCAGGTAGCGGTGGAGACCACCGGCAAGCTGACGCGCGGCATGATGGTGGTCGACCGCCGCCCCGGCTCCGCCGCCGAACCGAACGCGTTGCTGCTCGACACCATCGACGACGAGGCGGCTTTCGGGCTGCTGGCGGAGGCCGTCGCCGCCGATGTCGCCCTAGGAGCGCGATGATCGAGTTCCACCACGTGACCAAGACCTACCCGCGGGCGCACGCCCACGCGCTCAAGAACGTGGATTTCGAGATCCGCAAGGGCGAGTTCGCCTACATCACCGGCCACTCCGGCGCCGGCAAGTCGACGTTGTTGTCGCTGATGCTCAGGCGCATCACCCCGACCGAAGGCACGGTCACGATCGCTGGGCACGACGTCGCGCGCATGCGCGAGTCTCGCCTGCCGTACCTGAGGCGCAGCATCGGCATGGTCTTCCAGGACCACCGGCTGCTTGGCCACCTCTCGGCGCTCGAGAACCTCACGTTCACGCTCCGGGCGACCGCCTCCAAGGGCAACTACGAGCAGAAGGCGCTCGCAGCACTGCGGCAGGTGGGGTTGGTCCACAAGCGCAAGGCCTTCCCGATCGAGTTGAGCCTGGGCGAGCAGCAACGGGTGGCCATCGCCAGAGCGGTCGTCACCGAGGCGCCGCTGCTGCTGGCCGACGAGCCCACCGGCAACCTCGACCCGGACACGGCGATGGAGATCCTGGAACTGCTCAACGACATCAACCTGCGCGGCACGACGGTGCTGGTGGCGACCCACGCCCGCGACCTCGTCGACCGCTTCCGGCGCCGCACCCTGGTGCTGCGCAACGGCGAGCTGGTGCGCGACGACGCTCGCGGCGGCTACTCCTTGTGACTCACAGCTGCATCACCGAGTAGTCGAGCCGGTCCTCGCTCAGCAGCATCTCAAGGAACTGCAGCTTGGCCAAGGCGTCGATCATCGCGAAGCCGTTCTCGCGGTCCAGGTAGATGCCGTCCTTCATGACCGTGTGGCCGTAGACGCCGAAGCGGTGGCCGGCCTGCTTGACGAGTTCGGGCTTGTTGAACCACCAGGTCTTGGTGTCGGCGTCGTGATAGAAGAAGTCGTCGAAGAACTGCATGCCCGGCAGTGGTCCGGCGTGAGCGAACTGCACACCGTGGAACACGCGCTCGCGGGGCATCGCCTTGAACCACTCGCGCAGATCGTCGGGGATCGCCACGCCGCCCTTGGACTCGTCGAACTCCACGTGCTTGAGGCCACCCCTGGTCGCCAACTCGAAGCGGTGGTCGATCGCGCTCTCGTCGTGGTTGCCGAGGATGATCGTGACGTTGCCGGCGGCCGCGTCGACGTAGCGCTTGAAGCGGTAGATCTCGCGAATCTGAGCCTTGGCCGCGCGCCTCAAGTGATCAGGGTTGCTCGAGTCGTAGGGTTCCTCGCCCACGGCCGTGGCGTACGCGCGCTCGTCCTTGTAGTGCACCAGGTCTCCGATGCACACCACCTGATAGCGGCCCTCGACCACTGCCGGTGTCGGCTCCAGCGTCTGCGTGCACGCCGCCGCCGCCTTCAGCACCCGCCACAGCTCGGGCCACTGGCCGTGAACGTCCCCGACCGCGACGACCTTGATCATCCAGCCCGCACGTTCCCGGCAACCGAGCGCATCAGTTATCCACACCGTGTTTCTCGAGAAGCAGCGCTCTGAGCTTGGAGTAGAGCTCGCGCCCTTCGTCGGGGTCACGGCCGTAACCGTGATGAGCCACGACCAGGCGGGCGGCCTCACGGCCGAGGCCTTCCTCGCTCAACCTCTCGACGAGCCTGTCGATCGCCTTCGCTCCCTGGCTCCGTTCGGGTGCACCCTTCGCAGCCGGCGCGCCCTCCGCGGTGACCGCCACCTCTGCGGAAGGTGCGGTGGCAGCCGACTCGCTCGGGTCGCCGGCAACGTCACGCGCCCCGACCGAGGCCGCCGCCGAAGACGAAGCGGCAGCCATGGCGGCCAACCACAGGTCGTCGGCAGGCAGGTACAGCGGCGCGCCGGTCTCGTCGTCGAAGTCGACGACGGCACTGAAGCGGTCCGCGAGCGAGGGTCCGATCCCGAAGGCCGCCGCGGCCAGACACAGCGCGTGGTCCGCGAGACGCTCGGTGCCGACGTCCAGCCCGGCGGGGTTCGCGGCCACGGCCGCGCGCGTCACGCCGGCCAGCGTGAGGTTGCAGATGATCGCGCCGCCGCTGGCGGCCAGCAACTGGAAGCTCCACCCGGCCACACCGAGCGTGTCGTCGAAGCGGCGCCGGAGGGCCTCGGGTTTGACGACCGGCACCAGCAGCGCTCCGCCGGGCTCCTCGGTCAGCTGCCGGACCAGCCAGCTGGCGTCGCGGAGCTCGAACGGCTCTGAGAGTTCCGGCCACGGCTCAGGCGGCATCTGCTGATGATACCAGCGGCCCCCTGGCGCTTTCGGACCTACTTCACTCGTGGTCAGGGATCGCCCTCACGGTCGGTTGCTGTAGAGTCGTGCCATGTTCTCATCGACCCGCGCAGCGGCCCGCTCGCGTCTCCGCCGGCCCAGGCCAGCGCCGCTAACGCTGGTGCTCGTGGCGGCCGTCATCGCCGGTCTGGCGATGGCGCAAGGAACGCCGGCTTTGAGTCTCGACTCCTTCAACTACCGCGTCGGCGACACGCTGCGGCTCAGCGCCTCCGGCCTGCGGCCGGGCGGGGCGTACCAGGTGACGCTGACGCCGCCGGACGGCTCCGCGACCCAGAGCGTGAGTCAAGAGGTGGTCGCTGGCGCGTCCGGCGGCTTCCAGGCGTCGTGGCCCCTGACCGCTGCCGGTCGTTGGTCGCTGAGCGTCGTGGGTCCCGATCTCGACGCCACCCTCAACGTCCGTGTCGCCGAAGGCATCGCGCGCCAACCGGCGCCGGCACAGCAGACGCCCGGACAGCAGGAGCCGGCACAGGAAGCGCCGGCACAGCAAGAACCAGCGCAGCAGGAGCCGGCACAGCAAGACCCGGCACCGGACATGCCGCGAACGCAAGAACCGGCGCCGCAAGAGCCCGAGCAGCGGGCCCCCACGCAGGTGCCCGCCGAGGAGCCACCGGCCATCACCCCGGGCGCCCCCGCCGCCATCGCAGTGGCGCTCGAGGACGGCGAGTTCGTCGCTCGGGCGACCGGGCAGGAGATCTGGCGGCTCGCATTCCCGGAAGGCAGCGGCGTCAGCGCCGGTCCGCTCTCCGTGGGCGACAGCCTCTATCTGGCGCGCGGTCATCACCTGCTGAAAGTCGATCCGGTGAGCGGCTCGGTGCTCGAGCGCTTCCGCCTGCCCGCACAGGTCGTCGAGCTGAGAGAGGCCGGTCCGGCCTCCGGAGCGCCGCCATCGGCGGCCGGCGGCCTCGCGCTGGAGGTCACCGTCGAGTACGCCGCCGGCCAGCGTCAGGTCGTCCGGGTGGACGAATCCGGCCCACCCGCCGGCCTCGCGTTCGATCCCGATCCCGCCCTCTACGGCTGGCTCAGGGCCGAGGCCGACGTCGAGGACCCCGGCGCGCGCCTGCTGATCGATCCCACCAACCCGTGGCTCTACCTGGCGGCGGCCGGCGGCGAGCCGAGCCGCGCCACCAGCCTGCTCAACGGTGCTCTCGCCCAGGCCGATGCGTTCTTCGAGCACGCCCAGATCGCCCGGGCGCTGATGAGCGGCAGCGAACGCCGTCCCGACTTGGCGGCCCAGGCGATGGACGCGGCCCTGGACGACTTCGTCGACCGCGGCTACCGCGGGACGCTGCTGTTCGACGAGGACGCCTCGGCAGCCTACGGGTTCCCGCTGGACGCGATGCGCACGGCCCTCGCGCGCGGCGACATGCCGGCAGCCGACTTCTGGGCACCCTGGCTCTATCGCCTGAGCGGCGCGGCGGTCCCCGCCAACGAACGGGTGCTGCGCCAGTACGCCGACGAGTTGCGGCGCCTGGATCGCGACAGCGAAGCGAACACCTGGCGGCAGCGAGCCGCCGAAGGTCAGCGCTTCAACGTCCAGGCGACGCTGCGTTCGGCGGCCGCGGCGGTCGGACGCAGCGGCTGGTTGGGGGTCGCAGCGCTCCTGGTCGCGATCCTGGCCCTGCTGCTGACGCTCAGCGCCAAGTACTGGCGCCCGCAGTCGCTGCACCTGCGGCAGCAGGCGGCACGCGGCGGCAGCGTTCCGCGGTTCGCAAGGCTCAACGTCGTGCGGCATGCATCGTTCGTCGAGAAGTTCGTGATCGTCCTGCTGTTCGCCTCGGTGCTCGCGCTCGCGGGCTTGAACAACTGGTCGCAGCGGGCCGCCGATCTGGATGCCTCGCTGGGCAGTGGCTCGCTCGCCACGCCGGTTGCCCTTGCGGCGCTGACCGACCTCGCCGACAACGGGGCTGCCGGGTTCGTCACCGCCTACGCTCTTCACGCCAGCGGTGAGCAGAGCGCCGCCGCGGCTGCCTATCAGGAGCTCACGACCGACGCCGACGCGATGAACAACCTCGGCGTGCTGCGCTCCGACAGCGAGCTTTACCGCATCGCGCTCGAACTGCGCGGCGATCACCCGGAGGCCTCGTTCAACCTCGGGCTCGCCCCCAACCCGTCGCGGCTGCTCGAGGCTTACCGCCCCGACGCTCCGCAGCTTGCGGCCCCCGACCAGCGGCGGCTCGAAGACGCCACCTCCGGCAGCTACGTTGCGGCGCTGGCCTCGGCCTTCACCGATCCCTGGACGACGCTGACCGCCGAGCCCGCGTTCGGGCCGCAGTGGCTGTGGATCATCACGGTCGTGGTCTTCGCTCTGCTGGCGCTGATGAGCTTGATCTGGCTGGTGATCCCGCGTCCTCGGACCTCGCGCAACGCGCCGCGGACGTTCGTCTACCACCTGCTCGCTGTGTTGTTCCCCGGCACCGGGCTGGCCGACGAGCTGTGGGGCGTGCTGCTGCTGGTGCCGTGGGCGATCTTCGGCACCGACCTGCTCAGGCGTTACTTCCTGCTCGGCAGCGGTCCCGTCATCGCCGCGCAGGTGGCGCTAACCGCGATCATCGTGATCTACGCCATCAACCTGATCGCTTTCCTCGTCGAGTACCGCTCCTATCGGGCCCGCATGGCGCGACTGCGTCTCAACGAGCCAGAGATCGCCAGGGCCTACGGGTTGAAGGTGGATGACGGCGCCCGGGTGTGAGTCCCGAACCGTCGCCTGACTCCCGGCTCGGCTACCTCTACGTGCTGGCGGCCGCCCTGCTCTGGGGCACCATCGGCGTGTTCTCGAAGCGCGCGTTGGCCAACGGCGTGCCGGCCGTCGAGATCGCGTTCTGGCGAGCTGCGCTGGCCGGCTTGGCATTCTTGATCCAAGCCGCCCTCAGCGGCCGCCTGAGGCTTCAGCGTCCGGCCGACGCGTTCGGGCTGCTGGCATTCGCACTGATCGGCGTGTCGCTGTTCTACACGGCGCTCAACGTGGCGATCGACGAGGGCGGCATCAGCCTGGCTTTCGTACTGCTGTACACCGCGCCGGCATTCGTGGCGCTGCTGGCGGCCGCGCTCCTGAAGGAGCGCCTGACGGTCCAGAAGAGCGCGCTGGTGGCTCTGTCGATCGTCGGGGTGGTGCTCGTTGCGCGCGGCGGCGGCGCGGGCATGACTGTCAGCGTGGCGTCGGTGACTTGGGGGCTCGTGGCCGGCCTCACGTACGCCAGCTACTACCTGTTCGGCAAGTGGCTGCTGCGCCGCTACCAGGTGGTCACGATCTACGCGGTCGTCATGCCACTCGGCGCCCTCGGCCTGCTGCCGTTCGTCAGCTTCGAGGCGCTCAGCGCGCCCAAGATCGTGTGGCTCGACATCGGCCTGATCGCGGTGTTCTGCACCTACCTCGCTTACCGCTCGTACTTCACCGGACTGCGCCAGGTGGAAGCGTCGCGGGCGGTGCTGGTGGCGACGATCGAGCCGGTGGTGGCGGCCACGCTGGCGGCCCTGCTGTTCGGCGAGCGGCTGGGCCCGTGGGCCATCCTCGGGGGCTCGCTGGTGTTGAGCGCTGCCGCGCTCGCATCGCTGCCCGGGCGCAGAGCGGCCGCTGCTCGACGCTGAATCATTGCCTGCGGTCGCCTTGTTGCCACCGGCGCGCTCTGCTAGAGTTGCATGGTTATCCGCTGGCGCGCATAGCGACCGCGCTAACCCCACACGAAGATGACCCGCACTTTCACCCGATCCCGACCTATCTGAGCGGCGCTGCAGCGCCGGCCGGGTGCGCGATGTCGCGCGTCCGGCAGACGCCTGCAAGCCGCAGGGTTGGGAGCGCGGCCGGTCGCCCGTTCTGAATGGGCCATCAGGCGGCGCAGCCGGAGCGCCCGGCCGGTGAGAGTGCGGTTCTCGTTTCTGGAGGCAACATGCGAAGCAACAAGTCGGCAGTCAAGAAGGTTGTGTTGGCCTACTCGGGCGGCCTCGACACGTCCGTGATCCTGCACTGGATCAAGGCGAACTACGGGGCGGACGTGGTGGCGTTCACGGCCGACATCGGCCAAGGCGACGAGGTCGAGGAGGCGCGTCTCAAGGCGCTGCGCACCGGCGCCGTCAGCGCCTACGCGGTCGACCTCAAGGAGGAGTTCGTCTCCGAGTTCGTCTTCCCGGTGCTGCGCTCGGCAGCCATCTACGAGGGTTACTACCTGCTCGGCACCTCGTTCGCGCGGCCGCTGATCGCCAGGAAGATGGTCGAGATCGCCGAGGCCGAGGGGGCCGACGCCGTCGCTCACGGAGCCACCGGCAAGGGCAACGACCAAGTGCGCTTCGAGCTCTCCGCCTACGCCCTCAAGCCGGACATCAGGGTGATCGCGCCGTGGCGCGAGTGGGACCTCAAGGGCCGCGAGGACTGCATCGCCTACGCGGCCGAGCACGGTATCGACGTGCCTGTCACCAAGGAGAAGCCCTACTCGACCGACGCCAACTCGTTTCACATCAGCTACGAAGGCGGCGTGCTCGAGGACCCGTGGGCCGAGGCGCCACGGGGCATGTGGAAGCTGACCGTCGACCCCGAGGACGCGCCCGATCAGCCCGAGATCGTCACGATCGCTTACCAGCACGGCGATCCGGTGGCGATCGACGGCCGGCGCCTGTCGCCTTACGCGCTGCTCAGCGAGGCGAACCGCATCGCCGGCAAGCACGGCATAGGTCGCATCGACATCGTCGAGAACCGCTTCGTTGGCATGAAGTCGCGGGGCTGCTACGAGACGCCCGGAGGCACCCTGCTGTTCCACGCGCACAAGGCGGTCGAGTCGCTGACCCTCGACCGCCAGGTCCTTCAGCTTCGCGACGATCTCGTCCCGCGCTACGCCGCGGCCGTCTACAACGGGTTCTGGTACTCGCCCGAGCGAGAAGCGCTGCAGCGCCTGTTCGACGACATCCAGCAGCCGGTCACCGGCGAGGTGAAGCTGAAGCTCTACAAGGGTTCGGTGACGGTGCTCGGCCGCCGCTCGCCCAACAGCCTCTACCGCCAGGACGTGGTGACCTTCGAAGAGGACAGCGTCTACGACCAGGCCGACGCCGACGGCTTCATCAAGCTCAACGCGCTGCGCCTGCGGATCCGCCGCCAGCTCGAGCAAGACGGCGAGCAGCCCACGAGGGCTGACGAGGCGGTGTCAGCGAGTGACTGAGGCCGCGCTCTCAGGAGCAGGCTGACGTGCCGGCCGCCAGCGCACTTCCGGTCAAGGGCGGCGAGGCACACGCCAAGGTGCTGCTGCGAGAAGCGGAGCTCGCTGACGCGCCGGCGCTGGCCGAGCTGTACCGCAACGCCAAACCCGAAGCTGGCGCCACCAGCTCCAGCATGGCGGCGCACCTCAACTCCGGGTATGCCCTGCTCGTAACCGATGCCTTCGGGACCGCGTTGGCGGCCGTGCTGTGGACGTCCAACCCGGAAGGGTGGAGCATCGAGAGGGTCGTGACCCTCGCCAGCGAGCGCGAGCAAGGCTACGGTCGTTGGCTGATGACGAAGCTCGAGGCGATGGCCATCAAGGGTAACGTCAAGAGCCTGAGCCTCGAGATCGACGACCCTGAGCAACTTCGCTACTACCTACGCATGGGCTACCGGCCCGCCTCCGAAGGCAGCACGTTGCTGCACAAGCGTGTCGGCGGAGTCTGGCAGCGCCAGGAGCGCACCGGTGCCTGACGACCGTTCCGAAGATCACGGCGGCGGGCCGGCCCCCGCAGCGAAGTCGGCGTCGATGTGGGGCGGCCGCTTCGCCGAGGCCACCGACGCTCTCGTCGCGCGCGTGAACGCATCGATCGACGTCGACCAGCGCATGGCAGCTGAGGATCTGCTGGGGTCACTGGCTCACGCCCGCATGCTCACCGAGCAAGGCGTGCTCAGCCGGGACGACGGCGAGGCCATCCAGCGAGGCCTGGAGCGCCTCCAGCAGCGGCTGGCGGCCGGCGCGATCGAGTTCGAGCAGCGCTTCGAGGACGTTCACATGAACCTCGAAGCGCGCCTGACCGAGGACATCGGCGCCGTCGGCGGCAAGCTTCACACCGCGCGCAGCCGCAACGACCAGGTCGCCACCGACATGCGCCTGTACCTGAAGCGACGCGCGCGCAGCCTCAGAGGCTCGCTGCACGGACTGCGCCGGGTGCTGGTCGCGTTGGCCGAGCGCCACATAGACACCGTGCTGCCCGGCTACACGCACCTGCAGGTGGCGCAGCCGGTCAGGTTGGCCCACCACCTGCTCGCCTACTACGAGATGCTCCTGCGCGACGATGCACGCCTCGCCGACGCTGCCGGGCGCGCCGACGTCTCGCCTTTGGGCGCCGGCGCACTCGCCGGCACGACGTTCCCGATCGACAGGCACCGCACCGCCGACCTGCTCGGTTTCGGAGCGGTGGCGGCCAACTCGCTCGATGCGGTATCCGACCGCGACTTCGCGATCGAGGCGGTGTCGGCGCTGGCGATCTTGATGATGCACCTCTCGCGCCTCAGCGAGGAGCTGATCATCTGGTCGAGCCAGGAGTTCGGGTTCGTGACGCTGCCGGACTCTTTCACGACCGGCAGCTCGATGATGCCCCAGAAGAAGAACCCCGATGCCTGCGAGTTGGTTCGCGGCAAGACCGGCCGCGTCTACGGCGCGCTGATGGGCCTGCTGACGGTGATGAAGGGCCTCCCTCTCACCTACAACAAGGACATGCAGGAGGACAAGGAAGGGCTCTTCGACGCGTTCGACACCGCCGAGGACAGCGTGCGCATCTACCTCGGCATGCTGCCACACGCCGTCTTCCAC
The DNA here is from genome assembly GCA_964398985.1 of uncultured bacterium. GTDB lineage: Bacteria > Deinococcota > Deinococci > Deinococcales > Trueperaceae > CAYMRL01. The sequence goes on from CAYNOS010000019.1 coordinate 47,673, forward strand.
ACAGGGCGGATGCGGCAGGCGGCCGGGCGTGGCTACTCGAACGCGACCGACTTGGCCGACCATCTGGTCAGGCTCGGCGTGCCCTTCCGGGAGGCGCACCACACTGTTGGCAGGCTCGTCGCCAAAGCCCTGGAGCGCGGCGTGGCTCTCGAGGAGCTGAGCCTCGAGGACCTGAGAGCCGAGGAGCCGCGCCTGGACGAGAGCGTCTACCGCGCGCTCGATCTCGACAACGTCGTGGACGCGCGCGCCAGCTACGGAGGACCCGCCAGGCAGCGGGTGGTGGAGCAGATCGAAGCGGCCAAGAGAGAACTCGAGGCCGCCGCCGCCAAGGGAGACTACGATGCCGACTCTTGAGCCACCGGTCGCGCGAGCCGAGACCGTCAACGCCGTCACGGTGCGGCCCGCCCGCTCCGAGGACGTGCCGCTGATCTTCGAGAACATCGGCTACTGGGCAAGTCAGGGACGGATGCTGGTGCGCCCGATGCAGAACATCTTCGAGAACCTGCGCGACTTC
>CAYNOS010000020.1:0-44337 GCA_964398985.1 uncultured bacterium
GGGGAAGCGCAGCGCCAGGTCGGCGAGGTTGAGCGTGCCGGTGACGCCGTAGATCATCGCCGTGCCGATCAGGAACAGCGTCGACGACGTCACGTTGATCACGATGTAGTGAAGGCCGGCGGTGACCCTGGAACGGCCGGAGCCGTGCAGCGCAAGCCCATAGGAGGCCGCCAGCAACACCTCGAAGAACACGAACAGGTTGAACAGGTCGCCAGCCAGGAAGGCGCCGTTGAGTCCCATCAACTGCAGCAGGAAGACCGCGTAGAAGCGCTGTCCGGCCTGACTCCAGTGGGCCAGCGCGAAGGTCAAGGAGGTGATGCCGAGGACCGCGGTCAGCAGCAGCAGGACGGCCGACAGGCGGTCCACCACCAGCACGATTCCGAACGGCGCCGCCCAGTCGCCGAGGCGGTAGACGCCGACGAAGGTCTCGCCCTGCGCGTTCGCCACCACCAGCAGGTAGATGGCGATGCCGAGCAGCGCGTAGGTGGTGAAGAGCGACATCGTCACCTTGAAGCGCCGACTGCTCTCGTCGGCGAACAGCATCACGGCCGCGGCCAGCAGCGGCAACACCACGGGCGCCACCATCAGGTGCTGTTGCCAGCCGCTCACCTGCCTTCCACCTCCTCGCCGTCGACGTGATCGGTGCCGGTCAGGCCGCGCGCGGCCAACAGCACCACCAGGATCAGAGCCGTCATCGCGAAGCTGATCACGATCGCGGTCAGCACCAGCGCCTGCGGCAACGGATCGGCGTAGTCAGCGGGGTTGGGTATCACGCCGGCGGGCACGAACACCTCGGCGCCGACACGCAGCCGCCCCATCGAGACGATGAAGAGGTTGGTGGCGTAGGACAAGAACGCCAGGCCCAACACCACCTGGAACGTGCGGGGCCTGAGCAGCAGCCAGATGCCGGCGCCGGCCATGACGCCGATGGCGAGAGCCACGACCAGCTCCATCAGTTACCCGCCGCTTCGTCGATCTCTGCGGCCGCCTCGGCAGTGGCCGCCTGCCGTGCCGAGCGGATCGACTGGTGGCCGATGGCGATCAGCATCAGGACGGTAGCGCCGACCACCAGGACGAACACGCCGATGTCGAAGAGGGTGGCCGTCGCGAACGGCAGCCGGCCGAGGACCGGGAGCTCGAGATACTCATGGTGCGAGGTGAGGAACGGGTAGCCGAACAGCCAGGCGCCGGCACCGGTGAGCCCGGCCGTCAGCAGACCGAAGCCGATCCAGCGCACCGGCAGGATGCGCAGCCTGGCCTCGACCCAGCGCGTGCCGCCGGCCATGTACTGCAGGATGAAGCCGATCGCCATGGTCACGCCGCCGGCGAAGCCGCCGCCCGGCAGGTCGTGGCCGCGCAGGAACAAGAACACCGCGAACGACGCCACCACCGGGAAGAGCCAGTGCATGAACACGCGTGGGATCAACAGGTAGCCCTCGGCGGTGTCGCCTTCCTCGCGGTTCTCGTCCTCGCGGTCGTCCAGCGCCTGACGCCGCTGCTGGGCGGTGGCTCCGATCGAGTCCTTGGCGGGCCTGAAGCGCCTGAGCAGGGCGAAGATCGTCAGCGCGACGGTGCCGAGCACGGTGATCTCGCCGAGCGTGTCGAACGCTCTGAAGTCGACGATGATCACGTTGACGACGTTGCGGCCACCGGCCAGCAGGTAGGCGCTGTCCACGAAGAACTTCGAGATGGTGTCCGGCAGCGGCCGCGTCATCACCGCGTAGACCAGAGCTGCCACGCCGCCGCCGGTGGCCACCGCCGTGAGCAGGTCGGCGGTGCGTCTGGCGCGCGCCTTGACCAGGGTCATGCCGGTCTCTGGCAGCGGCTGGCGCTTCGGCAACCAGCGGAGTCCGAGGAGCAGCAGCACCGTGGTGGTGATCTCGACGACCAGCTGCGTCAGCGCCAGGTCGGGCGCGGACAGCATCATGAACGTAACGCAGGTGATGATGCCGGTTCCGCCCATCAGGATCAGGGCGGCAAGACGGTGGTACTTGGCGAGGATCGCCGAGCCGATCGCGCACGCGCCCGCCACCACCCAGATCAAAACGAACACGGGATCGGCGGGCGTACCGGGGACGTCGCCGAAGCTGAACCCGAGCCGGATGAACGGCAGCGTGGCAACGCCGAGCGCGACCAGCACCAGCAGCCGGAGTTGCGGCTGCAGTCGCCTGGTGCCCATCAGGTCGTACAGCCACTGGGCTCCGGCGAAGATCGCCGCCATCACGCCGTCGAACACCATGCGCGCCCGCAGGCGGCCGCCCCACGGGGGGCCGTCGCCGGCGTTGCGTTCGAGGTAGGGACGCCCCACCAGGTAAGCGAGCAAGCCGCCGGCCAACGCGATGAAGCTGAGCATCAGCGGGGTGTTGAAGCCGTGCCACACGCGCAGGCTGTAGGCAGGGGCGGCGCCTCCGAGCACCGACACAACGGCGGAGTTGAGGAACGGCCCGATGGTGACGGCGGGCACGACGCCAACCACCAGGCAGACGAGGACCAGCAACTCGACCGGGAACCGCATCCAGCTCGGTGGCTCGTGGGGCTCGCGCGGCAGCTCCGTCGCCTTGGGTCCGAAGAACACCTGGTGGATGAAGCGGACCGAGTAGAGAACGCTGAACAGGCTGGCCAAAGTGGCGAGGTACGGCAGCGCCATGTCGATGGGCGACCCCGTGTGCGACTCGAGCGCCTCGGCCAGGAACATCTCCTTCGAGAGGAAGCCGTTGAGCAGCGGCACGCCGGCCATGGCGGCGGCGGCGACGATCGCCAGGGTGCCGGTGATCGGCATGAACTTGAACAGACCGCTGAGCCGCCTGAGATCGCGCGTGCCTGTCTCGTGGTCGATGATGCCGGCGGCCATGAACAGCGAGGCCTTGAAGGTGGCGTGGTTGAGCGCGTGGAACACCGCCGCAACCAGCCCCAGAGGCGTGCTGAACCCGAGCAGCAGCGTTATGAGGCCGAGGTGGCTGATCGTCGAGTAGGCCAGCAGGCCCTTGAGGTCCTGCTGGAAGCAGGCGAACACGGCGCCGAGCAGCAGGGTGACCAAGCCGGTGGCGCTGACGATCACGTACCACTCGCCGGTCCCGGCCAGCGCCGGCCACATGCGGATCAACAGGAAGACGCCGGCCTTGACCATCGTTGCCGAGTGCAGATAGGCGGACACTGGCGTGGGGGCGGCCATCGCGTGAGGCAGCCAGAAGTGGAAGGGGAACTGGGCGCTCTTAGTGAACGCTCCCAGCAGGACGAGTATCAGAGCGGGCAAGTAGAGCGGGCTGGCCTTGATCACGGCGCCGGAGGCGAGCACGACATCGAGGTCGAAGCTGCCGACGATGCTGCCGATCACCAGCACGCCCCCGAGCATGCTGAGGCCGCCCAGCGCGGTGACCGTCAGCGCCATGCGGGCGCCATCGCGGGCGTTGGCGTTCTGGTGCCAGTAGCCGATCAGCAGGAACGAGAAGATGCTGGTGAGCTCCCAGAAGAACACCAGCTGGATCAGGTTGCCGGACGTGACGATGCCGAGCATCGCGCCCATGAACGCCAGCAGGTACGCGTAGAAGCGCGGCACCGGGTCGTCCTTGGACATGTAGTAGCGGGCGTAGAGGACCACTAGCGCGCCGATCAGCAGGACCAGCATCGCGAACACCCACGACAGCCCGTCGACCCGGATGATCAGGTCGAGGTCTTGCGTGGGCAGCCACGCCACTCGCTCCCGGATCCCGGTTCCGGAGCTCACCTGCGGATATTGGAACGCCAGCAGCGTGGCGCCACCGAGCGTCACGACGGCAGCGAGCAGGGCGGCAGTCGTTCTGGCCGAGCGGTTCAAGAGCGCGGCGCAGAGACTGCCTACGAACGGTAGGGCGATCAGTGCAACCAAAGACATCGTGACAGTGGCCCCGGGATCCGCCGTCGGCGCGCGAAGCGCGTCTGGCTGCGGTCATTCTATTATCCCGGGGCCGGCGTGGCAGCGACGGTGAGACCGCGGCCAGCGTGCTGCCCGACGCGATTCGGGGGCGCAGGCGCCGTCGGCGTGTCTCTTCGTTGCGGTCGTCCGCCCGCCCAGGCGCTACACTCTGCGCACCAAGGTCGCAGGAGTGCTGGGGCTACGGTCCGGCAGCCGTGTGCCGTCAGCCCGAGCCCGTGGCTTCGCGACCGGAACGGGAGGCACGCATGAGTGCGACGAACATCCTTCTTTGGCTGCTCTTCGGCGCCATCGCCGGCTGGTTGGCTGGGGTGCTAACCAACAAGTCGCAGGGACTGCTCGGGAACATCGTCGTGGGGATCGTCGGAGCGTTCCTGGGAGGTTGGCTGTTCAACCAGTTCGGCGCCAGCGGGGTGACGGGGTTCAACCTGCCGAGCCTGCTGGTCGCCGTCGTCGGTGCGGTCGTCCTGCTGGTGATCATCGGTCTCTTCCGCAAGGCTTAGCGCTGCAGATCCAGTGACCGAATCGCTGTCCGCCGCGCAGGCGCGGCGCATCTTCCTGGCATCTCAAGGCCTGGCCCGGCGGCGTCCGCGAGGACGCCCGGGACCAGGCCACTTCCGTGACTACCTCCAGAGGCAAGGGGTCCTGCAACTCGACAGCGTCAACGTCCTGGCGCGCGCTCACTACTTGCCCTTCTACTCGCGCTTCGGCCCGTACCCCACCGAGGATCTCGACGCCTACCTGTGGTCCAGCGGCGAGACTTTCGAGCACTGGGGGCACGAGGCATCGGTGATGCCGATACGTCTGTTGCCGCATCTCAGGCATCGCATGCGGGCGAATCACTGGCTGAACGGCAAGCTGCAGGCCCACCTCGAGGAGAACGCGCCCGGCATCGCCGAAGCGGTGGAGAGCGCGGTGCGCGAGAAGGGGCCGCTGACGGCCGCCGACCTCGCCGAGCTCGAGCCGAACGGCGCGATGCGCCAGCGCGGTGGGTGGTGGAACAACAGCGACGTCAAGTGGACGCTCGACATGCTCTTCTACCAAGGCCGCGTCGCGATCTCCGGGCGGCCCGGCTTCCAGCGCCGCTATGACGCGCCCGAGCGCGTGTGGGGCGAGAACGCCGACCTCCAGGAGCTGCCGGCTGCCGAAGCGAGGCAGGAACTATTCGACATCGCGCTGGCAGCTACCGGCATCGGCACGCCGGGCGACATCGGCGATCACTTCCGCATCAAGAAGGCCGCCGCCAAGCCGTTGGCCGCTTCGGCGGTGGAACGCGGGCTCGGTCGCTGGGTGGAGGTCGAGGGGTGGAAGGAGCGAGCGGTGCTCGCCGTCAACGCCGGCGATCCCGGCAGCTGCACCGGCGCGGCGCTGCTGTCGCCCTTCGATCCGGTGTGCTGGTACCGCGACCGCTTGGAGCGCATGTTCGGGGTCGACTACCGCATCGAGATCTACACGCCGGCGGCCAAGCGGCGTTACGGCTACTACTGCCTGCCGTTCCTGCAGGGCGACCAAATAACCGCCCGCGTCGATCTCAAGGCCGACCGCAAGGCCTCCCAGTTGCAGGTCCAGGCGTCCTGGTTGGAGGCCTCTCCGGCCCCGGGGGCGCGCCGCCGCTCGCCGGCGGCGGTCGCCGAGCAGTTGGCCGGCGAGTTGAAGCTGATGGCGCGGTGGCTCGGCCTCAGCGCGATCACCGTCGCGAGCGCCGGGGATCTCGCTCCGCGGTTGGCTGTCGCGGTGGCCGACGGCGGCGCTTAGCATGCGTCCCATGGAAGAGAACGCCGACCTGCCGATGCACGTCCTGGAGAACCGGCGCATGTGGGACGCCAACGCCCCGGATTGGGTGGCGGAAGGCGAACGCCTATGGGCCGCCGCCGCTCCTTCATGGGGTATCTGGGGCGTCAGCGAGAGCGAACTCGCGATGCTGCCGGCGGACATGCACGGCATGCGCGCCATAGAGCTCGGTTGTGGGACCGGCTACGGCTCGGCCTGGATGGCTCGCAGAGGGGCCGTCGTCACTGGGGTGGACAACTCCGAACGTCAGCTCGCCACGGCGCGGCGTCTGGCAGCCGAGCACGGCATCGAGCTCGAGCTGTGGCACGGCAACGCCGAGGCCACGCCGTTCGCGGACGCGAGCTTCGATTTCGCCCTGAGCGAGTACGGAGCCTCGATCTGGTGCGACCCGTACGCCTGGTTGCCCGAGGCGCACCGGTTGTTGAAGCCCGGTGGCAGGTTGGTCTTCCTGAGCAATCATCCGTTCGCCTCGTTGTGCGGTCCCGCCGACGGAGGACCGCTGACGCGGCGCCTCGAGCGACCCTATTTCGATCTCCATCGGCTCGACTGGACGCAGGCCGAGATCGACCCAGGCGGCATCGAGTTCAGCCTTCCCCTGTCGCGCTGGTTCGCGCTCTTCAGAAGCCTGGGGTTCCTCGTCGAGGATCTTCGCGAGCCGCGCGCCACGCGTCGCGGAGACGACAGGAAGTTCGTAGCCAGCCACGACTGGGGCAGCGACTTCCCGGCGGAGATCGTGTTCAAGCTTCGGAAGGGTTGACGCCGCCGGCGGTGCCGCGCGCGGACGAGCGCACCAGGGGGCGAGCGACGGCGAGGACCGCGGCACCGCCGGCCACGGCGGCCGCGATCGCCACGAACAGGGCCCGGTTACCGAAGATGTCCATCAGTCCGCCGATCAGCCCCGGGCCGATGACCGCCGCGCCGGAGCCGAACAGGAAGTAGATCCCGGTGAGGAAGCCCGTCCGCTCGGAGCCGGCCAACGACACGACCAGCGGGTACGCCGGCACCACGATCAAAGACCAGAACACGCCGGCCAGAGCCAGTAGGTAAGGGATGGCGGAGGGGCGGTCGATAACCGCCATCAGCACGGCGACGATCGCGAGCGGCACGGCGCCAATGGTCATCACCTTGAACTCGCCGAAGCGGCCCGCCAGCCAGCCAGCCGGCAGAGACATCGCCAGGAACGCGGCCAGCGTCAGGCCCAAGAGCCTGCCGGCGGTGCCGGCGGTCGCGCCGAGATGCTCGGTGGCGAACGTGCTGAACTGCGCTTCGAGCGCCGAGAAGCCCAGGAAGAACGCGAACAGCGCCACCAGCACCAACCCGCCGCCGAGGTTCTCCCGCACGAACAGCGATCGGAGGCCCGCCGCATAGGAGGACAGCAGGGGGGCCTCGTCGGCCGCCGAGCCGGTCTCGACGTGCTTGGGTTTCCGGTCGGCAGTCAGCCAGATGACGAGCAGGGAAGCCACCAGCAGCGCGCTGGCGCCGGCGAACGGCAGCCACTGTAGTCGGTCGAAGGCCGGAGCCAAGGCGAGCAGCGCGAACGCGCCGCCCAACGCTCCCATGAACGTGAGCACCCCGTTGGCGCCGGAGCGCTTGTCGGGGGGCACGTGATCCGGCATCAACGCCGCCAGCGGCGCGCGGAAGACCATCATCGAGAGCAGGAAGAACACGTCGACCGCCAGCAACGACCACAGCGCCCCGTTCGCCAGCGGCAGCAGCGCGAACAGCAGCGCGGCCAACGGCATCCCGACGACCAGGAACGGCAACCGCTTGCCGAAGGGTCCTTCGACCCTGTCGGACCAGGCGCCGACGACCGGGATCAGCAGCACCGCCAGCGCGTTGTCGAGCCCCATGATGACGCCACGCAACGCGCGGCTCGACACGAAGTCGGCGAGCAGCAGCGGCATGAAGGCGTTGTATAGGCTCCAGATGGCGGCCAGCGCGAGGCCGCCCATGCCGATGCCGACGACGTACGACAGGCGCACGCCGGATAGCGGTCCTCGGGGCATCCACAAAGGTTACACCGGCTCGGTGAACGATCCTCCGAGCGGCCCGACCTCAGGCTTCGCGGTGGCCAGGCAGCCGCCTTGCGCCGCAGGGGCTCCTAGGGACTACTCGAAGAGGCTCTCGTCGATCGGCTCGTTGACCAGGTACTCGGTGAACTCCGTCTTGTTCATGAGCGTCCAGGTCTCGCCATCTTGCACGTACATGCTGTAGCTCATCGCCGTCAGGTACCCGCCCGTGGCGGGAGCGTCGAGGACGATCAGGAGGGGTCCGCCGTCGTCGGTTTCGATCAGGTAGCCGAGCAGAGCGTCGTCAGAGGCGAAGACGAAGCGCGTCGTGGCCGGCTTCTCCTGGCCGTCAATCTCGTGCGTGGTCGTGTAGCTGACCTGCTCACCGGCCAGCAAGTCGCCGTAGGTCACCGGCCCGTCGTAGGTGGCGATGTCGCCCTCCTTGAGGCCGGACCAGGCGGCCGGCTCGAACATCTCCTCGAACGACTCGGCGGCGTCAGGCGGCACGGGCATCGGCAGCGGCACGCCGGCGACCCTCATCGACACCTTGCCGTCCTTGAAGAGCATGATCGCCTGCATGCCCGGCGCTACTTCGGTGAAGGTGGCAGCGCGCCGGTTGACGTAGTCGAGGATCGTGCGGGAGGTGACCGGCACGGGAGTGCCGTCGGGCAGGAAGGTGGTCACGAGCGCGGTCTGGTCGACGGTGTCGATGTCGATGTCGAACCGATCGTTGAGCCCTTCGAGGAAGTCGCGCGCGCGGTCGTCGATCTGCGCGGAGGCGAAGCCCGCGACCGCTGCCAACAGCGATGCCACCAGCAGAACCACCAGCGGTCTTTTCATGGCGCCAGCTTAGGTCCAAGGCGTCAGGAGCGCAATGGCAGACGAGGCGAATGTGATGGCTTCACATACCGGCCGCAGAGCGGCGCGACGCGACCAGCTCAGACGTCGCGCAGCGTCGGATCGAGCAGGTCACGGAGCCCGTCGCCGAACAGGTTGAACCCGAGCGAGGCGAGGAGGATCGCGGCGCCGGAGAACACCGACACCCACGGCGACAGCAGCATCGTCGTGCGCGCCTCCGACAGCATCAGCCCCAGCGATGGCGTCGGAGGTTGGGTTCCGAGACCGAGGAAGCTGAGCGAGGCCTCGACCAGGATGGCGGTCGAGAGCGAGAGCGTCACCTGCACCATGATCGGCGCGAGGATGTTGGGCGTGACGTGCCGGCCGAGGATGCGCAGGGCGCCGCCGCCGAGAGCGCGGGCGGCGGAGACGTAGTCCCAGTTCAGCACGGTCAGCGCAGGAGCTCGCGCCAGGCGCGCGAAGATCGGCGTGTAGACGATGCCGATGGCGAGGCCGGTATTGAGGCTTCCGGGCCCGAGCACGGCCAGCACCGCGATCGCCAGCAGGATGATCGGGAACGCCAGCAGGATGTCCATGAAGCGCATGATCAGCCGGTCGGTCCAACCTCTGAAGTAGGCCGCCAGCAGACCGAGCAGGCCCCCCACCAGCGTCGCGATGCCGACGGCGCCGAGACTGACGCTCAGCGAGGTGCGGTAGCCGTGGAGGATGCGCGAGAGCGTGTCACGGCCGAAGTTGTCGGTTCCGAGCCAGTGCGCTGCGCTGGGACCTTGGAAGCGGTCCCTGATGCTCTGGTGCAGGGGATCGTAAGGGGTCAGCGCGGGTCCGAGCAGCGCCGCCAGGATCACCAGCACCGACAACAGGAACCCGAGGAAGCCGACCGGGTTCCTCCTCAGCCTCGCGAAGAAGCGGCCCGGCCTCAAGCGCGCCTCACGAGTACTCCACCCGCGGATCGATCCAGCCGTAGGCGAGGTCGACTAGCAGGTTGACGAACACGAACACCGCGGTCACGACCAGCACCACGCCCTGCACCAGCGGGTAGTTGCGCTCGTTGATCGCGCCGATCACCAGCCGCCCGACGCCGGGGATGGCGAACACCTGCTCGATCACGACCACTCCCGACAGCAGGTAGCCGACGTTGACGCCGATCACGGTGATGACGGGGATGAGGGCGTTGCGCAGCGCGTGCTTGTAGAGCACGGCGCGGTTGCTCACGCCCTTCGACCTGGCGGTGCGCACGTAGTCGCTGCTGAGGACCTCGAGAAGGCTCGACCTCAGGATCCGCGTGAGGCCAGCCACCATCGGCAGGCTGACGGCGATCACCGGCAGCATCAGGCGCGCCAAGTTGCCCAGGGGGTCTTGAGCGAACGGCACGTAGCCGATCGACGGCCAACGCGGCAGGTAGACCGAGAAGAAGTAGAGCAGCAGCACGCCGACCCAGAACGAGGGCAGGGTCAACCCGGCGATCGCGAGGACCCTGACGACCAGGTCGCCCCAGGTGCCGCGGGCTCGCGCCGCCACCACCCCCAGCGGCAGCGCGAGCACGATGGCCAGCAGCAGCGACATCCCGGTGATCTGCAGGGTGGCCGGGATGCGGGCCGTTATCTCCTCGAGCACCGGTCGACCGGTCCAGATGCTGTTGCCGAGGTCGCCCCTCAGCACGCCGGTGAACCACTGCCAGTACTGCTGGTGCACCGGCAGGTGGAGGCCGAGTTGGCGCCGCAGGTTCTCTACCCGGTCCGGCGTGATGTCGGTGTTGGCGCCGAGCATGATCGCCACCGCGTCGCCGGGGATGAACCTGACCATCAGGAAGATCAACACCGACACGCCGAACAGCACGAACACGAGGTCGGCTAGGCGGCGGACGGTGTACTGGAGCATGAGCTAGTGCAGCATCACCTCGCGGAGGTAGCGCAGCCCGCGGGTCGGCATCTGCTGGAAGCCCATCACGTTGTCGGTGATGCCCGTGAACAGCGTGCCGTAGGCGAGGTGAGCGATCGGCCCCTCGCACGCGAGGGCCAGCTGCAGATCGTCGTAGATGGCTTTGCGCGCCGCCCGGTCGGTCGTCACGCGGCCGGTGTTGAGGAGCTCGTCGACGCGGGCGTCGGAGTATAGGAAGACGTTGGTCGAGCCGCCGGTGACGAAGGTGCGGTGCAGGTAGCCGTCGGGGTCGGAGGAGCCGCCGTTGAGGCTGACGAACATGTCGAACTCCGAGTTCCTCCAGCCTTGAACGAACGCGCCGAACTCCGCGACGTTGACATCGACGTCGATGCCGACCTCGCCGAGCTGCGCTTGCAGCACCTGCGCGGCGTCGGAGACGACCTGGATGGTGCCGAAGGTGAGGATCTCGGCCGAGAAGCCGTTCGGGTAGCCCGCCTCGGCGAGCAGGCTGCGCGCCATGTCGCGGTCGGTGTCGTAACAGGCGTAGGCGCCGGTGTCGAGCGCCCATTCCTGCAGGCCGGGGCTGAGGGGACCGCCGGGGACGGCGTTGCCGAAGTACACGGCCTCCACCAACTCGTCGCGGTCGATCGCGTAGTTGATGGCGAGGCGGACGCGCGGGTCGTTGAACGGCGCGCGTGAGACGTTGAAGCCGAGGAGCGTGTAGGCGAGGTCCTGGGTCTCGAGCAGCGTCACGCCGGCCACGCCGCGCATCGTCTCGGCCGTGGCCGGGTCGACGTCGGGCAGCAGGTGGTAGGTGCCGGTGCGCAGGCCGGCGGCGCGCGTCGAGGCGACGGGGACGATGTTGTAGCGCAGCGCCGCGAGGTACGGCTGGCCTGCGCGGTAGTAGTCGGTGTTGGCCTCGAGCAGCACGTAGGTGTCAGGCACCACCTCGGTGAGCATGAAGGGGCCGGTGCCAACCGCGACCTGCTGGAGGTTGCCGTTGGCCTGCACCACTTCCTGCGGGACCACGTAGAGGTTGGTGAGGTTGCTCAGGAACGGCGCGAACGGTTGCGCCATCGTGAACGTGACCTCGTACTCGCCGGTCGCGACGGCCGACGCGACCTCGGTGAAGCGGCTCGCCTGGGGCGACGCCGTCTCCGGGTCGCGGATGCGGTCGAACGAGTAGACGACGTCGTCGGCGGTCATGTGGCGTCCGTTGTGGAACTGCACGTTGTCGCGCAACTTGAAGACGTAGGTCATGCCGTCTTCCGAGACCGTCCACTCGGTGGCGAGTGCCGGTTCGAGCTCGAGGGCGCCGTTGACCTCGAGAAGCCCGTCGTAGATCTGGCCGATCACCGCGAACGACGAGAACGCCGTCACGATGTGGGGGTCGAGCCCGGCCGGCGAGGTGTCGATCGCCAGCTCGAGCGTCCCCGACTGGGCTGCTGCGGTGCCTACGAGCAGCGCTGCACCCGTCAGGAGGGTGATGAAGGCGTGCCGGAACCTGTTCATGCGGTACTCCCTTTCCCCGCGCTTGGCGCCGAAAAGCGACGTGTGAACTCAACCACTGTACCATTCCTAGACCAGTCGCGTTCTGCATGGTAGCGTCGCTCATGACCTCGCTGGAAGCGCAGTTCCGCTCGGATGCCCGGGCGGTACTGGAGCAGGCTGTTGCCGAGGCCGTGACGCCCGGCGCGGTGCTGGCGGTCGGGACGCGCGAGCGCGCCTGGCAGCCCGTGGCGGTCGGCTCTCTCGCCTACCGCGGCGCCAGCCCCGAGAACGACGTCACCGCCGATACCGTCTACGATCTGGCGTCGCTGACCAAGGTCGTGGCCTGCCTGCCCGCGCTGCTGAAGTTGCTCGAGGCCGGCGAGATACACCTCGGGCAGAAGGTCAATCACTTCTTCAGCAACGCCGGCTGGTTCCAAGAGCCGTCGCTCGGCGACGTCACGCTCGAGGAACTCACCTTGCACAGCTCCGGCCTGCCCGCCTGGACGCCGATGTTCGCGTGGGTGTCGGGCCGCGAGGCGCAGCGCGCCAACGTGCTTCAGTCCGCTCTCAGCGGCAAGCGAGGCGAGTACGACTACTCCGATCTCGGTGTGATGGTGCTCGGGATGGTCATCGAGCGGATCGTGGGCGAGAGCCTCGACTCCTTCGTGGCCCGCGAGGTCTTCGCCCCGCTCGGCATGAGCAGCGTGCGTTACGGCCCGCTGCCCTCCGGCAGCCGCGTGGCCCCGACCGAGGACGACGGCTGGCGCGGCCGCCTGCTGGCGGGCGAGGTTCACGACGAGAACGCCTGGTCGCTCGGGGGCGTCTCGGCTCACGCCGGCCTGTTCGGCGCGGCGGCCGACGTGCTCGACTACGCCCGCGCGTGGCTGTGCGAGGACGTCCCGTTCTGCGGTTCTGACTGGCTGCAGGAAGCGACCCGCGACCGGTCGAGAGGTTCCGGGCCGCCGCGCGGCATCCTGTGGCGTCTCAACTCCGACAACTGGCCGGTGGGAAGCACGATCTCCAGCTCCGCGTACGGGCACACCGGCTTCACCGGCACCAGCATCCTGATCGACCCGGTCCAGGACTGGGCCTGCGTGCTACTCACCAACCGCGTGCATCCCCGCCGGGGCTCCGCCGAGGGCGTCATGGCCTTGCGCCGCGAGGTGCACGCCCTGGTGGCGGACCAGCTCGGAGTCAAGGTCTAGCCGGTGCCGGGCGCCGGACGCGGCCCCACCGGGCGCGACCTCGTGCCCCTGACGGTGCTTGGACTGATGTCCGGCACCTCGCTCGACGGCATCGACACCGTCACCGTCCGGCTCGAGCGCGTGGCGGGCAGCCTGCGCTGGCACGTGCTGACACGCGGCTCGCACCGCTACCACGAGACGCTGGCAAAGCGACTGAAGCTCGCCTTGGATCCGGGCACCTCGGACGTCCTGATGCTGACCGAGCTTCACCAGGCCGTGGGCCAGGCCTATGCCGACGTCGTCGAGCGCGAGCTCGCGACGGTGCCAGCCGACCTGGTGGCGCTGTCTGGGCAGACCGTTTATCACATCCCTCGTCCCGATCCCGCGCTGGGCTGGACGCTCAAGAGCACGCTGCAGCTGGGTGAGGCCAGCGTCGTGACGGAGCGCTGCCGCGTGACGACGGTCTCCGACTTCCGCCAGTCGGACCTGGCTGCCGGCGGTCAAGGTGCCCCGTTGGTGCCGTTCTCCGACCACCTCCTCTACTCCGAGCCCGGCGTTGCGCGCCTGGTGGTCAACCTCGGCGGCATCGCCAACCTCACCTATTTGCCGGCGGACGGCGATCCCGCGGGCGTCGTCGCGTTCGATACCGGCCCTGCGAACTGCGTGCTGGACGACGCCGCGCGCGCCTACCTCGACGCCGAACGCGACAGCGATGGCAGCGTGGCGGCCGCCGGAACCGTCGACCAGAAGGCCCTACAGCGCCTGCTCGACGACCCGTACTTCCGGCTGTCACCTCCCAAGACGACCGGCCGCGAGGTCTTCCACCTGCGTTCGACGTTAGAGCGCGGCTGGGGCGTGACGCCAGGGGCGACCGCCGAGCCGCCCTTGGCGATCGCCGACATGATCTCGACCATCATGCAGTTGACGGTCGAGTCGCTGGCGCTCGCGGTCGACGAGCATGTCGTCCCCCGCGGACTCGACGAGGTGCTGGTGGCCGGCGGCGGCGCTCGCAACGGCGAGCTGATGCGGCGCTTTCGCGCCCGGTTGCCGGCGCCCGTCAAGACCTTCGCCGAGCTGGGGTTCGACGACAAGGACCGCGAGACGCTGGCGATGGCGGTGATGGGCTACATGGCGGTCAACGGCGAGCCGAACGTGTCGCAGTCGGCCACCGGCGCCGAGCACCCCGTCGTCGCCGGCAAGATCTGCCGTCCCTACCGACCCTGACATGCGGCTACTGTGCGCTGCCGACCTGCACCTGGGGCGCCAGCCGAGCCGGGTACCTCAAGGCATGCAGCGCCTCCTGCCGGAGCTGGGACCGGCGGCGGCGTGGCGTCGGCTCGTCGACCTCGCGCTGGCCCGAGAGGTAGCTGCGGTCCTCCTCGCCGGCGACGTTCTGGACGACGACAACGACTTCTACGAGGCGTTCAACGACCTCAGGAGCGGCGTCGAGCGGCTCGTGGCGGCAGGCATCGAGGTGGTGGCCGTCGCCGGCAACCACGACGTGACAGCGCTCCCGCGTCTGGCCCGGCTGGTTCCGGGCATGCGCTTGCTCGGGGCCGGGGGCACTTGGGAGTCGGTCCGTATCGCGGCCGGCGCGGAGGAAGTCACGGTGCTTGGCTGGTCGTTCCCGGAAGCGGTCGTCACCAGCAGCCCGGTGGCGTCACTGGACCTCGGCGCACTCGGGCTCGGCTCCGGTCTGAGCATCGGGCTGCTCCACGCCGATCTCGACCAGGCCAGCCGCTTCGCGCCCGTGACCACGACCGAGCTGGTCCGGCAGCCGGTGGCGGCCTGGCTCCTCGGCCACGTTCACAAGCCGCATGCGCTCGGAGACGTCAGCGTCGGCTACCTCGGCTCGCTAGCGGCCGCCGACCCCGGTGAGGCCGGGCCCCGTGGCGCGTGGCTGGTCAACGTCGCCGACGGCGAGCTGGAGTTCGAGCACGTGAGCCTGTCGCCGCTGCGCTACGAGCGCGTGACGGTCGACCTAAGCACCCTCGAGGAGCTTGCCGAGCTCGATGCGCTGGTGCTGGCGGCGCTGGAAGCCGCGGCCTTCGACTGCCAGGCGGCGGATGCCGGACTGCTGGCACTCGGCTGCCGCCTGGAGCTCCACGGCCGCAGCCGCTTCGCGGCCGCGGCCACCGCCCAGCTGAGCCGCTCGGGCCTCCTGTCGACGGTGTTCTCGCTGGGCGGGGTCGACTGCTTCGTGCACGACCTGGTCTCGTTGGCGCAACCGGAACTCGACCTCGAAGAACTGGCCGCCGGCAGCGGGCCGCTGGCGGTCGCGGCACGTGCGGTTCTCACGTTGCGTGGGCCGGCGTCGCCGGAGCGGCGGCGCATGCTCGAGGAGGCCACCGGCGTGCTGGCCGCAGTCGCCGAGCAGAGCGTCTACCAACAACTGGCTTCCCTCGAGCTCGACGAGGAGCTCGTCGGCGGGATTCTCGAAGAGGCGGCCCTGCTGACCGTCGCGCTGATGCAAGACGGCGCCCGCGCTGCGGAGGAAGGACCCGGGCCGTGAAGCTGAGGAGGCTTAGGGTCGAACGCCTGCCCGGCATCGACACCCCACTCGCGATCGACGGCCTCGAACCCGGCGTCAACGTGATCGTCGGGCCCAACGCGGCAGGCAAGAGTAGCCTCGGGCGCGGTCTGCTGGCGCTGCTCTATCCGGACCACCACCCCGGTCTGCAGCGGCTATCCGCCGACCTCGAGGTCGCGCGCTTGGGTGAGTGTCGGGCCGAGCGTGTGGGGGACCAGGTGGCGTGGACCTCAGCCGGAGCCGAGGTGGCGCACCCGCGGCTGACGCCCTTCGAGTTCGCCGGCAGCTACTTCCTGAAGCTCGAGGACCTGGTCCTGGAACCGCCCCCCGGCGCCGCGAGACGTCGCGGGCGCAGCGGCGCGAGCGGCAGTCCTCCAGGAGCCGCCGGCCCCACCGAGTTGGACCGGGACATCGCCAGAGCGGTCTCACGCGAGTTGACCGGCGGCATCGACCTGCAGGCGGTGGCCGGCGCCGTCGGCAAGCTCGACAACAAGGGACGGCCGGCGGCCCGCGAACTGCGTGACAAGCTGGCCGACCTCGCCAGTTTGCGGAGTCGACGCGACGCGCTAAGCCGACGCGAGGAGTCCCTGCCCGAGCTCGCCGCCAGACGGGAAGCTGCCGTTGCCTTGGCGGCAGAAGCCGAGCCCGCGATGGTGGGTCTCGAGCTGGCCGCTAACCTGCAAGAACGCTCCAAGCTGGCGGACAGGTTGGATTCGTTGGGCCCCGGCCTCGACCGGCTCGATGACGCCGCCGCGGAGCGGCTCGAGGAGTACCTCGAAGCGCTCGAGACCGTCTCAGAGCGTCTCGCCACCGCGCGCCAGGAAGCCGCCGCTGCTGCAGCGTCGAAGGCCGGCCTGCGGCTTCCGGAGCAGCCGCCGAGCGAGGCGGAGGCGCACGTGATGCTCGAGGCGGCCCATCGGCTGATGGCCGAGCTGGTGGCGCTTGACGGGATCCGGAAGAGCGGGGCCGGCGCCGAGCGCGCGTTGAAGGTGACCCTCGCACGCGTCGGGGTGGCTCCCGAAGCAGCCGCCGCCGGCGCGGGCAGCGAGCGGCAGGACGACCGACGCGTGTCGCCAGACCTCTCGGCCAGCGCGCTCGGGCGGGTCGACTCGCTGTTGAGCAGACGCATCGCTGCCGACGCCAGGCTCGCCCGCCGAGAAGAGGAGCTGGCGATCCTGAGCGCCGCCGCTCCCGGTAGTGGCGCGCCCGCTGTCAACGTCCCCGGCGGTTCCACGGAGCAGGACCTGGCCAGGGCCGAAACGGCGCTGGCCGAGTGGCTCGAGCCTGGCGCCAACGGCGCGGACGAGCGTTGGCCCGCGCGCTGGGGGTGGGCGCTGGGAGGCGTGCTGGCGGCACTGGCGGTCTACGCCACGGGGGCCTTGGATGCGGCGACAGCCGGCTGGCCGAGCTGGGCGCCTTCGTTGGCGGCGGGTGCGGCAGTGGCCGCTCTGCTGGCGCTGGGTTGGCGGTTGGCCGGCGCCGGGACCCGCGCGGCTCGCCGGGTTGCACGAGCTGCCTTCGAGCGCAGCGGAGTGCTGCCGCCTGCCGACTGGCGTCCGGCCGCGGTCGCCCACCGTCTCGCGGAGGTCGCCAACCAGCGCGAGCGTCTGCGGCGCGAGGACGAGGAGCGTCGCTCGCACGAGGCGCGGCGGCTGGCCGCCGAGTCCGCGCTCGAGCGGGCGCGTGCGGCGGCCGCGGCCGCGCAGGACGAGCTGAGCGCGCTGCGCAACGAGCTCGGCTACGCTCCGGAGCTGGCTGACGCGGGCCTCCCTGGCTGGCTGCAGGCCGTGGCGCGCGCCGAGGAGTTGCGGGCGCAGCTGGAGGGCCTGAGCGCCGAGTACCGGCGTTCGGCCTCGTCGACGGCGCGTCTGCGCGAGCGCCTCGAGAGCTTCCTCGGCGCCAACGGGATGCCGCTGCCACCCGCGGCTCCCGCCGATTCCTTGCTGACCGCCGCCCGTGAGCTGCTGGAGATGCTGCAGCGCCGCGCCGGACTCGACGCACGGATCCGCACCGCCGAGGAGGCTGCCGTCGGGGCCGAGCGCGAGCGCGAGCGCGTCGCCAACGCGCTCGAGCGGTTCCTGAGCGATCTGGCCTTGGAGCCGGGCGACACCGTCGCGGCGCGTCACGAGTTGCGCCGCCGACTCCGGCTACTGCCTGAGTGGCTCGAGACCAGCCGGGAGTTGGCAGAAGCCACGGTGCGATGCGCCGAGCTGCGGCGACGTCTCGAGCGCTTCCCGCGGCTGTTGGCCCTCGCGGAGGCCGGCGACAGCGAAGGTCTGGGCAGCCGCCTAGCGGAGGCCGAGGCGGCCGCTCGCGAGGTGGAAAGCTTGACCAAGGAGGTCAATGACGTTCACCGTGACATCGAGAACGCCGCCTCGCAGCGGCTGCTGGAACGCGCGTCGGCCGCGGTCGCGCAGGCGCGGGACCGGCTCAGCGAGCATCGCGACCAGGCGCTGAGGATCCGGGCCGCCGAGCACCTCGTCGAGAGCGTCGGCAATCAGCATCGCGCCACGGTGCAGCCGGCGGCTCTCGAGCTGGCCCGGTCGTGGTTCCTGGAGTTCACGGGCGGCCGCTACGAGCTGGAGTTCGTCAACGAGCCCGCGCAGGACCGCCGGCTGATAGCGCACGACCGGCTAGTCGGGGCCGCGCGCGAGCTCGGAGAGCTGTCGACCGGGACGCGGAGCCAGCTGCTGCTGGCCTCACGCGTCGCGTACGCCGTCACGCTGGAGCAGACCGCGGGCCTGGAATCGATGCCCCTGTTCCTCGACGAGGCGCTGACGACCGCCGACCCGGAGCGGTTCGCGGCGGTCGCTCGGGCGCTGCTGAGCCTGGCTGCGGCGGGTCGCCAGATCATCTACCTGAGCGCCAGGCTCGACGATGCGCGCTCCTGGCAAGAGGCGGCGAGGTCCGTCGGCGAGTCGGTGAGGGTGATCGAGCTGGCGGGGTCGTCGGACGGAGCCTGAGCAGCCGCTCTAGCGCCACTTCGGAGGCAGTTCTGCCTCTCCCGACAGCAGGCGGGCAGCGAGGGCGGCGGCGGCGGCGACCGGCGTGCCGGCGGCCGGCGTGAGGGTCGCTCCCCGCGCCAGCGCGTCCCTCAGGGCGTCGGTGAGCGGCGCGCCGGCCCGCGCGACGCCACCCGCGATAGCCACGGGCAGCACCTGTCCCAGCCGGCCGCTGAGAACGTTGGCCAGTCGGGCCAGCTCGCGTCCGGCGGCGGCGAGGAGCTCCGCCGCGTCGTCATCCCCGCGGCCGGCCGCCAGCGACACGGCGCTCGCGAGCGCGGCCACTCGCGAGCGGCCTCCCTGGTAGACCTCCCGACGGATGTGGGGCCAGCCGGAGCCGCCGAGAGCGGCGTACAGCGCCTGGGCCAGGATGCCAGAAGCGGGGCCACCGGCTTCGTCGGCACGTCGCAGGACCAGCTTCAGCGCTTCGCGGCCGATCCAGTAGGCGCCGCCGGCGTCGTCGAGGAGGTACCCGTGGCCGCCGGCTCTGAGGGCCTCGCCATCGGCGGTCAGATGCAGCGCGATGCTGCCGGTGCCGGCGTAGACGACCACTCCGGCTCCCGCCCTGAAGGCGCTGAGGTACGCGATGTAGATGTCGGGCAGGACCGTGACGGCCGCGTCGGCCAGCTGCAGAGCGCCCGCGACGGTCCCACGCACCGAAGCCAGCTCGCTCGAGCCTTCGTCGAGGCCGGTGACTCCGGCCACCACGCGCGCCGGCGACCCGACGGCCGCCACCTCAGCCAGCAGTTCGCGGAGCCTCTCGGCGGCCTGTCCGGAGGCTCCCTCGCGCAACAGGTCGATCGCCGAGATCGCGCCCAGGCGGCCGCTGCCGCGTTCGACACCGGCCGCGTCGACGAGCAGCCAGCGGGCGCTGGAGCTGCCGGCGTCGATGCCGAGAGCGAGGCCGCCGGACCCGTCGCGGGCTCGCTGGTGCGATCCGCTCACGCCTGTGCGGGCCTCGCGAGCGCGTTCGCGGCCCGGCGGGCACACTCGGTCACCACCGCGGCCTCGCGCGGCGGCAGGTGGTCGGCCAGCAGCAACCAGACGTCGACGCTGCCGTTCCGGGCGCCGCCACCCGCGGTCCCGGCCGAGGTCCCGGATGCGGTCCCGGCTGCGGCCAGCAGGGTTTGCAGCGTGTAGCCGAACAGCCAACCTGCCGCCACCTCGGACGCGCAGCACGACGCCAGCGTGACGCCCATGCCGGCGCCCGCCAGCACGGCCGCCTTGAGGGCCGCCGGCCCCGGCGCGATGACGCGGTTCCTGAGATGCAGCCCGGCTGCGGCGAGCTCGGCCAGCGCGCGCGCATGCACCTGGCTGCCGGACGGCGGCAGCAGGAGGGTCGCGGCTCGCAGTTCGTCCAGGTCCGGCTCCGAGCCGCTCTCGATCGCTCGCGTGGAGATCAGCATCAGGTCATCGGCACCTAGCCGCTCGGCGGTGAAGCCGGGCTCGTGGCTCGCGGGAGCGTCGAGGGCGATGGCTGCGTCGAGGGCGCCGTCGGCGCTGGCGGGCCCGCCCCGCAGGCGCCCCAGCAGCGCGAACGACTGCTCCTGCAGATACTCGACGTGGGCATCCTGCGCCGCGGCTCCCCGAGCCGCGAGAGCCGCCATGAACTGGGCGCCGACGCCGAGCGCGGCGTGCTCGCTGACGCCGATCCGGAAGCTCAGCGGCCTGCTCGCCTCGGGCGCGACGGCGCGCTGCGACGCTTGGAGTGCAGCGCGGATGGCGCGCGCGTGCGGGAGCAGTCGCTCCCCGGCGGCGGTGGGGCGGATCCCGGTGGCGGTTCTGGTGGTCAGCGGCTCTTCCGACGACTGCTGCAGGCCGGCCAGGCGCCGGCTGACCGAGCTTTGCCCGATGCCCAACAGTTCCGCCGCGGCGCTTTCGCTACCCGACTCGGCAACCGCCAATAACGTGAGAAGATGCTCGGGGTCGACAGCGACCACAGGGACATTATGCACCTGACGCATACGGACTGCACGAGAGATAGTTCCAGATACCAGAGGTAAGCATGTACTTCAAGCACTTCTACGATCCTGACCTTGCCCAGGGCAGCTACCTGGTCGGCTGCCAGCAGACAGGCGAAGCCGTCGTCGTCGACGCCCGCCGCGACGTGCAGGTCTACCTCGACGAGGCGGCGGCACAGGAGCTGAGGATCGTCGCGGTCACCGAGACGCACATCCACGCCGACTACCTCTCGGGTAGCCGAGAGTTGGCCGCGGCCACCGGCGCGAAGCTGTACCTCTCGGACGAGGGCGGACCCGACTGGCTGTACGCCTTCGATCACCTGCCGCTGGTCGACGGCAGCGTCATACGAGTCGGCCAGATCGAGCTGACCGCGCGCCACACGCCCGGCCACACCCCCGAGCACCTCTCGTTCCTGATCACCGACGGCGCGCTCACCGGTGAGCCCGGCTACCTGCTGAGCGGCGATTTCGTGTTCGTCGGCGACGTCGGGCGCCCCGATCTCCTCGACGAGGCCGCCGGCGGTGTCGACACCCGCTTCGCCGGCGCCGACCAGCTGTTCGACAGCCTCAAGGACGTCTTCATGCCGCTGCCCGACTTCGTGCAGGTGTGGCCCGGTCACGGCGCCGGCAGCGCCTGCGGCAAGGCGCTGGGCGCGGTGGCTTCGACGACCGTCGGCTACGAGCGCCGCACCGCCTGGTGGCGCTCCTACCTGGAGCGCGGCGACCGGCAAGGCTTCGTCGCTGAGCTGCTCGCCGGCCAACCCGACGCCCCCACCTACTTCGGGCGCATGAAGCGCCTCAACCGCCAGGGCCCTGAGCTGCTCGCAGGCCGCCAGAATCTGCGCCTTTTCACCGGGGCTGAGCTGACGGGCCGCGTCAACCGCGACCTGATACTCATCGACTCCCGGCCGGGAGCCAGCCAGCGCGCGGGCTCGACGCCGGGAGCGCTATCCCTGCCGGCGGGCAACTCGTTTGCGACCTACGCCTCGTACTTCATCGACCCGGAAGCGGACAAGCGGGAGATCGTCGTGCTGGCGAACGACGAGGAGCACGCCGCCCGCCTCCGGGCCAAGCTCGCGTTCGTGGGCATCGACCGGGTCGTCGGCTACGCGACCAGTCTCGACGGGCTCGCGACTCGGGCGACCGAGATGGTCGCGCCGCAGGACCTCGAGAGCGTGGGCGCCAGGCTGGTCCTCGACGTTCGCACCGCGATCGAGCACGAGTCCGGCGCGATCCCCGGCTCGCAGCAGATCCACGCCGGCCGGCTCCTCTCGCGCCTCGACGAGCTGCCGCGTGGCGGCAAGGTCGTCCTTTACTGCCAGGGTGGGGGGCGCGCGTTGGCGGCGGCCAGCGCTTTGCGCGCCAAGGGCTTCGGGAACGTGATCGAGTTGGAAGGCAGCTTCGATGCCTGGTCGGCGAAGGAGCGCGAGAGTGTACGCTGAGATCACGCCTGACGAGGTCGACGCGTGGCTCGCCGACGGTGCCCAGATCGTGGACGTGCGCGAGACCTGGGAGTACGTGGCCGGGCACGTGCCTGGAGCGCTGAGCATCCCCATGGGTGAGTTGCTCGGGAGGCTCGCCGAACTGCGCGCGCCGCTGGTGCTGGTGTGCGCGTCTGGAGCGCGCTCCGGGCGCGTGGCCGAGTACCTGGATCGGAACGCCTTCGGCGGCGAAGTGGCCAACCTGCTCGGTGGCACGATCGCCTGGCAGGCGAGCGGCAGACTGGTGGTGGCAGGCGACGAGCCCTAATCTGTGGTGTGGGGCTGGCTAGCCGGGCGGAGGCGGAATCGTGAACGAGACGGGCAACAGAAGACGCAACGAGTACCTGCCGTACGTGCTCATCGCAGCGGGCCTGCTGGTCCTGCTGGCGAACGTCGGCTGGTTCAGCTTCGGCGGTCTGATCAGCACCGTCGTGGCGATCGCCCAACTTTGGCCGGTGGTGCTCATCGCCTTGGGCGTCGACATGCTGTTGGGCGGCAAGCACCGGGCAATCGTGGTCGCCGTCGCACTGGTGATCGGCGCAGCGTTGCTGCTGAGCGAGGGGGTCAGAGGCGTCTTCGGGGGTACGTCCGGAACGTCCTCCGGCGGTCAACTCGAGAGCGTGTCGGTGCCGCTGGGTGACGCACAGAGCACGCACATCGAGCTCGACTCCGGCGTGGGTCGGGTCGTGTTGGGCGTCGCGCGCGGCAGTCAGATGGCGCTGGAAGGCACCGTGCAACCGGCCCGCGGCGAACGCTTCAGCCAGACGGTCCAGATGCGCGGCAGCGTGTTGGAGATCGACATCGATTCCCGCACCAGCGGCCCTTCGGCGATCACCGGTCTCGGCGGTCGCGGTGGCGAGTGGCGCCTGGACGTCAGTGACCGCGTGCCGGTGACCATCGACTACGACGGTGGCGTCGGCGAATCGATACTCGACCTGCGCGGCCTCGACCTCACCGGCCTCGACCTCGACGCCGGCGTCGGCGCCGTGCAGGTGACGCTGCCGGAGAGCGGCAACTACGAGGCCAGCATCGACGCGGGCGTCGGCGAAGTCACCGTGCGGGTACCCGACGGCGCGTCCGTGAGGTTCTCGGTCTCCACCGGCCTCGGCGGCGTATCCGTTGCCGTCGGCTTCGAGCGCCCCGGCAACAACGTCTACTTCAGTCCTGGCTACTCGACGAGTGGTCCTTCCGCTAACGTCTCGATCAGCGGCGGCGTTGGCGCGATCAGCCTGGAGACCATCCGCTAGGCGTCGCGGAAGTAGTACCTGCCCGAGTCCTCATCGAGCCGCAGGCCGGCGTCCTCCACGAGCGCCTGCCACAGTGTCTCAGGGTCGGTCTCGGGCGCCGTCAGGGTGGCCAGCGTGCGCATCAGCAGCCGCCTGGTGCTCAACATGTCCGTGCCGAGCATCTCCACCAGATAGCCGACGATCACCTCGCGCCGCCAGCGGTCCTTCGGCACGCGCTTCACGCGACCCTGCTCGTCAGTGAAGGCACGGACTACGCGGCGCTCAAAGGGCGAGCGCTCGATGGCGGAGGCCAAGGCGGCGAGTTCGATCCGCTCGGTCAGCCCCCTCCACAGTTCCTCGAGCGCCTGCTCGTTGACCTGGTGGAAATGGCGGTAGTCCCTGGTCGTCAGCTGCAGGATCTCGGCGTCTCGCAACCGCCGCATGTGCCGCGACACGGTGCTTGCATGCGCACCCAGCCTGTCAGCGACCTGACCGACGCTCATGCCGGTGTCGGTGAGCAGGCCGAGGATGCGGAGCCTGGTGGGGTCGGCCAGCGCGGCGAAGCGGGCGACCATGGTGTCGAGTTTGGTGTCAGGGTCGACTTCCGGTGCGTCATCGGGGCTGAAGAAGTCCTCGTACACGGTAAAACTCCTCTTTTCTGGCGTCGGTGGCCACTGCTGCACCGGACCTGGGCTTGAGCCGGGCGGGGTAGGGGGGTGTCTCTTTTCCGACCGGTGCCGTTGCGTGCAACCAGTTGCGCGAACAGCCAGATCTTGGTGGTGACGCAACTGGTTGCATGGGAGAGAGTAGGCGTCCAAAGAGACATACGGTTCGCCGGCGCGGCAGTTGCCCAGGACGTGTGATCCCTCGCCCCGCGGCACAGTGGCGCTGACTAGGCTGGGAGCGTGAGGCGGATCGTGCTGGCAACGTTGGCGGCAGCCCTAGTCGCCGTGACCGCCGCCGAAGACCCGCCGCGCGGAGAGGTGCGCATCGCGGTCTTCGGGGACTTCAATGGGCCCTACGGTTCCACCACGTACCCGCCACTCGTCAGTAGGGCGATGCAGGTCGTCGTCGAGGAGTGGCGGCCGGACCTCCTGCTGTCGCCGGGGGACGTGATCGCCGGGCAGAGCAGTGCCCTGGGCGAGGCGGAGCTCGACGAGATGTGGGCGGCGTTCGACGTCCATGTCGCGCAGCGGCTGCGGGCGGCGGGCATCCCATACGCTGTCGCGCTCGGCAACCACGACGGCTCGAGCCTCAGGGACCGTTCTGGCGGGTACCTGTACGCGCGGGACCGCGACGCGGCCGCCCGCTACTGGAACGCCCCGCTGTACCAGAGCAACCTCCGGTACCTGGACCGCAGTCGGTACCCTTTCGACTTCTCGTTCGTGTTCGGGGAGCTGGCGGTGATCGTGATAGACGCATCGAGCGCGCACCTGAGCCATGCGCAGCGCGAGTGGCTGGCGCGCGAGTTGGAGAGCGGCGAGGTGCGCCGGGCCACGATGAGCGTGGTCGTCGGTCACCTGCCGCTGCTGCCCGTGTCGCAGGGCCGTGACAAGCCCGGTGAGTACCTCGCCGATGGCCGGGGCTTGGCCGAGGAACTGCGCGCGGCCGGCGTCGACCTGTACGTCAGCGGGCACCACGCCGCCTACTACGCTGGCACGGTCGGCGAGATGGAGGCGCTGTTCGCCGGCGGCGTGGGAGGCAGAGCGCTCCTCGCGGGAGGAGAACCGCCGCGGTCGACGATCACGCTCGTCGACGTTTGGTTCGAACCGCTGAGCATCACCTACACGACGTTCGATCTCGCCACCATGCAGGTCGTCGCGCATGAGTCGCTGCCAGAAGCGATCGAGTCGCCGGCGGGCCGCGTCGAGCTTTCCTCGCGCGTGCCCCGAACGCTCACGAGCGCGTCGCCGCGTTAGGGTTGCCGAACATGCCTCCCGACGCGCAACCATCTCTACCTCTGCCTGCGGTGTTCTCGGCGGCGCTCCAGGAGTGGGCGGCGGCGCAGCCGGTGATCGCGTCGCTGGTCGTCGGCGTGGCGCTGGTGGCGGTCGCGTACCTGGCGTTCGAGGTCACCCGCCGCTACCTGCTCACGTTGCTGGCGCGCATCGGCAGCCGCACGCGCTTGGTGTGGGACGAGGCGCTTCGCAACCAGCAGTTCTTCAACCGGCTCGCGTGGGCGGTCCCGCTGTTGATCGTCCGCGCCGGGCTGCCGTACGTCCCCGCGCTGCCCGACGGCGTGGTCGTGGTGGTGCAGCGGCTGGTTTCCGCGGCCATGATCATCGTCGTCGCCAACGCGGTCGGCGCTTTCATCAGGGCGTTCGGCGACATCTACGCGCGCTCGCCCAACGCCGCCTCGCGCCCGATCAAGAGCTACCTGCAGGGCATCGTGCTGGTGGTCTACGCGCTGGCCGCGATCGTGATGATCGCAGCGCTGATCGACCGTGACCCGCTGCTGATCCTCTCCGGCATCGGCGCGGCGTCGGCGGTGCTGCTGCTGGTGTTCCGCGACACGCTGCTGAGCCTGGTCGCCGGCATGCAGCTCACCAGCAACGACCTCATCAGGGTCGGCGACTGGATCGAGATGCCGCAGTTCAACGCCGACGGCGACGTCGTCGACATCGCGCTAAACACCGTCAAGGTGCAGAACTGGGACAAGACCTTCACGGTCATCCCCACCCACCGCTTCCTCGAGCACAGCTTCAAGAACTGGCGCGGCATGCAGGACGCCGGCGGCCGCCGCATCAAGCGCAACATCAACATCGACATGAGCTCGATCCGCTTCCTCGAGCCGCAGGAGATCGAGAGCCTGCGCCGCTTCGCGCTGCTGCGCGACTACTTCGACGAGAAGCGCGCCGAGATCGCCGAGTGGACCGACCAGCACCCCGCCGCGACCGAGAACCCGGTCAACGCCCGGCGCCTGACCAACGTCGGCACCTTTCGCGCGTACATCGCCCGCTATCTACAGGAGCGCCCCGACATCAGGGACGACATGACGTTCCTCGTCAGGCAGCTCCAGCCGACCGCCGAAGGCTTGCCGATCGAGCTCTACGTGTTCGTCGCCGACGTCAGGTGGGCGGTGTACGAGGGCGTGCAGGCCGACGTGTTCGACCATCTGCTGGCGATCCTGCCGGAGTTCGGGCTCCGCGTCTTCCAGGCGCCGAGCGGCAACGACTTCAGGCAGCTCGCCGCCGACCGGGAGCCCGGCTCGGACGCCGGCCCTAGTTGAGCCCGCTCTGCGCGATCTGCAGCTGCCGGTAGATCCCCGGCCGCGCCATCAGGTCCTCGTGGCTGCCGACCTCGGCGATGCCCCCGCCGTCCACGACGACGATCCGATCGGCGTCCCTGACGGTGGCGAGGCGGTGTGCGATCACCAGCGTCGTGCGACCGACCGAAAGCTCGCTCAGCGATTGCTGGATGGCGCGCTCGGTGTGGGTGTCGAGCGACGATGTCGCCTCGTCGAGGATCAGGATCGGCGGGTTCTTGAGGAAGATGCGCGCGATCGACAGCCGCTGCTTCTGGCCGCCGGAAAGCTTCACGCCGCGCTCGCCGATGACCGTGTCAAGGCCCTCCGGTAGGGACGCGATCAGCTCGTCGAGGCGCGCGCGGCGAGCGGCCTCCATGATCTCGGCGTCCGAGGCGCCGAGGCGGCCGTACTCGATGTTCTCGCGCATGGTGCCGGCGAACAGGAAGACGTCCTGCTGGACGATGCCGATCTGGTTGCGGAGCGCGGCGAGCTGCATGTCGCGGATGTCGATGCCGTCGATCCTGACGCTGCCGCCGTCGATCTCGTAGAAGCGCGGCAGCAAAGAGCAGATGGTGGTCTTGCCGGCGCCCGAGGGCCCCACGAACGCGACCGTCTCGCCAGCCTGGATGCTCAGCGAGATGCCGGAGAGCACCGGCCTGCCCGCCACGTAACCGAAGGTGACGTCGTCGTACTCGATGTCGCCGCGCAGGCCCGCCACGGCCTGCGCGCCCGGCCGATCGGCGATGTCGGGCCGCGTGTCGAGCAGCTCGGTGTAGCGCTTGAAGCCGGCGATGCCCTTCGGGTAGGTCTCGATCACCGCGCTGATCTTCTCGATCGGCCTGACGAACGCCCCGACCAGCAGCAGGAATCCGACGAACTGGCCGTTGGTCAGGCTGCCCTGCAGCACGAAGTAGCTGCCGGCGATCATCACCACCAGTTGCGTCAGCCGCAGGCTCAGGTAGTTGAACGCGTGCGTCAGCGCCATGATGCGGTACGCCTCGAGCTTGGTGGTGCGGTAGTTGGAGTTGTCGCGCGCGAACAACTTGCGCTCGTGGTCCTCGTTGGCGAAAGCCTGCACCACCCGGATGCCGCCGACGTTCTCCTCGATGCGGGCGTTGAAGTCGCCGACGCGGTTGAACAGCGCCCGCCACGTCTGCGTCATGCGGCCGCCGTACTTGGTCGTCAGCCAGCCGGTGAACGGCAAGATCGCGAGCGTGATCAGCGCGAGCTGCGGGTTGACCACGAACATCAGAACGAACGCGCCGATGACGGTCATAACCGCGATGAACACGTCCTCGGGGCCGTGGTGGGCGACCTCGCCGATCTCTTCCAGGTCCTTGGTCAGGCGCCCGACGAGGTGACCGGTCTTCTGGTTGTCGTAGAACCCGAACGACAGCTTCTGCAGGTGATCGAACGCCTTGCGGCGCATGTCGGTCTCGATGTTGACGCCCAGCATGTGGCCCCAGTACGTGACCGTGGCCATCAGCCCGGTGTTGACGAAGTAGAGCAGCGCGAGGCCCGCGGCCGCCAGGATGATCCTCGTCCAGTCCTCGCTGGGCAGCAGTCGGTCGATGAACAGCTGCACCGCCAGCGGGAAGCCGAGTTCGAGCATCCCGGACGTGACCGCGCTGCCGAAGTCGATCGCGAACAGGCGGCGATAAGGCCGGTAGTAGGAGAAGAACCGACGCACCACCGAGTGATGTTACAGGGTCGGCCCTTTTCGCAGTAGTTCTCGATACCGCTATAGTTACGGAACCATGCCAGGCAGTAGCCGGGTCGAGTTGGTGCAACTCACCGGCCCACCGCGAGTAGTCTCGGGGACGGGCGTCCTGCCGTTCGTGCCCGACAAGCGCCATCAACTACTCGCCTACCTGGCGTACCAGGGCGATTGGACGGGGCGCGAGCGCGTCGCCACGTTGTTCTGGCCGGACACCGACACGGCCAACTCGAAGCAGAACCTGCGGGCGCTTCTGCAGCGCGTCAAGACGGTGGCGTGGTCCAACGACCTGACGGTGACGCCTCACCAGCTGAAGTGGACGCCGGACACCGACGTCGCGCGCTACCGCGCCGCGCTGAGGGACGGCCGCGAGCAGGAGGCCATCGACGCCTATTCCGGCCCGCTCCTGGCCGGGCTCGAGAGCGACGATGACGGCGAGTTCAGCGAGTGGCTGCAGATCGAACGCGACAAGCTGCACGGCGACTGGCGGGGGATCGCTCTGGCCGGGATCAGGGCGGCAGCGCCGCACGAGGCGCATCGGGCAGCCGAGCTTCTCAGGAGGCTGCTCGATGCCGACGCCCTCGACGAGGAGGCGGTGCGCGTCTACCTGGGCGCGATGGCGCGTGCGGGCCGCATCGAGGAGGGCAGAGCCGCCTACCAGGCGTTCGCGGCCAGGCTCGCCGACGAGATGGGGCTCGAGCCGACGTCCGAGACGATCAGGGCGGTCGAGGACCTGGACAATGTCGTGGTCACGCAGGTCACCGCCCCGGCGCCGGCGCCCACCGTTCCTGTCGGCGACACGCTGCCGACCTTGGCCACGACCTTCGTCGGTCGCCTGCAGGAACTCGGAGACATCGGCGAACGGCTCCGCGACCCGGCCTGCCGCGTGCTGAGCATCGTCGGCCCTGGCGGCGTCGGCAAGACGCGGCTGGCATTGCGGGCGGCGCGCGATTCCATCAGCGACTTCGAAGCGGTCACGTTCGTGCCTCTCGATTCGCTCGACTCACCAGACGAGGTGCCCACCGCGATCGCCGGCGCTCTCGGCGTCCCGCTGGCGGCCGGCGTGCCACCGCTGCAGCAGGTGACGCGCGCGCTCAAGGGCAGGCGCACACTGCTGCTGCTCGACAACTTCGAGCATGTGACCGAGGCCGCGCCCGCGGTGCTCGCGCTGCTCGACGCCGACCCGGGCGTCAAGGTGCTGATCACCTCGCGGCTCCGACTGGGCATCGAAGCCGAGTGGCTTTACCCCTTGGAGGGCTTCGCCTTCCCGAGCCGACCGGTCACCGCGCAAGCAGCATTGAATTACCCGGCCATCGAGCTGTTCGTAGAGCGCGCCAGGCGCGTCAGGCCCAAGTTCTCGCCCGAGCCGGAGCAGGTGGCACTGATCGCGCGGCTGTGCGAGCGACTCGACGGTCTGCCGCTAGCCATCGAGCTGGCCGCTGCCTGGGTTAGGGCGCTGCCGCTGGCAGCGATCGTCGAAGGGGTGGAGGAAAACCTCGACCTGCTCGAGACCAGCGACCGCGACGCGATCCCCCGCCACCGCAGCGTCAGGGCGACGTTCGAGCAGTCGTGGGGACTGCTTTCGGAGGCGGAGCAAGGCTTGATGCGGCGCCTCTCGGTGTTCAAGGGCCCCGTCTCAGCGCCTGCCGCCTCGTTCGTGGCTGGCGCCTCGCACGTCGTGTTGGCCGCCCTGGTCGACAAGTCGCTGCTGAGGTTGGGTAGCGACGGGCGTTACGACCGGCATCCGCTGCTGCTCGCCTTCGCGGCCGAGAAGTTGGCCGAGGCGCCTGGCGAGAAGGAGGCTGCCGAAGCGCGTCACGCTGTTTACTACCGGCGCTTCTTGCGCGAGCGCACCGACAAGGCGCGCGGGCCGCGGCCGGCGCCGACGCTCTCGGAGATCGACGGCGAGCTGCCCGAGATCTTGGCGGCGGCGCGGTGGGCGCGGGCTCACAGCGACAGCAGGCACTTGGTGGACATCATGCGTCTGCTGGAGATCGACACCGGTTACCTGCGCGCTCGCGGCTACGGTGTAGAGACCGTCGAACTGCTGGAGGCTGCCGCGAGTGCCGCTACCGACGCTTCGTGGTGGGAGAGCGCTCACGACCTCACCGGGCGGCTTGGCGATGTCTATGCAAACTACCGCGGTGAGTCGCAAAGAGGCCTGGCTGCATATCGAGAAGCTGCAGACCTGGCCCGTCGCGGTGGAAACGTCGTAAGAGAAGCCATCTTCCTTAGCTCGCTCGGCAGCCTCCGCATGATGCTCGATGGGTCTGCATGGCCCAGTGAACTCGACGAAGCACTGGAGCTGGCGCGAAACAGCGAAGACGACTTGTGCCTCGCCGCTGTCCTGGAACAGCGCGCCGCCGTCTTGGGCAAGGCCGGCGACCTCGCGGGGTCGGCCTCACTGGCACGCGAGTCGCTCGCTGCCGTGGATCGACTAGCGGAGCTCCAGGCCATCGAACCTCACGAACTCTACCGGCGCCGGTTCTTCGCAACGATGTCCCTCGGTGAGATCGAGAAGCTCCAGGGGCGCCTCGACGCATCCAAGCATTTGCGTCTTGAGGCGCTGGCTATCGCAGAAGCCAGCGGCAACCACTTCTGGAGGGCGCTTGCCCTTCACATGTTGGGCGAACTACTGGGTCGGAGAGGAGAGCACGAAGCCGCGCGCGGCCATCTTGCCGAAGCGCGCACCATCTACGAAGAGAATCAGGTCTCGTCCATGACGGAGCGGCTGGACTCGCACCTACGCGAGCTGGGCTACGAGGACCTGGTCGCGAACGAGATCGCTTGAGCGGAGGGGAGTATCCGATCAACATGCGAATGAACAGGGTTCAGATCGGTCGTTGGATGGTTGCGCTGCTGCTGGTGGTTTCGACCGCTTTCGTGTCGGCGCAACCAGAACAGGAGTTTCCACTTCCTCAGATCGTGGAGATCTTGGAAGACCAGCGCGAAAGCGGTTTCACGGTCACGTTGCTTGGAGGTGACGGTGGGATCGAGTGGGGGATTGACGAGTACACCACTGCGCCGCGTTGCCTGGCGCACCCTCTGCTCGTGGCCGAGCAGGGGTTCTTCCACTCGGGTACGGACTTCTTCCGCTCGGGTACGGACTTCTTCCATTCCGGTACGGATTTCTTCCGCTCCGGAACCGTCGGGGGCGTGGTGCTGGGTGACAACACGTACGTCACGCCTCGCTCGCTGTCGGACGTCCTGACAGACACGGTCCCCATCTACCTCCAGTGGCCCAGCTCTTCGAACAAGGCGCTGGGCGATCTGATGGCGCTGGATCCGGTGGAAGAGGGGGACGTCGTCCTCGTGGTGTTAGACGACTTCGGGGCTCCTCCCGGCACGTTCGCTCTCCCGGCAGAGGCCTTCACCCTCAGCCTGGGCGGGGGTGACGACTACCAGCAGGTAGTCGATCAAGGCTGGTTCACGCACGGCGCCCAGGTGATGCATGTCCTCAACGGCTTCATCAGCGCAACGGACCTCTACACCGCCGATCCCTTGTCGACGCCAGCGAGAACGATCTGGAACTCGAACAACGTGGCGAACGCTCGCTTGATCGTCGCGGGCTACAACCTTGCGGACCAGGCGAGTGATAAGTCGATCGACACCTCCGAAATCGCAGACGCACTGCGTGAAGCCGTCGGGCAGGAGGCAGAGTTGGCCACGGTTGCTGAAGCCAACCTCAAAGGCATAGTCGTCAACATGAGCTGGGTGCTGCTCCCTTGCCCCACGGTCGAGTCGTTCAACGCCAACCGGAATCTCTTCCCGACGTTCAAGGACTACGTCGATGAACTGAAGAACCTCGACGGCAACGGTTGGATGCTTGATGAGGGCATCGCACCTGAAGACATCGTACGCATGCTCACATGGGTCGGGCCCGGGGACCCCCTGTACCAGGTGACCGTACTGGCCACTGTTGATGATTACCCGGAGCTCGTCAACAAGCGCCTCGCGTTCGTTGCCGCCTCGGGCAACTCTCGTCTGCCATATCAGATGCTGCCGGCGGGCTGGCCGGCGGTCATCGGCGTTGGGGCCCCGGTCGACGGCCATCCGATGCCGCCATTCTCGAACGCTGCTGGTGTGATCGCAACCGGAGCTTGGTTCGCGGTTCAGCCCTGGGAGAAGGAAGCGGCCGGAACCAACACCGGCGTGATGGCCCTCGCCGGCACCTCTTACTCCGCCCCGATAGTCTCCCTGTTCACCGCCATAGACATCGCCAATAAAAGCCGTTGTACGCCGGAGATCTTCTCGGGTGATCTACCAGGCCTTAAGCGCAGCCCGCGCGAACTCACGGGACTCTGGCTAGCGGATGCTGTCGCGGGGTGCGCCTACTGACAATCGACCCAACTGACGCTCGTCAGCCACCAGAACGCGCCGACCCTTGCTGTACAGGGTCGGCGCGTCAACGTTCAGTAGTCAAAGCATTGTCGAGACTACGAGCCCGAGATGTACGGGCTAGCGGAAGCTTGCATGATCGGCATGGCGATCAGCAGACGAATACCAACTAACGGACGGACTTCACCTTACGAAGCATCTTGCGCATCTCAAACCATCCAATCTGGATGCTCGAAAGAAAAAGCTGTCGAGTTGCCACTTGCCCGGGTCGCCTTCGACCCGCCGTATCACCCCCGAGACAGAGCACTACCGATCAGCTGCTCGATGTTGACGCACGGTTTCTAGTTGCGGCAGATGCTAGCACACCGCGAGCCAAGCTGACCCGAGGCGGCAGCGGCAGAGGAGTGCCGCCAATGGAGCGTCTCGCCTACCGGTCCCAGAAAGGAGGCGGCTCCACCCCCAGCGCCCGCAGGTACACGTACGCCTGCCCGCGGTGGTGGATCTCGTTGTCTATCGTGTAACGCATGATCCAGTACACCTTGCCGGGGTACTGGCCGAAGGCGACGTCCTCCTCTTGGAAGCGGCCCGCGGGGATCTGTGGCCACAGTTCCAGGATGCGCGCGGTGTCGGCGTCCCAGGCGGCGAGGAGTTCGGCCCGCGAGTGGACCTCGCGCGGCTGGTACGCCGGCCACACGCGCGTAACGACGCCTTCGAGGGTGGGGACCGACATCGCGAGCCACTCGGCGGCGAGGTCCTTCAGCGTGCGCATGCCGCCGATGCTGTAGGTGGCGAACTGGTCTTCCGGGAACGCTTCGATGACGCGGCGAGTGAGGCGGCGGTGGCCGAGCCAGTTCTCGAGGACATGCTCTGCGGTCATGAACTGCGTGGCGGCGGTGGACATGTCTACCTCCTGGGGCGAGCAGGATACCTTAGTTAGTGAGGTACGCACAACCCTTGGCTGGACGGCTATGCTGAGCGGCGTGGATGAGAGCGAGGCGGGCGTGACCGGCGTGACCGGCGGGACCGGTGTCGCCGGCGTCACTGGCGTCACCGATGTGGATCTCGTCGGGAACACCGAGATGCTGGTGGTCACCGGCATGTCGGGCGCCGGCAAGACGCAGGCGATGAAGTCTCTCGAGGATCTCGACTTCTTCTGCATCGACAACCTGCCCCCGCAGTTCCTGCCGCAACTGGCTCAGCTCGCCGAGCTCGCTGCCGAGCGCGGGCAGCGCTTCGCTGTCGCCATGGACGCACGCAGCCGCGAGATGTTCGACGACCTCGGGAAGCACTTGGACGAGCTCGATGCCGCCGGGGTCAAGTACCGGGTGCTGTTCCTCGACTGCTCGGACGACGTGCTGGTGAGGCGTTACTCGGAGACCCGACGGCGCCACCCGGTGTCTGGCGGCCGCAGCCTGTTCGAGCAGATCGCCGCCGAGCGCCGGCTGCTGGCCGGCATTCGCGACCGCGCCGACTTGGTGCTCGACACCACTCGCATGACCTCGCACGACATGAAGGGCCGCCTCGCGCAGATGGTCGCCGGCAAGTCGTTGGAGGAGGGCATCGAGGTCGACGTGATGAGCTTCGGCTTCAAGCACGGGGTGCCGCTCGACTCCGACCTGGTGTTCGACGTGCGTTTCCTGCCCAACCCCTACTACGACCTCGACCTCAGGCCGCAGACGGGTCTCGACGCCCCGGTGCGCGACTACGTGCTGGGCTCCGGTGACGCCGAAGAGTACGTCGAGGACATCGTCTCCTTCGTGCGTCGGTGGCTCAAGTCGTACGCCGCCACCGGCCGGCCGCGCCTGACGGTCGCGATCGGCTGCACCGGCGGCCAACACCGCTCGGTGGCCATCGCCGAGTCGATAGTCGAGCGCCTCAAGGGCGAGCATGCCAACATCGGCAGCCACCACCGTGACATGCCGCGCCGGTCGCGCTGACTGGCCGCCGCGCACAAGCAGCGCGCTGTCACCGCCGCGCCATGCTGAAGCGTTTCGCGATCAGTTCGGTGATGAGGATCAACGTCGTCGACAGCGCGATCATGATGATCCCGAAGGTCGCGACCTTGCCCCAGTAGGCGTCGTGCACGGCCCGGTACATCAGGACCGACAGCACCTCGGTGCCGGGTCGCGCGAGGATCACCGAGAGGTCGAGCTCGCGGATGAACATCACCGCCATCAAGGTCCAGCCGGAGATGATGCCGGGCATCGCCAACGGCGCGACGATCCTGCGCAGCGTGCGCGTGAAGCCGGCGCCGCTGAGGAACGACGCCTCCTCGAGGTCCTTGCCGATCTGGATGAAGGTGCTCGTCAGCGGCCTGATGCCGAACGGTAGGTAGGTCGCCACGTAAGCGACCAGCAGCGCCCAGATCGTGCCGTAGGCGCCGGTGCGCACGAATGCCCACATGAACCCGATGCCGAGTATCAGCCCGGGGAACGCGAACGAGGTGAACGCCAGCATCTCGAGGATGGCGCTGCCGGTGTTGCGCACCCTGACGATGATGTACGAGGACAGGATCGACAGCAGGATCCCCAGGGTGGCCCCGACCAAAGCCAGGAACACGCTGTTGTTGAAGGCGATGTAGGTGAGCCTGTCGCCGAGGATCGACTGCCAGTGGGTGAGCGTCAGCATCGAGAACGCTCTGGGTCCCGGCGGCAGCATGTACGGGATCACCGATACGTACGCGAGAACCAGCACCGGGATCACGATCAGCACGCCGCCGAGCAGCAGCGTCAGCGAGCCGAGCGGGAAGCGCCAGCGGCCGAGCTTCACGCGTTGCGGCCGGTAGCCGCGGCCACCGATGCTGACGAAGCGCTCCGCGGCCGCCGTGTAGTGCCGGTAGACGAGCACCAGCACGATCGCCGTCGCCAGGACGCTGATGCCCACCGCGGCGGCGCGCCCGTAGTCCGGCAGGAAGCCGGTCGTCACCATCCGGTAGACGTAGGTGGTGAGCACGTCGATACGCGCGGGCATGCCGAGCACCGAGGGGATCGCGAACGCCCCCAGGCTGCGGATCACGACCAGCATCATGGAGGCCAGCAGCGCCGGCCTCAGCATCGGCAGGATGATCTTCATCAGCGTGCGGCGCGAGGTGCCGCCGCTGATCCACGACGCCTCTTCGAGCGCAGTGTCGAACGAGCGCATGGCCGCGGCGATCACCAGGTACGCCACCGGCAGCTCGAGCAGCCCTTCGATGAACACCATGCCCGGCAGCGAGTAGATGTTGAGCACCCCCAGGCCGAGGGTGTCGCGCAGGAACACGTTGACGATGCCGTTCGTCGGGTTCAGGAGGATCGCCCAACTGGTGCCGAACGCCAGGTGCGGGACCATCATCGAGAGGATCGGAATCAGGTGCAGCACGCCCTTGAACGGCATGTCGGTGCGGAAGTTGAGGTAGGCGAGGCCGAACGCCAAGGCGGTCGCGATGATCGCCGAGCCGAACGTGAACACCAGCGTGTTGACCAGGACCTGGTAGAAGCGCGGGTCGGTGTAGACGCGGACGTACTTCTCGAACGTGAAGTCGCCGAAGGCGCCCAGCCCCTGCGAGAAGCTGCCAACCACCAGCATGATGGCCGGCGCCAGCGTCAGGATCCCGACGATGGCGACCAGGAAGAACGTCAGGTAGGCGGTCTTGCCGGCGTGCATGGCGCTAGCCGCGGCCCGCCGCGGGCACCGGTGCGGCAGTGAAGCGGCAGCCGGCGGGATCCAGGTGCAGGAGCACGCCCTGCCTGGCGGTGAGCGCCTGCGACCCGGGCACCCGCAGCATCAGCTTCTCGCCGCCGGCCTGCGCCTCGACCTCCCGGTGCTCGCCGAGGAAGAGGGCCGAGGTCACCGTTGCGGGTGCGTAGTTGGGCGCCCCCGCGGCTGAGAGGGCCTCGCCCGCTGCGCCCGCGCTCACCACCGCGATGAACTCGAGCCTGACGGCAACGGTTCCCTCGGCGCCAACGCTCGCCGTCGGATCAGGGACGCACTCGAGCGGCCCGAGGGCGGAGTCCACGAGCAGCCGCTCGCTCGAGGACTCGCGCACCCTGACCGCGATGAAGTTCGCCTTGCCCATGAAGTCGGTGACGAAGTGACTCCCGGAACGGAAGTACA
Organism: uncultured bacterium; assembly: GCA_964398985.1. Classification (GTDB taxonomy): domain Bacteria; phylum Deinococcota; class Deinococci; order Deinococcales; family Trueperaceae; genus CAYMRL01. The sequence continues at coordinate 36,716 of CAYNOS010000020.1, forward strand.
CGTCCTCTGGCGTGCCGCGCTGCGCGATCGCGCCGCTCTGCATGACCACGACTTCGTCCGAGAGCGAAAGAGCCTCGTAGCGGTCGTGGGTGACGTACAACGAGGTGATCGCCAGGCGCGTCAGCAGTTCGCGGAGCTCGGCTCTCGTCTCCTCGCGCAGCTTCGCATCGAGGTTGCTGAGCGGCTCGTCGAAGAGGATCACGCGCGGCTGCGAGACGATGGCGCGCGCCAGCGAGACGCGCTGCTGCTGGCCGCCACTGAGAGCCGTGGCCGGCCTGCGCTCGTAGCCACCCAATTGCACGAACCTGAGCGCCTCCGCGACGCGGTCCGGTATCTCGGCGCGCGGCATGCCCTGCGACTCCAGTGGGTACGCGACGTTCTCGAAGACCGACATGTGCGGCCAGATCGCGTAGGTCTGGAACACCATGCCGATGCCGCGCTTGTCCGGCGCTACCGAGATGGTGCGCTTCCCGTCGTTGGCCCACACGACGGTGTCGCCGATCTGGATGGTCCCGGAGTCCGGCGTCTCGAGCCCGGCGATGCAGCGCAGCAGCGTCGTCTTGCCGCAGCCGCTGGGACCCAGCAAGGTGGTCACCGTCCCGTCGCGGACGTACAGGTCGACGTCGCTGAGCGCGGTGACCAGGCCCTCGGTCGACGCGAAGGTCTTGCGCAGGCCCTCGACCCTGATCTCCATCTAAACCTTCGAAGTTACCGGAAGATCTCCCCGAAGCGCTCGCCCCACTCGACGATCTCCTCGTCGGTCATCGTGCGCAGCGGCAACACCGTTGCCTCGTCGATGCCGTCGATGGGCGGGTAGACGCCGGGCGCGAGCACGTACTCGCCGACCTGGTTCGCGAGGATCGAGCTCGACTGCTCGCTGAGCCAGAAGTCGATGAACAGCTTGCCGGCGTTGGGGCTGGGCGCGCCAGCCGCCAGCGCGATGCCGCGCGGGGTGCCGAACATCGGCTCGGACACCCGCGCCCAGTCGAGGGGCGCCGGCGCCAGAGTGACGATGTACTTGGGCATCGAGATGCCGATGTGCATCTCACCCGAGGAGATCGGCCCAGGGGTGGGCCCGAACGAGGCGACCAGCATCGGCCGGTTCGCCGCTAGACCGTTGACGAACTCCCAGAAGGCGTCCTCGGAACCGAAGACGTTCTCCTCGAGGAGCCCGACCAGCCACTGGATGGTGGTGGCGTGCGAGCCGGGGTTGGCCATCACGATCTTGCCGGCCCACTTCGGGTCGGTCAGGTCCATGTAGCTGGTGGGCACGTCCTCGGCAGCCACCAACTCGGTGTTGTAGATGAGCGCCACGTACTCGATGCCGAACTGCTGGATCATCCCGTCGGGATCCTTGCTCCAGTCCGGGTAGCCGGCGGCGGCGGGCGAGTCGTAGGCCTCTAGCAGGCCGAAGTCCTTGAGGATCTCGAGGAGCGGCAGCGGCGCCTGCAGCACCGAGGCGAGCTGGCGGCCTGCCTGGTGCTCGGTCAGGAGCGTTGCGGCAAAGCCTTCGGTCGAGATGCGCGTGTAGTTGGCGGTGACGCCGTACTCGGCAGCGAACGCCTCGAGGACCGGATCGATCGCGGTGATGTTGGCGTAGTACTCGACGGAGCCTTCCGCCTGAGCAGCGGCGATCAGCTCGTCGGACTGAGCGCTCGCCACGGCGAGCAGCAGCGCGAGTAGAGCGGCCATCAGAGACTTGAACTTCGTGTTCATGTTCAGCCCTCCCTAGTTGTGCAAGTGACCGGTTGACGCAGCTATCAGTCGACTCTAGCACGCGTTCCAGGCGCAAAACCGAGCCACAAATGGGCGCCGGCTCGAAGCTTCGAGCCGGCGCCCATGACCCGGGGACTCCGTGCGGGTCACTTTCTCGCGATCGACACCTGCACACCGCCGCCGACGCTGTGGAAGACCACGCGCATCGGCTCGGAGAGTCCGGTAAGGTCGTACGCCGCCACGTTGCTGGTGGAGGACGAACGGTCCGCGGTCAGGGTCAGACCGCCGCTCGAGAACCAGCCGGCGTACGCGGCGATGACGTTGTCGAGACTCGCCGTGCCGTGCTGGATCGTCCAGGCGGAGTTCTTGGCGTTGATGCCGGCCAGCGACCTCAAGTGCCTCCGCTGAGCGGCGTGGGCCGCTGCGGCGTCGGTCGGGTTCATGGCGGTGCTCGCTACGGTCTGCAGGTTGACGTCCCCCGACGGCCGGCTGGGGATCGAAGTGAAGTTGTGAGCGATCGCGCCGGGGAAGGCACGGGCCGACAGGGTCGCTACCAGGCGGCCGTCCTGAACGGTCAGCGAGTAGAAGCCCGTTCTGGCTCCGAAGTAGTTCATCGCGTCGTCCGAGATCTGGGGGCTGTAACCGTTGGCCATGACGAATCCCGCGATCATCAGTACTGCTACGAACAGGGTGCGCTTGAACATCGTCTGTCATCTCCTCTTGCGCTTGCGCGCTGCTAGGAACGTCTGCCGAGGGCTTCTTTCGGTCGCGTAGACCCCGTCTCACCTCCTGGCGAGACAGTGGAACTTCGGGCGTGATGTGAGCGTGAGGCGAGAGTGCGTCGGGACTGCTAGTCTCAGTCGCCCAGTAGGAATCAAGCGAACTCCACGACCGGAGGGATCACGAATGACGAGCGACCAGCACCGAACCCTGAAGGTGATGAAGCCGCTCCCTGGCGCCGTGCCAGAGATCGGCGGCTGGCTGTGGGCGATGGAGGAGGTGCGCAGGGGCCTCCTGGACGAAGTGAAGGACATCGATCGACAGACCCTCGACTGGCGAGGACCCGAGAACCGCGACAACTCGATCGGGTCGCTGCTCTATCACATCGCCCTGATCGAGATGTCGTGGCTCTTCGAAGACATCCTGCTCGAGCCGGTCCCTGCCGACATCGAGGAGCTCTTCCCTTATCCGCACCGCACCGCGGATGGCCACTTGTTCCATGTCGAGGGGCGGCTCCTTGGGGAGCACCTCGAATGCTTGGAGGCGAGCAGGAGACGCTTCCTCGAGCGGCTGACGTCCATGAGCCTGGAGGACTGGCACGCCCGCAGGACGCCTCCCGGAGTCGATTACGTGGTGTCACCTGCCTGGGCGGTGTTCCACCTCGTCGAGCACGAGGCCGGTCACGCGTTCCAGATCCGCTCGCTGTTGCGGCGGGTTGAGCCGAATCGGTCCTGAGCTCCGGCTAGTACCCGGCCTTGCCGGCGGGTGGGTGTACGGCCGCGAGTCGGCGGGGGAGGGCAGGGTCGCCTGTCGTAGGTAGCTGCCGAGCGCGCCAGCGGCAACGCCGCGCCAATGAAGAGCGAGCGGTGGGCCCCTCGACGGCCCACCGCTCGCTCGCGTGTGTCTCAGTCAGCTTGCGCCGGCGTTACTGGGCAGGCGGCAGGATGACCGCGTCGATGACGTGCACGACGCCGTTGCCGGCCATCAGGTCGGTGGCGGTGACGGTGGCAGCGCCGTTGAGCATGACCATGCCGTCGACCACGGTGACGACGATCTCAGCGCCGTTGACGGTCTGCACGGCGAGCTCGCCGCCCGCGGCTTCCACTGCCGACAACACGTCGGCGGCGAGGAGCTGGCCGGGAACCACGTGGTAGGTGAGGATCGCGCCGAGGTCGTCACGCGCGAGGAGCTGCTCAGCCGTGAGGCCGAGGGCTTCGAGCGCAGCCGCGAAGGCGGCGTTGGTGGGCGCGAAGACGGTGAACTGGCCTTCCGAGGAGAGGGTCTCGACCAGGCCGGCCGTCTGGACGGCGGTGACCAGGATCGAGAAGTCGTCGTTGCTGGCGGCCAGGTCGACGACGGTGGCGGGGCCGCTCTGCTGCGCGAGCCCGAAGACGGCGACAGCGGCTACAGCGAGGGCGATGATCTGCTTCTTCATGTTGGTACCTTTCCCTTGCGAAGTCCCGGGCTCTGTTCAAACCCTCTTCAGGACTTGTACGAAGATGATACACGACTTGAACAGGAACACAGTGAGGTTGAGACACAATTCCTCCGGCCGCCTGGAGGTGTGCGCCCAGCACGATGTCTCGCGGCAGCAGTAGCAGCCGAGCAGCTATTCAAAGGTTGGACGTGAGGTGTTACTCCGCCACGAACCGGACCCAGGTTCCATCCCGCGCTTGAACCAGTCTCGGCAGATCGCGTGAGTCGACGATCGCGGGCTTGGTGTACCCGCCCATGGTGCCGCGATCGTTCAGGAGGACCATCGGATGGCCGTCGCTGGTCAGCTGGACGGCGCCGAGCGGGTTGCCCTCGGACCGTATCCCGGCTCCCTGTGCGGACGTCCGGGACAGGCGCATTCCCATCCGGTCGACGTGCTCGACCCGGAGCGGGCGCTCGGTCAATGCTCGCATCAAGCCCCTGTCGTACTGAGGTCCGGGAAGCAGGCGCACCGGACCGACGTCGCCCAAGCGATGAGGCGTGAGCGAGAACCCTTGGCGCGGCGTCACGTCTTCGGCGGCGCCCAGCAGGTCCCCCTCCCACAAGGGACGGCCCAGCGAGCCGCGGATGTCGACGGCGGCGGACCCCATGAACTGCGAGACCTCGAGCCCGCCGGCGACCGCCAGGTAGCCGGAACGGCCGAAGCCGCTCGGGCGGAAGCTCAGCACCGACCCGCGCGGCACCAAGGTCGAGGCGTACGGCTGCAGCGGTTGACCGCCTAGCTGCGGATCGACGCCGAGCCCCGTGAACGCGACGACGACGTCGCGAAGCGCCTCCAGCTTCGGCCCCAGCAGGTTGATCTCGAGCAGCGGGGCGTCCGCCGGGTTCCCGACCAAGGCGTTCGCTATGCGTGCCGAGACCGCGTCGAGGGGGCCGCTTCTCGCCAAGCCGAAGCGTCCCGCCATCAGCCGCCCGCTGTCCAGAACCAGGTCGAGCAGGCCGCGCTCGCGCACCAGGAACGTCGGGAGCCGCGGCTCTGCCGGCAGCAGCTCCAGCGGACGAGGGCTGGCGGCCGGCGGCACGGCGGTCTTCGGGACGAACCTGACGGTGTCACCAGGTTCGAGCAGGAAGGCCGGATCCCTGCCGGGGTCGTACAGCGAACTCCCGGTGCGGCCGAGCAGCCGCCAACCGCCCGGCGAGACGGTCGGGTAGACGCCGCTCTGAGCGTCGGCGATGGCCACCGACCCGGCCGGCACGTGCTTGCGCGGCTTCTCGAGGCGCGGCATCCGGATGGCGGGATCGACGTCACCGAGGAACGCGAACCCGGGCGTGAAGCCGATCGCGTACACGAAGTAGGCGACCGCCGCGTGACGCCGCACGACGTCCTCGACCGCCAGCCCTGCGTGACGCGCAACGTCCTCCAGGTCGGGCCCGTCGTAGACGGTGTCGAGCTCGACGGTGCGAGTGGCCGACGCGAGGTCGCCCGGCGCCTGCAGCATCTCGCCGACCCGCTTGCGGACGGCTGCGGCAGAGGTGCGGCGAGGATCGTACTCGACCAGCAGGTTGTCGTAACCGGGGATGACGTCGAGAAGGTCGGGACTGCGAGCGGCGACAAGGCCACGCACGACCTGATGGATCCTCGCGCTCGAGGAGCGGCCCGCCTCACCCGGCATCCGCACGTAGACGTGCCCACTGCCGCGCATGCTCTGACCTACCGCCCCACTCGGTACGCGGGGCGCCCAGTGGTGAGGCGTGCGGCTAGAACGCCGCCACCTCGACACCGCTGGCTGCGAGTGCCGAGCGAACCGCCCTGGCTATCTCGACGGACTGGAGGTTGTCGCCGTGGATGCACAGCGTGTCCGCGGTGATCTCCGCCCACGTCCCATCGACCGCCTGGACCCTGCCCTGCGAGACCATCGAGACGGCACGCTCGCCTGCTTCCGCCGGATCGAGTACCAGGGCCCCGGGGTGATCGCGCGGCAGAAGTCGCCCGGCAGGGTCGTAACCGCGGTCCGGGAACGCCTCCTCGACGTAGCGCAGGCCGAACTCTCGCGCCGCCGCGCGCGTCTTCTCGCCCCCAGGACCTCCCAAGCCGACGAACGGCGCCGCGGGCGCCACGTCGCTGACTGCGCGAGCGACGGTACGGGCCGTCTCCAGGTCCGCCGTCGCCTGCAGGTACAAGGCGCCGTGCGCCTTGACGTGATGCAGCTTCTTGCCTTTGGCCCTGAGCATCGAGTCGAGGGCGCCGACCTGGTAGACGACGGCCGCGTGAAGCTCCGCGCTCGACATCGCGAGGGCGCGCCGGCCGAAGCCGACCAGGTCCGGATAGCCTGGGTGCGCGCCGATCGCGACGCCCAAGCGCGAGGCCAGATCGATGGCATCGAGCATCACGAGCGGATCTCCGGCGTGAAAGCCGCAGGCGAGGTTGACGCTCGTGAGGTGCTCGAACAGCTCGTCGTCGCGACCCATCCTCCAGGACCCGTACGACTCGCCTGCGTCCGCGTTCAGGTCGATGCTGCGTCTCTGCGAGAGCCCCGTGTTCGGCATCCTTGGCCTCCGTCGTTCACTCCAGTTTCCAGCACCAGCGCGCCGGCCGTCGCCGATTGGCCGTACTCAGGCTGCCGGTTGAGCTTGGCGAGGAGCGGGAGCCGCGGTTCCGAGAACCTCCAAGAGATGGTCTTCGAGCTCCGCCAACTCCAGCCCGAACGCTTCCACCGCCGGGCGCGGATCGCCGGTGTTGCCGGCCTGCAGCATCAGGAACTCGTCGCGCGTGATCGGCGGGTTGGGGAGCAGTCGGAAGAGCGCCACGCCCAGCCGCATGATGGGTAGCGGGACCTCGAGGAGCGGCTTGCGCGACCCCAGCGCACCGCGCACCAGCAGCAGCAGCTCGCGCAGGGTGTACTCGCGCAAGCCGACGAGGTCGAACGACCTGCCTGCGGTGGCGGGCCGCTCCAGCGCCCTCGCGAAGGCCGTGGCGACGTCGCGAACCCAGATGGGCCTGAGCGGCTGGTCGCCGCGGCCGACCACCGGGATCACCGGCGGCTTCTCGACCAGGCCTCGCAGCGTCTCGCCGAAGAAAGCGTCGCCGGCCCCGAAGTTGAGGCTCGGGCGGAGAATGGTCCACTCGCTGTCCGAGCCCCGCACCAGCTCCTCCGCTCGTCCCTTGCTGCGGTGATAGCCGCTCCTGGACTCGGGATCGGCGCCCAGCGCGCTCATGTGCAAGAAGCGCTTCACCCCGGCCGCGTGGGCGGCTGCCAGCACGTTGCGTGTGCCCTCGACGTGGACGGCGTCGAAGGTGACCCGGCCGCGCTCGCGGATGATGCCGACCAGGTGGATGACGGCGTCGACGCCGGCGACGGCGCCGTCGAGTCCGGCGCCGGTCACGACGTCGCCCTCAACGGCCCTCACGCCTTCTCTCCGGTCAGCGTCCGCTCGGCGGCTCAGGACGGTGACAGCGTGGCCGAGCTTGACCAAGAGGTCGCAGACGTTGCCGCCCACGAAACCGGTCGCCCCGGTGACGAGGATCTTCATGGCACCAGCCTAGTCGGTAGCTGTGGCAGACCGGCGCTTGCCGGAGACCTCTCGTTGCGTCGGCTGGCCGCGGTTGTCTTCGGGCTCGTTGACGCCTTCCACGGTTGACCGGTACCCTATGGGCCGCTGACGGCATGGGCGGCTAGCTCAGCGGGAGAGCACTCGCTTCACACGCGAGGGGTCACAGGTTCAAATCCTGTGCCGCCCACCACGAGAAAACG
>CAYNOS010000021.1:0-40820 GCA_964398985.1 uncultured bacterium
AAGCTCGACATCAGCAGCACGAAGGTGCTGACGGTGGTCAGCGGGATGTCGAGGATGTCGATAGGGAAGGGGCCCGCGAGGCTACGCCCGTGGTAGGCGATGTAGGTCCCGATCAGCGAACCGAAGAACATGCAGTCCGACGCCAGGAACACCCACATCAGCAGCTTCACGTCGGGCAGCTTGGTGCTGCGCCAGCCGTGGGCGTGGCTCTCGGCCTCGAGGTGGGAAGTGGTTGCCTGGGCGCTCATGCTGCCCCTCCGGAACGGTCGACCTTGATGTAGCTGCCGCCTACGCCCTCGAAGGCCCAGCCGTAGATGGTGAAGATGAAGCCGAAGCCGAGGATCGCGGCCAGCAGGAAGTTGTCGAACATCAGCGCGTAACAGCCGAAGAACAGCGCCAACGAGGCCAGGAACGGGTACCACGATTGACCCGGGATATGGATGCCGTGCGGATCGTACTTCAACCCCTCCTTGGGGTCGACCGGCTCGACGTGGAGCGACTCCGGATGCTTCTGGGCCCAGAAGGCGTCGAGCGAGTTGACGACCGGTTGCACGTCGAAGTCATGGGCTGGCGGCGGTGAGGTCGTGCTCCACTCGAGGGTGCGGCCGTCCCACGGGTCGTTGCCGGCGATCTTGCCGCGCCTGAGCGCGTAGAAGACGCTGTAGGTGATGAGGATCAGACCGACCAGCATCACGAACGTGCCGGTCGTCGACATCGCGTTCCACAGCTCCAGGCCGATGCCCGCAGGGTAGGTCTGGATGCGCCTGGGCATGCCGAGGAGTCCGGCGACGTGCTGCGGGAAGAAGATCAGGTGGAAGCCGATCGCGATGAAGAAGAACGAGATCTTGCCGAGACGTTCGTCGAGCATGCGCCCCGACATCTTCGGGAACCAGTAGTAGAGGGCGCCAAGGAACGACAGCAGCGCCCCGCCCCCCATCACGTAGTGGAAGTGAGCGACGACGAAGTACGTGTCGTGAGCCTGAGCGTCGAAGGTCGGCATCGCGACCATGATCCCGGTGATGCCGCCGAGTGTGAACGTGATCAGGAAGGCGACGGCGTACAGCATCGAGGTCGTGAACTTGATGTTGCCGCCCCACATGGTGCCGAGCCAGTTGAAGATCTTCACCCCGGTGGGGATGCCGATGATGAAGCTGGTCAGCGAGAACGCCGTGTTCACCACTGGTCCGAGGCCGGTCGTGAACATGTGGTGCGTCCACACCGCGAAGCCCATGAAGGCGATGATGATCGCGGAGAGGATCATCACGGGGTAGCCGAACAGAGGCTTGCGCGAGAACGTCGGGATCATCTCGCTGATCACCCCGAAGGCCGGCAGGATGATGATGTACACCTCGGGGTGCCCGAAGATCCAGAACAGATGCTGCCACAGGATCGGCAGGGCGCCCATGGCCGGCACGTAGAACAGGGTGCCGAAGGTGCGGTCCAAGATCACCTGCAAGAACGCCACGGTCAGCGGCGGGAACGCGAAGATGATCATGAACGACGTGATGAACATCATCCAGGCGAACACCGGCATGCGCATGAACGTCATGCCCGGGGCCCTCATGTTCACGATCGTCACGATCAGGTTCATCGCGGTGGCGGTGGTGCCGACGCCGCTGATGAACAGCGCAAACATGTAGAAATCAGTCCCGAGACCGGGGTTCGCCGACAGCGAGGTCAACGGTGCGTACCCGACCCAGCCGATGTCGGGGGCGCCGCCCAGGAACCAGCTGGTGTAGAGCATCAGCCCGCCGAGCGAGTACACCCAGTAGCCGAAAGCGTTGAGGCGAGGGAAGGCGAGGTCCCTGGCTCCGATCAGCAGCGGGACGAAATAGTTGGCCAGACCGATCCCGAGCGGCATGATGGCGAGGAACACCATGGTGACGCCGTGCATGGTGAAGAGTTGGTTGAAGATGTCCGGGCTCACCAGCTGCTGACCGGGGCGCATCAGCTGCAGGCGCATGATGAACGCCTCGATGCTGGCCAGCGCCATGAACAGGAAGCTCGAGCCGATGTAGAGAAGCCCGAGGCGCTTGTGATCGACCGTCGTCAGCCAGCTGAACGCGCCGGTAGTCCAGGTTGGCCGCCTCAGTAGGCTGCCTGCAGCGCTACCAGCGGCGTGAGTCGGTGCCGCCATCAGTTACCTCCAGCAGCCGACGCCTGTGGCTGGCTGTCCGCTCCGAGGCTGAGCAGGTAGGCGGCGATCGCGCGCGCCTCGCTCTCGCGGTTGGGATCGTCCGCGGCCCACAGCGTCGGCATGTAGTTGCCCGGCTTCACTGCCTGCGGATCCACGATCCACTGCGCCACGTTCTCGAGCGTGGCGTCCAGCACGCCGGCGCCCACGGTCAGCCGCTGCCCGAAGTTGGTCAGGTTCGGGAACCCGCTGGCTCCCGAGGCGAGGCCCTCGGCGTAGTTGTCGATCGTGTGACAGCCGATGCAGCCCTTCTGCGCCAGCAACGTGCGGCCCTGGGTGACCAAGGGATCGGACGAGACCAACTGGACCACGGGTTCCTGGAAGGACTCGACCCAGGCCTGGTAGTCGGCTTGCTCGTGGACGACCACCCGGAAGCGCATGTAGGCGTGCGCTCCCAGGCAGAGCTCGGCGCACTGACCGCTGTAGACACCGGGCTCGTCGGCCTGGAACCACAGCTGGTTGTCCTGGTTGGGGATCAGGTCGACCTTGCCGGCGATGCGGGGCACCCAGAAGGCGTGCAAGACGTCGGCCGAGTTCAACTGCAGGACGACGCGCTGGCCGACCGGGATGTGCAGCTCGTTGGCGGTGGTGAAACCGTGCTGCGGGTAGTCGAACCGCCACCACCACTGGTAGCCGGTGACGTTGACCACGACGTCGGAGCCACCCGCCTCCACGAACGCCTGCGTGCGGAAGATCGAGCGCACCGTCGGGACGGCGACCAACACGATGATGATCACCGGGATGATCGTCCAGCCGACTTCGAGGGCAGCACTGCCGTGCGTCTGCTTCGGGATCGAGTTGTCGTCACCGCGCCGGCGAAAGCGCACGATCACGTACACCAGCACGCCCGTGACGACGATGATCACCGGCCAACTCAGCCAGTAAGTCCACATGAACAGGTCGAGCTGCTCCTGGGCGATCGGGCCAACCGGGGTGAAGGTCGACTGCGGTCCGTCAAGAGAGCAGGCTGCGAGTATCGGCGCGAGCACTGCGGCGGGCAGAACCCGCCACAACCACCGCATTGGCACGGTTTCCTCCTAGCGATCTCCGGCGGGGCGATACAGTTTGAGGCACCCCTTTGAGTACGCGACAATCTATCACAGACGTAACGCGTTGCCTTCGCGGAAACCTCGCACGTTGAGCGCGCCGCTGCCGTGAGCGACGCCACGCGGGCTTCACGTCTGCCGGTAGCTGGCGGCCTCGGCGAGATGTGACGGCCCGATCGAAGCGGCGCCGTCGAGGTCGGCGATGGTGCGAGCGACGCGCAGGAGCCGTGTGAAGCCGCGGCCGCTGAGCCCCAGTCTGAGCGTCAAGTCGCGCAGCAGGCGGCGGCCTTGAGGGGCCGTGGCAGCGTGCCTGTCGAGTTCCGCGCCCGCGAGCGCGGCGTTCCAGACGCCTTGACGCGCCAGCATCGTTGCCCGAGCGGCGGCCACGCGCCGGGCGACCGCCACGCTCGGCTCGCCGCCGCGCGCCGCGAGCAGCTCGGCGGCGCTGACCGGCGGCAGCGTCACCCGCAGGTCGATGCGGTCGAGCAAGGGCGCCGACACGCGCTGGCGGTAGCGCTGCACGTCGCTGGGCGTGCAGGTGCAGGCACCGTCGCGGGCGCTGGCGGATCCACACGGACACGGGTTACGGGCCGCTATCAACTGGAAGTCGGCGGGTAGGCGCTGCTGGCCGTTGACGCGCGAGAGGCGAATCGACCCCTCCTCGAGCGGCTGACGCAAGGCCTCGAGCACATGGCGTGAGAACTCTGGCAGCTCGTCCAAGAAGAGCACGCCCCGGTGCGCGAGGCTCGCTTCGCCGGGGCGCAGTGCGGGTCCGCCCCCGATCATCCCCGCCAGCGAGGCGCTGTGATGCGGTTGCCGCAGCGGCGGCGTCAGGCTCGGCGCCCTGCCGATGAGTAGCCCGGCGCTCGAGTGAACCCCAGCGACCTCCACGGCCTCGCTCATCGTCAATGGCGGCAGGATGCCGACCAATCTGGCGGCCAGCAGCGACTTGCCGGACCCGGGTGGGCCGGTCAGAAGCAGGTTGTGACGCCCCGCTGCCGCCACCTCGAGAGCGCGGCGCGCCACCGCTTGACCGCGGACTTCGGACAGGTCGGGCTGCAAGGTGGCAGTGGCTGCGCTGGCGGCCGCGCAGCGACCGAGCCGGACCCTGCCGGCGAGGTGCGCGAGTGCCGCTGCCAGGTCTGCCGGGGCGTAGACGACAGCCCCGGGAGCAATGGCTGCCTCCGGACCGTTGGCCGGCGGCGCCACCAGCTCGAGACCGTGCGCGCTGGCGAGCACGCCGATGGTGACGGCTCCCCGAATCGGTTGCAGGCCGCCGTCGAGTGCCAGCTCGCCGACGGCGAGGATGCCCTCCAGCGCGGACAGTGGCAGACGGCGGTCAGCTGCCAGCACGGCCAGCGCGATCGGCAGGTCGAAGGCGGGACCCTCCTTGCGGACGTCAGCCGGAGCCAGGTTGACGACGATGCGGCTGGGCGGGAGGCTGACGCCGAGGTGTTTCAGTGCTGCCCTCACGCGCTCGGCGGACTCCCTGACGGCGACGCCCGGTAAGCCCACCAGCGTGAAGCTCGGCAGGCCCCCGGAGACGAACGCCTCGACGCGCACCAGGGCGGCTTCCACCCCCACCACGCTGGCAGCCTGGACGGCGGCATACACCCGTTCACCCTAGGCGCACGACGGCAGGCGAGGCGGCGCTGCTAGGCTCCTGACGCGCCCGAGTGGGCGGCCGGAGGGCTCTAGGAGCCCCGCGAGAGGGTCAGTTCAGCTCAGTTCGGATCAGCTCAGAGCCTTGTGGGCGTAGAAGCCGAACGTGGCGGGACCGACGTGGCTGCCGATGACCGCCCCGATCTCGTGGACTCCGGCCAGCTCGAAGTCGATGCCGGCTTCGGTGGCCGCTTGCCGCAAGCCGTTGGCGGCCGCCTCGTCTTGTATGTGGATGAAGTTGACTACCGGGCGGCCGCCCAGCTCAGCGGCGTACGCCTTGAGTCTGTCGACCATCTCCTGCTGAGCCTTGCGTAGGCCGCGCGCGCGGCTGAGTGGCGCGATCTTGCCGTCCTCGAGGGTCAGCAGCGGCTTGATGTTCAAGAGGCTGCCGAGGAAAGCGCTGGCGCGGCCGATGCGACCGCCTTTCTGCAGGTACTCCATGGTGCCGACGGTGAACACGACCAGGTTGGTGTCCCTGATGACGGCCAGCGCGGCGAGGATCTCTTCGATGCCCGCTCCGGCGTCGCGGAGCCCGGCGGCGGCACGCGCCATCTCCCCGTGCCCGAGGCTGGCGGCGCGGCTGTCGAACACGTGCACGGCGGCCTTCGCCTGCTCCTTGGCGATGGTTGCCGACTGGAAGGTGCCGGAGAGCTCCGAAGTGATCGTGATGACGAGGATCGTGTCGGCACCGCTCGACTCGGCGGCGGCGTAGGCGCGGGCGAAGTCCTCGGGGCTCGGCTGGCTGGTGGTCGGAAGGGCGGCGCCGCTGGAGACCCCCGCGATGATGTCGGACGGTTTGATGTCGAGCCAGTCGCGATGCGTCTTCCCCTGGAAGTTGACGTACAGAGGCACCCTGGTGACGCGCAGCCGCTCGAGCTCGGCAGCGTCGAGATCACAGGTCGAGTCGATGATGATCGCGAGGTTCATGGGTCTCCCTAGGCGAGCCTTGCCGTATCGCCGGTGGGCGAGTCGCCAAGCGTGCAAGAAGTTGCAGGAGTATACGCCGAGCTAGGCGTGGACCCGACCGAGCGCTCCGCGTGCCACCAGCAACTCGGCGATCTGCACGGCGTTGAGCGCTGCTCCCTTGCGGATCTGATCACCGGCCACGAACAGCGCGAGGGCGCCAAAAAGGCTCGAGTCCTCGCGCAGACGGCCGACCAGCACGTCATCGCCCCCGGACGCCGTCAAGGGCATCGGGAAGGTGTTGCCGTCTCGGTCGTCGACGATCCGCACGCCAGGCGCCGCTGCGAGCACGTCGCGGGCCGCGGCCGCGCTCACGGGCCTCGCGAACTCCGCGTGGATCGCCTCTGCATGCGCGCGGAACACCGGCACCCTTACACAAGTGGCGCTCAGGCGGAGATCCTGATGAGAGAGGATCTTGCGAGCCTCCTCACGCATCTTGGTCTCCTCGCCGTTGTACCCGTCGGCGCCCACCGCGCTGTCGTGGCTGAACAGATTGAAAGCGATCTGGTGGGGGAACTTCTCGGTCACCACCGCAGTGCCGGCCAGGACGGAGGCGCTCTGGCGTACCAACTCCTCGATGCCGGCCGCGCCGGCTCCCGAGACCGCCTGGTAGGTGGCTATCGTCACCCTCGTCAGCCCGAACTCGCGATGCAGAGGAGCCAGGGCGAGCAGCGCCACGATGATCGAGCAGTTGGGGTTGGCGATGACGCCTTGGTGCTCCAGCGCGGCGGCGGCGTTCACCTCCGGCACGACCAGCGGCACGCGTGGATCCATCCGCCAGGCGCTGGTGTTGTCGATCACGACGGCACCGTGACTGGCCCACTGCCAGGCGCCGGCCTGCGAGACGCGTCCTCCCGCCGATGAAAAGGCGACGTCGGAACCGAGGTCCCCATCTTCAGGCAGCGGTTCGACGACGATCTCGGTGCCGCGGAACGCGACGCGCCGCCCGGCCGAGCGCTGCGACGCGAACAGCCGCAGGCGAGAGGCCGGAAACTCCCGCTCCTGCAGTATCGAAACGATCTCTCGCCCGACGGCGCCAGTGGCCCCTACGATCGCAACGCGCATCTTCCGCTCCTCGCACACCGCGCCCTGGCGGCGGCTGAAAGCGGGAGTCTAGCACGCTCCCGAAGCGGTCGGGCGGCCGGGCGAGCAGCGTGCGCGGGTGTTAGCATCACAAGCCCATGTCGCTCCGTCAGCCCGCTGGGAACCCCGATGGCACGCGCTTCTTCTCGGAGGAGGCCGCCTTGCGCCGGCGCGCTGCGCTGGCCAAGTTGCGGGCACTCTATGCCTCCTGGGGTTACCTGCCGCTGGAGGTGCCGGCGCTCGAACGCTTCGATCCGCACCACCCCCGCGAGTCTCAATCGTTCAAGCTGGCCGACCGCGACGGAGGGGTGCTGGCGTTGCGCTCGGACTTCACGCCGGCGGTGGCGCGCTGGGTGGCGAGTCGCGGCGGCGCCGCCGGCGAGAGCGAGGCTCTACGGCTGAGCTACGACGGCCCCGTGTGGCACTTCATCGATCCTGAGTTCGCGCGTGCCCGCGAGTTCACCCAGGTCGGCATCGAACTGGTGGGGGTCAGCAACGCCCGTGCCGACGCCGAGCTCATCCACCTGGCGCGCGAGTCGGTCAGATCGGTCGGACTGGTGCCGCGCGTCGAGGTCGGCAACCCGGCCTACGTCAGGGCCTTGTTGGAGGCCGCCGGGATCCCTGCCGCGCATGAGGCGGCCGTTGCCGATGCCATCGATCGGAAGGATCGCAGCGACCTGGAGGCGCTGGTCGCGGAGCTGGGCGTCGCCGGAGCGGCGGCGGCGGCGTTGCTGGCGGCCCCCGACCTGTATGGGGGACCGGAAGTGCTCGAAGAAGCCAAAGCCACCGCGCCGAGCCCGTCTGCGCGCGCCGCTCTCCGGCGTCTCAAGGGCGTCATCGAGGAGTTCGAGGACCCGAGCGAGCTGCTGTTGGATCTCGGGATGGCCCGGCGGCTCAGCTACTACACGGGCGTCACCTTTCGCGTCTACACCTACGACTTCGGCCAGCCGCTGCTGGGAGGCGGCCGCTACGATGGCTCGCTGCTTCCTTACGCGGCCGGCTTCTCGCTGGGCTTGGAGCGGCTCCTGGCAGCGGTCGATCACTCCGGAGGCGACGCCTTCACGGCTGCCGGCAACGCGCCTCTCGCGGCCGCGCCCATCTACGCGCTCGACGACGTCGCGGCCAGAAGATTGCGCGCCGCCGGCTGGCAGGTGGTCAGGGCCCTATCGCCGGATCGGCCGTCGGCCGAGCGCGAGGCGCTGGCTGCAGGCGCGCGCTTCCTGATCGTCGATGCCGAGCTCATCGAGCTGGCCGCCGGCGGCGAGCGCCACGAGGCCTACCGCGAGACCGCTCTTGCGCTCGCGCGGACCTTGGCGGCGGGGAGTGCGGACGGCGGGGCCGAGCATGCCTGACCCGGGAAGCGAGCCGCTCGTCATCGCATTGCCGAAGGGTCGGGTCCTCCAGAAGGCGCTCGCGGTCCTGGCCGAGGCCGGCTACCCGGTGGTGGTACCGGAGGGCGGGCGCGCTCTGAGGCACGAGGGCGACATCACGGTGCTGCTGATGCGCAACGCCGACGTGCCCGCTTACGTGGACCTCGGCGTCGCGGACGCCGGCATGGTGGGGCGCGACGTGCTGCTCGAGCAGCGCAGCCGCCTCTACGCCCCCGTCGACTTGGGGTTCGGGAAGTGTCGGCTGTCGTTGATCCGGATGGCGGGCCACGACGGCCCGATCCGGTTGGTGGCCAGCAAGTACCCGAACGTCGCCACCGACTACCTGCGCTCCGCCGGCATCGGCGCTGACGTCGTCGAGTTGACGGGCAACGTCGAGCTCGCCTGCGTCACCGGCCTCGCCGACGCGGTCGTCGACGTGGTGGAGACCGGCGCCACCCTGGCCGCCAACGGTCTGGTCGAGGTCGCGGTGATCGCGACCAGCAGCGTCAGGCTGGTCGTGAACCGAGCCGCTCTGAAGCTCAAGGCACAACGGCTGAGGGCTCTGGTGACCGCGCTGCGCGACAGTGTCGGAGCCGGCCTTGGGTCGCCGGGCGTCACCGAGAGCGACTGACCGAGCCACTTCGGCAAGCTTCTCACCTGCCGCAACGCTGAGTTTCATGTGCTTGCCGCATGGTACGTCAACGCGGGCGCATAAGGCGCAGCCGTGTTCGTGAATATCCAGATTGTTTGTGAGAGGGAGGCCCATCATGTTGATGACAGTTGCAGTGATTCTAGGCGTATTGTGGCTATTGGGGATGGTTACGTCGTACACGCTCGGTGGTTTGCTGCACATCCTGCTCGTGGTTGCGGTGGTGCTGTTCATCGTGCGTCTCTTGACTGGGCGCAGGGTCGTCTAGAGCAGCCGTGGAGTCGAGCATGATGTCGATCGCGACGACGATCCGCAAGCAGGACGGCGCGAGGAGCGCTGCGGCGCTCCTTCGTGCCGTGGCGGCCATGGCCGTCATCCTGCTGCCGGCCGCCCTGGCCCAGACCGCCCCGGTGACCCCGGTTCAACCGACGAGCGCGGACACCGCGATGGTGCGCTTCGTCAACCTCGCCCCCAACGCCTCGCCCGTCACGGTGGCCCTCTCGAACGAGGACGGTGCCGTGATCGCTCTCGACGAGCTGGTCTCGGTGCCTTACGGCGCCGCCACCGCCTACCTGCCACTGCCGGCCGGCGACTACGAGATGACGGTGACCGTTGGCGACGCCAACACCCCGTTGCCACCGGGCTTCACCGCGCCCTACTCCGCTGTCGATCCCAATGGCTTGGCCGTCAGCGGGGCACGCCACTACACCGTGGTGATGCTGGGCCTGCTGGTACCCGAGACCTTCGAGGACGGCGCGACCGACGAAGGCTTCTTCGGTTGGCTGAGCAACCTGTTCTCGGGAGACGACCCGGTCAACCGCGACGCGCTGGCGCTACGGGTCGAGGTGCTCGATGACGACCTCGACGCGACGTTCGACGCTGACCAGGCCCGGGTCAGGTTCGTGCACGCCGCGCCCGGCGCCGCTGCGGTGGACCTGGTCGCGGCGGGTGACCGGGGCGTCGTCGACGGCGGCGTGAACTTCGGCAACGTCAGTGGCTACCACACGCTGGCTGCCGGCGAAACCAACCTCGCGCTGCGAGGCGCTGGTTCCGACGCCGAGCTCGTCGACCTCACCGGGCAGGCATTCGGTACGGGGACCAACCACACCGTGTTCCTGATCGGAACGCCGTTCGAAGGCGTGCCGCTGGACACCATCGTTCTGTCCGATCCGCCGACGGCGGCCCAGTGAGCGACGCACCCGAGCCCTGAATGCCAGTGGCAGCGGCGGCCGCAGACGACGGCCGCCGCTCCTTGGTTTGGCGGGTCGGGACCTACAGGTGCTCTAGAAGCGGCCTCCGGTCTTGAACCCGCCGCGGCGACCTCCGCCGCCGGATGAGCGTGTCGACGACGGCTTGCTGGTCGAGCGTCCGGATCCGGAACCGGTCTTCGTGCCGCCCCCGGACGAACGCGCCCGGCTGGTGCCGCCGAACGCCCCGCCGGAACCGCCGGTCGGACGCGAGGAGGAGCCGCTTCCGCTGCGGGCCAGGCCGCCCAGCAGACCCCCGAGCACCTCGCCGATGATCTCACCGCCGATGTCGCGGCCCACCTTGCCGGCCCCGCCCCACATCGTCCCGCGGCCGAAGCCGCCGGAGCCGAACGTCGGATCGGTGCGCTGCGGCTGGTAGCGGCGCTGCTGCTGCAGTACCCGCCAGAACGAGTCGTGGGAGAGCGCGCCCATCACCAGCTGCGCGATCACCGACGCGATCATCGCCCCATTGGAGAACGACGTTCCGGGAGCGTCGTACTGGCGCTGAGTGAACTCGCGCCGGACCTGCTCGAGCTCGCTGACCCGCTTGCGGTTGGCCTCGGCCGTCTGCTTCAGCTCCGCCAGGGAGGCAGCCTGGCGGCTTCTCTCGGCTTCGAGGTCGAGGAGCCGCGCAACGACGACGTCGTCGTCCGGGAACGGGGTGGCCAACGCCTCGCGGCGCAGGGCGGCGACGTCGTCGCGGCCGAACTCGGAACTGAGGAACGCCACCGCCTTCTGGAATTCCTCGTCCTCGCCCACTGCGAAGCGCTCCGCTTCCTTGAGCTTCGTTTGGTACGCCTCGGCGGCGGCGGCGATCTGCTCGTCGACGGCAGCCAGACGCTTCTCGGAGGCGGCTGCCGCCTCTTCCAGTCGCGGGATGCCGGCGTCGACTCGCGCTTGCGCGTCGAGCGCCGCCAACTTCGCGAACTCCTCGTCGGCCTGCGCTCCCACGTAGTCGGCATGCTCGCGCAGCCTGACGGGCAGCTCCAGCAGTCTGGAGTAGTTGAGGCGGGCGCCTTCGTACGCGATGACCTTCGCCACGCGGCCGTCGAGCCAACGCACCAGCCCCCTGGCGCGATACTCGCTGGTTCCGAAGCCACGCTGGTACAGGTACATGAACAGCTTGTCGGCCCGGTACGAAGCGCCTTTCGACTCGAGTTCCTGCTCGCTCTGTGTCGCCTTCTCGTCGGCATGCACGGCCACGCGCTCGGCGTTCCTGGCCGTCTGCGCCTGCGCCAGGTACGCAGCATCGCTCTTGAGGCGCTCCTGGACGGCGGCTTCGGCTTCGTCGATGGCGGTGGCAGCGGCCTCGAGCGCGTCGGCCTGCTCGGCGCGCTTGGCTTCTAGCGACTCGCGCTCGCTCTCGGCGCCGTCGAGCGCCACGCGCACGCTCTCCAGCGCCGCTTGGCGCCGCGCCAGCAGCGCGAGGACCTGCCGGTCGGCTTCGTCGGTCCGCGCCACGATGTCACTGCCGGCCAGGAAACCGATCCGGACCCGGGCGAGCTCCCGGTGCTCCTTGTTGCGCTGTGCGTCGATCCGCACCAACTCGTCGTTGACGCGTGCCAGGTCGGCGTCCAACTGCCGCACCCGTGCCTGTTCTTCCTTGATGGCCTTGTGGATGGCGTCGAGCGCCGAGCGCCCACTCATCTGTGCCATGCTGCCACCCCCTCTCCGCCGTCAGTCAAGAGGCTCTTGGCGCCGTCCCCGAGCGTCACCATGAGGTAAGCGCCGCGCCGGTGGTCGGGAACAGGTAATCGGGCTCGAGGACGCCCGAGCGCTTGTGGCCGAAGACGTTGTTCTGGATGATCCCGTCGTCCAGCTTGTCGTCGCGCACGGCGTTGAAGGTCTGCTCGTCGACCCGCAGTCCCCAGCTGGTGACCGTCTCGACCTCGCCGATCTCCTCGTCGAGCACCGGGACGCTCACGCGGCGGCCGTTCTGGTCGATGGCTTCGACGATGATGTAGTAGTTGCGCGCGCCGATGTTCACGTCCGGTATGCGCCACACGCCGCTGTCCGGTTCCGCGACGATCCTCAGCGTGTAGGCGCTCCGCAACTGCGCCAAGAGGCTCTCCAGCGAGTTCAGATTGAGTCGCGCCTCGGCGTAGTCGCCGCGCTCCATCGCGGTCACACCCTGCTGATAGAGCACCGCTGCCTGCGCGCTGGCGGCGTCGACCTCCGAGACTGCCACTACCTGCGCCCTGGTCGCCTGCAGGTCGGCGCTCAGGGTTCGCCGAGGGGCCCTGACGTTGGAGTCGTAGACGAACAGGCTGGCCGCTACCACCACGACGACGGCCAACAGCAGGGCGCCCCAGCGGCCGCGTTGCACCCACAGGTGCGCCCAGCGGCGCGCCCCGGGCGAGCCCTTGGGCGTGTAGACGAAGCGGTTCTCCCGCAGCGCCGCGACGCCCTCCCTCAGAATCCTCTCGGGGACGTCGATGCCCTGGGCGGCATAGACCTGCCTGAGCCGGGCGTAGAGGTCCTCCTCGCGGACGCCCTCGGCCAACTCCTTGGCCACCAGCTGCTCGCGGTGACGCAGGGTGTCGACGACGTCCATCGCCAGCATCACCTCGTCCAGAGGCGCTGGTGGCGCCGCCGCGACAGCCTCCTCGGCCGCCGGCGGGGCTACCGGACCGGCGGCAGGTTCAGCCATCTCCGGCGGTCAGCGCGGCGCCCTCTTTCGCGAGTTCAGCCAGGCGCCGCTTGCCGTCCTCGACGGCTTCACGGATCTCCTCGGCATTGGTGGTCGCCAGCGTGCGCATCTCGGCGATGATCTGCTTCGAGCGCTCCTGATAGGTGACCACCGACTCCACGAGCTGCTTCACGGCGTCGGCGCGGATGGTGGGACCGTAACCGGCGCGCAAGGCCTCTTCCTGGATCTTGCCGCCGATCTCCGAGAGCGTCTCGAGGGACTGGCTGACGCCCTCCTTCATCGCCTCGACGGTGCGAGTGGACTCGTGGAGCCCGAAGAGGCCGGTGAACGAGGCCGTCAGTGCCGTGAGCACGGTCTCGTTGGTGCCGAAGAAGCTGACGGCCTGCGCACGCACCCGCTCCTTGGCGGTGTTGGTCTGCATCAGACGGGCCATCACCACCTCGGAGGTGTTGTAGGACACCGTCAGGTTGTCCGAGAGGTCCTTGGCGATCTGGTAGCGCTTGTCGATGCGCTGGAGCTCACGGACCGCCTCGTCGCGCTCGAGCTCGAGGCGAGCGCGCGCGGCCAGGTCGTCCCCCTCGTGCGCCGTCACCGTCTCGTTGGCGCGCTGCACCGCGAGACGTGCCTCCTCGAGATGAGACTCGGCCTTCTTGAGCACCTCGAAGGCGAGCACTTCGGACTCCTTGAGCGCCCCGCGGAAGTCGCGGTAGGACTCGAGGATCCTGTGCTCGCGCTGGATCTGGTCGGCGGCGCTGGCCGTCACGTCGAGGTAGGTCGACTTGATCTTGTCGAAGCGGGTCGCGATGTCGCCGCGGGTGACCTTCATCCACACGTTGGTGAGGCGCTCGAAGGTCGAGAGCTTGCCGTCCTCGATCTGGTCGACCATCGACTTGGCGTCGTCCCGGATTGAGTTGAAAGCGTTGGTGATCTGCTCGTAGCGCGTGCCGATCTCCATCTGGGCGACCTGTTGCCTGACGACCTCGTTGAACAGCGAAGCCTGTGCCAGGGTGCGAGTGATGGCGACCACGCGCTCCTCGTCGAGGTCGGAGATCTCGCTGAGCAGGGCGACGATCGGGGCCTCGCTGGTGGTGGCGCCGTCGGGGATCAGGTTGAGGTCGCGCAGCGCTCCCATCGCCTTGTCCAGGTACTTCATCGGTGAGATGGCGCGTCTGCTCGTGGTCGTGATGGCTGATTCTTGGTCGGTGGCTTCGGTCATCGTCAACCTCTCCCCGCAACGGTGTGCGTGCATACGACTAGAGCGCGGACCAGCCGGCCCTCCGGGTGGCCGCACGGCTTGATGCCATCTTCCAGCCTCGAACAGGACACGCGCAAGCGACGAAAGTATGACCTCCGGTCACTTCGCGGCCCGCCGGCCCTGGCCGGGGAACGCCCGGCAGTTCACGAGACCGGCGCGCGGGCGAGCACTCCGTAGATACCCCTGACCGCGCCCGGCCAACGCTCGTGGGCCAATGGCAACGCAGCCAGGTCATCCGGCGCCGGTTCGGAGGCAGCGTCCTCGACCGCCACCCCAGCTGCGTAGCGATCCTTGACCGCCTCGAGGACGTGCGCGAGCACGTCGCGCTGACGTTCCAGGATCTCGGGACCGCCCACCGGGCCGTGTCCGGGAACCACGATCGCGGGCCGCAACTCCAATGCCTTCTCGAGCCCTGCGAACCAGTTGTCGACGTCGTCCCTGACCAGAGGAAAGAGCCCGTTGAACACGATGTCGGCAGCCACCAGCAGGCGTTCTTCCTCGACCCAGACGATGCAATCCGCCACCGAGTGCGCTGGGCCGACGTAGCTGACGGTCGCCGACATCCCGCCCAGGCGCACGGTCATTTCCTTATCGAAGGTGACGTCCGGCCCTCTCAGCGTGAGCGCTGCGAGCACCTCGTCGCGGTCCTCGTCGGCAGCTTGATCAGAAAGCATCTTTCGATAGCGCTCTGCCACTTCGGGCCTCGTCAGAAGCTCCGCGACGCGCGCATGGGCTACCACCAGCGCCTCCGGGAACAAGGCGTTGCCGAGCAGGTGATCAGGATCGCCATGGCTGTTGATCACGTAGCCCACGGCGCGGCCGCCCCCGAGTTCGACGGCGGCGGCCTTGACGGGCAGCAGCATGGCGGGGCCGATCATCGTGTCGATGACGGCAGTGATGCGCTCGCCTGCGATCAACGTGGAGTTCGCCAGCGGCCGGCCCCCACGCAGTGGGCCGAGGGCCACGCTGACACGTTGCGATATCCGGTGCAGCTCGACGCCGCGATCTTCGGGCATGCGCGCAGTGTAGACCGGTGGTGGGTGGGCAGTCTGCCGCGGTCCTACAGGAAGGAGCAGGCGAAAGTGATGCATCGCCTCGCTTCTCACCGAACTGACCAGTAGGCTGGTGGACGCCGTGTCGACCCAAGCTGTGAGCGCGCAGCGCTCCGCTCGCTATCGTGCCCTCGGGGGCTACCTCGTCAACGCGAGCGCGCCATTGCCCAAGGTGTGGCGGATGCTGTGGCGCCTGGGCTACGACGTGTTCGGAAGCGAAGGCAAGTACCCGGAAGAGGGCCAAGTCCGCAGGCTCGCCGTTGTCGCGAAGCTGAGGCGCACCGCGAGAACCGCGAAGCTGTTCCTCGGCTACCTGCTGCGCACCGGCGCCAGCGTCTCGCTGCCGGTCGATGCGGACGTCGGGATCGCGCGGGATTCGGGCGCATACAAGGTCATCGACTTCGGCGAGAACACGCTCTATACGGTGATGACCGGGCCGGGGGCCGCCCTCGCCATCGCCCGGCGCGCGCAGTTGTCCCAGAGAGCGGCACAGCACTCGTTCGCTCCGACCATCACGGGCGTCAACGTAGGAGCCGGCTGGCTGTCCGAGGCGTACGTCGCCGGGCGACACCCGACCGGCTTCGATGGTTGCGTGGAGCGGTTCGAGGAGCTGTACCTGCCTTTGTTGGTGGCGTTCCTGAGGTCCGAGGGCGTCGTCGCCACGACGCTGCACGCTTACGCCGAGGACCTGATCCGCCGGGTGTTCGCTCCCGGCGGTCTGCTGGAGCGCCTGCCCGACGAACGCCGCCAGGCGGTGACCGACCTGGTGAGGAAGCTCGAGAAGCAGATCCATGAAGCGAGCGACCGCCCTCTGCCGCTGACGCTGTCACACGGGGACTACTTCTCGGGCAACATCTTCATCGCCGACGACGGCCGGCGGTGGGCGATCGACTGGGCCAACCTCGGGACGCGTTCGCCACTGCACGACCTCTACTTCCTGGTGCACAATCACTGCGTGCGCGTACTCGACCATCAACGGCTGCGTTCGACCCTCAAGCGTGACCTCGAGGCCCTGCGCCGTGAACTCCAGCGGCAGGACCCCGAGCGTTTCCACGCGCTCGCCCCCGGCTTGACGGACGATCATGTCTGGCGCTGGGTCTTCTATCTCGAGTGCATCCAGACCCCGCTCGAGCGCTGCACCAGTCCCACGGAGCGCTACATCGACTCGATGATGCTCCGGGTACGCTGGTTCACGGACTTCGAGCGCGACTTCGAGAGTGGCACCGTGGAGTTCGGACGCTCCGGCCCGGAGGATTCGGTGAGGCTACCCGCATGAGCAGTGCGACCCGCCGCCGGTCAGGTCGGCTGTCCGTGAGTACCCCTCGAGCTCGGCGCCTCCTTGCCGCCGCGTCGTTGATCGCGCTCAGCATCGTCGGCTGCGACTGGATCCAGCCCCCCGAACCGCCGCCCCCCGCTGATGTGCTTTACGACGTCAGGTCGGGTGTCGCGGTGGCGGCCGGCTGGCTGTCGCTGAGTCACGGAGTCGGTGAGGTAGTCACGGTCGTTCCGCTTCGTGAGGGCGTGATCGCGCGCGCGGTCACGACCGGCGGCGTGACCCGCGTGGCGTGGGTCGGCCCGGCGCGGGTCGGCAGCCATGTGCAGATCGGCTTCGAGGTCGATGCGGACCTGTGGTCGAGCCCACAAGTGACCGAGGCTGCCGCGTACTTCGACAGTAGCGAGCCGGTCTCCGAGGGCGCGATCTCGATCTCTCCGGCAGCGTCGTCCGCTGCTCAGCTGGCTTGGACGCCGCTCGCGTCGCTGAGCCTGCCGGAGTCGGACGATGACGAGATCACGCCGGCCTTCGCCGACTTTCGGCTCGGCGACGTCAACGCCTCCGGCGAGCTCGGCATCCTCGACGCGTTGCTGCTCGACGAGCTGACCAGGGGGGCCACCTCCGACGTTAGGCAGCGCTACCTAGCCGACCTCGACGGTGACTACAGCATCGACGCTGACGACCTGGCGATGTTGCTCGAGAAGCTGACCGACCCCAATGTGCCCGCCCGTCTGGTGGTCAAGCCGCGGTCACTGCCGTTCGTGAGGCTCGACGCCAGCAACCCCGAGCTGCCGGCCTTCTTGCTGTTGGGCAACGGCGGCAACGCGGCGCTCTCCGGGGTGGACTGGTCCGACCCGGGCGTAGACCACAGCGTGAACTGGCCCATAGCGGGGCAGTCCGGCGTTTTCTCCTTGGGAGAGCCGGCCAACGGTAGTTGGCTGCCGAACGTGATGACCGTTGCCGGCCCCGGCGGCTCCTGGGACGTGCGCCTCGGGCACCTCGTTATCCTCGTGGCAGGCCAGTCGAACGCCGCCGGGCGTGGTTTGAACCTGGCCGGCTGGCCCGAGACGACACAGAACGATCCGAACGTCAGGATGTTGGGGAACGACTACCGTTGGAGGAACGCCCGCGAGCCGCTCGATGACGGGCAGGGCCAACTCGACTTCGTCAGTTACGACTCGACCGTCCAGTACTCGTTCGGCACGAGGTTGGGCAACCTGCTCAACGAGGCGTTGGGGTTCACCACCTACCTGATTCCCGCCGCCAAGGGCGGGTCGTGTCTCACCCATTGCGGCGAGCCACCGGGCGACACCGGCAAGTGGGAGCTGACGGGAGACGCGCTCAACAGGGACTCGCTCCTCGGCTCGGCCAACTTCCGAGCCCAGGTGGCTGTCGGACATCAGAGCAACCCCGCCGACGGCAACGAGTTCGCGGCGGAGTCCGGTCCGGTCAACGTGGTCGTCTGGTACCAGGGGGAATCGGAAGACGAATCACTGGAGCGCAGCCAATACAAGCAGAGCACGCTCAACGTGTTCAACAGCTTCGGCCTGCAGCAGTTCGGCGCCTCGGCTGCTGCGCGCGTGATCATGGTGCAGCTTGCCTCCAACCTCAACGAGGGCGACAGCCTCACACAGAACGACATCGCAGAGCGCCAGCGGCAGCTCGAGCGCGACCATCCGAACATCGCGATGGTCGTGGCCCACGACCTGCCTCGCTCGGATCACGTCCATGTCAGCGCCTCTGGTCAGCGCGTGCTGGCCGAGCGGATCGCGCTCGCGATCCGCGAGCACGTGTTCGGGGAAGACGTGGATGGCACCGGTCCGCGTCCCGTCGGTCTCAGCGCCAGCGGCAACCAAGTCCGGATCCAGGCCGATCGGCCGCTGGCTACCGGCACCCTCGACGCCAGCATGTTCACCGTGTTCGATGGCGCGCCCAACGGCACCCTGGAGGACCCCTCGAACTACGGCCAGAACACGATAGCCATCACCAAGGCCGAGGTGCTGCCCGAGGACCCCACGACGATAGTCCTCACGCTCGGCGCCTTGCCTGCGAGCACTCCCTTCGTTCGTTACATGCCTCCGCCCGGCCGGTCCCACGTGCCGTCGACCTGGACGACGATCGCTCCGGACATGGCGCGCGACGCGGTCAGCGGCCTGCCCCTGCCGCAGTTCGGCCCGCGACCCGGGTTCTGATCCACTTCTCACCAGGGAAGAAACTCACCAGCGAAGACTTCTAGCGGGGAAGCTTGTCAGCAGGGAAGATCACCCGACGCACAGCCTTCAAACGAGTTGCCCGCCGCGCGATGCGCGGCGGGCAACTCTTCTGCGTGGTTCCCTCGCTAGGAGGTCTGGGTGTCCCCCGGTCTACCGGAGAACAGGCGGCAGTGGGATGGTCACGTAGTTGATCGTGATCGCCGGACCGTCGCTAGCGCCCTCTGGAACAGCGCGACGGGTGTTGGTGACGCTTGGGTCGTCCGTCGGAGAAAGCACGAAGACCGCGGTGCCGTCCCAATCTCCGTTGTCGACGAGCTCCTGCATGATCCCGCCGAGGTCGGGAGTCTCGTAGGCCTCGTCGACCGCCCATGCGTCGGTGATCGCCCAGGCGACCGTGGCCGCGGTGGAGTCGCGGAGACTGAGGTTGAAGCTGGGGTTCTCGAGGGCGTCGGCCGCCAGGTTGATGGGGGCATCGGCAGCATCGGCCCAGATGCTGACGTTGACGTCGCCGCTGCCGGCGCTGATCGCGGTGAACTCGATGACAGCGCTTTCGATCCTGGTGCCGAGCAACGCCGCGGACGTGAGGTCGAACCGAAGACCGACGTGCTGCTGAACCTCGTGGGTCAGGTCGAAGCCGAGGTCGAGGTCGCTGGAGCTCTGGTAGTTGAAGCCCGCGGGCCAGTCGATCTCGCTCTGTGGGGGATCGTCCTGGCTCGCCGTGAGGAACTCCTCGCTGCTATCCGCTTGAGCTTCGATCCTGACTGTCAGCGTCGACACGTCGTTGAAGTTGGCCGTGACCGCTGCCTCGCCCTCGTTCATCGTGACATCGCAGGTGAGGGTGAAGAGGCCGTCGCAGTCGCCACCGGTCCAGCCGGCGAACGCTCCGACGGTGGCGGCGGCGGTCAGCGTGACGACGGTGTTCTCGTCGAAGTCCGCCGAATCGGTGACGCCGCCATCGGTGTCGATGCCTGCGGGAGCGCTGGTGACGCTACCCGCAGCACTGCCGCCAGCGACCACGTTGACGGTCAGCGTGACGGGTTCGCCGGGCGGTGCGTCCTCCGTGAACGTCGCGGTGACGGTCATGTCGGCGTCTACGGTCACGACGCAAGGATCGGCCGGATCGGCGCAATCAGCATGATCCCAGCCAGCGAAGGTCCAGCCGGTGTCCGCCACGGCCGTGAGGGTCACCTCGGTGCCGTCAGTGAACGCGTGGTCGTCGGAGCCGGGTCCGGTCTGGCTGATGCCGATGGGGTTCGAAGAGACCGTTCCGTTGCCGACGACGGTCACCGTCAGCGTCGAAGTTTCGGCGGGCGGCGGCTGGACACCGCAAGCGGCCAGGAACAGCAGGCCGGCCGCAGCCACCAGACTGAGACGTAACTTCTTGTGCATGATTCTCCTCGATCCTCTCATCGGGCCTTGGCCCGGGGAGAACTGCGCCCCGGCAGGCTGCCGGTAGCGATCCGGTGGCGCCAGTTGGGTGGGCGCCGGCACGGGACACGTGCTGGCTCAGTTATAGCCAATGTGAATCCGACAACGATGTGACGTAGTCCCCGCGTGAGGGCGTGTAGGACGCCCATGCGCCGCCTCGATGCTTCAGCGATGGCGCCCGCGCCGAGTCCAGCCGAGAAGAACGACCCCGCCACCGATCAGCAGCAACGGCAGCAGCCACGGCGGCATGCCGCCCGGGTCGTTGGCCAGCACCGTGATGAAGCCCCAGGCCAGCGCCGGCCACAGCGCCCAGCGCCCGCCGCCGCTCTCCTTGGGCAGCAGGTACACGGCGGTGAACACGACGGTCAGGCCGAGAGAGAACACAGCGCCGGAGTTCCAACCGGGGAAGACGGATCCGAGGCCGGCCACCAGGGAGAGCGTCGCCAGCACTCCGGCAGGGATGAGCGCCCACGGGTTCGCTCCCGGCCGCGGTGTCGCGTACAGCAACCAGAACGCCAAGGCGATGAACGCGAGGAAGGCCGAGCCAGCCAGGTACTTCAGGCTCGAGGCGGCGATGATCGCGATGACCCCCAGCACCACCAGCCTGGTCGTCAGGTTGACGCGCGGCACGAGGTAGCGCCACGCGACGACGCCGAGCATCCCAAGGGCCCCGAGGCGCACGAGCTCGATGAACATGCTGCCCGGACCGCCGCGGCTGAGCAGCATCAGCACCCCCAGGCCGACGACCAGGAAGCCGACATGGTTGCGCTTCACGTCCCGCCTCCTGCGAGCGGCAGCTCGATCCGTACCGCGGTGCCCTTGCCGGGCTCGCTTCTGACCCGCAGCTTCCCGCCGAGCGCTCCGATGCGCTCATGCATCGAGGTGAGGCCGAGATGGCCGGGGTAGCTGCGAGATGGATCGAAGCCGACCCCGTCGTCCTCGACCTCGATGACCAGGTGGCCGCCGTCGGTGCGGCTGCTGACGTTGACGAGCTGCGCGTGAGCGTGCTTGGCGACGTTGTGAAGCGCCTCTTGGGCGACCCGCAGCAGCACCTGCTTGGCTTCGAACGGGAGGTCGGGCTCGTCGCCGAGATCGCGCTCGGTCGCGAGCGCGTGGCGCAGCTCGAGCCCGTCGAGCTGGCGGTTGAGGGCTCCGACCAGTCCGACCTCGGCGAGGGCCTCGGGACGCAGCTCGAAGATCAGCGCGCGCATCTCGGCAAGGGCAGCCTCGGCCAGCTCGATGACGCTGTCGAGTGCGATGGCGCTCTGCTCCGGGTCGCTACGCAGGCGTTTCTTGGTGGCATGGGAGGTAAGCACCACCGCGTAGATCGCCTGACTGACCGAGTCGTGGAGCTCGCGGGCGAGGTGCTGGCGTTCCTCGTCGGCCGCCTGCTCACGCGCCCGCTCGTAGAGACGTGCGTTCTCGATCGCCACAGCGGCCTGCGCGGCCAACCCGCCGGCGAGCCGCAACTGCTCCTCGTCCCAGGCGTGGCCCGGCGGCAAGTAGGCGTGCAGCACGCCAAGCACCTGGTCGCGGGCGCGCAGGGGGAGGGCCAGGGCATTGGCGTCGACCACGGCGCTGGGTGCGATGGCCTTGGCCGCGTCGTCCTCCGTCGGCGCCTCGGGGGCGGGACGCTGAGGCACCTCGCCGACCCCCGCCAGCACGACCAGGCGCCCGGACGGGGCGAGCTCCAGCACCTCGGCCGCGACCACCGGCCCCGACTCCAGCAAGCGTTCGAGCACCGCCTCGAGTTGCGGTGCCAGCTCGTCGGTGATCGCGATCGTGTTCGAGAGCGCCAGCAGGCCGCGCAGCTCGGCGGTGCGGGCCGCGACGCGCGATTCCAGGCGGCTCTGTGCCGCCAACAGCGCATCGGCCATGCCGTCGAAGGACCGCGCCAGCTCGCCGAGTTCGGAGCGGTCGGCCTGATCGAGGCGCACGGCCTGGTCGCCGCGCGCGAGCGCCCTGGTGGCTGCCGTCAGGCGCGCGATCGGGTCGGCCAGCAGCGTGCGGGAGAACGCCGCCGCCGCCACTACGGTTACGGCCACGACCGCCGCCAGGTTGATCAAGGTCCCCCGCAGCACGGCCGCCACCAGCTCCGGGTCGATGCCGCTGACCTGGTCGTCGATCGCGCCCGGGGTGAGGTCGAGCCCGCCCGCCACCATCACGCCCAGCGCGCGCCACAGCAAGATGATCGTGGCCGCCACGAGCACGGCGACCACGGCGAGCAGCAGCAGGATCAGCCGTGTCGAGATCCGGTGCTGCCAGGGTACCGGCGTCTCACCGGTCACGCTCCACCAATCCCTCGCGCAACGCGTAGAGCGCCGCTTGGGTGCGGCTCTTGAGCGCCAGCTTCGAGAGCAGATTCGAGACGTGGGTCTTGACGGTTGCCTCCGCCACGTCGAGTTGTTGGGCGATCGACTTGTTGGTGGCACCTCCGGCTATCAGCCGCAAGACCTCGACCTCGCGCTCCGTCAGCGGCTCTCTGATCAGCGGCGAGCGGACCTCGCGCACGAGCCGTTGCTGCGCGCGTGGATCGAGGCGCACTTCCCCGCGGGCCGCGGCGCGCACCGCCTCGAAGAGGTCGTCGGGACGGGTCTCCTTGAGCATGTAGCCGGCCGCGCCGGCCTCGACGACGTCGATCACCATGCGGTCCTCGAGCACCGAGGTGAGTGCGACGACCTCCACCCCGGGGTGGGCCTGGCGGATCTGACGGGTGGCCTCGACGCCGTTCATGACCGGCATCAGCAGGTCCATGACGACGACGTCGGGCGCCAGCTCTGCGACGCGCTCGACCGCCTGGCGGCCGTTCTCCGCCTCGCCGACGATCTCGAAGTCGTCCTCGGCGTCGAAGACCATGCGCAGGCCGCGTCTGACTACCGTGTGGTCGTCGACGAGCAGGACCCTGATCACTTCTCGTGGCTCGGACAAGTCCGGCGCCGCCTTCCCTGGGGTGAGTCCGGGCGCCGACCTGGACTCTGACACCCGCACGGCGAGCCTAACCGGCAGCGCGGCCTGGTGCCTCCGCCTTTCGGCCTAGCCAGTGTTCCGACCTTCAGGGTGAGGTCGGCGACCCGGTCGGGCGATTCACGCTCACAGGCGCTGCCCTTAGCATCACGGCAAGACCGAAGGAGGTCATGGTGATGACGAACCCCTCTGGCGGCAACGCCAATCGCGACAACCGGCTACCGGCCTACATCCTCATCGGGATCGGTGTGGTGGCCCTGCTTGCCGGCAGCGGCATCCTGCGTCTGCTCGGCGGGGTGGTGGGCGGAGTGCTGCTTGGCGCGCTTGCCTACTACGCCTACAGCGAGGGACGGCGCAGCGGCAACACCGTGTGGCGCGTGGCGGCGTACCCGCTGGCAGGCCTGGCGCTGGCGTCGCTGGTTCCGGGACCGTTCGGCGGGGGCGCGTTCCTGGCTGGCCTGGGACTGGCGTTCGCGGTCGTGTGGCGCGAGAACCCCCAGCGCTGGTGGGCCCTGATCCCCGCCGGCACGCTGGCCTCGCTGGCGGCTGTGGCGTTCTTCCAGGGCACCTTCGGATGGAACATGGGTTGGCTGTTCCTGCTCGGCCTTGCCGCCACGTTCTTCGCTCTGACGCGCCTGGAGGTCGAACCGCAGCCGTGGGGCATCTACCCGGCGGCAGCCCTCGCGGTGCTGGCCGTGCTGAGCTTCACCAGCTCCGGCGGATGGATCGTGCCCACCCTGATGGTGCTCGGCGGCGCCTGGCTCCTGTTCAAGGACCGGCTGTCCGGCTCAGCGTTGAAGGCGCCGGCCGGTCATGACGGCCCACCCTCAGTGACGACGACAACGCCCCCCAGCCCGCTGGCGGCACCGCCGGTGGCCGAAGAGCCAGAGGCGGCCAGCACCGAGGATGCCCGCACTCACGGCGAGGACGGCGCCAGCGACGGAACCGACGAGAGCGTGGCCTGACCAGCCTGCCCGCTGCGGTGGCACCGCTACCGAACCAGGGCCCCCAGCGAACTCGCTGTGGGCGTAGCGACCGGGTCCCTCAGGCCCGGTCGAACACCGTGGGGACGTCTGGGTCGAGGTCGTAGTAGAGCTCGGTCTCGGTGATGCGCTCGTGCCAGCGCCGTGACTGCTCGTCGAGCTTGGACACGTCGGCGGGCAGCTCGCCGAACTCGACGCCGAGTTCCTTGAACCAGTTGGCGAACATCACCTCGGTCTGGCTGCGGTGAGCCCTGAGCGCGTCGATCTTCTTGCTGGCGAAGGCGCGGATGTCGCTGGTGACGTTCGGCTCGCCGATCTCTCGGCGCACCTGGTCGTGATCGCCGACGGCGGTCGCCAGCAGGCGCGGCCGCGAGTGGCGCGGCATCTGCCTGAGCGCCAGCACCAGAGCCTGGCCGATCGCGTCATGATCGGGGTGAACGCCGTAGCCGGGGTAGAACCCGACGACCGAGCTCGGGCGGAACTCCTCGATCACGGCGCGGATGCGCGCTCCGACCTCGTTGAGGTCCTCGAACTCGACGCACCTGTCGCGCAGTCCGAGGTAGGAGAGGGTGGCGCCGAGCTCGCGGCAGGCGTCCGCCAGCTCCACCTCCCGCACGTCTCTCAGCGACTCGCGGTTGGCGAACGCCGGCTTGCCCATGCGTCTGCCCATGTCCCCGTAGGTGGCGCACAGGTAGTGCACCCGCAGGCCGGCCGCTGAGAACTTCGCCATCGTGCCGCCGGAGCCGAACGACTCGTCGTCGGGGTGCGGCAGCACCACCAGCAGGGCCGACTCGTCGGCGGGCTCGAGGCGGCGCGCGGCGCGCTGCGCGTGGGAGGCGGGCGAAGCGTCCGCGGGGGTTCGCTGGGTGCTCGAATCGCTCACTTCAGCCCTCCCTGAACGGCGTCTGTGAAAGCTGCAAAGCCACCGTCAATTGCCCGTCGTCGTCGAGCCCCGCGAGCAGCAACTCGCCGCGACCATTGACCTCGAAATCGGTCAGCCCGTCGGCGTACACCCAACCGTCGCCCAGCTTGAGCCCGACGCGGTACGGTCCGGTGCCCGTCACCTGGCCGCGCTGGTAGTTGAGCCTGGCGTTGCGCACGAACGCGATTACGGGCGCTCGCTTCTCGGGGCCAAGCGCCGTGTACGAGCCGGTGGTGGTCTCCAGGTGCAGGTAGACGTCGGTGCCGCGCCTGAGGTCGAGCTCGCTCTGCACCGCGTGACGATCGATCGGCTGCATGATCCTCCCGGGGCGGCGGCTCGCTGCGCGCAGCCGCACACGGCTCAGAGTCTAGCCTTCGCCGGAGGTGGCTCGTCACCAGGAGGTCACGTTCGCGGCCGCGTAGGTATCATCGCGCCATGAACTGGCTCGCGGCTGCCCAGGAGGAACTTCAGCGCTCTCGCATCGACGGTTGGCTGATCTACGACTTCAGGGGCAGCAACCCGGCGGCTCGCAAGACCTTGGCGCCGCTGCTCGGCGGCGGCGTTGCCAGCCGCAGGTCGTTCCTGTGGGTGCCCGCCACGGGCACGCCCACCTTGCTGGTTCACGCGATCGAGCGTGGCGCCGTGCCGGTAGGACTCGCCGAGACACGCAGCTACGCGAGTCGCGCGAGCATGACCGAGGAGTTGCGCCGCATGCTGAGCGGCGCGGCCCGCGTCGCCATGGAGTACTCGCCGGAGGGCGACAACCCGTACGTCGGAACGGTCGACGCCGGTACCGTCGAGCGCGTCCGAGCGCTGGGTGTCGAGGTCGTCTCGTCTGGCGACGTGGCTCAGACGCTCGAGGTGTGGACCACCGAGCAACTCGATCAGCACCTCCAGGCTGCTGCCGTGGTGTTGGAGGCCAAGGATGCCGCGTTCGCGCTGCTCGCCCAGCGCTGTCGGGCTGGTGTAGCAGTGCGCGAGACAGAAGTGCAAGCGGTCATCGAGGAGAGCTTCGCGGCCGCCGGCTGCATCCGTGACCACGCTCCCAACGTCAGCTTCGGGGTGCACGCCGCCGACCCCCACTACGAGCCCGGCGGCGGCAACGACGCCGTGCTCCAGCGTGGCGAGGTCGTGCTGATCGACCTCTGGTGCAAGCTGCCGGAGGCCGAGGCGCCCTACGCCGACGTGACCTGGATGGGTGTGTTCGGTGAGCCCGCTGACGAGGTCGCCGCCACCTTCGCAGCGGTGAAAGCGGCGCGCGACGCGGCGTTCACCGCGATCGCCGAGGCATACCAGCGAGGCGTTTGGCCGCAGGGGCGGGAGATCGACTCGGTCGCACGCGAGCTGCTGACTCAAGCCGGCCACGGCGAGGCCTTCATGCACCGCACCGGTCACAGCATCGGCACGCGTTCTGCGCACGGTCAAGCGGCGCATCTCGACGGCTTCGAGTCGGTCGACAAGCGCGCTCTGAGGCCCGGGTTGGGGGTGACGATCGAACCGGGCGCCTACTACCCGGGCCGTTTCGGCGTGCGCTCCGAGATCAACGTCTACCTCGCCGAGGATGGGCCGGTGGCCACCACCGACATGCAGGACGAGCTCGAGGTGCTCTGAGCGCCTCGCTCCTCATCCCCGCGCGGCCGCGCTGGGCTTCAACCTGCCGAGCCCTTCGGCCAACACGACGAGATCGTCGCCGGCCGTGAGCACGAAGTCGTACGAGGGGTTGGTGTGGGTCACTCCTGAGCGCGACACCGCCAGCAGCGTGGCGGAGCAGTTGCGGCGCAGCCACGCCGACGCTTCGTCGATGGGCCTGTCGATGCACTCCTCGGGCAGCCCGACGCGGTAGAGCTCCGAGCCCTCGCCTCCCGACACGATGTCGGTGACCAGCTCCGACAACCCCGGGTACATCGCCGAGCGGGCCAGCAGGCGGGACGACAGCTTCGAGGTGATCAGGAACTCGTCGACGCTGGTCCGCCTGAAGTGCGTGGCATGCAGCGGGTTGTTGACCTCGACGATGGTGCGCACCGCCGGCGCGAGCGCTTCGATGGCCAGCACCACCAGGATCGAGTGCATGTCGGCCTCGTCGCTGCCGTCGCGCGGACAGATCACGGCGGAGCGGGCGTTCTCGATGCCGGCACGCTTGAGGTCGGAGTCCGAGGTGTCGGAGCCGCGCACGAAGTAGACGCCGTCGCCGGCCGGGCTCTTCTCCGCTTCGCACACCAGGACCACCCGGCCGCCATACTCGTCGTTCCGCAGTTCTTGGATGAGGTTGCGTGCCGTCGCGTTCCAACCGCACACGACGATGTGGTTCGTGTACCCGGATGCACCCATGCCTTGCCCTTCTTTGAGCAGGAAATCGATCATGAACCCGACCAGCGCTCCCGTGATGGTGGCTACGATCGCGACGCCGAAGAGCCCCATCAGCCAGCCCATCACCCACCCGACGGGTCCGGAAGCGAACGAGGCGTCGCCTTGTCCAAGCGCCATGGTTGCCGCCCAGTAGAGGGATGCGCCCAGGTCGACGAGGCCGCGGTCCGTCTCGAACGCCCAGATGATCAG
Organism: uncultured bacterium; assembly: GCA_964398985.1. Taxonomy (GTDB): domain Bacteria; phylum Deinococcota; class Deinococci; order Deinococcales; family Trueperaceae; genus CAYMRL01. Next base: position 27,511 of record CAYNOS010000021.1, read on the forward strand.
AGCGGTGAGCAGGAGTATGACCAGCAGGCCGCCGAACAGCGACCTGAAGAAGCCGCCCTCGACCTGCTTGGTCACCCGCTTCAGGTGCCAGGCAGCTCTGCGCACGAACGCGTTCTCGAACAGCCGCGCGAGCTGGGTTCTCACGTGAGACATAGGATAGGGACCGTGACCGGAGGCGAGCGAGTGGATTTTCCCCAAGCGGGGGTTGAGACGGGGTCCGGCTTCGCGCCGGCGCCGCGGGCGCCGGTGCCGCTGGCGGTCGTTGGCGATTACGCCTGGGACGTGATGATCCGCGGCAACACCGAGCTGCTCGCCGGCGGGGACATCTTCGGCGAAGTGCAGCTCGCTCCCGGCGGCAGCGCCGCCAACGCGGCGGTGTGGGCCAGGCGTTGCGGGCTCGCCACCACCTTCGTCGGCAAGATCGGCCACGACCGCTTCGGGGTCTTGGCACAAGAAGACCTCGCCAGCGAGGGCGTCGACGCCGTGTGGCTCCACTCCGACGCCCACCTGACGGGCTCGGTGGCGGTGTGGATCGACCACACCGGGCAACGCTCGATGGTCTCGGGCAAGGGCGCCGATCACTACCTGCTGCCGTCCGAGCTGCCGTTGAGGCTGCTGGGACGTACCGAACACCTGCACCTGAGCGCCTGGTCGTTCTTCGGCGACCCGCCCCGCGCCGCCGTCAGACGCGCCGCCGCCGTTGTCAAGGACGCCGGCGGCACGCTGTCGTTCGATCCCGGTTCGTTCCAGATGATCCAGGAGCTGGGTGTGGCGACCTTCCTGTCGTTCACGGCCGACCTCGGCGTCGACCTGCTGTTCCCGAACTTCGAGGAGGGGCAGGTGCTGAGCGGCGAGAGCGAGCCCGCCAAGGTCGCGCGGCGCCTCGGCGAGCTCTACCGCGGGGCCCTGATCGCCCTCAAGCTCGACGCCGATGGTGCCTACCTGCTGGTCGACGGCGTCGGCATCGAGTGCGCCCCTGCGCCGGGCCGACTGGTCGACGCCACGGGCGCCGGCGACGCGTTCGCCGGAGCTTTTCTGGCGAGCTGGCTGCAAGGCGAGGCGCCGGCGGCGGCGGCGGCCAAGGCGAACACCGTCTCGGCCTGGGTGATCGAGCGCGTCGGCGCCAGGCCGCCGGTGGACGCGGCCCTCAAGCGCATCCTGGACGCGGGCTGAGCCCCGCCGGCGGGCCGCTCCGGCGGCTCCGCCGAGTACCGGCCGCGAGCGCTGCGCGCCAGGGCAGAGGCTAGACTCGACGCACATGGTCGCCAGCCGGAAGCAGCGCACTGCGCCGAAGGGGCGGGCCGCGGTGGTGGTCGAAGCCGTCAGGACCCCGTTCAGCAAGGCGGGCGGCGCGTACGACTCGCTGGTGGCCTACGACCTGGCGAGGATGGCGCTGGCGGCCGTGCTGCGGCGCAGCGCCGTCGAGCCGGCGGACGTCGGTCAAGTGGTTCTCGGCAACGTGGTACAGAACGCGGCGAACCCCAACGTCGCGCGCGACGCGGCGCTGGCCGCCGGCGTGCCGCGCAGCGCCCCGGCCCACAGCGTGAGCATGGCCTGCATCTCCGCCAACCGCGCGATCTCGGACGCCGCGATGGCGATCGCCGTTGGAGACGTCGACGTGGCCCTGGCTGGCGGCGTCGAGATGCTCGGCGACGTGCCCGTCGGTTTCTCGCGCGAAGTGAGACGCAGGCTGTTCGCCAGCCGCCGTTACCGCAACGTCGTCGAGTGGCGCGGCTTCTTCGCGGGCCTGCCGCTCAGCGAGCTGTTGCCCAAGCCGCCGGCCATCGCCGAGTTCACCAGTGGTGAGACGATGGGCGCCAGCGCCGACCGCCTGGCGGCACGCTTCGGGGTGAGCCGCCAGGAGCAGGACGCCTTCGCCCTGCGCTCGCACGAGCTGGCTGCCCATGCCCGGCGCGAGGGGTGGCTCGAGCGGCAGATCGAGAGCGTGGTCGTTCCCGCCAGCAGCCCGCGCGGCGAGCCTCGCGTCGTCACCGCCGATGACGGTGTGCGCGAAGACACCAGCCTCGAGCGCTTGGCGGCGCTCAAGCCGGCGTTCGTCAGACCGTTCGGCACCGTCACCGCCGGCAACGCCAGCCCGCTGACCGACGGCGCCGGGGCGGTGGCATTGGCCTCGCAGCAATACGCTGCCGCCAACGGGCTGAGGGCTCGCGCCGAGGTCGTCGACTTCTGCTTCGTGGCGCAGGACCCCGGCGACGAGCTGCTGCTCGGGCCCGCCTACGCCGTGCCGCGGCTCCTCGCACGCAATGCCCTGACGGTGACGGACATCGACGTCTTCGAGGTTCACGAGGCCTTCGCCGGCCAGGTGCTGGCGGTCGTGAACGCGCTGGCTTCGGAGGCCTTCGGCCGCGGGAGCCTCGGGCTCGAGGGTGCCTACGGCGAACTCGATCTGGAGCGAGTGAACCGCTGGGGAGGATCGCTATCGCTGGGACACCCCTTCGGAGCCACCGGGGCGCGGCTGGTGGCGACAGCCGTCGACCGTTTGGAGCGCGAAAACGGCGAGCTGGCCGTGGTCACCGCCTGCGCCGCCGGCGGGCTGGGGCACGCGATGCTGCTCAGGCGCTTGCCGGGAGGTGCTGCGTGACGCAGCCACCTCGCCAGGCGGCGGGCACAACGGGTGCCGGTCTGCGGCGCGAGCGCCGGGGCGAGGTGGCTCTGCTCCTGATCGACCAGCCGGGGCGCAGCGTCAACCTGCTCGACGTGCCGCTTCTGACCGAACTGTCGCTCGCGATCGACGAGCTGGCCGCCGACCCCGAGGTGAGGGCGGTGGTGCTCACCAGCGCCCAGCCGGGGCGGTTCCTCGCCGGGGCCGACGTGGCCTCGTTCCTCGACTACCGCACGCAAGACGAGGTCGTCGAGGCCATCGCTGCCGGCAACGCGGTGCTGGCGCGCATCGAGGCGAGCAGCAAGCCGTGGGTGGCCGCCATCGACGGAGCCTGTCTGGGCGGGGGCACCGAGCTGGCGCTGGCGCTGCACTACCGACTGGCAAGCACCGGCGCCTCCACCCGCATCGGACTGCCGGAGGTGCAGCTCGGGCTGCTGCCGGGTCTCGGCGGCTGCGTCAGGCTGCCCGAGCGTGTCGGCGTTGCCATGGCGGCCGACATGATCTTGAGCGGCCGCAACCTCTACCCGCGCCCGGCCCTGAGGGCCGGCTTGGTCGATGCGCTCGTTCACAGCGAGGGCCTCATCGAAGCGGCGCTGGCCGCGGCTCGCGGGTTGGCCGCCGGCAGCGTGAGACCGCGTCGCGTCAAGCGCTCGGTCGGCTGGTCGGCGCTCGAGACCCGCCCGGGCCGCGAGTTGGTGCTGAGACGGGCGGGGTCGGCGGCGCGGCGGCGCAGCCACGGCAACTACCCAGCGGTCGAGGAGATCCTCGCAGTGCTGAGCGCGTACGTGAGGGGCGGCCGCTCCGCCGGTCTGGCGGCCAGCACCAGCGGTTTCGCGCGGCTGCTCTTCACGAACGAGGCGCGCGCGCTGATCCACTTGTTCTTCGCTCAGACGGCAGCCAGGCGCAACCCATGGGCGGCGGACGCTCTCGAGGTCGAGCGGATCGCCGTGTTGGGCGCCGGCCTGATGGGCGCCGGCATCACTGAGGTCAGCGCCGCCGCCGGGCTCGACGTGCTGCTCAAGGACGTGGGGCTCGAGCGGGCCCTGCGCGGCAAGGGCGAGGTCTACCGCGGGCTGTCGGCGCGCGTCGGCAAGGGGCGCAGCGCGTTCGAGCGCGACCGAGCCAGCGAGCGGGTCGCCGCGATCAGCGACTACTCGCCCTTGGCAACCGCCCAGGTGACGATCGAGGCCGTCCTGGAAGAGCCTAGTCTCAAGCGCGAGATGCTCGCGGCGGCGGAAGCCGTGACCGCAGAGCGGCACGTGTTCGCGTCGAACACGTCGGCCATCCCGATCGCCGAGATCGCGTCCGAAGCGCTGCGGCCGGAGGCGGTGCTGGGCATGCACTACTTCTCGCCGGTGCCCAAGATGCCTCTGCTCGAGGTGGTGGTAACTCAGCGGACCGCTCCGTGGGCCGTGGGCACCGCCGTGGCTCTCGGCCAGCGGCAGGGCAAGACCGTGATCGTGGTCGGCGACGGCCCCGGGTTCTACACGACGCGTGTTCTCGGCGCGTACGTCAGCGAGGCCATGCGCCTACTCGCGGAGGGCGTCGACGCGTTGGCGCTCGAGGCTGCGCTGGTCGCGTACGGCTTCCCTCTGGGGCCGCTGGCCATGCTCGACGACGTCGGCCTGCAGACCAGCGCCAAGATCTCGCAGGTGATGGAGCAGTACGGGCCGGCGAGCACCGCCGACACGGCGCAGCGGGGGGCCCACGGCGCCGGTGCCGTGGCGGTCGCTGCGGACCCGGGTCCCGTCGCTGCCAGGCTCGTCGCGGCCGGCTACCTGGGCCGCCGTGCCGGCAAGGGCTGGTACGTGTACGAAGGCGGCAAGCGCCAGCGGCGCATCGACCCGGGGGCGTTGGCGGCAGCCGGCCTGCCCAGCCAGGCGAGAGCGGGCGCGCCCGGCGCCGCGGAGGTCGTCGAGCGGGTCTCGATGATCATCGTCAGAGAGGCGCTGGCGTGTCTCGACGAAGGTGTGCTCAAGAGCCCGCGCGATGGCGACCTCGGCGCGGTGTTCGGCTTCGGCTTCCCGCCGTTCCGCGGTGGGCCGTTCTTCCTCGTCGACCAGCTGGGTGCCGACAAGGTGCTGGCGACGCTCGAGCGCCTGAGCGCCCGCCACGGGGAGCGTTTCGCGCCGCCCGCCTCGCTGCGGCAGCGGGCCGAGAAGGGCGAGCCGTTCCATCCCCTGCGTCGCGCCTAGCGTGGCGCGGCCGCGCCGGTGCGCGGCAGCGACGAGCGGCGCGCGCCGCCTGGCTGGTGGAGGCCGCTGAGCGCGTGGCGGCGCTGGTGGAGGAGATCTCCGGCCTCCGAGCGTAAGCTGAGCTTCGTGCCTGGCGAAGCCCCCTCATCGAGCGCGAGCCCGCGGGCGCCGGCCGCCGGCGCCCAGGACGGCGTCGGCGAAGCGACGAGCGTGACCAACGACCGCAGGCCGCTGGTCTTGGCGTTCCTGATGACGACGATGACCCTCGGTTCGATCGAGGGGACCATCGTCGCCACCGCGATGCCCAGCATCGCCTCGGCTCTCGGCGGCTTCGAGCTCTACGCCTGGGTGTTCGCCGCCTACCTGCTGACGCAGGCGGTGTCCACCCCGATCGTGGGGCGTCTGGCCGACTCGTTCGGGCGCAAGCCGCTGCTCATCGCCAGCATCGCGGTCTTCCTGGCGGCGTCGGTGGCCTGCGGTTTCGCCGACTCGATGCCGCTGCTGATCGCCTTGCGCTTCTTCCAGGGATTCGGTGCCGGCGGCATCTTCACCACGGTCGTCACCCTCGCCGGGGACCTCTACACGGTGCGCGAGCGCGGCCGCATCCAGGCCTATCTCGCGAGCGTGTGGGGCGTCTCGGCCATCGTGGGTCCCTTGCTGGGCGGCCTGATCGTGACGAACTTCGACTGGGCCTGGGTCTTCTGGTTCAGCGTGCCGTTCGGGATCGCGTCGATCGTGGGGCTCTCGAAGTTCCTGGTCGAGAAGGTCGACCACCGCGTCCGAAGGCCGATGGACTGGCCGGGGGCCGCGCTGCTGATGGTGGCGATGACCGGGCTGATGCTCTTGCTGAACCAGGGTTCCGACATGCCGCGGGACCGCATGCTGGTCATCGGCGCGCTCACGCTGGGCGCGGCGGTGGTGCTGGCCCGGCGCCTGTCGACGCGCGACGACTCGATCCTGCCGTTGGGCCTGTGGCGCGACCGGTTGATCCTCCTCGCCAACCTGAGCGGTTTCACGGCCGGGATACTGATGATCGGTCTGATCACCTACGTGCCTCCGTACGTGCAAGGGGTGATGGGCTACGCTCCGCTCGTCGCCGGCTTCGCGCTGAGCACGATGTCGCTGGGTTGGCCGCTGGCGTCCACCACCGCCGGTCGGTTGCTGATCCCGATCGGTCCCGCGCGCACCGCGCAACTCGGCGGCCTGGCGGGCCTCCTTGGCGGCACGATGTTCCTGTTCGCCACGCCCGATCTCGGGCCGTGGTGGGTTGCGGCCTCGTCGTTCCTGGTCGGCATCGGGCTCGGCTTCATCAACACCTCGTCGATCGTCTCTATCCAGGCGGTGGTCTCCTGGGACCGCCGGGCTACGGCCACGGCCGGGAACATGCTCATGCGTCTGCTCGGCAACTCACTCGGCGCCGCCATGCTCGGTGGCGTGCTCAACGCCGGCCTGGTGCGGCGCATCGCCGAGGCGGGGCCGGGCTCCGGACTCGAACTTGCTGCCATCGAGCGGCTGCTGTCGCCGGAAGGCGTGCCCGCTGCCGGCCCGGCCGCGGCAGCCGTCCCAGGTGCTGGGCTGGAGTTGCTGCGTGCGACGCTGGCGGGCGGTCTGCACGAGGTGTTCATTGCCGCCTTCATCGCCGCCGTGGTGCTGTTCGCGCTGACTCTGCTGTGGCCCGCCGGGCGCCGCCTGGAGTGACAGGCGGAGCCGGCGCCCGCCGGCGGCACCTATAGACTGCGTTCGTGGTGCGCTTCACCAGGCGCCTGGCGGCGTGGTTGTCGATTCTCGTCGCCCTGGGAGCGGTGGGCTTCAAGGGCTGGCTGGAGTTCTCGGGTCCGTATCTCGAGGCGCTTCCGTTCCACCCGTTCTGCGCCGAAGCGGCGGCTCTGCTCGCAGCTGACGACGTGGCCGGGGCCCTGGAGCTGGCGGAGGCGGGCGAGTGCGTGAGCGTCGCCGAGCGCGCCGGCGAGCGCTGGGACAGCTTGGCCGCCACCTTTCAGCGCTGCCTCGATGGCGCCTGGACCGGCGAGGCTGACGACGCGGCCTCGCTCGCGTGCGCCGTGGCCAGTGACCTGGTCGTGTTCGGCGACGTCCGCGACCTCACCCGCCAGGGCCTCTCGTGGAGCCGTGGCGACGACGTCGACATCGTGCTGGTGAGCCTGTCGGCCGCCGGCGTGGCTCTGACGTTCGTGCCTCAGGCGGGCACCGGCGCTTCGCTGTTGAAGGTCGCCCGCAAGGCAGGCACGCTGTCCGACAGGCTGGCCGGCGCCGCCTACGCGCTGTTCAAGCAGCGTTCGTGGCGCGCACTGGGGGGACTGCTTGGCGACGCGGGCAGGATCAGCGCCAAGCTGGGGCCTGCGAGAGCGACGCGCGCTCTGGCCTACGCCGACAGCGCCGAGGAGCTCAACGACGTGGCGCGCTTCGTGGAGACGACCTCGAACCCGCTGCTCGGTCTCAAGTGGGGCGGCAAGCGCGTGCTGCGCTTGACCGACGACCCCGACCTCTACGCCAAGGCCTTGGCGAAGGGGCGCAACGGCCTGCTGCTGGCGTCCGAGCGCGGGGCCAGCGCCCTGTTGGCGCGCAAGCCGCTGATCATCACGATCGCCAAGCTCGTCTACGGCGGCGCGGCGACCCTGCTGGCCGCGCTGTTGCTGGAGCTGTTGTCGTGGCAGAACGTCCTGCTGGGCGCCTCGGCGCTGCTGCTGCTCGCCGCCATGCTGCTGCCGCGTCGACCGCGCCGACCGCGTCGGCCGCGCCCCGAGGCAGGTGCCGAACGTGGGCGCGTGTGGCGCGCAGCAGGCCCCAGTTGAGAGGGGGCCGGGCATCGCGAGCCCGGCCCGGTCGTCTGGCAGGTGCCGCTCAGGCCGACAGGTTGGCTTCGGCGTACACCTTCATCGCCGCGGCCAGATAGCCCGCCAACGTGTCGTCGCCCTGACCGATGTTCTTGCGGAAGCGCTCGTCGCTCACGTAGAGCTCCCCAAGACCGACGTAGGCTTCGCGGTTTGGCGTCCAGGCGATGCTCACCACCTGGTGGTGACGAGCGACGACGCTCTGGACGCGCTCGTCGTCGACGGCGAGCCCCTGGTCCTTGAGGACCTTGAGCTCCTCGTGGACCTGCTGGAAGCCGCGTCCGCTGGTCAGTAGCTCGCGGTCCTCACGGGTGAGTCGCCTCACGCGCTGGTTGGCGGCGTCGACGACTGCGTCGCCCCACCGCTCCCTGGCTTCGGCTTCGTACGGGTTGTCGATCAGGCCGTCGAAGATCTCGTCCGGACTCATCTCTGCTCCTTTCTCGAGGCTCGCGACCGTCAGCCTCACGGTGTCGATCAGGCGCTCCAGACGCCCCTTCTCCTTCTCGAGTTGGGCCAAGTGGCGTTTGAGAGCTGATGCCCTGGCGTCGGCCGCGCCAGGTGCGAGCACGTCGGAGACGGCCTCCAGCGAGAGACCCAACCGACGCAGCAGCATGATCTCCTGCAGGCGCAGCAGTTCGCCCTGCTGGTAGTAGCGCCTGCCGCTGTCGGCCGTCCACGCCGGTTCGAGGAGTCCGATCGCGTGGTAGTGCCGCAGCGTGCGCGACGTCAACCCCGTCATGTCGGCCACCTCGCCGATGCTCCAGGTCACTTTCCCGACCTCCCGTCATCGCGGCGCCTTGGCGCCGCAGCACGATGCTACAAGTTGACGTTACGTCAACATCAAGCCCCCGCTGCGCGCCACCGGCCGAGCGGTCCGGTCGCGGCGGCGGCGGCGCTTCCTGCGGGCTAACATCGGAGGCCAGGAGGCAGCGTGGAGTATCGCAATGTCGGCCGCACCGGGGTCAAGGTCTCGAAGGTGTGCCTGGGCACGATGGCGTTCGGAGGGCCGGCGGACGAGGCCGAGTCGGCCCGCATGTTCGAGCGCGCGATCGAGCTGGGCGTCAACTTCGTCGACACCGCCAACGTCTACAACCAGGGAGCCTCCGAGGAGATCCTCGGCAGGCTGATGCGCGGTCGGCGCGACGAGCTGGTGATCGTCAGCAAGGTCCACGGCCGCATGGGCGACGACGTCAACGCCCGCGGCGCTTCCAGGCGGCACATCGTCAGCGCCGTCGAGCAGACCCTCAGGCGCCTCGGCACCGATCGGCTCGACTTCTACCTGCTGCACCGCTTCGACAACGAGACCGCCATCGAGGAGACGCTCAGCGCCTTCGACGACCTGATCGCTCGCGGACTGATCCTCTACTGCGGTGCCAGCAACTGGGCGGCCTGGCAGACCATGAAAGCGTTGGGGATCGCGGATGCCAGGGGGTTCGACCGCTTCGCGCTGATCGAGCCGATGTACAACATCGTCAAGCGTCAGGCGGAGGTCGAGATCTTGCCGCTGGCCCGCGCCGAGGGGCTCGGAGTGATCCCCTACAGCCCGCTGGGAGGCGGCCTGCTGACGGGGCGCTACCGCTCTGACGAAGGGGCGGCTGCCGGCAGGTTGGTGGAGAACCCGATGTACGCGAAGCGCTACGGCCTGCCGGAGTACCACAGGATCGCCGACGACTTCGTGGCGCTGGCTCGCTCCGAGGGCGTGCATCCGGCCACCTTGGCGGTGGCGTGGTGCGCGTCACACCCGGGCGTCACGGCCCCGATCGTCGGGGCCCGCAGCCTGGAGCAGCTGGAGCCGTCGCTGGCGGCGGCCGCTTTCGAGATGACGCCCGAGCTGCGTTCTGCCATCACGGCTGTCACCCCGGAGGTGGCGCCCGCTCACGACCGTAGGGAAGAGGTGGCCTGAGAGCGGCGCTCTCAGCGGGCCTGTCTGAGCACCGCGATCATCTCGTCCTGACTGAGATCGCTCTCATCGATCGCTTCGCGCAACAGCTTGGCGAGCTCAACCAGTGCTGGGGGGCCGCCCTGCCTTTCGGCGGGGACGAAGTAGCCGACCAGGTGCCCATGCCGTTCGATGCGCAGGCCCTCGCCGGCGGCCAACAGCTTGGTGGCGTTGTCCCTGAACTCCCTGACGCCGATGCTCCTCACGGTTGCGTCACCTGCTCCTCCTGCCAGCCCTCATGGCCCTCCGTTGCCGAGCGTACGGCGCCGGCAAGGCCGGGGCGAACGTGTGGCCACAAATAGCAAGTAGCCACAGAATGACCACACTCTACCCTATTAGTGACCACAAGGTGTAGGCCGCTCTATCAGTTGGGTCGATCGTCGGGCGGAAAGAGTGGCCACAAAGTGGTCAACATGTGGTCATAATACGATGTCCATAACCGCGCCGGCCGGAGTTAGACTCTCGCCATGCCGAGCTACGACTCCATAGTGATCGGAGCCGGTGTCATCGGCGCCAGCGCCGCTCTGCACCTGGCCGAGAGCGGCTCGACCCTGTTGATCGAGCGGTTCGACTTCCTGCACGAGCGCGGTTCTTCCCATGGGGGGTCGCGGATCTTCCGGCACGCCTATGGCGAGACCCACCACGTGAGGTTGGCTCAGGCCGCCGACCAAGCCTGGCAGGCGCTGGAGGCGAGGACCGGCGAGCGCCTGCTGCTGAAGACCGGCGGGCTCGACATCGGCTTCGCCGACAGCACCCAGGTGGCTGCGGTCTGCGAGGCGTTGACCGCGGCCGGCAGCCACTACGAGCTGCTGGATGGCGCCGAAGCCTCGCGACGCTTCCCGGCGTTCGCGCTGGACGAAGGAAGCCAGGTCGTCTACCAACCGGACGCCGGGATCCTGCCCGCCACACGAGCCGTTGCGACCGTGCTGAGGGCGGCTGCCGCGTCGGGCGTCGAGCTCCTCGACGGCGTGAACGTGATCGCCCTGCGGCCAAGCAGCGACGCCGTCGAGGTGAGGACCGAGCGCGGGACCTTCTCGGCGGGCAGGGTCGTCGTCGCGGCCGGGCCGTGGCTCGGCCGGCTGGTGCCTGAGCTGGGTCTGCCGTTGAAGGTCATCAAGCAGCAGGTGCTCTACCTGAAGGTCGCAAACAGGTCACGCGACTTCGCGCCCTACCGCATGCCGGTGTTCATCGACCACCGCAGCAAACCTACCGGTGAGATCTACGGCTTCCCGCTGTTCGAACAGCCCCACGCGGTCAAGGTCGGCGACCACGCCGGCGCTCAGCCGGCCGACCCCGATTCGCGGAGCTTCGAGCTCGACGGCGCGTGGGCAGAGCGGACAGCGGCCACGGCCAAGCGGTTGCTACCGGGACTGTCCGGCGAGATCGCCAGCGGCGTGACCTGCCTCTACACCAAGACCCCTGACGAGCACTTCGTTCTCGACCGGCACCCTCGGCACCCGAACATCGTTCTTGCTGGCGCCGGCTCCGGACACGCCTTCAAGTTCGGGCCGGTGCTGGGCGAAGCGGCTGCGGAGCTCGCCACCCGGGGAGCGAGCCGTTTCGACCTGAGCCACTTCGCGCTGGCGCGCTTCGGCGCCGGAGGCAGCTGAGCGATGGCGCTCCCAGAGATAGAACTGAGGGTCCTTGGGGCATTGATGGAGAAGGAGCACACGACCCCGGACGCGTACCCGCTGTCGGCCCAGGCCCTGGTGAGCGCCTGCAACCAGAGGACCAGCCGCGATCCGGTCACCGACTACCACCTGCAGGACGTGCTCGTCGCTGCCTCGCGGCTGCAGGACCGCGGCCTGCTGACGGTGGTGAGGATGCAGGGCGACCGGGTGGCCAAGCACCGGCACCGCGCCGCCGAAGCACTCGACCTCGACGTCCCCGAGATCGCGGTGCTGGCGGTGTTGATCCTGCGCGGGGAGCAGACGCCGGGTGAGCTCAGGTCACGGACCGAGCGCTACGTGACGTTGGCCGACACGGGAGCGGTCGAGGCGGTGCTGAGACGCCTGGCGGAGCGACAGGTCCCGTTGGTCAAGAACCTCGGACGCACGCCCGGCCAGAGCCAGGACCGCTGGAGCCACACGCTCGGCATCGACGAAGAGCGACTGAGGCCGCGTGTCAGGGACGTTGGCAGGGCGCCGCAGCAGGAGTCCGGCGCGCCCGAACGCGAGAAGACCAGCCACCAGGGCGAAGCCGACGGCGACCTCGAGGCGCGTCTCGAGGCTCTCGAACGCCGCGTGACCGCTCTGGAAGCTGCGCTCGAGGACCTGGGCGCTTAGCGCGGCTCAGCCTCGTCAACGCAGCGCCGGCACTCGAGCTCGACGCCCAGCCTGCTCTCCCTGCCTCCGCGCGACAGCACCCAGGGACGCGCGACCAGCGGCGGATCGTGGCGCACGTGCTGGGCGTGGCCGCACGCCAGGCGCGCCACCCAGTGCCCGTCGTCGTCGAGTTCGAAGGCTACGATGCGCGACCTCACGGCGGCAGCCTACCCGGACGCGGCCGCCGCCAACTGCCGCTCGCCCGCGTGACGAGCCGTGAGCTCGGCGGCGAGCTGCTCACACCAGGTCGCGATGCGCGCTTCGTTCAGGTCATCCTGGTTGTCGTAGTCGAGCGCGAGCCCGATGAACGAACCGTCGCGGAGCGCCCGCGAGGCATCGAAGTCGTAGCCGTCGACGGGCCAGGCACCGAACAGCGCGCCCCCGCGGGCCTCGCATGCCTCCCCGAGGATGCCGAGCGCGTCCTGGAACGTCTCGGGGTACGCGAACGCGTCACCGGCTCCGAACAGGGCGAAGCGCTTGCCGCTGAGATCGAGCGCGAGGAGCTCGGGCAGCGCCAGCTCCCAGTCGGCCTGCAGCTCGCCGCCGTTCCACGTCGACCCGCCGACGATCACGACGTCGTGCGCCGCGAGCTCGCCAACTCCGCTGGCGCCGACATCGAACACCGGCACCGTGAGCCCGAGGCGCGCGCCCAACTGCTCGGCGATCCTGAGGGCGGCGTCCTCCGTGCGCCCGTAGGTGCTGCCGTAGACGATCGCAAGGTCCAACTCGAGTGCAGGTTGCCAGACGCCGCCGAACATGACGAGGCACGGTAAGCGCTGAGCGTGGCTTCGCGCCTTGACGCAGGTCAAGCTTCCTTGTGCCCGGGCGTAACCCAGCGGGACACGCTGCTTGGCTGGCTGCCTTACCGTGTCAAGAGAACCGGCTGCGGCCGCGGCCGCAGCCGCGGGCGCAGCTGCGGCCGCAGAAGGAGATCGACGTGAGCGACAAGCTTCAACTCAGCGAAGAGGAGTGGCGGCGCAGGCTCACTCCCGAGCAGTTCAGGGTGTTGCGGCAACACGGCACCGAGAGGCCCTTCGAAGGCTGCTTCGTCGGCACCCGGGAGCCGGGCACCTACGTGTGCGCCGGCTGCGGCAACCCGCTGTTCGAGTCGGGCGTCAAGTTCGAGTCGGGCACCGGCTGGCCCTCGTTCACCAAGCCGGTCTCGCCGGACGCGGTCGTCGAGGTGATCGATCGTTCGCACAGCATGGTGCGAACCGAAGTTCGCTGCGCTCGCTGTGACGGCCATCTCGGTCACGTTTTCAACGACGGGCCACCGCCGACGGGCTTGCGGTACTGCATGAACTCGGTGTCTCTCGATCACGTGCCGGAGAAGGCCGCGAGCTGAGCACGCCTCAGGTAGGGGCGGGACCGCTGCGCACG
>CAYNOS010000022.1:0-40418 GCA_964398985.1 uncultured bacterium
GGCATAAGCCAACGGATTTACAGTCCGTCCCCTTTAACCACTCGGGCACCTACCCTCGCCCCAACCGCCCGCCACCGGCGCCCATGACCTGAGACCGGAAGCGGTGTGGAGCCACCCATCGGAATCGAACCGACAACCTTCCGATTACAAGTCGGATGCTCTACCGATTGAGCTAGGGTGGCAGCCGAGCCGCGAACCCGAAGTGAAACGCTATCACGCCCGGGAGCGCCGCTGCAAGCGCCCTCCACACGTGGTTGAGCGGCTCTCGGACGAACGGTGTTCGCCTCTCACGACGTCCGGTCGTGGCGGCTGGTAGCATGGGCGAGTCTGGAGGTATCGACATGAGGCTCGGGCCCATCGGTCTACCCGAACTGCTGATCATCCTGGTGGTCGTTCTGCTCATCTTCGGTCCGCGGCGCCTGCCGGAGATGGCCAAAGGCATCGGCCAGTCGGTGCGCGAGTTCCGCAAGGGACTCAGGGACATGAAGAAGGACCTGGACGTGGACGAGGAACCCGTCGCCGCGGCGGCGCCGGTGTCGACTGCAGCCACTCCCGCAGCGACCGCGACTGTTGCTGCAGCAGCGCCGAGTCAGGCGACCAGCCAGGCGCCGGCGAGCGAGTCCGAGAACCAGGCCTGATCAGGCGTGAACTCCTGGCGGTGGCTAGGCTCCCGCCTGAGTCGCGGGGGTAGGGCTGAGTGAGCCTGATCGAGCACTTCGAGGAGCTGCGCAAGCGGCTCTTCATCGCGCTGACGGCCTGGGTCGTGGGCTCCGGCGTCGCGTTCTACTTCCGCTTCGAGATCCTCGAGTGGCTGCGCTCGCCGCTGCCCGACAGCATGGTCCTCAGCTACTTCTCGGTGCTCGAGCCCTTCACGGTCTCGATGCAGATCGCGGCGTTCTTCGGACTGGTGGTCGCCTCGCCGGTGATCATCGGGCAGGTGTGGGGCTTCATCGCGCCCGGATTGCTGCCCGAAGAGAGACGTTATGCCGTGCCGTTCATCTTCATGGCGGTGGCAGCCTTCGCAGCCGGCGTCGTCTTCTCGTACTACGTGGTACTGCCGTTCACCATCCCGATCCTGCTGTCGTTCCTGGGCGAAGCCGCCCAAGGCCTGCTGTCGATCGGACGCTACATCTCGACGTTGCTCATGCTCATGGGAGTCTTCGGGGTGATGTTCGAGATGCCGGTCGTCAGCTTCCTGTTCGCGAGGCTGGGCATGTTGAGAGCCGAGCCGCTGGTGCGCAACCGGCGCTGGGCGATAGTCATCGCCATCGCCGGCGGCGCAGTGATAACGCCCACCGGCGATCCGTTCAACCTGGCGCTGGTGGCGGTGCCGCTGGTGGTGCTGTTCGAGCTCAGCTTGTTGGTGGTCAAGTTGTCGCAACGTAAGATTGCCCATGCCCGAGAAGATCCAGAGCCTACGGGCTCGTATTGACACCCTCAACCTCGAGATCTTGAAACTGCTCTCGGAGCGCGCGCAGATCGCCGCGGAGATCGGCTCGGAGCAGGCGTCGCTGGGGCTCTCCCAGTACGACCCGGCGAGGGAACAGCAGATGCTCGCGGACCTGGTCGCCGCCAACCGCGGCCCATTCGATGATCCGACAGTCAAGAGCCTGTTCAAGCAGGTGTTCCAGGCGAGCATGCAGCTCGGCCAGACGCAAGAGAAGCGTCACTACCTCGGCTCTCGCCACAGCCACCGGGAGGACTCGGTGGTGCACGTCGGCGACGTGCCGATCGGCAGCCGCCACTCCCCGGTCCTGATCGCCGGCCCTTGCGCCATCGAGTCGCGCGAGCAGGTCGAGAACGTCGCGCGCGCCGTCGCCGAGCGCGGGGTGAAGCTCTTCCGCGGCGGCGCCTACAAACCCCGTACCGACCCGTACAGCTTCCAGGGGCTCGGCGAGGAGGGCCTGAGGCTCGGTCGCGACGCGGCCAGACGCTTCGGCATGGCGTTCGTCAGCGAGATCATGAGCGCCTCTGACCTGCCGCTGTTCGAGGAGTACACCGACATGCTGCAGATCGGCGCTCGCAACATGCAGAACTTCTCCCTGCTGCGCGCTGCGGGCCGCAGCCGCAAGCCGGTGCTGCTCAAGCGCGGCCTGTCGGCGACCATCGAGGAGTGGCTGATGGCAGCCGAGTACCTGCTCAGCGAAGGCAACCCCAACGTCGTGCTGTGCGAACGGGGGATCCGAACGTACGAGCAGTACACCCGCAACACCTTGGACGTCAGCGCCGTGGCCCTCACCAAGCTCGAGTCTCACCTGCCGGTGCTCGTCGACGTGACGCACTCGGGCGGTAGACGGGACCTGCTGGTGCCGTTGACCAAGGCCGCCCTCGCCGTGGGAGCCGATGGGATCATGGTGGAAGTGCACCCCAACCCGGCAGTCGCGCTCTCCGATCAGAAGCAGCAGATCGACTACGAGGAGTTCGACCGCTACCTAGAGGCGACCGGCTACCACACCAAGCTCAGCGAGAAGCGCGTCGAGCTTTACGGGTTCTAGCCGGTGGCCGGCCTCGACGACCTCCTCAACTTCGTCCTCAAGGCCGTCGACGTCGCCCCGCGCTACGAGAGCGCCAACTGCACGGCGGTTCGCCGGTCGCCGAAAGCGTGCCGGATCTGCGTGGACGTCTGCCCGCACCAAGCCGTCAGCCTGGTGACTCGCGTCGAGATCGACAAGGTCGATTGCAGCGGTTGCGGGATCTGCATCCAGGAGTGCCCGACCGGGGCTCTCGCCACCCGGGTGACGGCGGAAGCGGGCTCACTGCGTTGCTCCCAGGTCCCGGGCACCGCACAGAGCGTGCTGTGCCTGGCGCGACTCGAAGCCACCGACCTGGTGCGGCTGCTCGGCACCGAGGCCGAGCTGACGCTGGCGCACGGCGACTGCGCCGCCTGCCAGATCGGCGCCGCCAACGTCCCGGAGCTCGCCGCCAGGACGGCCGCGAAGGCCACCGACCTGCTCGCCATGGCGGGCCGCGAGGTGAGGATCGCAATCACGAGATCCGAGCGGTTCGACTACCAGGCGCCGCAACGCAAGCTCAGCCGCCGCACGCTCTTCAGGCGCGCGGCGCGGAGCGCGAGGAGCGGCGCCGCCGAGGCGCTCGAGCCGCTCGAGCGGGTCTTGCCGGGGCCTCCCGAGGCAGCGGGCAAGCCGCCGATGCCGCAGGAACACGCCAGGCGCCTGGACTACCTGAAGGCGGCAGCACCGGAGCCGAAGAGGCTCATTCCCTGGCGGCTACCCAGGATCGCCGACGGCTGCATCCTGTGTCCGTACTGCACGCGCGCCTGCCCCACCGGCGCGTTCTCACGCGAGCTCGGTGGCGAACTGGCCAACGACCGGGCCGACGGCGCCTTGGTCCTCGAACCGGACCGCTGCATCGGCTGCGACGCCTGCGTCGACGCGTGCCCTGTCGGGGTCATCGCGATGGACGACCAGGTCACCGCCGGCGAGGTGCTGGGCGGCCCCCAGGAGGCCTTCAGGTCCTCGCGGTCGCGCGGAACGCCCGGCTCGCAGGCGCGCTGAGGGACCGCGAAGTGCGGCCAGGTCGGCCGCTCGCGCGCGTCCGCGAAGTGCACGCGAGTCACTGAACGCCGTGGCCGCGGGGGCATAGACTTGAGCATGACGGTCGATGACTGGCTGATCGAAGCGATCGAAGCATCTGGCACCAAGGGCGCCACGATCCGCGAGATACAGCGGCACGTGGACGAGCGGCACTACGAGGAGCTCGCCATCGACACGATCGAGAACTCGTTAGCCTCGCTGCTGGAAGCCGGCCGCATCTCGGTCGAGCAAGGGCGGTATCATCCTGCCAAGCGCACCTCCAAGGAGGACGCGCTCAAGCAACTCTTCGGGGAAGGCTAGGCCTGAGGCCGACGGCGAAAGCGCCGCGAAGGCCGTAGCCCCGGCATGGAGGCTACGAATGAGCGGGCAAGGCAACGTCTCCCTAAGCGACTTCTACCAGCTTGACGATCTCTATACGGCCGATGAGCGGGCCCTGCGCGACGGCGTCAGGGACTTCGTGCGCAGCGAGATGCTGCCGCACGTCGGGGATTGGTGGCTGGCCGGCGAGTTCCCCCGCGAGATCGCCAAGCAGTTCGGCGAGCTCGGCGCGCTCGGCGTCACGCTCGAGGAGGAGTACGGCGGCGCCGGCGCCTCCTACAGCGCCTACGGTCTCATCTGCCGCGAGATCGAGTACGTCGACTCCGGCCTGCGCTCGTTCGTCAGCGTGCAGTCGAGCCTGGTCATGTTCCCCATCCGGGCCTACGCCTCGGAAGCCATCAAGCGCGAGTGGTTGCCGCGGCTGGCCAGCGGCGAGGCCGTCGGCTGCTTCGGGCTGACCGAGCCTGACGCCGGCTCCGACCCCGGCTCGATGCGCACCCGCGTGCGCAAGGTCGGCGACGAGTACGTGCTCAACGGCGTCAAGCGCTGGATCACGTCCGGCTCGCGCGCCGACGTGGCGATCGTGTGGGCCAAGGAGGAAGACAGCGGCGAGATCCTGGGCTTCGTCGTCGAGACCGAGCGGGAAGGCTTCAAGGCCGTCGACATCAAGACCAAGGCGTCCATGCGCGCCTCGGTCACCTCGGAGCTGTACCTCGACGACGTCGTGGTGCCCAAGGGCAACCGACTCGACGTGGTGGGACTCAAGGGTGCGCTGTCGTGTCTCAACCAGGCGCGTTTCGGGATCGCCTTCGGCGTGATCGGCGCAGCGCAGGCCTGCTTCGACGAGGCGGCCGCCTACGTGGCCGACCGACCGGTCTTCGGGATGCCGCTGGCCGGCAAGCAGATCGTCCAGGCGTCCCTCGCCGACATGCTCTCGGAGATCACCAAGGGCAGCCTGCTGTCACAGCGCCTCGGCCGCCTCAAGGAACAGGGGCTCGACCACCCGTCGCGAGTGTCGCTGGCCAAGCGCGACAACTGCCGCAGCGCCCTGGCCGTGGCCCGCGCGAGCCGCGACCTGCTCGGCGGCAACGGCATCACGACCGAGTACGCGGCGATCCGGCACATGCTCAACCTCGAGACGGTGGCGACCTACGAGGGCACCGACACCGTGCATACCCTCGTGCTGGGCAGGCAGATCACCGGCCTCAACGCCTTCTGAGCTGGCTCTAGGCGGCCAGCCAGCGAGCGATCACGACGATAGTCAGCAGCACGCCTCCGCGGGCCAGATGGTTGGACCACACCACGACGCCGAGGACCAGCCTGGCGTTCAACCAGGAGGTGAAGAACGTCAGCAGGCTGGCCGCCACCAGCAGCCACCAGGCGCTCGGATCGTCGAACAGGTAGGCGACGGCCGTCACACAAGAAGTCAGGGCCGCCGCCAAGAACAGCCGCGCCACCAGCGGTCGGCGCCGGCTGACCGCCCACGCGCCGAAGCCGTTGATCGCGACCAGGCCGAACGCTACCAGGCTGAGCAGCAGGTGCACGGAGCTACTCTACCGGCAGGTTGAGCAGCGCGTCCAACCTCGTGGCGTCGTCGAGAACGTCGTCCAGGGCGACCTCCACGACGGGCTTCAAGGAATGCACGCGCACGCGCTTGGCGAGCCAGCCGTCGCTGCTCGCGTTCGGGTCGACCACCTGCACCAGTCGCCCGACGTCGCTGCGGGACCCGAGCAGCCGAGCCGCACCGATGACCTCGGCGTCGGAGTCGATGATGCGTTCCTCGAACCGTCTCCCCACCTCGCGCAGGCGTTCCGGACGCAGTCCCCTGGCATCGACGCCTTCCTCGCCCGGAGCCGCTACGGCCGACAGAAGCGCGTCGTTGAGGAGCCACGGCTGCGCGATCACGCCGACCTTGCGCCCGCTCCCGGGCCGCGCGGACGGCGAACGCGAACCGGCCGCGCGCCAGCCGGCGCCTCCCGCTTGGGCGCGGTGCCGTGACCAGACTCGCTCGACCGCGGACGGGTCGCGCAAAATGCGGCTGAGCACCAGCGCCGCAACTCCTTCGGTGCCGTCGCCGACCTCGGCGGGCACCGCGATCAGTTCCGGCAGCGAGCCGCCGGTGTCCCTCAGCGCTCCCGGGAAGTCGGCGATCCACCTGTCCAACGCTCCGCCGCGTTCGCTCTGGGTCTCGGGGTTGAGCTGCGGGACCACCAATGCATCGCAGTCTGGCAGCGCGTGGGCTTGGGCGACAGCAAGCTTGAAGGCAGCAACGGGGAGGTTCGCGACGACCGGATCGCTGGCCAGGCGCTCGCTGACGAGCTCGCGGTCGGGCAGGACGATCTCGGCCCCCGTGGCGGCCACCAGTCGCAGCCAGAACGGGCCGTAGCGCTCCCACAGCAGTTGCGTGACGAACCCGATGCGCACGGCTAGCGACTCTACTACGAAGCCAGCGGCGCGACCGCTCGTCGCCGCGCCGCGCTCAGCAGCGCAGCCGCGGTCTGCGCGGCTCCGGCCTTGTCGAGGAACTGGTTGCCGTTACCGCACTTGGGCGACAGGACGCAGCGCGGGCAGCCGCTGGCGCACGGACACTTGGTCAGCAACTCGTGTGCCGCCGCCAGCCAGTCCTCGAACACCGCAGCCCCGGCGCGCGCGTAGCCGACGCCGCCCGGGTAGCCGTCGTAGATGAACACGCGGCTGCCGCCGCTGGCCGGGTAGTGGGGGTACGAGACGCCGCCGACGTCGGCGCGCTCGCACAGCACGAACGCCGGCAGCAGCTGAATCAAGGTGTGCTCGAGCGCGTGCAGCGAAGCCGCCAAGGCGTTCTGGCCCGGAACCCCTGCCAGGCCGTCGACGTCGAACCACAACGCCTCGGTGAGGTAGCTGAGCTCGGGGAGGTCGAGATGCCTCTCGTCGATGACCGCTTCCGAGAAGGGCCGCTTCAGCACGTAGCCAGTGACGGTGTGCCTGACGGCCACCCGCCCGACATGCGGGCCGAAGCCGTGGGCGAGAAACGCAGAGCCTGGTTCCGGCGCTGAGGGATTCGCACCGCCGCCCACGATCTCGATGTCGGTCTCGGAGCGCGGCTGGGTGTAGAAGTCGCCGATGTGTGGCAAGAGCCGAGCGATCCCCTTGTCGAGGTCGAGCGACGCCACCAGCAGCGATTCGCCCTGATGCAGGTAGACGGCGCCCGGATGGAGATCGCGCAGCGCGGTCGCGAGGTCGGCGGTGCCCAACGAGCGGCCCATCCCGTCCTTGAGCCGGATCAGCTTGCCGCCCGTCCCTCTGACGCTGAGACGCCTGTGCGGGTAGCGGCCGAGGTGACGCCAGGTGCCGAAGCGCTCGCTGAGCCCGGGCACCTTGGCGAGTTCCAGCCACGGCGCCCACCATCCCTCCTCGCTACGCAGCGGCGACTCGGCAGCCGCGCAGGCGACGTGAAGCGGGTGCAGTTCGCTGTTGAACGGATCGGCGACGGCGCTTTCGACTGGGCCGTCGATGAGCGCGTCGGGGTCGTGCAGGTAGTACTCGTCCAAGGGGTCGGCGCCAGGGATCAGCAGCGTCAAGGAGCGCTCGCCGCCGCGACCCGCGCGACCGGACCGCTGCCACATCGCCATCTTGGAGCCCGGGTAGCCCGCCATCACGACGGCGTCGACGCCTCCGATATCCATTCCCAGCTCGAGCGCGCTGGTGGCCGTCAGCACGCGGATGTCGCCGTTGCGAAAGCCCGCCTCGATGAGGCGTCGGTCGGCGGCCGTGTAGCCGGCACGGTAGCTCTGCACGCTGGCGGCCGCCTCGCCTCCCAGGATGTCGGCGGTGTAGCGCCGTATGAGCTCGGCGGACTTGCGGGAATTGCAGAACACCAGGGTCTTGACGCCGCGCCGAGCGAGTGCCGCGGCGAGGCGCGCGGCCTCCGAGTTCGTGCTGCGACGACGTCCCGTGCCTTCGACCAGGGGCGGCCGCCACATCACGAACTCGCGCGGCCCGCTGGGTGCCTCGTCGAAGTCGATGACGGTGGCCTCGCGGCCGCTGAGTCGACCGGCGTGCTCGCCGGGGTTGCCGATGGTGGCGCTGGCCGCGATCACCTGCACCTCGGCGCCGTAGCGGGAAGCCACGCGCAGCAGGCGCCTGACGATGTTGGCCACGTGGGTGCCCAGCACCCCGCGGTAGGCGTGAAGCTCGTCGAGCACCAGGAAGCGCAAGCGCGACAGCAGGCCGCCCCACCGTTCGTGGTGCGGCAGGATGCCGTAGTGAAGCATGTCGGGGTTCGTCAGCAGCACCGACGAGCCCTCCCTGATCCCGGGCCGGTCCTCGGGGGCCGTGTCGCCATCGAAGCTCGCCACCAAGCCCGTCCCCCGCTCCCCCAGCAGAGTGGTCGCCAAGGCCTCCAGCCGCCCTGCCTGATCGTGCGCCAAGGCCTTGGTGGGATACAGCAGGAGGCTCGCCCCGCCCGTGCCGGCGGCCTCGAGCACCGGCACCTGGAAGACCAGCGACTTCCCGGAGGCGGTCGGGGTGGCCATCACGACGTCCGCCCCCGCCGCCAGCGCCTCGAAGGCCGCCGCCTGATGGCTGTACGGTCGCACCGCCAAGCGCTCGAGCTCGGCAGCGTACGGCCCCAGGTAGTCGCTCACCGGCTGCGGCTTGCGAGGTGGGAAGAAGTGGTATGCCGCCACCTCCCCCGAGTAGTCGTCGAGGCCGGTCAGGAGCGCGTGGAAGCTGCCTTCGATGCTGTGCTTCACCGTCAGGAAGCGTACCGCGCTCGATGATAGACTCCGGTTCGCTGCCGCTGGCCGGCAGCCGCACCTGGTCGCTTGATGGATGCTCTCTTCGTAACCGTACTGTTGTGCCTGGCGGTGCCGCTCGTGTCGCTGCAGTTGCTGGTGATCCTGGGCATGGCGCCGCGGCGCGCGTCCGCTCAGGCCGTCGCCACCAGGAGCGGACCGACCGGAGCGGCCGCGCCTTCGATCAGCGTCGTCGTGCCGGCGCACGACGAGGCGCTGCGCCTGCCGGCGACGCTCGCGTCGCTCGCGGCAGTGCGCTACCCGGGCGATCACGAGTTCGTGATCGTTGACGACCGCTCCACGGATGGCACCTCCGAAGTGATCGACGCCTTCGCCGCGCGCGACCCGCGCTTCAGGCGCGTCAGCGTGACGGCGCCAGACCGCCGCTACGCTCCCAAGGTCAACGCCGTGATGCACGGCCTGAGGGCAGCGCGCGGCGAGCTGATCGCCACGACCGACGCCGACTGCCGCGTGCCGGAAAGCTGGCTGAGCGCACTGGCGGCGGAGTTCTCACCCGCGGTCGGGATGGTGAGCGGCTACGTCGAGATCGATCTCGAGGACGACGAGCGCCTGCCGTGGTGGCGCCTGATAGAGGCCGCTGACTGGTTCTCGTTGATGCTCACCTCACGGTCGCTGCTGCGTTTCGGGTTCACGTTCGCATCCAGCGCCAACAACCAGGCGTACCGGCGGGGCGCTTTCGATGCCGCCAGCGGCTTCGGAGCCAGCGCCCGCGCGCCGAGCGCCGACGAGGACCTGCTCGCTCAACGGCTGGGACGCCTCCCCGGTTACCGCGTCGTCTTCTCGGAGGCGCCGGGGCTGCGGGTAGCGACCCGCTCGGTGCGCCAGCCTCTCGCGTTCTTGCGGCAACGCGCGCGCTGGGTCTCGCGCTATCGGCACGTGGTCCACTACCAGCCCGGCTTCATCGCAGGGCTCGCGGTTCTCGGTTTCGAAAGCATCGCGCTGTGCCTGGCGGTCCTCGCGTTGCCGCTGCTGGGCGCCATGACGCCAGTCGTCCTAGGCGTCTACGCCGCGCAGGTGGCGGTTCACGCCATCGGCATGAACATCGGCGCCAGGCAGCTCGGGCGACCCCGCCTGGGAGGCTGGGTCGCGCTGGCGTGGGCGCTCTTGCACCCGTGGATCATCGCGACGGCCGTCGTGTGGTCGGCCGTGGCCCCCAACGACTGGCGCGCTGGTGCGGTCGGCTACCGGCGGACGGTGTTCAGGCGCCGCTGGCGTCTGCTGCTCCGGGCGGTGGTGCCAAGGTGAACGGGCGCGATGTTATGGTTGGCGGAATCTGGAGGCGGAAATGAAGGTCTTCATCCTCGGCGGGGACGGTTTCTGCGGCTGGCCGACAAGCCTGCACCTGAGCCGCAGCGGTCACGACGTCGTGATCCTCGACAACCTGTCTCGCCGCAACATCGACAACGAGCTGGAGGCCGGCAGCCTCACCCCCATCAAGCCGATGGGTGAGCGGCTCGCGGCCTGGCGCGAGGTCTCTGGGCGCGAGATCCGCTTCGAGCGCGTCGACGTCGCTCAGGACTACCCGCGCCTGCTGCAGTTGATCGTCGAGGAGCGGCCGGACGCCATCGTTCACTTCGCCGAGCAGCGCGCCGCGCCGTACTCGATGAAGTCGAGTTGGCACAAGCGCTACACCGTCGATAACAACGTCAACGCCACCAACAACGTGCTGGCTGCGATCGTCGAAAGCGGGTTCGACATCCATCTGGCGCACCTCGGCACCATGGGCGTCTACGGTTACGGCACCGCCGGCATGAAGATCCCGGAGGGTTACCTGAAGGTCGAGGTCACCACCGATTCGGGCGAGAAGGTCGAGCAGGAGATGCTCTACCCCGCCAACCCCGGCAGCATCTACCACATGACCAAGACGCTGGATCAGCTGCTGTTCTTCTACTACGCGAAGAACGACCGCTTGCGCATCACCGACCTGCACCAAGGCATCGTGTGGGGCACCAACACGCCGGAGACGTCACTGGACGAGCGGCTCGTCAACCGCTTCGACTACGACGGCGATTACGGCACCGTTCTCAACCGGTTCCTGATGCAAGCAGCGGTCGGCTTCCCTCTGACCGTCCACGGCACCGGCGGCCAAACGCGCGCGTTCATCCACATCCGAGATACCGTCAAATGCGTGCAGTTGGCCCTCGAGAACCCGCCGCAGCGCGGCGAGCGCGTCAAGATCCTCAACCAGATGACCGAGACCCACCGCGTCCGCGACCTCGCCGAGATGATCGGCAGGCTGACCGGCAACGAGATCGCCTACGTCACCAACCCCCGCCGGGAGGACGCCGAGAACGAGCTCCACGTGCGCAACGACGCGTTCCTTGGCCTTGGCCTCGATCCCACCAAGCTGGCCGACGGCCTGCTCGCCGAGGTGACCGAGGTCGCCAAGCGTTACGCCCACCGCGCCGACTTGAGCAAGATCCCCTGCACTAGCACCTGGACGCGCGAGCAACGGCCGGGCATCCCCGATTCGGTCAAGGCCCTCGAGCACGCCTAGCAGCGGTCGACAGCGTGGCGGCGCCCGCTGACGCTCATGCCGGGCTCGCCAGGGAGCTGCGTGGCACCGTGACCCGCCCGTGAAGATCGCCCTGTTCACCGACACGTTCCTGCCCAAGATCGACGGCGTCGTGACGAGGGTGATCCGCACGCTCGAACAGCTGGCGGCCCTGGGTCACGAGGTGCTGGTGTTCGCGCCGCATCGACCGCCGGAGAGCTACGCCGGTCACCGGGTCGTCAGGGTGCCGGCGCTCTCGTTCAAGCCGTGGTACCCGGAGCTCTTCCTGGGCCTGCCGCGGCCGCGCCTGGGACGCGAGTTGGACGCCTTCGATCCCGACGTCGTGCACGTGGTCAACCCGGTGGTGCTGGGGTTGTGGGGCACCCTGATGGCCAAGCAGCGCAACTACCCGCTGCTCGCCAGCTACCACACCGACATCACGCAGTACGCGCGACACTTGAAGCTCCCGTTTCTGGTCGAGCCGTCGCGCGCGTTCCTGCGCGACGTGCACAACCAGGCGCACGTGAACCTGTGCACCAGCTCGCCGATGCTGAACTCCGCGAAGGGTCTGGGCATCAAGAGGGTGCGCCTGTGGCCCAAGGCAGTGGACACCGAGCGGTACCAACCGTCGAAGGCCGACCCCGCCATGCGCGACCGGCTGTCCGGCGGGAACCCCGAGAAGCCGCTGATGGTCTACGTGGGACGGCTCTCCTACGAGAAGCGCATCGACTGGCTCTACGCTCCCATCACCAAACTGAGCGGAGTGCGCTTGGCGCTCGTCGGTTCGGGCCCGGCCGAAGCCGAGCTGAGACGGCGCTTCGCCGGCACCAACACCGTGTTCACCGGCTACCTGAATGGCGACGAGCTGGCGGCCGCGTACGCCAGCGCCGACGTGTTCGCCTTCCCCTCGGACACCGAGACGCTCGGGTTCGCAGCGATGGAGGCGATGGCCAGCGGGGTGCCGGCCGTCGGGGCGAGGGCCGGCGGCGTCCCGGATGTCATCGACGAGGGCGTCAACGGCCTGCTGTTCACGCCCGGCGACCTCGGCGACCTCACCGCCAAGCTGGGCAGTCTGCTGTTCGATCCCGCCTTGCGCCGACGCCTCGGCGAGAACGCTCGTCAGGAGATGCTCAAACACGACTGGCGGGCAGCGACCGAGGCCCTGGTCGGTCACTACCAGAAGGCGATCCAGGTCAAGGAGCGCTTCGACCCGCCCAGCCGCTACTAGCCGAAGCCGCCACCGACCTCACAGCTCGAGGACCACCAGTGGACGGCCCGCGCGCCGCTCGACGCTCACCGGCGTCTGGTAAACGGAGCTCAGCAACTCGGCCGTCAGGACCTCCTCGGCGGTGCCGTTGGCCACCACCTGCCCGGCGCTCAGCAGCACCAGCCGGTCACACACCCGGGCCGCCAGGTTGAGGTCGTGCAGGACGGCCAGCGCGCCTCCGCCGGCAGCGACGTGAGCGCGCGCCAGGCGCACCACCTCGACCTGGAACCGCAGGTCGAGGTGGTTCGTCGGCTCGTCCAACAACAGGTAGTCGCTCTCCTGCGCCAGCGCCCGGGCGAGCGCCACACGCTGCCTCTCACCGCCGGAGAGACTGCCGATCCGCCGTCCCAGCAGGTCGCTCAGACCGGTGATCCGCGCGGCGCGCTCGACGGCTTCGGCGTCACGCGCGCCAAACGTCCCGAACAGGCCGAGGTGCGGGGTGCGCCCCATCGCGATGACCTCGAGCGCCGTGAAGCCGGCCGGCAGGGTCGGGCTCTGCGCCACCACGGCGACCTGCCTGGCCAGCTCGAAGCGGTTGAAGGTGCTCAGCTCGCGACCGTCGAGCGAGACGTTCCCTGCGAGCGGCCGCAGTTGGCGCGTCAGCAGCTTGAGCATCGTGCTCTTCCCCGCGCCGTTCGGACCGACCACGCCCAGGATCTCACCGCCGGCGACGCTGAGGTCGACGCCGGCCAGCACCCGGCGGGTGCCGTAGCCGGCGTTGACGCCGGCGAGGACAAGACTCATGTGCCGCCGCCGGGTCTGCGCAGCAGCACCAGGAAGAACGGGCCGCCGACCAATGCCGTCACGATCCCCACGGGGAACTCGAGAGGCGACAGCAAGCCGCGGGCGAGGAGGTCGGCAAGCACCATGAACACCGCGCCCCACAACGGTCCCAACGTCAACAGCCCGAGGTGGGCGGGACCGAACAGCAGCCGCACGGCGTGAGGCGTTATCAGCCCAACGAAGCCGATGACGCCCGCGAGGCTCACCGCGACGGCCGTCAGCAGCGTCGCCAGCGCCAACAGAGCGAGCTTCAGCGCTTCGACCGGCACGCCGAGCTGCGCGGCCTCCTCCTCTCCCAACTGCAGCACATCGAGGAGGCGGGCGGCAGGCAGCGTCAATGCGACAACCAGCGCCAAGACGGCGAGCATCAGGCCGACATCGGCCCACGACGTGAGGGCGAAGCCCCCGAGCAGGCGCGCGAGGATGGCCGCGGTCTGCTCGCTGCCGACCAGCAGCAGGAACGACGTGGCAGCACTCAGCATCGAACCGATGACGACCCCGGCGAGGATCAGCCGCACCGTCGGCAACGAAGCGCCGTGCCGGGCCACGACCATCACCAGCAGCATCGTGGCGACGGCGCACAGGAACGCCAGCAACGGCTCCCCGAACCCGGCAAGCAGCCCCGTGCCGGCACCCAGCACCGCCACGGCCGTGACTCCCAGGGCGGCGCCCGAGGCGGTGCCGAGCAGGTAGGGATCGGCCAGGGGATTGCGGAACAGGCCTTGGTAGAGCGCGCCGGCCGAAGCCAGCGCCGCCCCCGTCAGCGCCGCCAACAGCACGCGCGGCAGGCGCATGCCCCACACGATCGTGTCGAGCGGACCGGCCAGTTCGCCCATCACCCCGCGCCGGATGGCGCCGAGGACGTCGCCGAGCGGCACCGCCACGCTGCCGCTGGCTATCGCCAACACCAAGACGATCAGCAGCAGGGCGGCCGACGCGAGCAGCGCCGGGACGAGCCGCATCAGCGCCAGAGACCGGGATGCAGCAGCCGCGCGAGCAGCTCGATGGCCTCGCCGAGGCGCGGCCCGGCACGGCTCAGCATGTCGACCTCGTGGGGCGCGAGCTCGAAGACGCGGCCGTTTGCCACGGCCGCGATCCCGGCCCACCCGGGCCGCGCGGCCACCGCGGCGGCCGAGACGCCGAACGGGCCGTCGAGCAGCACGATCACCTCGGGGTCGCTGGCGACCAGGTACTCGGGATCGACCTGCGGGAAGGGCCCCAGATCGCTCGGGAGCACGTTGTCGCCGCCGGCGATGGTCAAGAGCTCGTCGAGGTAGGAGCCGCGTCCGGCACCGTAGGGGGTGGCGTCGATCTCCAGGAACACCTGCGGCCGCGCAGCGCCGGCGACGGTCTCCGACACGGCGGCCACGGCGTCCTCCAGCTCCTCGACCAGGACCGCGGCAGCCTCTGGGGTGCCCAGCAAGTCGCCGAGCAGCGCCACGAACGCCAGGGTCTCTGCCAGGGTCTGCGGGGTGCCCGCGTACACCGGAATGCCCAGAAGCGTCAACGCCTGCTGCAGCGAGCTGTACTCGTCCACCAGCACCAGGTCGGGCGCGAGGGCGATGACCGCCTCGAGGTTGGGTTCGAAGGCGGTGCCGAGCGTGGCGCGGTCGGCGACCTCGGGAGGCCAGTTGCTGTGCAGGTCGACACCGACCAGGCGCTCGCAGGCCATCAGCGCGCACACGGTCTCGGTGTGGCTGGGCGCCATCGTCACGATGCGCAGCGGCATGGCGTCCAGCGTCACCTCGAAGCCGAGGTCGTCGACGACGGTCACCGGGTAGGCCGGCGCGTCGCCGGGGGGCTCCTGCGCGAAGCTCGTCGCCGCCGCGACGCAGCTCAGCAGAGCGAGCAGCATGCGCGGTGCGATGACGGACGTGGTTGAAGATGACATGGGGCCTCCTCGGGCGATCGCGAGGGAGGCTCGATTGCAAGGTGGTGCGCAGCGGCGGGTCTCGCAGCTTGCGTGCGCGCCGCCCTGCCTCGTCCTCGCGAGTGGTGCCGGCCAATCGGCGCGCGGTACTCGGGCTGCCGGAACGCACCAGGGCGTTGCGGATGACCGTTGCGGGACAGCGCCGGACTCTCACCGGACTTCCCCGCGCAGCGACTCAGGCACTCTATGCGGGGTAGGCGACACTGTCAATCTCGCAGCGCGGTGATACGCTCCTGCCCGTGCGAGGGGTCGTGAGCGTCGTCGAACTGCAACCGCCCGCGGCGCCCGAAGCCCGCGACCTGAGGCCCCCGCCCAGGTTCAAGGCCGTCACCTTCGCCGCCTACCAACCCCAGGACGCCAGCCAGCAGCGCGCCAGCGAGCGCGTGAAGGAGTTCGTGGAGGCGCGCCCATGGCGGCACCGGCTCGCCAAGCCGGGGTCGGCGAGGAGCAACTGGCTGCGCGCCCTGACACCACAGCGCGCGGGCGCCGACAAGCCGGCTGCAGCGCCCCGCGGTCTCTACCTCGACGGTGGCTTCGGAGTCGGCAAAACGCACCTGCTGGCGTCGGCCTTCGCGGAGGCCGACACCCCCGACAAGCGCTACCTCGGCTTCCAGGACCTGGTCTACCTGATCGGCGTCCTCGGTCGCGCGCGCGCCGAGCGGGAGCTCGCCGGCTGCGACCTGCTGTGCATCGACGAGTTCGAGCTCGACGACCCCGGCAACACCTTGATCGTCAAGTCGTTCCTGGCAGCGCACTTCGGGGCGGGAGGGACGGTGTTGACCACGTCGAACACTCCCCCTGACGCCCAGGGCCGCGGGCGTTTCAACGCCGAGGACTTCAAGCGCGAGATCCAGTCGGTGGCCTCACGCTTCGAGGTGGTGGCGATCGGGGGACCCGACTACCGGCACCGCGGCCGCCGCGGCGATTGGCTCGCGGCCGACGAGTTCGAAGCGCTCCTCGCCCACGAGCGCGTCTCCGGAGACCACCTCAGGTTGATGTCAGTCGAACTCGACGAGCTCCTGGCCAGCGTGCACCCGTCACGGTACGCAGGGCTCCTCAAGCAGGTCGGGGCCGTCTACGTCGAAGGCCTCGACGTGATCCCCGACCAGAATCGCGCCTTGAGGTTCGTGCACTTCATCGACAAGCTCTACGACCTCGGGCTCCGCTTCCGCGCGACCGGCTCCTGCGAGCTCCTCGAGCTCTTCCATCCCAGCTACCGCCACAGCGCCTTCTACAAGAAGCACGAACGCTGCCTCTCGCGGCTCGCAGAGCTGTTGGCCGAAGGCCGTCCGGAGCCGACCGCGGCCGTTGCTGGAGCCTCCGCCGAGCGCGCCGTCGACCACGTACCGTCGGCTCTCAGGCCGCCTGCTTCGCCTTCGACTCGCTGAGCCACGCCGCCAGCGCCGCACCGATGCGCTCACCGGCTCCCGGCTGCCCCATGCGCAAAGGACCGCTCACTGCGGCTTCCTGTCGCCTGTGGCGGTCGTAGAGGGCGCGCCGCAGACCGGCGACGATCGCCGCCGGATCCGCCGCGACGACCTCGAGGGCGCCAGCGAGCAGGCGCCGCTGACCACCGAGGAAGGACTCGCCGTAGTCGGGCGGCACCGGGAAGGCGACCACCGGCAGCCCCAGACCGGCCGCCTGCTCGTTGGCGGTGCCCGAGGTGCCGATCACCGCGTCGGCGGCCGCCAGCACCTCGGCGAAGGAACCCTCGCGCCAAGTGACGCTGATCTCGCGATGACGCCACACCGCCGGTGACTCAAGGGTCCACCCGGGACTGGCGGCAGGCAGAGGACCACCTGACCAGGCGACCTCGACCAACAACGGGCCCTCTGACCCAGGCCACGTCGTGAGCGCCGCCAGCATCGTCCTGACGCTGCGCTCGCGGTAGCCGCGCGTGCCCGGCAGCAGAGCGACGCGCGGAGCGCGGCCGTCAGGCAGGTCGCCTCCCGGCTCTGTCGTGAGCGGCTCGAGCCCATCCATCATCGGGTTGCCCAGGTAGCGCGCCTGCGGGACGCCCCGCTCCCTGAGGTGAGCGGCGGTGGCCTCGTCACGAAGGAAAAGCAGCTGGGCGCGTCGCATGAGCCACAACTCGGGCGCCCTGATGCGGTCCATGAACAGCCGGCCGAGGGACAGCCGAGGCGCCCCCGCGCTCTGGTGCACCGACACCAACGGTTGGTAGACCGCCCGCGGGGCCCTGACCAGCGCCGCCAGCGCCTGAGCGTAGGCGTCCCCGACCACCAGCACAGCGTCGGGAGCGAGCTGCCGGAGCACGCTCGCCTGGCGCATCGTGAACGGGACGATCCCGGACCTCAGGTCCGCCAGCAGCAGCCGTGGATGGTGCATGGTCAGCCCGCCGGAGGGGAACTCGCGGCGCGGTTCCAGCAGCTGCCAGCCGTCGGCCTCGTAGGCGTGTCCCATGCCGACGATCGGCAGCACCTCGACCGCCAGGCGCCCGGCGGAGCCGGCTGGCAGCGCGGCGGGCTCCTGAGCGGCTAGCGCAGTGGCGGCGGCGCGCAGCAGCCCGGCAGCGATCCGGTCCTCGCCGTGACCGTTGGAGACAACCAGGAGCCGGTGCCGCACCACTTCAGCAACCAGGCCCGCCAGACGTGACCAGCGGGCCGTATCCCCAGTGCAGCTTGTGTCGGAGCACGTCGAACGCGCTGCGGCGGCCGGTAGCCACCAGGTTGATGGCGGTATCGGCGGTGGTGACCTCGATGTGGTCGCCGGTCTTGAGGTCGACGCGCTCCTGCCCGTCGATCACCATCGCCACCTCCGAGGTCGAGGTGCCGACCAGCTCGAGCCCGATGAGGCTGTCGCCGGGCAGCACGATCGGCCGGTTGGTGAGGCTGTGCGCCGCGATCGGGGTGACGACGAGTGCGCGCAAAGACTGGCTGAGGATCGGCCCACCGAGCGAGAGAGAGTAGGCTGTCGATCCCACGGGCGTCGACACCACCAGCCCATCGGCTCGGTACTCGGTGGCGTACGCCCCGTCCACCCACATCCGCACGTCGATCAACCGGCTCATCACGCCCTGCGACAGCAGCACGTCGTTGAGGGCGAGCGAATCGCCGGCGGGAACTCCCTCCCCCGTGCCTCGCCTCAGCGAGGTCTTGAGCATCGCCTTCGGGTGAATGGGCCACGCCGGGCGCACCTCCCCGCGCGCGTAGCCGAGCACCTCGTCGGCGCCGAACTCGGCGAGGAAGCCCAGCTTCCCGAGGTTGACTCCGATCACCGGCGTGGCGCTGCCCGCCAGGCGCCGCGCGGTCGCCAGCAGCGTGCCGTCACCACCGACCGAGACGACCAACTCGGCAGCGGCTGCGACCTCCCCCAGCGGCGCCTCGCCTTCCAGGTCGAGGACCACGGTCACACCGGCGCGCTCGAAGTGCTGGGCCAGCTCCTCGCACAGCGGGAACGCCTCGGGCTTGTGGCGCGAGCTCGTGACCACGACGCGCTCGAGCTCGGCCGCCGCCAGCGAGAACAGCGGCGCGACCGACCGCTCCGGCGCCGTCACGGTGCCGGCCTCACCGCTGGATCACACCGTTCGAACCGGCGTCGCCGGTGCCGGAGGCGACGTGCCGGTCGGCCGCAGCGGCCCCGCGGTCGAGGGCGGCCTGGACCGCGTCGACGACCTCTTCGAGAGCGAGAGGTCCGGTGTCGATGTGGATGGCGTCGCTGGCTGGCACCGACTGCTTCGCGTCGAGCGCGTCTCTCTGACTCAGCGCCGCTGTGACGGCCGCCAGGTCCCCGGCGCGCTCACCCAGGCGACGACGCGCCCTCACCGCGACGGGCGCCGTCAGGTAGAACTTGTGCTCGGCCTCAGGGAACACGGTGGTGCCCATGTCACGCCCGTCGATGACGAACGAGCCGGCGATCTCCTTGAGCCGCTCGTTGACCCACACGCGCACCTGCGCCTGGCGGGCCACCGCCGACACGGCAGCATCGACGGCGTCGGTGTGCAGCCAGGCCGTGACGTCACGATCGCCGACCAACACGCGGTTGCCACCCGGATCGGGGATCAGCCGCATGCTGGCGCCCGCGAGCAGCCGCATCATCGCTTCCTCGTCACCGGTGTCTGCGCCGCCTTCGAGCGCGATCAGCGTGACGGCGCGGTACAAGAGGCCGCTGGAGACGTAAGCGACGGCGAGCCTCTCGGCCAGTAGCCGCGCCACGCTCGACTTGCCCGAAGCGGCCGGCCCGTCGAGGGTGATCACGGTGCGCCCGGTGGCCTGCATCGTGGTCATGATAAGCCGCCTGCCAACAGCCCCAGGAAGTCCTCGAAGAAGGCGGGGTAGGTCTTCTCGACGCAAGCGGGGTCCTGGATGCGAACGTTGGGTACCCTCGCGCCGGCCACCGCCAACGCCATCGCCATCCGGTGATCGCCGTAGGTCTCGAGATCGACCGGAGCCGGCGGCGCCCCGACCAACGGCTGCACGGTCAGGCCATCGTCGCGCTCCTCGACGGTCGCTCCAAGGCGCCTGAGTTCAGCGGTCATGGCGGCCAGCCGGTCGGTCTCCTTGATACGCATGTTCGCGACGTTCTCGATCCGCACCGCCTGGTTCGCGAACAAGCCGACCACGGCGAGAGTCTGCGCCTGGTCGGGCATGTCGTTGAGATCGAAGCTGCCGCCGGCCAGGCTCCCTGGAGGTGGCCCGGCGACCTCGCACCAACCCGCGCCCCACTCGACGACACAACCCATCTCGCCCAGCACCGCGGCCAAGCGAGCGTCGCCCTGACGGGTCTCGGCGCCAAGGTTGTCGATCCGCACCTTCCCGCCGGTGACCGCGGCAGCCGCCCAGAAGTAGCCGGCCGCCATCGCGTCGCCTTCCACGACGTAGTCGCGGCCTTGGTAGCGTCCTGGCGGGATGGTGAACGACCGGTAGCCTTCGCGTTCGACCCGCGCCCCGAAGGCGGTCATCAGGTCGAGCGTCATGTCGACGAAGGGTTTCGAGAGCAGCTCACCGGTCACTTCGAGCCTTACGCTGGAGCGGGCGTAGGGAGCAGCCATCAGCAGGGCCGAGAGGAACTGAGAGCTCTTGTCGCCTGCCACGCTCGCCCGGCCACCAGCTAGCCCGTGAGCTTGGATCCTCACGGGCGGGCAACCGTCGGCGTTGACGCTCTCGGCCTCGGCTCCGAGTGCGTTGAGCGCATCCAAGAGGTCTTGGATGGGTCGCTGACGCATGCGCTGGTTGCCGTCCAGGATGAAGTCGCCTCTTCCCGAGGCGACGAGAGCCGCCAGGAAGCGGATGCTGGTGCCGGAGAGCCGCAGGTCCAGCGACGCGCGGGTGACTCTCGGCGGACCGCCGAGCCCGCTCACGCTCAAGGCGTTCGCCTCGCGCTCGATCGCCACGCCGAGGTCCTGCAGGGCCGTGATCATGACCTCGGAGTCCTCGGCCACCAACACGTTCCTCAGCCTGCTTGGTCCGCCCGCCAACGCCGCCAACACCAACGCCCGATTCGTGAGGCTCTTGGAGCCCGGCACCCGCAGTCGGCCGCGGACCGCGCCCTGCGGACCGATCGGCAGGCCTTCGGTCCTAGGGCTCGGCTGTTCGGCGTGGCTGCCTGACATCGCACCAGAAGATACACCGACCCCCGAGCTGTCCTACCGCTGGGCGCCGGCGACGCTGGTAAGGTCTGTGCGTGAGCCTTCCAGCGCAGCTCGTCACCATCGTTGCGGAGTTCCAGGCAGCTCCGAAGGCTTTGCGGGTGCCTCTGTTGCTCGATTACGCCAAGAAGCTGCCGCCCCTGCCCGAGGACGTAGCAGGAGATCTCGAGCAGGTCCACGAGTGCCAGACGCCTCTGTTCGTGCTGGCGCGCTTGGGGCCGGACGACACCGTCTCGCTCTTCTTCGACGCTCCGCCCGAGGCTCCGACGACCCGCGGGTTCGCCGCCATCGTGCGCGCCGGGCTGGCTGGGGCCAAGGCATCGGAGGTGCTCGCGCTCCCCGAGGACTTCTACTCGGAGATGGGGCTTGCCGAGTTGATCTCGCCGCTGAGGTTGCGCGGCATGGGCGCGATCGTCCGGCGCGTCAAGAGACAGGTCGGCCGGCTCCTGGAGTCAAACGGGGGCGCGTAGGTGTGCTAACATCTTGCGGGCCAGTCCGGCCGGAAGGTCGGCGCGAGCTTCGCGCTCCGCCGATCGCCAGTGCCGCGTCGAGCAGCAAACCCAGTCGAACAGCCAGTGGCGCAGAGCCGTGGCGTGCGGAGGAAGCGCGATGAAGAAGGATATCCACCCGAAGATGGTGCCGTGCAAGGTGATCTGCGACGGCCAGGTCGTGATGGAGACGTACAGCACCAAACCCGAGCTCCACGTCGACGTGTGGTCCGGCAACCACCCGTTCTTCACCGGCGAGCAGCGCTTCATCGACACCGAGGGGCGCGTCGAGAAGTTCCAGAAGCGCTTCGGCGACAGCTACCGGCGTTCCAAGAGCTGACCCACGGCCGGTTCACGGCCCGGCTGGCCGAGACCGGTGACTGCCAACAACCTGAGTCCTCACACGGGCACGGCGGCATAGACCGTCGTGCCCGTGTCAGCGCTGGCGGTCAGCTCGAACCGGCCACCGCGGTCGGTGACGCGCTCACGCATCTGGATCAACCCGAGGCCGCCGGCGCTGGTCACGCGGTCGCCTATCGAGTCCTTGTCGAAGCCGATCCCGTCGTCGCTCACCTCGACGAACGCCATCCCGTCGGGGGCGGTTCCGAGGGTCACCTTGACGGCGCGGGCGCGCGAGTGCTTGGCGACGTTGTGCATGGCCTCCTGGAAGATCCTGAAGAGCACGGTTTCGGACTTGACCGACAGCGGTGGCAGCACACCGGTCTCCAACTCAGCCCGGATGGCGTTCTGAGGACCGAAGTCCGCCAGGTACATGCGGATGGTCTCGACGAACCCGTGACGCTCGAGGTCAACCGGCCGCAGCGCGAACAGCGAACGCCGCAGTTCCTTGATCGTCTCGCGCACGGTCTCGCGCGCGGTCTCCAGCTCGGCGACCGCCTTGGCGGGGTCGCGCTCCTTCAGGCGCGCCACCAGGTCGAGCTTGAGTGCCGTGAAGGCCAGCATCTGAGCGACGCCGTCGTGGATCTCGCGGGCGATGCGCGACCTCTCCTCGGTGATCGCCAGCTCCTCTGACTGCAGGTAGGCGCCGGCGTTGCGCACAGCCAACGTCACCTGGTTGGCGAGCAGCCACAGGAACGGGATGCTGCCGGGATCGAAGTGCTGGCTCTGGGGATGCGCCAGCACGACCACCCCGAGCAGCTGATCCTGAGACCACAGCGGCAGCGCCACCGCACTGCCCGCCGACCGTAGGATCGGTCCCGCGGTCTCGCGCTGCTCTGGACGCAGGTTGGCGAGGATCAGTGGATCGCGCCCGCTGGCTGCGGTGCCAACGATGCCTTCACCAACCCTCCAGGCGACGCTCTGGGAGCCGGACGGCACCCCTGCGGAAGTGGCGAGCTGTAAGACGCCGCTCTCGTCGGCCAGGAAGACGCCACCGGAGCCGGCGTCGACGCGCGCCATCATCTGCTTCAGAACGGCCGCGAGGAGGCGCTCGAGGTTGCCTTCAGCCCGAATAGACCTGTCTACCTCGACCAGCGTGAGCAGGTCGCGCGTGCGCAAGCGGATCGCCTCGGCCGCGGCCGAGAACTGGGCGGCAAGGATGCTGAACGCTTCGACCTGACGCTCGTCCGGCTCGGTGTCGTAGTAGGCGTGCAGCGAGCCTTCGGGAGTTCCGCCCCAAGCCAGCGGGCGGCTGAGCACGCCGAGCCGGCGCCCGGCCCTCTCCAGAACGCCCTTGATGGTGGCGTGACGCCCTTCGCCGGCGCGCTCCTGCGCAGCGCGGTCGCGCGCCAGGACGTCCTTCTCGAGCTCGTCATCGAGGTTGACCCTATGACTGATGCCGAGCCCAGGCGGACCGACGATCAACGCCACCGCCACCGCGCCGGTGACGCTGGTCACGCCGCGTGCGACCGCGTCGACGGTGGTCTCGAGATCGGGCGCGGCCGCGAAGCGGGCCGTCACCTCGTGGATCGAGCCGAGCAGCTCGTGGCTGGCCGTCACCTCTTCGAGCAGCCTGCCCATCTCGACTTGGGCCAGCTCGTGCAGGCGCACCTCGCGGGCGATCCAGTTGAGCGTGATGAATGTTGCCAGCGGTCCGAGCACCGAGTAGAACAAGACCTGCGCCCAGAACTGGAACGCGTCGCCGCCACGAGGGATGACTTGGGTCTGCCACAGGAGCACGACCGCGACGATGAGCAAGGGCAGCCACACTCTCGCCAAGCGGATGCGCTCGTAAAGGCCGCCGCGGGGGCCGAGGCTGGCGGCTGCTGGCGGCGTCGTCGCGGGGTCGTCGCTCACGCTGCCTCGCATGTTACGACTGTGGCGCCGGGAACCGGGAAGCGAGCGGTCTCGGTTACACTCGCCCATGACTTCGTTGGACCCGGGCGTGGCTGCCGCCGAGGCTGCATCTTCCCCCGCGCTGACCTCCCAGCCGACCGAGACGGTCGTCGTTGGCGACGTTCGCTTCACGCTGCTTGGCACCGCGCACGTCTCCAAGACGAGCGCCGAAGCCGTCGAGGAGTTGATCGAGTCGGGCACCTTCGACACGGTGGCCATCGAGCTCGACGCCGGCCGCAAGGCGGTGCTGGAGGACCCCGACCGGTGGGCCAAGACCGACCTGCTGAAGGTGCTCAGGGAAGGCAGGGCCGGCATGATGGCGGTCAACCTCGCCCTGTCGGCGTTCCAGCAGCGCCTCGCCGATCAGTTCGGGATCGAGCCCGGCGCGGAGATGAGAGCGGCCATCGCGGCCGCACGGAACCGCTCCCTCGGTCTCCTGCTGATCGATCGCGACATCGGCGTGACCCTCAAGCGGGTGACGGCGAACGTCGGCTGGTGGCAACGCATGAACCTCTTCGCGGGTCTGCTGGCATCGATGATCACCAACGAGAAGATCGACGAGGGCGAGATCGAGCGACTCAAGGAAGGCGACGTCCTGGAGTCGACGTTCAGCGAGTTCGCTGAGCGCTCGGAGCGCATCTACCGCCCGCTCATCTCGGAGCGCGACGAGTACATGGCCATCAAGCTGCTCGAGTACGCGCGTGCGCAGCCCAGCGGCACGCCGCGCGAGGTGCTGGTGGTCGTCGGCGCCGGGCACCTGAAGGGGCTGGTCTCGCACCTCGAGGCAGGTTCGCTCGACGCTTCGGGCCTCGCGGAACTGACCCGCGTCCCGCCGCCAAGCCGTGTCACCAAGGCGCTGCCGTGGTTGATCCTGGTGGTGGTGCTGGTCGGCTTCGTCATCGGGTTCCTGCAGAGCCCTGGCGTCGGGCTGCAGCTGCTGGCCGACTGGTCGTTGGTGACCGCGGTGATGGCGGCGATCGGCACCACCATCGCCCTGGCCCATCCGGTGACGGTGCTGGCGACCGCGGTGGCGGCCCCCTTCACGACGCTCAACCCGCTGCTGGGCGCCGGCTTCGTGGCCGCCGGCGTCGAGCTGTGGCTGCGCAAGCCGAACGTCGGCGACTTCCAGGCTCTCCGCAAGGACGTCACCACGCTCCGAGGTTGGTGGCGCAACCGCGCCGCTCGCGTGCTGCTGGTCTTCATCCTGTCGACTCTCGGCGCCTCGCTCGGCACCTGGCTGGCGGGAGCCCGGCTTTTCGGCCGCCTCCTGGGCTGAACGCCTAAGGGGCTCCGTCGAGCGCCCACTGGGCGTAGGCATCGACGAACACGAAACGGCTCTGGCGTGCGCCGCTCGCCAACAGGTAGTCAAGGAAGCGCGCGACGTCGGAGCGCTGCGATCCCCTGAAGACCTCGCCACCGCTCTGTCCCGCGAAGGGCCCCAGCCCCACGGGCGGCAGCGCCTGCTCGGCGGCGTCGGCGGCGGCCGCGAGCTCGGCGAGCAGGACGCCGTAGAGCTCCTCCGGCGCGCCGAGCATGCTCGCCCCGTAGAGCGGGCTGCCGCTCTCGAGCGCCGACATCATCAGGCCGCGGCCGAGGAGCCCGCGCAGCGCTTGCCGCTCGCCCGCGACGCTCAGCGCCAGCTCGCCGGACGTGTTCTGCTCGTCGTTGGCGAAGGCTTCGAAGCGCAGCAGGTACTCGCCCGCCGGGAGGTCGTCTGGCAGCAGCAGCTCGAGGTCGTCGACCACGAACGCAACGGCACCCACCGGCAGGCTCAGTTCCCTTGCGCTGCTGACGATGGGCGCGCCGCCCCCCGCCGGCTGCAGGGTGACCGTCAGATCGACCCGCGCCGGCAGCGAGTCGCCGGGGGTCGAAAGCTCGAACACCGCGAACACCGGGTCGCCGGGGTGATAGGGAGCCGCGGCCGGGCCTCGGACCCCCAGCGTCACGCCCGGGGTACCGATGATCTCGAGCGGCGGCAGCGGCGCGGTGAGCGCCTCGATCTGCGCCTTCGCATCGCTGACGAACCCCTCCAGTGCCGGCTCATCCGCCGCCGAGGCCACGAACCGGGAGTAGGCCGTGCTGGCATCGGTGCGACGTCCGTCGGCTTGATAGAGGTAGGCGAGCGCGTACCTCACGCCCGGCTGGTCCGGGTAGAGGACCAGGGCGTTCTCGAGGTCGCTGATGGCTTCGTCGTCGATGCCCGGATCGCGCCGTGTGGCGGCGCGGTACGCCTCCATCGCCGCGTCGAGCCTGCCGGTGACCACGCGCGCCAGACCCAGGTTGTACGAGGCGATGTACTGGTTGGAGTCGAGTTCGAGGGCCCGGAGCGACGCCGCCTCGCTGCGCTCGAGGAAGCCAAGCAGGTAGAGAGCCCAGCCGAGGTTGGTCCAGTAGAGGTCCGAATCGGGCTCGAGCTCGACCGCAACACTGAGTACCTCGGCAGCCAATTGAGCCTCGTCGGCGTCGAACGCGAGGTACGACAGACGCTCGAGTGGGTAGGTGAGGAACGGCGAACTGCGCCTCAGCTCCTGGAGCGCGGAGCGTTCGCGAGCGGCGTCGCCGGCCGCGTTGGCGACCACTGACGCTCCCAGCAGCGCGGCGCTGCCGGCTTCGCGCCCGTCAGAGATGATCTCATCGAGCGCCGCTCCGAACGTCTGATCGCCCCGCGCGGCCAACAACGAAGCGTGCAGCGAGCGCCCATAGTGCAGCTCGCGCGCTGCCGCTGCCAGCAAGGCCTCGGCACGGGCGCGGTCGTTGACGCTGGCTGCGATCACTCCCGACCACGCATCCGCCAGCGGCAGATCCGAGGCCTCTCTCAGCAGCGCGAACGCGCTCAGGCTCTGCTCCTCGGTGCGGCTGCTGGAGGCGATGCTGAGCAGTGCGCGGCGCGCGAGTCGCGTCGAGTCCGAGGTCTCCGCGGCGCTGCCCGCGTCCCCCAGCACGGCGTCGAGGTCGGCGCGCAACGCGCCGGCCCTGGCCGGCGCGTCGGGCGCGTCGGCCACCTCGGCGAGCTCGATGGCGGCGTCCTCCAGGAGGCCGGCAGCGAGGTAGGCGACGGCCGTGACGTAACCGGCATAGGGATGCTGCCGCTCGCTGGTCAAGCGCGCGATCTGCCGCGTGGCACCGGCCTCGCCAGAGACCAGCTCCAACGTCTCGCCGGTGACCTCCTCGGCGAGCGCGGCAGCCACGTTGGCGCCGAGCCAGACGAGCCGATCTAGGCGACCGGCGTCGCCCTGCAGTTCCACCGTGCGGATGCCGCCGGCATGGGCCAGGTACAGGTCCAGCCAGGCTCCGTCGTCTTGCAGGCGCAGGCCGCCGGTGACCGCCACGTCGACCCCGGTGCCGCCGCGAAGGATGTCTGCCCCGGCAGCGCCTGACACGGCTACCGGCCCGACGAGGCGCTCCAAGCTCACGAAGCCGTCAGCCACGACCGTCGGCGGCACCGCGCCGGCGGCCACCTCGGGCCCGATGACGAGGGCGCCGGCAGCATCGAGCAGAGCCGCCATCTCTTCGGCGACCGCCACGCCGAGCAGCGGGTCCTGACTTTCGAGGGGGTAGATGAGCAAGCTGGCCGCCAACGACCAGCCGGCAAGCGAGGCTGCACAGGCGGTTACGAGAAGGCGAAGAGCCGCCTTCGGAAGCTTTGCGAACTGGTGGTTACGGGACACGAACTGAGGCTAGCACGGGCCACGATGAGCCCGGGGGGTTGGGCGCAGGGGCCTCGCCGTCAGCCGCGCAGGGCCTCGAGCTCCTCGACGAGCTCCTGCGCCGCGCTCTGGCTGCGGGCGACCACCATGATCGCGTTCTGTCCGGCCAGCGTGCCGACGATCTCGTCGCGATCGAGCTTGTCGAGCACGAACGCGATGCCGGCCGCGTGGCCCTCGTCGGTGGCGATAACGAGGACGTTCTCGCCGCGGTCGACGCCGTGGACGAACTGCCTGAAGCGGTCCTTGAGCTCGCCCATGACGTCCTCTTGAGACGTCATCGGCGACACCCGGTAGCGATGTCGACCCTTGCCCGACGGCACGCGGACCAGTCGCAACTCGGTGACGTCGCGGCTGACCGTCGCTTGCGTGACGCGGATGCCGTGCTGCGCCAGACGCTCGGCGATCTCGGCCTGGGTGGCGATGTACTCGCCCTCGACGATCTCGGCGATCAACCGCTGGCGATGGTCCTTGCTGGGCATGGGCGTCGACTCAGTCGCGCAGGTCCTCGTCGTCGTCGTCCGACATCGGGGTGTACGAGGTCGGCGACTCGACGCGCTTCGGCTCGACGGCGCGCCTCAGTTCCTCGAGCGCCGGGAGACCGTCTCCCCACGCGAGCTGGTCGCTGATCTCCAGTTCCTTCATCGCCAGCGTCACCGTGTTCTGCCCAGCGGGCAGCTCGTCGACCGCGAGGACGGTCGGGATGCCCAGCTTCAACTGCGCGGCCCGCCGCGCGACGACCATCGACAACCGATACCGGGAGTCGGTGAGCGATAACAGCTTGTCGTAACCTTCTTGCGCCACTTGCGCCTCCTAAAGCGGTCGATTGTACAGCATCGAGGACGCCTCGCCCGCGTTCCGGCGCCGACATCAACCTCCGGTCAGACGCGCCAATTCGACGGGGTTGAGTCGACTGGTGCGCGCCCGCTCGGCGCGGATGATGCTGACGAAGAGCTCGACAGCGTGAGACAGGTCGTCGTTGACGATCAGGTAGTCGAACTCCTGGATGGCGCGGATCTCGTCACGAGCCCTCGCCAGGCGTTTCTGGATCTTCGCCTCGTCGTCCGTCCCGCGCCCCCGGAGACGGCGTTCGAGCTCGGCCAAGGATGGCGGCGCGATGAACACCATCACGGCCTCGGGAAGCCGCTCCTTGACCTGCCTGGCGCCTACCAGCTCGAGCTCGAGCAGTACGTCGCCGCCGGCGGCCAAGGTGTTCTCGACCGGCGCGAGCGGCGTGCCGTAGTAGTCGCCGACGTAGTCGGCATGCTCCAGCAACTCGCCGGCGGCCAGCATCGACTCGAAGCGCGGCCTGTCGACGTAGAAGTAGTGGAGCCCCTCGCGCTCGCCCGGCCGCCTGGCCCTGGTGGTGGCCGACACCGAGAAGTAGATGTCGTCGAGTTGGGGGATCGCGACCCTGCGAATCGAGTCCTTGCCTACGCCGGATGCGCCGGTCATCACGAACAGCGTGCCGCGGCGCTTGGCTTCTGCGGTGGCGCCCTCGGCCGGCTCCCGCGACGGTATTGCTGGTGGCTCGTTCACCTGTTGCCAGCGCCCTCCAAAGCGGTCCGAGTCGCGGCCCAGCACAGTGGGGCCGGAAGCCGCGCGCCTAAGTATCACACGCTGGCGTGCGAGGTGGCCCGCGGCCGGCGGAGTGCCAGCAGTGCTAGCATGCAGTCCCGGGAAGGTGAGGGAATGGACACCAAGTACATCTTCGTCACCGGCGGGGTGGTCTCCAGCCTCGGCAAGGGGATCTCGACTTCCAGCATCGGGGCCTTGCTGAGAGCTCGCGGCTACCGAGTGACGGCCGTCAAGATCGATCCGTACGTCAACGTCGATGCCGGCACCATGCGGCCTTACGAGCACGGCGAGGTCTTCGTAACCAACGACGGCGCCGAGACCGACCTCGACATCGGCACCTACGAGAGGTTCCTCGACGTCGACCTGGCGCGCCGCAACAACGTCACGACCGGCCAGGTGTATCTCTCGGTGATCGAGCAGGAGCGTCGCGGCGCCTACCTCTCGCAGACGGTTCAGGTCATCCCCCACGTGACCGACGAGATCAAGAACCGCATCAGCGAGGCGGCGGCCGCGGTCGACGCCGAGATCGTGCTGGTCGAGGTTGGCGGCACCGTGGGGGACATCGAGTCGCTGCCGTTCCTGGAAGCCATCCGGCAGTTCCGGTTCGAGAAGGGCCGCAACAACACCCTGTATTTCCACGTCACCTTGGTGCCGTACCTCGGCGCCAGCGAGGAGCACAAGACCAAGCCGACGCAGCACTCGGTCGCCACCCTGCGCAGCGTGGGCATCCAACCGGACGCGTTGATACTGCGCTCGCGCAGTCCGGTCCCGAACGAGGCCCTCAGCAAGATCGCGCTGTTCACGAACGTCGAGCCGCAGGCCGTGTTCAACGCCTTCGACGCCGACTTCGTCTACGGCGTGCCCGAGATGCTCGAGCAGCAGGGCATCGGTCGCTACGTCGAAGCCATGCTCGAGCTCGAGCGCGTCACCCCCGAGCTGCGCGTGTGGCAGGAGGCCGTGCGGATCCTCAGGCACCCTGAGCGGGTGGTGCGCATCGCCGTCGTCGGCAAGTACGTCGCGATGCCCGACGCCTACCTGAGCCTCCTGGAAGCGCTGAAGCATGCCGGCATCGCGAACCGCGCGGCGGTCGAGGTCAACTGGGTCAACGCCGAGGATCTCGTCCAAGGCGACATCGACAGCCTTGCTGAGTTCGACGGCATCCTCGTGCCCGGCGGCTTCGGCGTGCGCGGCATCGAAGGCAAGGTGCGCGCCGCCCAGTTCGCTCGCGAGCAGCGCATCCCCTACCTCGGCATCTGCCTCGGCATGCAGATCGCGGTGATCGAGTTCGCCCGCCACGTCGCTGACCTGGCCGGGGCCAACTCGACCGAGTTCGATCCATATACCCCCCACCCGGTGATCGATCTGATGCCGGAGCAGCTCGAGGTCGAGGACATGGGAGGCACCATGCGCCTGGGCAGCTGGCCGATGCAGATCCTTCCCGGCACCCTGCTCGAGACCCTCTACGACCCGCCTCCCAGCGGCACGGTGCACGAGCGGCATCGCCACCGCTACGAGGTCAACCCCGAGTACGTGGAGCGCTTGAAGGACGCCGGGCTCGAGGTCTCCGGCGTGACGCCGGGCATGGCCGGGCGCGGCGAGGGGCTCGTCGAGGCCGTCGAGCTGCCGCAGCACCCGTTCTTCCTTGGTGTGCAGGCGCATCCGGAGTTCACCTCGCGTCTGATGAGGCCCAGCCCGCCCTTCACCGGCTTCATCAGCGCGGCGGCAGAGCGCTCGAAGCTCCTCGGCGCGCAGCTCCCGGCCCACGAAGAGCTGGCCGCCGCCGAGCGCGGCGGGGCCGAGCACTGAGCCTGACCGCTGGCGTGGCGTGGTGACCGCACCGCGTCGGCTGATCGGCTTGGCCGGCGGTACCGGGTCGGGCAAGACGACCGTCGCCGAGGCGCTCAGAGCGTCGGTGCCGCCCACGGACCTGACGCTGGTGCCCCAGGACGCCTACTACCGCGCACTGAGCGAGATGCCGTACGAGCAGCGCGACCTGATCAACTACGACGAGCCCGACGCGTTCGACACCGGCCTACTGGTCGAGCACCTGACGGCACTGAAACGCGGT
The DNA here is from genome assembly GCA_964398985.1 of uncultured bacterium. Taxonomy (GTDB): domain Bacteria; phylum Deinococcota; class Deinococci; order Deinococcales; family Trueperaceae; genus CAYMRL01. The sequence goes on from CAYNOS010000022.1 coordinate 30,881, forward strand.
GAGAGCGTGCAGCGCCCGGTCTACGACTTCACGCGCGACGACCGTTCCGCTGCCACCGTGACGCTCGACAGCGCCCCCGTGATCGTTCTCGAAGGCATCTTGGTGCTCCACTTCCCTGCCCTGCGTGAGCTTCTCGATCTGAAGGTGTTCGTCGACGCCCCGCCCGACGAGCGCTTCATCCGGCGCCTCGAGCGCGACGTCAGCGAACGCGGGCGCAGCGCACAGAGCGTGATCCGCCAGTACCGCCGAAGCGTCAAGCCCATGCACGACCTCTACATCGAACCGACCAAGCAGCACGCCGACCTGATAGTCCCCGAAGGCGGTAGCAACGAGGCGGCGATCGACGTCCTGCGCACCTACGTCAGGTCGCTCACGGCGACAGCCGCGACCGCAGGTGCCGCGTGAGCCGTCCTCCGCCTGCTGCCGGCGACGCCGCCCGGCCGCGGCGGGTGACAGCCGCGCTCACCTGGGTCCTGCTGTCGGCGTTGGTGCCCGCCGCGCTCCTGATCGCCCAACGCTTGGTGGGCGAGGCACGCGAGGTGCGCGTCGCGATGGTGATGGACGAGATGGCGCTGGCCGACCAGGCCAACCTGCTCGGGGTGACGAGCCTCGAGCTCGCCGAGCGCTACCAGGCATTGGGCCTGACGGGCATCGCGCTCTACGAGGACACCATCGAGTCCCTGGTCGCCAAGGGCAAGGCGGCCGCACTGCTCGGCTCCGAAGCCGTTGCACAAGCTCTCGCGCGCGGCGGGGAGGCTCCCGCGGTCGCCGGCGACTCGACGCTGGTCAGCGCGCTGGAGCCCGGCGCCATCGACGCGCTGATCGCGAAGAACACGCCGGCCGCCAGCCGGATCGAGCTCCTCGGCCGCAGCTGGTACGCCTGGCCGGGCGACGTGCGAACGCTGCTACCGGCAGGTCCCGATCACGGTGAGATCCAAGCGTGGCTGGACGCCGGCTTCGAGGTCGCCTATCGGCCGCGCAACGCCCCCTACCTGCTGCACGACCCCGGCTCGGACTTCCCCGCCGGAGCCGCCTACCTCGTGTACGCCGGCACCGAGGTGGTAGGGCATCCCTGGGACGCCGAGCCGGTCATCGCGAGCTCACAGGAGTTCCTGACGGCCGTCATCGAAGGCACCCCGCAGAGCGGCATGAGCGAGCTCAGCGGCAAGGTCCCCACCGTTCGCCTATTGAGCTTCAATCAGGACTACGTGGACCGCCGCTTGAGACCGGCCGACCTCGTCGACAAGTACCTGCTGGCGATCGAGGAGCGCAACGTGCGCCTGCTGTACCTCCGCCCCTACACCACCACCGAGCTCGGGGATCCCGTCGCCAACACCGAGGAGTTCATCGGCTCGCTGGCGCGCACCCTGGCACGGCAAGGCTTCGCGGTCGGCGGCTTGAGCGTCGGCGCCACCGACTACCAACCGCAGGCATGGCTGCGGGCCTGGGCGGCTCTCGGGGTGCTGGCCGGCGTGGCGCTGTTGGCACTGCGCATGGCCGCGCCGTGGGGAGCGATCAGCGCCGTCGCGCTCCTGTTGCTCGCGGTCGGCGTCGCCGGGGCGTCGTGGGACGCAATCGCCTTGCTGGCGGCGTTGGTCTTCCCGGTGTTGGGATTCCTCAAGTGGCGCTCGCGCGCCGTCGACCTGCTGAAGGCCACCGCTCTCAGCCTGCTGGGGGCCGCGCTGTTGGTGGCGGTTGGGAGCGAGCGCGACACGCTGCTCGCGATCCGCCCGTTCGCGGGCGTCGGCGCCACGCTGGTGATCCCGCCGGCGTTGTTCCTGTTCGCGTTCGCCCTCGATCACCGCTCTCTCGCGGGATGGCTCAAGTACCTCTTCAAGGCCGAGGTGCGCTTCGTCCACCTCGCGTTGGGAGCGCTCGCGTTGGCCGCCGTCGCCCTGGTGGTCCTGCGCCGCGGCAACGACCCGGTCATCGGCGTCAGCGAGCTGGAGCTGGCGCTGCGCCAGCTGCTCGGCGAGTACTTCGCGAGGCCGCGCTTCAAGGAGTTGATCGGGCATCCGGTGGCGCTGCTGGGGCTCGGCTTGGCGGGTGGCTTGTCGGCGATGGGCCGCTCGAAGGCAATCGTGGTCCCCGGCGGCGCGCGCTGGCCGGCCGGCTTGACCGGCATCCTGCTCACCGCCGGGGTCGTGGCGCAAGCGAGCGTGCTCAACTCGTTCAGTCACTACCACACGCCGTTGACGGTCTCTCTCGAAAGAACGCTGGTCGCTCTGGCGCTGGGAGCAGGAGTCGGTCTGGTGCTGCTGGCGGCCGTGCGGCTCCTGGGACCGCCGCTGACGCGCTGGCTGGCGCGCGCCGATTCCGAGCCGGCCTAGATGCGGCTACTGCTGAGCGGCTACTACGGGCTCGGCAACCTCGGCGACGAGGCGATCCTCGCCGGTCTGGCGCCGGCGCTGGCGGCGCGAGGAGTCGCGGTGACGGTCTTGTCGGCGGCGCCGCGGGCAACCTCGAGCCTTCATTCGGTCGCCGCCGTCCACCGTCTCAGGGGCGTCCCGGTGGCGCTGGTGGGCCATACAGCGTTCGTCTCGGGCGGAGGCGGACTGCTGCAAGACGCCACCAGCAGCCGTAGCCTCGGCTACTACCTGGGGCTGATCCGCGCCGCCAAGGCCCTCGGCAAGCGGGTGGCGGTGTACGGCCAATCGCTGGGGCCACTGACGCACGCGGGCCGCAAGCGGGTGGCGGCGGCTCTCGCGGGCGTCCCACTGGCCGTGCGTGACCGCCAGTCCCTCGCCATCGCCGCGGATCTCGGCCTGCAGGCCGAGCTGGTGGGCGATCCGGCGTTGCTGATGTCGAGGCCGAAGGTGCCTGAGACCCCCTCGGCGCCGGGCGCGCCGACATTGCTGATCCCGCGCGGCGGCCACCCGCGCTTCGACGCACCGCTCGAGCGGCTGGCCGCCGCGCTCATCGCCGACGGCGAGAGGGTCGCGGCCATGGCTCTGCAGCCACGCGTCGACGACGGGAGCGTTGCCGCGCTGCTCGCGGCGCTGCCCAGCCTCGAGCGCGCCGCGGCCGAGACTCCGAAAGCTGCCTTGGACCTGATCGCCAAGGCCGCGGCGGTCGTGTCGGTCAGGCTCCACGGCTGCATCCTCGCGGCCGTGGCCGGCGTGCCCTTCGTGGCTCTCGCCTACGACCCGAAGGTCGCCGGCTTCGCCGAGTTGGCGGGGGCCGAGGTGGTGCCTCCCGAGGCCACCGCCGGGGAGCTGCAAGCGGCGCTCGCCAGAGCAAGGCCCCTGTCGGATTACAGACGCGCCGCGTTGCTCGCCAGCGCCGAGCATGGCGTCAACTGGCTGGTCAACGCCATCGGGCCCGTGCGCGGCTCGCCACTCACCGACTCATGAGGCTCTGTTACCGTGTGCGGGTGCGGCATCGCTCGCTCGCAGCAACCCGACGCAAGGTGGAGTCGTCACTTGGCGATTGGCTGCGTCTCATCGCGATCGCGGTGGCGGTCTTGGCGGCAGCGCTGCCTTCGGCGGCGCACGCTCAGAGCGGCGCGTTCGCGCAGATGCGCTCGCTGATCGAGCAGGGGTACTACAACTCGGCGGCGCGTCTCAACGGTCCCGAACTGGTGCGCAGCTTCCCCGACGATCCGGAGGCTCACTTCCTGTACGCGCGGGCTCTGTACCTGACGGGCGACCTGGTCAACGCCCAAGAGGAGTTGGACGCGGCCATCTCGCTGAGCAATGAGAGCGTGCCGGCCCACGCCCACCTGCAGGGCTTGTTGAGAGCCGCCAACGGCGACGCGGACGGAGCCCTGCGCTTGCTGCGCAACGCCTTCCTGCGCACCTCCGACTACCTGATCGCCATGGACTGGGGCCGTGTGGCCTGGCAAGCCGCGCGTTACTCGGAGGCTCTCGAGGCCTTCGACGCGGCCGCGAGCACGACGCGCGGCTTCACCGAGATGTGGCCTCATCTCGACAAGGGGCGCATGTTGATGTTGATGGGCCGGCCCAGCGAGGCTATCCCCGCCTTCGAGAGCGCCATCGACGTCTTCGAGCGCACCGATCGAGGCGAAGCTCGGCCGGGATCGCCTGCCTACGTCGAGGCCTACTACCGGCTCGGCGAGGCTCATGAAGCGCTCGGCGACATCGGGCAGGCCGAGACCCACTACCGCGCCGCGCGCAGCGCGGATCCCAACTACGGCCCGGCTATCTCGGCCTTGGACAGGCTCTCGCGCGAGTTCCCGTAATCGAGCACAGCGCTTAGTCGATGGCGAAGGTGACCGTCAAGGTCACGGTCACCGCCAGCTGGCCGGCCTCCAGCGAGCCACCGCCGCGACCTTCCGCGAAGGCGGCCTCGGCATACGGCACGCCGGCGAGCGCGCCCTCGACGATCATGGTCGGAGCACCGAGCGCGACCCCGCTGAGTTCCGCGAGCTGTTCGGCGCGTTCACGTGCGTCGTCGAGCGCCAGGCGGCGAGCGTCGCGGGCCAACGCGGCGGGATCCGAGAAGGTGAACTGGATGCCATCGACGCTGTTGGCCCCGGCGTCAACGACCGCCGAAAGCACGTCGCCGGCGCTGTCCACCTGGCGCACGACCACCTGATAGCTGTGCCGGACCGAGTAGCGTTCGCTGACGACGTTGCCCGCTTCGTCGTAGCGGTCGTCGCGCCACACGTACAGGCCTGTCGTCCGGACGTCGGCCTCGGCGATGCCGAGCGCGACGGCGGCCGCCTTGACCGCGGCCATGACGGAGTCGGCTTCGTTGAGGGCCTCGCGCACGCTGGCACCGTAGACGTTGACGCCGACGTTCAGGAGCGCCATGTCGGGGTCCCCGTAGACGACGCCGCTGCCGGTCACGGTGATGCCGGCGGCCACGTTCTGGGCGCGCGCCGGGGACACCAGGAGCGCGCTCAAGGCCAGTAGCAGCGCCGCGGCGAGCTTGAGGTTCAGGCCCGCCTGCCTGCGCGGGACCGCGAGCGATCGGCTGTGGTTGGTGACGTTCATGGCGCCATTGTGTCCCCGGCCAAGATGAGTGCGGTGTTGCGCGCGGCCGGGCCGGCTTAACCCTGGCTTCAGCCACGAGAGATGCTGGCGGCGCGTCAGTTCACGAGCTTGGTGCGGCGCGACTGGTAGTCCTGGAGGACGTAGCGTCCGATCGTGTGTGGGGTGGTGAAGTAGGCCTTGCCGCGCGTCATCGCGCACACGCGCTGGACGAATGCGATCAACTCGGGATCGCGAGCCAGCATGAAGGTGTTGACCTGGATGCCCGAGCGGCGGCAACTGCCCACCTCGCGCAGCGTCTCGCCGAGCACCAGCGGGTCGAGCCCGTAGGCGTTGCGGTAGACCCTGCCATCCGGCAGCGTGATGGCCGAGGGCTTGCCGTCGGTGATCATCACGATCTGCTTCATGTCCTTGCTCTGGCGCTTGAGGATCTTCTGGGCGAGGCGCAGGCCTTCGGCCGTGTTCGTGTGGTACGGACCGACCTGAGCGGTGGCGAGCCGGCTCAGCGGGATCTCCTCGGCGGAGTTGTGAAACAAGACGTAGCTGATGCTGTCGCCTTGGTACTGCGTCCGGATCAGATGGGCGAGCGCCAGCGCCACCTGCTTGGCCGGCGTGAAGCGGTCCTCCCCGTAGAGGATCATCGAGTGGCTGCAGTCCAGGAGCACCACGGTGGCGGCCGATGAGTGGTACTCGGACTGCAAGACGTGCAGGTCTTCCTCCTCGAGCTCGAAGCGGTCTCCCGCGGGTCCCCGGAACGCGGCGTGCTTGAGCGTCTCGGCCGCATCGAGGTTCAGGTTGTCGCCGAACTCGTAGCGCTTGGGCGCCTCCGAGGCCTCGACCCCGGTGGTGGTGAACCTGGTGTCGTGGGCCCCCACGCTCGAGCGGCCCGCGGCGCCCAGGACGTCCTTCAACGTCCGGTAGCCGAGGAAGTCGATGGCCTTGTCGGTCAACTCGAACGTGACCCGGCCGGGATCGGCGCTGGGATCTTGACCGCCTCCGGCCTCGACGGGAGCAGCCTCCGCATCGTCAGCACCGGGCTCGCCACCGACGGCTCGGATGAACCCTTCGGCAGCCAGTCGCGACGCCAGGCTCTTGACCAACCTGCCGAGCTCGCTGTCCAGCCAGTCGTCGGCGTCCATGGCACGGTCGAGCAACTGCTGGTCGATGAGATCGTTGTGGAGTAGCGCCTCGGCGATGGCTTCGTAGAGGTCCTGCATGCTGCTCTGGTAGTCAGGATCGGGATCGAACGGGTCGCGGTCGAAACCGGACTCGAGCAAGCGCCGCTGCAGCATCGCCATCAAGTCCGACGCCTCGAGGTCGTCGAGGGTGGCTTCGAACTTCGAGTAGCGCCTGACGGTGCCCAAGGTCGGTCCTCAGTTCCAGCGCTTCCGGCCGCCGGAGACTCCGAGCGTCTCCTCGGTGGCGGCGAAGTAGCCCTGTTCCTCGCTCCTGGCTATCGAGCGCCGAGCGTAGAGGCCCTCGAGCACGAACTCAGCAGAGACCGCCACCAGATCATCTTCCGCATCCTCGCCCGCCAGCGCGCGAGCCGCCGCCAACAGGCCAGGCACCCGTGACAGCGCGTCGATGAGCCCTGCTGCAGACGAGTCGTTGGGCAGGCGAAGCTGGTTATCGGCATCGAAGTACTCGACCACCTCGTCGACGTCGAGGCCGGTAGCGCGGCGCGCGAACACCTGGGCGACGGCCTTCCTGACGATGTCCTTGGCGACCGCCTCGGCCCCCTTGAGCTCGCCCTCGTACTCGAGCTCGAGCTTGCCTGTCACCGCCGGCAGAGCGGCGTACAGATCGGTGATGCGAGCCACCGGACGCCCTTCGCCTGCGATGACGGCTCGCCGTTCGGCGTTACTGCTGACGTTCTCGAGCAGGCTTATCGGCAGGCGCTGCGACACGCCGGAGTGCTTGTCGACCCGCGCGTCGTCACGGGCCTGGAAGGCGACCTCCTCCACGGCCTCGATCACGAAGTCGGGCATCAGCGTCGCTGCGCCGCGGTCCAGCCACGCCTCTTGCAGCGTGATGGCCATGCCTTCCTCGACGGTGCGGGGATAGTGGGTGCGGATCTCGCTGCCGATCCGGTCCTTCAGCGGCGTGATGATCTTGCCGCGCGCCGTGTAGTCCTCCGGGTTGGCGCTGAAGACCAGCAGCACGTCGAGCGGTAGGCGCACGGGGTAGCCCTTGATCTGAACGTCTCCCTCCTGCATGACGTTGAACAGCGCCACCTGCACCTTGCCCGCGAGATCGGGCAGTTCGTTCATCGCGAAGATCCCACGGTTGGCGCGCGGCAGGAGCCCGTAGTGGACGGACCGCTCGTCCCCCAGCCGCGTCCCGAGCCTGGAGGCCTTGATCGGGTCGATGTCGCCGATGATGTCGGCGACGGTGGCGTCGGGCGTGGCCAGCTTCTCGATGTAGCGCGCCCCGCGCTCGAGCCAGCCGATCGGCGTGTTGTCCCCGCACCTCGCGACGATCTCACGGCCCTCGACACTGACGGGCGCGAAGGGGTCGTCGTGCAGCTCACTGCCTTCCACGTAGGGAACGTACTCGTCCAGCAACTCGGTCAGGGAGCGCAGGATGCGTGTCTTTGCCTGACCGCGCAAGCCCAGCAGGATGAAGTTGTGGCGGCTGAGCACGGCGTTGACGACCGCCGGCACGACCGACTCCTCATAGCCGAGGACGCCCTCGAACAGTCGCCCCCCGCCGCGCAGCCTGGCGAGCAGGTTGTCTCTCAGCTCGTCTTTGACGCTGCGGCCGGCGCGCTGCTCCCAGACGCTCCCTCTGAGCTTGCCCAAGGTCTTGGGAAGGCCGCTGGGGTCCGCGCCGACGCGGCCCGTTGTGCTCTCCAGGTCGGCAGTGTCACGCCGCGGAACTGTCATGCGGCATGCTAGCACCGGCCTTCCTGAACCCGATGAATGGCGGCGTCATAAGCCTAGCGAGACCCGGCCGCAAGCGGTCAGGCCCGCCCGCGAGCCGACCGGGCGCGAGCGTCACTGATATCCTCCGCACATGGACGTCATCGGCGACGCCGAGACCATCAGCGTCGGCACCGAACTGCTTCTGGGCGAGATCACCGACACCAACAGCTCGTACTTGGCGGCCGACCTGGCGCAGCGCGGCGTCGACGTGTTCCGCAGCGTGCGCGTCGGCGACAACCGCAGGCGCATCGCTGACGCGCTCGAGGAGGCGCTGGCTCGCTGCGACCTGGTGGTGATGTGCGGCGGCCTCGGCCCGACCGACGACGACGTCACGAGAGATGCGGTGGCGGACGTCGTGGGCGAGGCTCAGGCTCTCGACGAGGGGCTCAAGGCGTGGCTGGTGGGGCGCTTCGCCGCGAGCGGCCGCCGGATGCCCGAGCGCAACCTCCGGCAAGCGCAGGTGATACCCAGCGCCCAGGTGCTGGCGAACCCCATCGGCACCGCACCAGGCTGGCTGGTGAGGTTCTCCCGTGGCAGCGAAGCCAAGTGGATCGTCACGCTGCCCGGACCGCCTCGTGAGCTGATCAGGATGTGGCGCGACGAGGCCGTGCCGAAGCTGCCGTTCCCGACCAGCAGGTTGTTCGTCAAGACCTTCAAGACCATCGGCAGCGGCGAGTCCGCCGTCGCCGAGCGGCTGGGCGAACTGACTCTCAACGGCAACCCGAGCGTCGCCACTTACGCCAAACGCGACGGCGTCCACGTGCGGGTTGCAGCCAAAGCCGAGGACGAGGAGGCAGCCGCCCGCTTGGCTGCCCCGGTCGTTGCGCAGGTGGAGAGGATCCTTGACGCCTCCGTCTGGGGCACCGACGCGGACGAACTCCCGCAGCTGGTGGCGCAGCGGCTCGAGGAGCGCGGCCTCAGCGTAGCCCTCGCCGAAGGCGCCTCCGCCGGCCTCCTGTCGGACCTCTTGGGCGCCGCCGTCCGCCCCCCGAGGGCCGCGAGCGGCGCTGCGGAACTCGTTGGAGAGCGGCAGGGGGCGCTGGCCGGCAGCGTGATAGCATGGACGCCAGAACGTATGCGAACTCTCGGGCTGACCGCTTACCTTCCGAAGCTGTTTGCGGCGGATCCATTCGCCGCGGCGGCCGAGTTGGTTGCTGCGATGGCAGCGGCGGTCCGAGGCCTGTTCGCTGCCGACATCGGTGTCGCCATCGGCTACCCGCTCGACCTGTCCACGCTGGCTGACGGTGGCGCAGGCGTCGCTGGTACCGGAGGCACCACCGGACCGGACATGGTTGAGCGAGCACCGACACGCGTCTACATCGCGATGACGGGGAGTAGCGGAACTGTCGTGGAGAAGCTAGACCTTCCACCTCTGGGACGAGAGTGGATACGCGAGAGAACTGCGTACACCAGCCTGCACCTCCTGCTCCGGTCACAGACAACCAGCTGAGCTGCCGCCTCCCGCGACGGCGCCCGCTCGACCTCGGCCGAGCGGCCCTGAGCGCGCTGAGGCCGGTTCTCGGTGCAGCGAGGGCCCTGGCGACCCCAGGCCCCTGACCGGACGGAGGATTGCCACCATGAACGACCAGCGCAGGAAAGCGATCGACACCGCCATCTCTCAGATCGAGCGGCAGTTTGGTCGGGGTGCTGTGATGCGGT
>CAYNOS010000023.1:0-39096 GCA_964398985.1 uncultured bacterium
ACCGCATCACAGCACCCCGACCAAACTGCCGCTCGATCTGAGAGATGGCGGTGTCAATGGCTTGTCTGCGCTGCTGATCCATCCGAGTCACCCGTGTCCCGGCCTCGCGAACGATGCCTAATAGATACCTTAAATACTAAGGCTAGAGGGCGCGTAGCGCAAGGGCCTGAGGCCCACAGGTACTCGGCAGAATCCCAAGCTGTTCGGCGAGGCTCAGCCCAACGGGTACCCGTTCGCCTCGTAGACCGCCTCGGCGGCCTGACGACGCAACGCGATCAGGTCGACGCCGTGGTCCGCCAGGTAGGCATCGGTCAGCGCCCTGGAGGCGGCGGCGCCAGGGATGCGGCGCAGCGCCACGGCCGCCAGCTCCCGAGCCCGGTCGACGGCCGCCAGGGCGTACAGCCGGCTCAGCAGCACACAGGCCTCCGCTGCCCCACTGCCAGCGGCCCTCTCGGCGCGCAGCAGGCCAGACTCGGCGAGGTACACGAGTCCGATCATGTCCGCCACGCGGGCGACCAACTCCTGCTCCTCCTCCAGGCGCTGCATGTAGGCCTTGGCGCCGAGCCCGGCAAGTTGCAGCGTCGCGAGCTTCAAGTTGGCGAGGGCGAGGTTGGCGTCGGCCAACTCGGCGGGTCCCTCGACCGCCGTCAGCGGACGTCCCTGCAGCGCGGCCTGAGCCGGCCCCAACAGGTCGAGCTTGCCGCGCAGCGAGCGCTTCATCAGCTGGTCGACGGTGAGGAGCCGGTTGATCTCGTTGGTGCCCTCGAAGATGCGGTTGATGCGGCTGTTGCGGTAGGCCAGTTCGATCGGGTAGTCGGCCGAGAAGCCATACCCCCCGTAGACCTGCAAGGCTTCGTCGACCACGTGATCGAGTATCTCGGACCCGAAGACCTTGATGAACGAGTACTCCACCGAGTACTCGTTGATCGCCTGCATGCGCTCGCTGGGCGACGAGCATCCCTGGGTGACCGCGTCCATCGCTCCCGCGAGCCGGTAGATGGCGCTCTCGAGTGCGTAGGTCTCGGCGGCCATAGTGCCGAACTTCTCCTTGATGAGCCCGAACTCCGCGATGGCCGAACCGAACTGCTGGCGCTCGCGCGCGTAGCCTTGTGCGGTGTCGATCAGTTGCTTGCAGCCGCCCACCGCACCGGCCGCCAGCTTGAAGCGCCCGATGTTGAGGATGCCGAAAGCGATGTGATGACCCTTGCCGACCTCGCCGAGCAGGTTGGACCTGGGCACGCGGACGTTCTCGAGCACCACCATGCGGGTCGATGAGCCCTTGATGCCCATCTTCTTCTCTTCCGCCCCGAGGCTCAGCCCCGGCGTGCCGGCCTCGACCAGGAACGCCGAGAACTTGTCGCCATCGACCTGGGCGAAGACGGTGAACAGGTCGGCGAAGCCGGCGTTGGAGATCCACATCTTGGTGCCGTCGAGCACCCACTCCTCGCCGTCGAGGACGGCCTTGGCCTTGGCGGCCAACGAGTCGGAACCCGATCCCGGCTCGGTCAGGCAGTACGCAGCCACCCACTCGCCGCTCGCCAGCTTCGGCAGGTAACGCAGCTTCTGCTCGTCGCTGCCGAAGTACACCAGCGGCAAGGTGCCGATGCCGGAGTGCGCGTTGAAGGTGACGTTGAAGGAGCCGGAAGCCGCGATCTTCTCGGTGACGACGGCGCCCGCTGCCTTGCCGAGCCCCAGGCCGCCGTGCTGCTCGTCGACCTCGATGCCGAGCAGCCCGAGCTCGCCGGCCTTCGCCAGCAGCTCACGCGAGAGTTCGTAGTCGAGCGCCTCGAGCCGCTCGAACACCGGGCCGATCTCACGCTCGACGAACGTCTCGGCGGTCTGGCCGAACAGCTTGAGGTCGCTGTCGAAAGCCTCGGGAGCCAAGACCTCGGAGGCTTTCTGGCGAGTGATCAAGAACGCTCCGCCAATGGGCGCCTCGATGGACAGGTCGTCTATCATCGCTCCTCCTGTGACCCGATGATAAGCGGGGAACCGGCGCTTCAGACCGGCCTCTTGGCCACGACGCGCAACCGGACGTAGTCGATCGTCCACACGCCGTCCTCGAGGAGCTGGGTCGCGACGGCCGCGGCTACCTCTGCGCTCGCCGCGGCGCGCTCGCTCGCGGGCAGCGCGGACATGAACGAGCCGGCGAACGTGCGCAGCCAACCAGACAGCTCGCCCGGCAGCCGAGTCGGGCGAGCGAAGGTGACCGCTTGCTCGACGACGAAACCGGCCGATTCCAGGACCGACGAGTACTCCTTTGCGCTCGGGAAGTACCACGGGTCGGTGGCGGCCGGGTCGACCCCCCGAGCGGCCAGAGCGGCATGCAGCGCCGCCCGGATCACGCCCACGTTGCCCTCCGCCCCGAGCTCGGCGACCAGCCTGCCGCCCGGCTTCAGGGCCCGCCACAGCGAGTCCGCTGCGCCGGCAGCGTCCTTGACCCAGTGAAGCACGGCGTTGCTGAGCACGCCGTCGAACTCGGCCACGAACGGCAGCGCCTCGGCTCTGGCGACCCGCGCGTCGACTCCAGCCGCCAGTGCTGCCGCCACCTGCTCGGGGCTGCTGTCGACGCCCACGACGGTCGCGCCACGCTCCGCCAGCTTCAGGCTCAAGACCCCGTCGCCGCAACCGAGATCCAAGATCCTCTCGCCCGCGCGCGGGGCCAACAGGTCGATGAGCACGGCGCCCAACTCGGCCACGAAGCGGGCGTTGCGGGCGTACTCCTCCGGGCTCCAGACCTGCCCCTGACTCAAGAGCCCCGCCTCTGGCGCCGCACGGCATGCGACCCGCGGGGGCTCATGGGCCGCCCCTCACGGCTCCGCCGTCGACCAGCAGCGTCTGACCGGTGATGTAGCTGGCGCGCTCGGAGGCCAAGAACACCGCGGCCGCCGCCACCTCGTCCGGCCTCGCGAAGCGCCGGATGGGGATGGTGGCCATGAGGCGCTCGGACGCCGCAGCGTCCGCGAACAGCTCCTCCAGGCGTGCCGTGGCCGTGTAGCCGGGCGCGACGTTATTGACCGTCACGCCCTCGGCGGCGAGCTCTTGAGCCAGCGTCCTGGCGTGCGCCGTCAGAGCGCTCCTGAAGGCGTTGGAGAGCGCTAGGTTGAGGACGGGCTCGCGGACCGTGAGGCTGGTGATGTTGACCACGCGGCCCCAGCGCGCGCGCCGCATCGCAGGCAGCACCAGGTCGATGAGTCGCACGGCGGACATCAGCGTCAGTTGGAACGCCTCGGCCCACTGCCTTTCGCTCAGCTGCGAAGGGAGACCGGCCGGCGGCCCGCCGGCGTTGGTGACCAGCACCTGAGGGTCGCCGTGGTCGGCGCGCACCGCGCTCAGCAGCGCCTCGACCCCGGCGAGGCTGGCGACGTCCCCCACGATGCCGGAGGCGGCGCCACCGGACGCTCGTATGCCTGCCACCGCCTCATCCAGAGCGTGAGCGTCACGGCCGTTGAGCACGACCCTGGCGCCCTCCTTGGCGAGCTCCTCGGCGACCGCCAATCCGATGCCCTGCGACGAGCCGGTGACGAGCGCGACCTTGCCTTCCAACCCCAAGTCCATGACCTCAATACTACCGGCCGCCGACTCCGCCTCCGCAGGGCGCACAGCCGGCCCGCGGAAGTCGGGCTAGAGTCGCATCGATGACGCCGCTCTCAGGCCAGGAAGGACGTCTGGAACGCTCTCCCGGCCGCTCAGGGGAGGACGAGGACGATCACAGGCGCCCTTATCGCCGCCGCCGCCGCCTGCGCGGCCTGGCCCTCGTCGCTGTGGCCGCCACCCTGCTGCTGACGGCGTGCCAGCAGCCGGCGGAACAGGAACTGCCGCTCGGGCGTTCGGCAGCCATGTGCGGCCCCTATCTGGCCGCCTCGGGCCTCGCCGACGCTTTGGATCAAGGCGTTCGGAAGGCGGCACCTCACGCGACTGCCGTGCCGGTGCCCGGTGAGCTGCTGATCGCCTACCGCCCCCCACAGACCTCGCTCCTCGGGCCCGCAACGCTCGACGGCCGCGCCACCGCAGCCCTCTCGCCGGCTGCGCTGGTCGAGCTCACGGGTGCCGCCGTGAGGTCCGACTTCGGCCTGACGCGCCTGGAGATGGCCGCCCTGCCCGGCCTGCCGGAACTGGTGGCCACCGACGACGCGCCCGCCGTCCTGGCCAAACTGAGCGACGATCCCCGGGTCGAGTACGCACACCTCAACTACTACCTCGAAGTCCTGTACGTGCCCGCCGATCCCCTTTACGAGGAGCAGTGGCACCTGGACGACTTCGGACTCGCAAGTGCTTGGGACGCGTACCTCGCCGTCTCGAGCCAGCGCGAGGTCGTGATCGCGATCATCGACACCGGCGTCGATCCTCTGCACCCCGACCTCGCAACCAAGGTCTTGCCCGGCTGGGACTTCCACGGCGTCGATCCCGACGCCGCGCCAGGCACGGGCTACTTGGCCGGGCACGGCACTCACGTGGCCGGCATCGCTGCCGCCGCCGGGGGCGCGGTCGGCGTGACCGGCGTGGCCTTCGTGCCGGAGGTGCGCCTGCTGCCAGTGAAGGTGTTCGACGACAGCGGTGCCGGTGGCACGGTCGCCGATCTCGTGAGAGCGATCCGCTGGTCCGCCGGGCTGAGCGTTGCCGGCGCCCCCGGCAACCGCCACCCGGCACAGGTGATCAACCTCAGCATCGGTGTTCCCGGGGTCTTCCCGAGCCTCGACGCGGCTGTCAAAGCCGCATGGGACGCGGGCGCGGTGGTCGTGGCCGCGGCCGGCAACCACGCGCCAGGGCAGCCCGACCGCGGCGTTCTGAGCCCCGCCAACGCCCCGTGCGCGATCGCCGTCGGCTCGGTGGACGCCGATCGGCAGGTCTCCGCCTTCAGCAACACCGGTCCGGAAGTGGAGATCCTGGCGCCGGGAGGCTACGGTTCGGCGAGCTGCGGCGGCATCGTCAGCACCATGCCGGGCGGTGGCTACGGCTGCATGAGCGGCACGTCGATGGCCACCCCGTTCGCGGCGGGGGTGGCGGCGTTGGTCCTGTCGCAGGGCGAGCACACCTCGCCCGAGTCGGTCAGGAACCTGTTCAGCGTCAGCACCAGCAGCGTCGACTCGTACTTGCCGACGGTCGGTGGGCACGGCCTGCTGTGCGCCGACATGGCGCTCGGCGCCGCGACGAGCTGCGGTCGGCTGGTCTTGGCGCCGAGCGCGGCCGCCACGACCGCGCGCTGACTACCGACTGGCGTCAGGGCAACAGCGGCAGCATCCTGTAGAGCCCCGTGCCGAGCGCGCCCAGCATGACGGCGGCGGCAGCCGCTCCCAGCAACGCGCTCAGCACCCGGTTGGCCCCGAGCGCGGCGCGCAGGTAGGCGTACGCGAAGCCGCCCAGCACGCCGCCGACGTGACCCCACAGCGACACTCCGGGGATCGCCAGCGAGAACAGCACCATGAACGCCATCCACTGCAGCAGGCTTCGGAACAAGGCGCGGTCGGCCTGGTCCCTGCGCGCCATAGCGTCGGCCAGCAGCGCCCCCGCGACGCCCAAGACGCCCCCCGAGGCGCCGACCAACGCCAGTGGTTGACCGGCCTGGACGTAGCCCGTCAGCAAGGCGCCGCTCGCAGTGCCGACGGCGAACGCTGCCAGCAACTCGCCCCAGCCGCGACGGCGCTCGAAGATGCGCCCGATGTCGAACAGCACCCACAAGTTGAAGCCGATGTGAACGAGATTGCCGTGCACGAACGCGTAGCTGAGCGTCCGCCACCACGCACCCACCGTCGTCAGGCCCGGCAAGCCCTGCAGATAGGCAGCCACCAGCGTGCTCGCCTCGTACACCTGCCCCAGCACGCGGACCAGCCCGACGGTGCGGTCGAGGAGCAGTTGCCCGAGGTAGGCAAGCGCGAGCGTCGCGCCCAGCGCGTAGGTGCCGAGCGGCACGAACCGCTGCGACGCCGAGGCGGCGCCGGCGGCCGCGTGGACGGCCGCAGCATCGATGCCGAGGTCGGCTAACTTGTGAGCGAGCCTCGCCTTGACCGCCCCCTTGGCCGCGGCATGCGCAGCCAGGTAGGCGCGGGCGGCCGCGTCCGCCTGACCCCTGCGCTCCGAGGCCCTCCCGAGCACTTCGTAGAGCGTCCAGGCCTGGGCCCCGACCAGCGGCTGCGACAGCAGCTCCGTGACGCGCTCGACTTCACCGCCGGCGGCAGCCAGCCGCGCCTCGCTCAACACCAACAGGCGGTAGGCCACGGGGTTCGCGCCCGAGGCATCGAACAGAGCGCGCAGCCTGCGGATCTCGGCCTCGGCCTCGGGCCAGCGTCCGAGCTCGAGCAGCGCTTCGACCTTGACGGCGGCCGGCAGAGCCGCGGCTGCCGGCGCCACGGATGACGGCTTGGCTTCGAGCGCGTTCGCGCTCAGCACCGCCTCGCGCAGAGCCTCCTGCCACTCGCCGGCCTGGAGGTGCGCGTAGCTGAGGAGCAGCGGGTCGCGCTCGGGCGCCAGGGCCAGGGCCGACTCGGTATCGCCCTCCGCCAGGGCGGCCTGCGACAGCCACCGGGCGAGGGCCGCGCGGCCGCCAGGCGTGCGCAACAGCACCGTTTCGTAGAACGCCTTGGCCGCGCGCCAGCGCCCGGCCCTGACGAGCGTCAGTGCCAGCAGAGGCCCAACGATCACGACGGTGCCGATGACAGCGGCAACCGTCTGGATCCATCCGGGGCCGACCGCCACCCCGAGTCCGACGGCGGCGGCCCATCCGCTGAGGAGCGCGGCGCCAAGGGTCACTGCCGGCAACTCGCTCGGCAGCGGGGCCAGCTTCAGCGCCAGACGCGCGCCGGCGAGGCCCGCGACGCTCAACACGGCCAGGTAGAGGGTGAGGCCAGACATCGGTTGATGGTACCCGCCTGACGTGTTCCTGACTCAGCTACCGCTCAGCCACACCGGTAGAATCGATTCCGGCCGTGCTCGGCTGACCGGCCTGGAGGACGTCTTGCTCGACCTGGCCATCTCTGCCGCTACCGTGATCATCGGCTACCTGATCGGCACCATCCCCACCGGCTACCTGGTCGCCAAGGCGCGCGGCGTGAACATCCAGCAGGCCGGCTCGGGCAACATCGGCGCGACCAACGTCCTGCGCACGCTGGGCCGGGTTCCAGCCTTGATCGTCGCGGTGATGGACCCGGTCAAGGGGGCGATCGCGGTGCTCATCCCGAGCCTCCTCGGCCTGGGAGCCTGGACGGTGGCGGTCACCGGCCTGGCAACCGTCCTCGGCAACAACTTCAACGTGCTGCTGCGGCTCAAGGGAGGCAAGGGCATCGCCACCAGCGTCGGCGTCTACCTGGTGGTGGACCCGCTGTCCAGTCTCCTGGCGATCGTGACGGGGCTGTTCACCATCGGGATGAGCCGGTTCGTGTCGTTGGGCTCGCTGGTCGGCTTGTTCACCCTGCCCCTGTTCGTGATCGCGGGCGGCAACTTCTTGTGGCCGAACCTGTTCCTCGCGATCGCGTTGGCACTGCTGGCGATCTTCCGGCACCAAGACAACATCCGACGCCTGCTCAAGGGCAACGAGCGCCGCTTGGGCGATGGCAACCGGGTCACAGCCGGCTAGCTGGAAAGAGCCGTCAGGCCCCTGACGCGCTGGACGCCACCGCCACCCTGCGCTGCTTGGCGAGGTTGACGAGCACGATCCCGAGGATCGCAACCAGCCCACCGGCGAACGTCAGCAGGGTCGGGACCTCACCGATCAGCAGCCAGGAGGAGCCCAGGGCGAAGACCGGCACTAGGTACAAGAACGCGGTGACCAGCGTCACCGGCGCACGCGACAGCGCCAGCGAGAACAGCGTGTAGGCGAAGGCGGAAGGAAACACGCCGTTGTAGACGGTCGCCCACAGCGAGGAGTCGGGCGCGCCGGCGACAGCGCCCGCCAGGCCCGGCAGGAAGATCAGCATCGGGAGCGTCCCCGCCCAGGTGGCGAACGCCGCCACTTCGATCGGCCGGTAGCGGTCGAACAGACGCTTCTGGAGGACCGCGTAGAAGGCCGTCGCGATGGCCGCCACCAGGATCAGCAGCGCGTACGCGTTGAAACCGATCTTGCCGTCGCCGACGACGATGAGGAACACGCCGGAGAAGGCGACGGCCGAGCCCAGCCAACCCAGTGGCGGCATCCGGTCGCCGAGCATGATGGCGGCGATGATCGCCGTGATCGCCGGCGCCGTGGCGATGATCAAACTGGCGGCCCCGGCGCTGACATGGAGCTCGCCGAAGTTGAGCGCCAGGTGGTAGACGAAGAAACCCAGCATCCCGAGCAGGGCAAAGCTGCCGAGATCGCGCGCGCGCGGCAGGCGCCGGCCCCTGAGCGCGAGGATCACCACCAGGAACGCCGCTGACGCGACCAGGTGACGCAACAGCGTCAGGTGCGGCGCCGAGAACCCTTCCAGCCCGAGCTTGATCATCGGGAAGGCCGAACCCCAGGTCACGGCCAGCACCAGCAGCATGACCAGCACGCCGGCCGGCATGTCAGGCGGGGACCGTCACCGGACGGCCGCACGAGCACAGTTCGCCCTCGCGCATCACCGCGCTCTGGCCCTCGCGGTGCCAGAGCGTGCCGCAGTCCGGACAGCGGACCTCGTGTCCGCCGAGGACCGCCATCTGCTCGGGGGTGACCCAGCGACGCTCGCCGCACCAGTGGCACACGACCTCGGCGCCGCCATCCTCGGCGATCATCCGCGAGCGCTCCTCGGGCGTGAAGTAGGCCAGAGCATCGAGGGCGCTGGCGTCCGTGCAGCGGCATTGGAAGTAGACATCCAGCGGCGGATCCGTGAGCAGCTCGAACTCCAGGCCCCAGCACAACTCGTTCTCGACCAGGGTCAGCAACGGTGAGCGCAGCATCTGGTCCGTCAGGCCGCCGAACGCCTTCACGTTTGCCTCCAGGAGCTGCAGGGCGGCGTCGTCGGCGCCCGGCATCGCCTGCAGGAGCACGCCGCCCGCCGCGGCCACCCGGCGTCCGGCGTCGTACTGCACGCCGAGCAGGACCGCCGACGGGATCTGCTCGGAGACCGCCAGGTAGCTGGCCAGGTCCTCGGCCACCTCGCCGGTGCTGAGCGGGATGCTGCTCGTGTACGGATCGCCGTAGGGCGCATGGGAGCGGATCACTTGGATCTCCCCCGCCGTCCCGATGAGTCCCCCGACGTCGAGCTTCCCGTCAGGTCGCAGCGGCAGGTCGGCGCCGGGATGCTGAGCGTAACCGCGGACGGCGCCGTCGAACCCGGCTTCGCTGAGCACCGCGCCCAGGCGGCCGCCGCCGGCCAAGCGCAGCGTGACGCGATCGCGGGGACCCTTGAGCAACACGTGAGCCAGCAGCAACGCACCGGTCGCGGTCCGGCCGATCGCGGCCCCCGCGGTCGGCGAGGCGCCCTGACGCAGGACCATGTCGGCCACCAAGCGGGTGGTGTCGGCAGCGACGACCCGCACGCCGCCGTCGGCGGCCATCCCTCTGATCAGGTACGACATCAGCTCCTCGGGGGTCCGTAGCGCTCTGCCAGCCGCCGCAGGGTGGCGCGCGGGACCAGCTTGGCCACGTCGGCACCGTAGCGGGCTATCTCCTTGACGCGAGTGCTCGAGACGTATGACCAGCGCGTGGCGGTCATGATGAAGGTCGTCTCGACCGACGGGTTCAGCTGGCGGTTCAGGTGCGCCATCTGCAGTTCGTACTCGAAGTCCGAGATCGCCCGCAGCCCCTTGACGATGACCTTGGCGCCCACCTCGCGGGTGTAGTCAGCCAGCAGGCCGTCGAAGCTGTCGACGGTGACGCCCTTGATGCCGTCGGCGACCTCGCGGATGATCGCGATGCGCTCTTCGGTCGTGAACAGCGCGTCGCTCTTGGCGGGATTGTGCAGCACGGCCACCGTGAGGTCGCCGTAGATGCCGGCCGCGCGCCTGATGATGTCGACGTGTCCGTTGTGGAGCGGGTCGAAGCTGCCAGGGTAGACGGCGCGAACCATGAGGGCAAGTCTACTCCCAGGCCGGGCGCCACGAGCGTCGCCCTAGCGCAGCGCCGCCATCAGCTCCCTGGGCGTCGTCTCCCCTTTGATCACCGCATCGATCGCGGCATCGTCGATCTCTGCCACGCGGCGCCTGACGCTGGCCTCGACCAGGGCCACCACCTCAGAGCGCACGCGGGCCCTGCGCCTCTCCGCGAGACGACCGGTGCCCTCGAGCCAGCCGCGATGCGCCGCGATCTTGCCCCACAGCTCTGCTGCGCCCTCACCGCTGGTGGCGACGGTCTGCACGATGCGCACGCGCCAGTCGCCCTCGCGCGGATGAACCAGGTCGAGCGCCGAGCGCACCTCCTGGTGGAGGCGCTGAACACCGGGCAGGTCGGCCTTGTTGATCGCGATCACGTCGGCGATCTCCATGATGCCCGCCTTGAAGGCCTGCACGCCGTCACCGGTCCCTGGCGTCAGCACCAGCACGGTCGTGTCGGCGGCGCCCGCGACATCGACCTCAGACTGGCCGACTCCTACCGTCTCGATCAGCACGGTGTCGAAGCCGGCAGCATCGAGCAGCGCCACCACCTGCAAGGTGGCAGCAGCCAGACCGCCGAGGTGACCACGGCTGGCCATCGACCTGATGAACACCCCACTGTCGTCATGCCAGCGCATCATCCTGATGCGGTCCCCGAGGATCGAACCCCCGCTGTACGGGCTGCTGGGATCGACGGCCACCACCGCGACGCGCCGCTGCGCGGCGCGCTCCACCGCCACCAGCGCGTCCACCAGGGTGCTCTTCCCGGAGCCGGGCGAGCCGGTCACCCCGACGATCTGGGCGCGGCCGCCGTGCGCCCTGAGCGCGTCGAGCACGGCCGCTCCTTCGGCGCCGCCGGCTTCGACGCGGCTGATGGCGCGTGCCAGCAGGCGCTCGTCTGCGGCCAGCACGCCCTTCACCAACACGCTGGTTGCCTGCTTGGCGGCCTCGCTCACGTCTCGAGGCTAACCCGCGCGCGGCCGCCCGGCCCAGCGAGCGGCCAGCGAGATCGCGACAGACTCGAGCGCCAGTTGCGGATCGCCGCCGCTCTTGGCGGCGACGTCGGCGGTCAGCAGCTCGCCGAGCACCTCCTTGGCCGACTCCTCGTCGAGTCTCCCCGCCAGGCTCAGCGCCTTCTGCGCCGCGAACGGTCTGACCTTCAGCAACGACGCGGCCTGCTGCGACGACACGCGCCGCGGGGCCTCGCGCGCCAGCAATGCAGAGGCCTTGGCGACCAGCAGGAACTGCCAGATGAGCGCCCCCAGCACGCGCTGAGGGGCCTCCCCCTCCTGCCCCAACTGCCTGGCGATCGCCGCGGTGGAGGTCGCGTCGCCGGCCGCAATCGCGTCGATCAGGTCGAAGGCGTCGTACGAGAAGCCGCGGTTGACGAGCCGCCTGACGCGCTCCTCGTCGAGTCGTTCCTCGAGCAGCGCCAGCTTGTTGATCTCGGAGGCCAACTGCGCCGGCTCCTCGCCGAACAGGTCGCCGAGCAACTGAGGGACGCCCGGCGCGAAGTCGACGCCGGACGCTTTCAGCTCTGCGGCTATCCAGCGTGGCAACGCCTCGAAACGCGGCGTGGGCACGTCCCGGTGCGTGCCGAGCGCCGCTAGGGAACGCCTCCGCGCTTCGGTCGCATCGGGCTCGACGACGACGATCAGGGGACCGTCGGCGTGGCGCCCGAGCGTCTCCAGCAGTTCGCTGCGCGGCTTGGTGCCGGCCTGGCCGGGGAAGGCGCCGCTGAGATCGATCAGCAGCGCGACCTCGGCGAACAAGCCGCCTTGGCTCGCGGCGCTCGCGACCTGAGCGGCATCGAACGGAGGGGTCAGCTCGACGACCTGCTCGCCGGTGAAGCCGCGCTCGGCGAGGGCGCGCTTGGCTTTACGCCTGGCCAAGAAGGCGTCGCCTGTAAACGTGAGGATCACGGTGTCGGCAGCCGGCGCTCAGTTGCCGCGACCGACGGCTCCGAGCGCCTGGCTCATCTCGGCCGACGACTGGAAGCGCTGCTCCGGGTCGCGCGCCAGGCCCCGCAGCACGAACTCCTGGTACGCCGCGGCCGACTCGGGCAGCGGCTCCAGCGGCACCCGGTCGTCGCCCGCCAGGTAGCGGATCACTTGACCGCCGTAAGGCGGCGAGCCCGTCAGAGCGTGGTAGAAGACCGCCGCAGCACCGTAGAGATCGGAGCGCTGGTCGGTCCTGACGCCCTGGAACTGCTCCGGCGCCATGTAGTTGGGGGTGCCCATCATCATGTCCTGGCTGGTGATGGCGGTCAGACCGAGGTCCTTGGCGAAGCCGAAGTCGGTCAGCAGTGCGGTCTCGCCCTTGACGAGGATGTTGCCGGGCTTGACGTCGAGATGGATCACGCCATTGGCGTGGGAGTAGTCGAGCGCGGCAAGGATGTCGGCAACGATCTTGGCGGCGCGTCGAGGGCGCAACGGGCCCTGCTCGAGAGCCTCCTCGAGCGTGACGCCGGGGCAGTAGGCGTAGATCAGCGAACCGTCCTCGAGAGCCAAGAGCGGCACGATGTTGGCATGGCGCAGCTTGCTGACGACCGCCGCCTCGCGCTCCAGGCGCTGGCTGTAAACCGGGTGAAAGCCCCGCAGGCTCTTGACGACCACGAGCTCGTCCCGCCAGCGAGCCAGCTCGACGCGCACCGGCCCCCGGTCCGATAACACCCTTACCGTCATCAGCATCTGTGGTCAATCTAACACGCGCCGCGAGCGTCCAGAACGGATCACCCGCCGCCTGGCCGACCGCCGGCCGCGTCCCCGGCAGCGGCGCTGACCGCGCCGGTGCGAAGGTCGATGCGCACGGCGCCGTCGCGCTGCGTCAGCAGCACCTCGACGCCGGCGCGCTCCAGGCGCCCCAACACGTCCGGGTGGGGGTGCCCGTAGTTGTTGCGCCCCACCGAGATCACCGCGAGGCGCGGCGACAGGGCGCGCAAGATGTCGGGACCGGTGCTGTGGCGGGAGCCGTGGTGTCCGACCATCAGGACGTCGACCGGAGGCGGCGCCAGCCACGGCTCGGAGGCGCTGCCGAGGTCACCGAAGAACGCGGCCAGGGCAGCCCCGTGGCGGCGCAACACCAGCGCCACCGACAGCTCGTTGGCCGAACCGCCGGGTGCGCCCGCCGGCGGGTGCAACACGTCGAGCGCGTAACCGTCCTCGCGAACCAGCACGAGACGCTCCCCGCGCGTGGCCCGGTGCACCGCGATCCCGCGTCGGTCCGCTGCGGCGCGCAGCGCCACGTCCAAGGGAGCTTCGCTCGCCGGGCCGCCGACCAACAGGCCGACAGGCAGCCGTTCGAGCACCGCGATCAGGCCTTCGATGTGGTCGGCGTCGGGATGGGTGGCGACGACGACGTCCAGGCGCCTGACTCCGAGCGCCCGCAAAGCGCGCACGACCACGCGCTCGCCGACGTCGAAGTCGGAGAACGGCGTCCCGCCGCCATCGATCAGCACGGTGGTTCCGCGAGGCAAGCGGATCAGCACGCTGTCGCCCTGCCCGACGTCGAGGAACCACACATCTGGTGGCGTCCGCGCACTCCCGGCGAGCAGGCTGCAGGCGGCCGCCGCCAGAGCCACGCCCGCCGCTCGCTTCAACCTCAGGCGGCCGTGCGACCACAGCGCCAGCGCGCACAGCGCCGCCAGCCAGCACAGGTGCCCGCTCCACCCGACCTCGCCCCAGGCGAGAGACGGCAAGCGCTCCCCGGCACGGGCGCACCACACCAGCGCGCCCGCCAGCACCGCGGCCGCCCGGTTGACGAGCCAGCTCAACGGCAGCCACACGACACCCAGCAGCCCGGCCGTGAACCCCACCGGCAGCGCCAGCGCCGACAGCGGCACGGCGACGATGTTGACTAGCGGGGACAGCAACGGCAGCTGGCCAAAGCTGCCGGCCACCAGCGAGACGCTCGGCAACTGCGCCGCGATGGAGGTCAGTCCGCCACCCAGGATCAGCATCCGCCAGCGGCCGGGACGATCGGCCGGACGGAGGCCAAGCGCGCGCGCCCAGGGCGGCAGGAACAGCAGCATGCCTGCAACCGCCAGGAAAGAAAGCTGGAACGAGACGTCCAGCAGCATCCACGGTGCCTGCAACAGTCCTCCCGTCAGCGCCAACGCGAACACCGGCCACGCCCGCGGTCGGCCGCTGCCCAGCGCCATGGCGACGAGCACGGCGAGCGCCATCGTGGCAGCGCGCACCACGCTCGGCGACGGGCCGACCAACGCCACGAAACCCAGCGTCAACGCCATCAGCAGGTAGGGGCGCGCGCGAGCCCAACGCGACAGCAGCCTGCCAGCCGCCATCAGCAGCAGGCTGACGTGAAGGCCCGACAACGCCAGCAGGTGGGCGAGCCCGGCGGCCGTGAAGCTGTCGGCGAGCTCCCCCATGTCCTCGCGCAGACCCAAGGTCATGGCTGCCATCAGCGCCGCTGCCTCGGCCTCCAGTCCTGCCTCGACTCCGAGCCTGAGGCGCTCGCGCAGCGGGCCGCCGCCGTCCGCTGCGGTCACCTCGGTGACGAACAGCTGCCCGGCGGCGCCGCGGCGGCGCAGGTAGCCGGCGTAGTCGAAGCCGCCGGGGTTGCGCTTGCCGGGAGCGGCGACCGCGCTGCCCACCAGCGTCAAGCGGCCCTGCGGTTGGGCTGCCCTGGCGGCCATCGCGAGCTTGACGCGGACCGGCTCCCAGGCCCGGAAGTACACCCCGTCGTGGTAACCCCGCCAGGTCGTCTCGACCTCGTGCCAGCCGGCGAGGGGGTCGGGGGAGCGTTCCCAGGCGAGGTAGCGGGCGCCGGTCACCAGCGCCAGCAGCGTGGCCAAGACCAAGCTCCTGGCGGGGACGACCCCGGGCAGTAACCTGTCGCCGGCAACCGCCAGGACGGCCGCCAAGCCCGCACCGAGCAGCAGCAACGTCAGGCTGGGGACGCC
Source organism: uncultured bacterium (assembly GCA_964398985.1). GTDB lineage: Bacteria > Deinococcota > Deinococci > Deinococcales > Trueperaceae > CAYMRL01. The sequence goes on from CAYNOS010000023.1 coordinate 14,906, forward strand.
GTCACTCACCAGCGAGGCGCCCCAGGACCCGGCGAGAGCGCCGCCGGCCGCCGGGTAGGACCACGGCAAGTAGGCGCCCGCACGCGGTTGGGAAGCGCTCACAGCGTCACCAGCGCCCGGAGCCGCTCGAGCGTCTTGCCTCCGACGCCGGGCACGCGCAGCAGGTCTTCGACGCTGGAGAAAGGCCGGTGGTCCACGATCCTCTGAGCCATCACCGGGCCGATCCCGGGAAGCGAGTCGAGCTCCGCGAGCGACGCCGAGTTCAGCGGCACACGCTGGCTGCCCAGGTGCGTGACGTGGTTCGGGATGTAGACCTGCTCCCCGTCGGTCAGCGGATCGGCAGGGTTCACGAGTTCACTGGCAGCAGCCCGCGTCATCCCGCCGGCCGCTGCCAGCAGGTCGGCGACCCGGGAACCGAACTCGAGACGGTAGTCGCCGGGCCTGAACACCTCTCCGGCCACCGACACCGTGATCTCGGGCCGCTCGATGACCACCGCGGGCGCGCGTGCGAACCACCTGACGGCCAGCTTGGGCGCCTGTGCGACCAGCGCCAGCAGACAACAGCCCCACACCAGCAGGGAGGCGGCGCGCTGCTGGAACGGTTCGCGCATGGCCCCACGCTAGAAGCGAACCGGGAGGCCCCGAAGGGCCTCCCGGCTGCTGCCTAGCTAGGTTGGGTGCGCCTTACACGGTCAGGAGGCCGCGAAGTTCGCCGCGACGGCGCCCCAGTCGACGACCTCCCAGAACGCCTTGATGTAGTCGGGTCGGCGGTTCTGGTAGTTGAGGTAGTAGGCGTGTTCCCACACGTCGAGGCCCAGCAACGGCCGATCGCCGTTCATCAGGGGCGAGTCCTGGTTGGCGGTCGAGTAGACCTTGAGGTTGCCGCCCTTGTCGGCGACCAGCCACGCCCAACCGGAGCCGAAGCGCCCAGCAGCCTCGGCACTGAACTTCTCCTTGAAGGCATCGAAGCTTCCGAAGGCGCCGTCGATCGCGGTCGCCAAGCTGCCGCTGGGCCGGCCCCCACCGTTGGGACCCATGATGGTCCAGAAGAGGTTGTGGTTCAGGTAGCCGCCACCGTTGTTCTGGACGGTCTTGCGGATATCCTCGGGCACCGCCGCCAAGTTCGCAACGAGCTCCTCGGCGCTCTTGCCGGAGAGCTCGGGGTGCTTCTCGATCGCGGCGTTGAGGTTGTTCGTGTAGGCGGCATGGTGCTTGTCGTGGTGGATCTCCATCGTCCTGGCATCGATGTGAGGTTCCAGAGCGTCCTTGGCGTAAGGCAGGTCGGGCAACTTGAAAGCCATGGAGGTTCTCCCTTCGGTTCTCACGAGTCTAGCAAGCGCCGCTAGGCGCTTACGTCAGGGCTGATGCCTGACGATCACCCGCCCGCTGGTCTTGCCCGCCAGCATCGCCTCGATGTGGGCGTCGAGCTCGTCGAGTCCGATCTCGGTCACCAGCCCCGGGGTGCCGGCGATGTCACGAGGCAGCCACCCGTCTGCCAGGGCCGCCCACAGCTCGCGGCGGGCCTCCATGCCCAAGTGCTCGCTGTCGAGACCCAGGAGCGCCACGCCCCTCAGGATGAACGGGTAGACGGTGAGGTCGAGCTCGGCGCCTCCCACCATCCCGCAGGCAGCCACCGCACCACCGACGACGGTGCTGCGCAGGAGCTTGGCGAGTGTGGTGCCACCGACCGTGTCGATGCCGCCGCCGTACTCCGCTCGCAGGAGGGGTCGAGGCGGGCCGGCGACCGATTCCTCGGCCAGCGTTGCGCGCGGCATGACGCTGGCGGCGCCTAGGCGCAGGAGCAGGTCCTCGGCTTCCGGCTTGCCGCTGCTCGCGACGACCTGGTAGCCGGCCTGCGCCAGCAGCGCCACGGCCAGGCTGCCGACGGCGCCACTTGCGCCGGTGACGACGAACGGCCCCAGGTCGGGAGTGGCGCCCACGGCACGCAGGCGCGCCAGTCCCAGCGCCGCCGTCAGGCCGGCGGTGCCGATCACCATCGCCCAACGCGCGTCGGTGCCCTCCGGCAGCGGCACCAGCCACTCGCCCGGCACCCGGATGAGGGATCCGAAGCCGCCCGGCGTGTTCATCCCAAGGTCGAAGCCGGTGCACAGGACCCGGTCGCCGACCCGGAAGCGAGCGTCGCGACTGGCCGCGACCACCCCGGCGGCGTCGATGCCAGGGGTGTGCGGGTAGGCCCGCGTGACGCCGCGGTTGCCGCTCGCCGACAGCGCGTCCTTGTAGTTGAGCGACGAGTACTCGACGCGCACGGTGACGGCGTGGTCGGGCAGATCGGCGAGCTGCAGCGCCATCACTTCGCGCCTTACGCCTTCATCCGAGGCGAACACGCGCAGCGCCGTGAAGCTCTCGTTCGGGCCGAGTGAGGTGGCGGTCATGACCGCATGCTACGGCAGCGTTCTAAACTGTTGACCATGAACGCTCAACGCCTGACCGTCATCTCTGCCGTCATCATCGTCCTCGTGGTGGCCGGCTTGCTAATCGTCCCGCGTCTGACCGGCCAGAGCGCCTCGGCGGAGCTCGATTACGCCTCGCAGCCGGTGGCCGGCTCGCGCGATGCTCCGGTGCAGATCGGCGTGTTCTTCGACTTCCTGTGCCCGCACTGCGCCACCTTCTCGGAGACCGTGACGCCGGTGCTCAAGCGCGAGTTCGTCGACTCCGGCACGGCGGCCATTTACTTCTTCAACTTCCCGGTCGTCGACCCGGTGCGCTCGCGCTCGCTGGCGGTGCTCGGCGAGTGCGTGGCGAGGCAGGACAACGACGCCTTCGTCGCTCTGGAGCCCGTGATGCTCAGGGCGCAGTCGCAGATCGGCGTCATCTCCCGAGCCGTCGAACTGGCACTCGACTTCGCGCCCAATCTCGACGGCGAGGCGTTGAGGGCCTGCACCAACGAGACTCAGACGGCCGCGCTGGTCGACGCCGACGTTGCCGCGGCACGCACCCTGAACCTCAGCGGCACGCCGTCGGTGACCGTCAACGGCGTGGTCGTCTCGAACCCGACTCTCGCCAACATCCGCAACGCCGTCCAGAACGCGAGCAACTAGCTTGCGGCTGCCGCTCCCGCTGCTCTATCCGGCCTGGCTGGTGGCGATCGTCGCCACCGTCGGCAGCCTCTACTTCAGCGAGATCCGGATGTTCCCGCCGTGCGTGCTGTGCTGGTACCAACGCATCCTGATGTACCCGCTGGTGTTGCTGTTGGGCGTCCAGACCTACCGTCAAGACGCCAAGGCGTTCGCGTACACGCTGCCGCTCAGCGGGCTCGGCATGCTGGTGTCGGGCTACCACGTCCTCTACGAGAGGATCCCCGGCTTCGGCTTCCAGGGCGTGTGCCGCGGAGGCGTTCCCTGCGACGTGCTCTACATCAACTGGCTCGGCTTCATCACGATTCCGCTGTTGGCGTTCGTCGCCTTCACGATCATCACCGCTCTGCTGCTGGTCAGCCGGGCGGCTGCTCGCCGTCCTTGACGAGGAACCCCGCGCCCCACAGCCACCACGTCCACAGGCCCTTGGAGGGTCGGTAGAGCAACACCACCAGCAGCACGCCGGCGCCGACCAGCACCCATTCGAGGCCGGGGAACAGGCCCCAGCGCAGGATCAACGCCACGGCCAGCACGAACAGACCGATGACGGCGAAGATGTAGGAGACGACCATGGCACCGAGCCAGGCGCCTTGGTCGCGTTCGAAGCGCACGCCGCAGACCTGGCAGGTTTCGTGCGGCCGCCACCAGCCCTTGAAGATCCTGCCCTCGAGGCAGTTGGGACAGCTTCCCGTCGTTGCCGCGAAGGCGCGCGGCAGGTCGCGCCAACGGCGCCACTTGTGCTGTGACTCTGGCTCGCTCACTCGCTGACCGAGGCCGTCGCCGTCGCCGGCTCGGGCGGCGCGAAGCGGCCTGGGTGTCGCTGTCGGTAGATCTCCCACGAGGCCATCGAGCGGTCGAGCCCCTCGACCTCGGCCCACATCATGAACGGCACCAGGAACGATCTGGCGTGCTTGAGCTCCTCGCGGAACACCCACATGTCCAGGCCATCGCGCTCGAGAGTTCCGGAGGCGGCCGTCTCGGCGATGAGACCGTTGTCGTCGTAGGCCGCCAGCGCCGCGGCCAGGTCGTACGCCACGCGCCTGAACTCGGGCTCCCAGCGGCCCTGGCGCAGCGAGACGATCAGGTACTGGGCGCGGACGTCGCCGTTGAAGGGCGACCCGACCGAGCCGGTGTTCATCACCGTGTACCTGGCCCATGAGCGCAGAAGCGGGCGATGCGTGTGCGACCCGATCAGCACGTCGGCTGGGAACTCCTCGACGATCTCGGAGATCAGCTCGGGCGTGATGCTGCGACCGTAGCCCTCACGGTAGTGGCGCGGGCTCCCGTGCGAGATCAGCAGTGAGGGCGCGCCAGCGACCTCGACGCGGATCGTCATCGGCAGCGCCTGGATCCTTGCTAGCGCCCCGGTGCCGGCGAGTTGGCTGGCCGCATGCGCCCCACCCCGCCAGAACGGATCGTCGAGCCAGTCATAGCGGGCGGGATCGCGTGGGCCGTTCCAGATGACCATCAGATCGTCGTGGTTGCCGAGGGTCGCGTCCTCCGCCAGGTAGGCGGCCAGCCTGCGGTAGACGCCGAGGGTGTCGGGCCCGCGATTGGCGAAGTCGCCGTTGACGATCACCCGGTCGACGCTCTGCTCCTCGATGTCGGCCAGCACCGCCTCGAGCGCGTGAAGGTTGCCGTGAACGTCGGCGATGATGGCGATGCGCACGAGCCGAATCTACCACCGGCGGCCCGGGCGCTCTCAGCTCACTCCCGACATCGCAGCGTTCCTCATGACCTCCACGGGAGCGCTGCGCCCGGTCCAGATCTCGAACGCCGCCGCCCCCTGGTGGACCAGCATGCCGATGCCGGTGACCGTGCGCCGACCGGCCGCGCGCGCGGCCGCCATCAGCGGCGTCTCCAGCGGCCGATAGACGAGATCCACCACCACCGCGTCGCCCGGCAGCGAAGCGACGTCGACCCCCAGCGGCACGGCCTCGGCCTGCGGTCCTCCGCTCATGCCTACCGAGGTGCAGTTGACCAGCAGCCGGCAACTCGCCAAGACCGCGTCCAGCTCGTGTTCGCTCACGGCCGCCAGGCCGCCTCCCGGCGCGACCAGCCCTGCGCCGGCCCAGGCGTCGGCGACCTTCGCGAGCGCCAGCGCTCGCCCCGGGGACCGGTTCGCGACCCTCACCGACGCTCCTACCCCCAGCAAGGCGGCAGCGACGGCCCTGGCTGACCCTCCGGCGCCCAGCAGCACCGCGTCGACACCACTTGGATCGCAGCCGGCTTCCTCCAGCGAGCGCAGGAAGCCGCTGGCGTCGGTGTTGTCGCCGGCCAAGCGCCCGCCTTGGAGGTAGACGGTGTTGACGGCGCCGATCGCTTGCGCGGCCGGCGTCAAGTGCTCGACGAGCGCGGCCACCGCCTCTTTGTGCGGCACCGTGACGTTGGCGCCCAGGAACCGCGGCTGTGCCGCCAGCGATGCCAGCGTGCCCGCCAGCTCCGCCGGCGGCACGGCGAGCGCCCGGTAGCTGATGTCGAGACCGAGATGCCGGAACGCGGCCGAGTGCATCTGCGGGCTGACCGAGTGGCCCGCCGGGAACGCCAGTAGGTAGAGGTGCCGGGCGGCGGCGTCGCCGCTCAAGCCCTGACACCGCCGTCGGGCTCCGCGGCTCGCGCCGGCGCAGAGTCCGCAGCCTCCGCGACCTCCGCGGCCGCCTCCACGAGCGCCGCCAGCGCCTCCTCCGCCTGCTCGTCTGTCACCTGGTGATGGGTCACCAAGCGCACGCTACCGGCGCCGAGGGCGTTGACCAGCACGCCGCGCCTGGCGCTGGCGGCAACGAACTCCTTGGCGCGCGCGACACGCAGGTACACGAGGTTCGTCATGACGCTCGCGAGGTCCACCTCGACGCCTGGAGCGCGCGCCAGTCCCTCGGCCAGGTAGCGCGCCCGGCGGTGGTCGTCGGCCAAGCGGGCCGGTCCCTCCTGCAGCGCTACCAGGCCGGCCGCCGCCAGCACACCCGCCTGTCGCATGCCGCCACCGAGCATCTTGCGCCAGCGGTGGGCGCGGCGGATCACGGCCTCGCTGGCGAGCAGCACGCTCCCCACCGGCGCCCCCAAGCCCTTGCTGAGACAGATCGAGGCGCTGGTGAAGCCGCGGCACACCGCAGCGACCTCGACCCCAAGCGCCACCGCGGCGTTGAATGCCCTGGCGCCGTCGAGATGGATCGGCAAGGAGAAGTCGGCCGCGACCGCCTGGACCGCCGCGCCGACCTCGAGCGGCACGACGGTGCCGCCTGCGCGGTTGTGAGTGTTCTCCAGCGAGATCATGCCGGTCGGCGCCTGATGAACGCTGTCGTGGATCGCGGCCCTGACCGCGGAGGGGTCGGGCACGCCGGCCGGCGCGGCCACCAGGCGCGGCAGCGAGCCGGAGATCACCGCCAGCGAGCCGGGCTCGTACTCGTAGATGTGGGAACCCTCCGGGCACACGATCTCGGAGCCGGGCGCGACCTGCGCCGCGATCGCGACCTGGTTGCTCATGGTGCCGCTGGGCATGAAGAGCCCGCACTCGAAGCCGGTCATCTCGGCGAGGCTGGCCTGCAGCGTCGCGACGGTCGGGTCCTCGCCGTAGACGTCGTCGCCCACCTCGGCCTCGGCCATCGCGCGCCGCATCGAGGGCGTGGGCGTGGTGACGGTGTCGCTTCTGAGATCGATCGGGGAGGCGGTCCGGCTCACGCCAGGCTCCTGGCGCGCTGCGCGGTCAGCCACGCTGCGAAGGCGGCGAGACCGCGCTCGAACAGCGCCTCGCGGCGCTCTCGCTTGCCCTCGCCTTTGACCTTGGGAGCCGCCGGCACCAGCCCCCAGTTGGCGTTCATCGGCTGGAAGCCGTCGGGATTGGCGCTGGCCAGGTAGCGGACCAGACCGCCGAGCATGCTCTCTTCGGGCGGCACGGAGGTGTCCTCGCCGAGGACGCGCCGCGCGGCGTTGCTGCCCGCCAGCCAACCGGTGGCGGAGGACTCCAGGTAGCCCTCGGTGCCGGCCAGCACCCCGGCGGTGAAGAGCTCGGGGTGTTCCTTGAACGACAGGTCGGCCGCCAGCAGCCGCGGAGCGTTCAGGTAGGTGTTGCGGTGCATGACGCCGTAACGCACGACCTCGGCGTCCTGGAGGCCGGGGATGGTGCGCACGACCGCCAGTTGGTCGCCCCATTTCAGGCCCGTCTGGAACCCGACCAGCGACCACATCCGGCCGGCGGCGTCTTCCTGCCTGAGCTGTGCGACGGCGTAGGGCCGCTTGCCGTCGCCCGGGCGCTCGAGCCCCACAGGCTTGAGAGGCCCGAAGCGCGGCGTGTCCTTCCCGCGGCGAGCGAGCTCCTCGATGGGCATGCAGCCCTCGAAGAACTCGAGGTTCTCCCAGTCGTGAGGGGTGTGGCTGCGGGCCTCGCTGAGAGCCGCATAGAAGCGGTCGTAGTCATCCTTCTCGAAAGGCAGGTTGAGGTAGTCGCCGGACTGCTCGTAACGGCCGCGCCGGTAGGCGATCCTCATGTCGATGCTGTCGAAGGCGATCACCGGCGCAGCGGCGTCGTAGAAGCCCAGGAACTCGTCCCCGAGGCGCGCCCTGATGACGTCGGCGAACGCGTCCGAGGTCAGAGGTCCGGTGGCCAGCACGCAGACGCCGGCCGGCAGTTCGGTCACCTCGCGCCCGTGGACGGTGATCAACGGCTCCGCTCTGACCCTCGCGGTGACGGTGCCGCTGAAGCGCTCGCGGTCCACGGCGAGTGCTCCGCCGGCAGGCAGGCGGTTGCTCAGCGCGCTGCTCATCACGACGCCGCCGGCGAGCCGCATCTCGGCCTGCAAAAGGCCCTTGGCGTTGCTCCTGGCCTCGCCCCCGAAGCTGTTCGAGCACACCATCTCGGCGAAGTCGCCGCCGACGTGGGCGGGCGTGAGCTTGTGCGGCCTCATCTCGTAGAGATCCACCGCCACTCCCAGGGAAGCCGCGGCCAACGCCGCCTCGCTGCCTGCCATCCCGGCCCCGACGACGGCGATGCGCGGACGCTCCCTCAACACAACGCCTGGCTTCTGCCCGTGCCACTCGCTTCTGTCGGTCACGCTGCTAAAGCTAGCATCCTCGCGCGTAGACTCGGGGCATGCTCGAGTTCTCCAGACGCCGTCTGCGCACGGCGCCGGCCGTGGTGCTGACGGCCGCGTTGGCGATGGCCGCCGCTCAAGACCCGACGCCGCAGTGGCGCAGCTGGTACCTGGCGGAGTTCGAGGGTGGCCGCGTGACCATCGACTTGCACGCCTTCGACGACGGCTCGGCCTTCGCCAGGCTGTCGCTGACCGGGCTCGGGACCTACCTAATTGGCCACGGTGAGTTCAGCACCGCAGGCGCGCTGCGCCTGAGCTTCCACCTGCCAAGACCGGTCGACGATCCCGAGTGGGAAGCCGCGTCGGTGTTGAGGGACGCGAGGCTGCTGGCTGCGGGTGACGCAGCGCCACCTGACGAGGGCTACGAGGTGGTCCCTTTCGGGCCCGTGGTGGCGACCTTGGAAGGTTCGGCGGCCGTCGCCTGGAACGCCGACTTCGACCCCATCACGGCGCGGCTGACGTTCGCCGGCGACGCGCCGGCAGCGGGCCAGGCCGCGGACGAGGAGCGGCCAGGTCATCGCGAGGCCCGCGGCCTGGCCGCCTTGCCCGGCTTCGGCGAGCTGACGTTGGCCTTCGAGCGCCGGGCGCAGCAGGCCGTCACGACCTTCCGACAGGGTCGCATCGAAGTCTCGGCGACGTTCCCCTACTTCGTCGGCGGCGCCTTCCAGCGGGTCAACTCGTTCATCGAGGCCGATCAGCAGGGCAAGATCGCCGATTTCGTGACGTTCGCCCGCGAGTCCTATGCGACCGGCGGCGGCTGGGGCATGGTGCTGGACGAGAGCGTGTCGGTGACCGGCAGCGCCGCTGCGTACTTGAGCCTCAGGGGCGTCACCTACGCCTTCACCGGCGGCGCTCACGGCAACACTTTCGTCGACTCGTACCTGCTGGAGGTCGCCGGCGACCAGCTGATCCGCTGGCAGGTCGCGGAGCTGTTCGCGCCCGCCTCCGACTGGGCGGCCGCGCTCGCTCCTCTGGTGTTGGAAGACCTTGCTGCCCAGGGCGCCATGTGGGTCACCGACGGCAGCGTCGTCGCGCTGACCGAACGCGACCTGCGCGTGGCCACCCTGAGCCCGGCTGGGCTGACGTTCCACTTCGACCCTTACGAGATGGGTCCTTACGTCCAGGGACCGTTCCGCGTCACGCTGCCCTACTCGGCGCTGCTCGACCTGGCGGTGGAAGCGGGTCCGTTGACGGCGTTCGCGCTGGAGTTCGGGGCGCGCTGACGCGCTGTTCAGGCGGCGGTCAGAGGTACGAGCGCCGCCGCGGTCTCACGCCGCGGAGCAGCCACAGCAGCAGCCCGAGCACCACCAGGCCGGCCGCGAACAGCAGCGCGTAGAGGTGGTTCCTGGCGGCCAGCGAGACGATCTCCTCGGGCAGCTGTCCGAAGGCGAAGCCGAGCAGGCCGAAGGTCGCACCGAAGACGCCTTGCACCGGGGCGCCCGCCGGGAGGCTGTCCACCGCAGGCAGCCAGTCGGTCACGCGCCCGAACAGCCAGGCCCCGGGCGCCACCGCCAGAGCGATGGCGATGCCGAGGTTGACGAGCCGCTGCATCCCGCGCGAGAAACCCACCAACAGCGCCGCCAACAGCAGCGCCACGGCACCGGCCAACCAGGTCCAGGCCGTGTAGCGGTTCTGGGCGGCGGCAGTGAAGCCGTCGATCACCCCGGCCACGCTGCGCACCCTGTCAGCCTGTTCAGGGCGTGTCAGCTGGGCCGCGGCCAGCGCCGCGCCCCCTTCGTAGGCGCGCCGCGCCAACGCGTCCAACACCGCATCGTTCGCCTGCTCGGGCGTCAGACCGGCGAGTTGCGACGCCGGCAGCAAACCGCTGAGGCTCGCAGCCTCATCGGAACTGGACTCGCCGGCAGCCACCGCGCGGGCCTCCGAGAGACGCGACTCGAGCTCGGCGCTGCGACCCTCGACCAAGCTGCCGAACAGCTGGTGTATCTGGGTCCTGGCGTTGGTGCCGGCGCCGGTCTGCAACCTGGCGGCGAGGTTCTGGTTGGTGATCAGCGCCGCCGCCGACGGCAGCCCCTCGGCCAGCACCTGATCGGCGAGCTGGCCGATGACGCTGACCCCGATCTGTCTGGCGTTGAGCTGCGCCAGGCGGTTCGGCGACTCGTAGACGAAGATCCCGACGATCGGCTGCACCAGGGTGCCCGGGTTCGCCGCCTGCTGCGCGCGCCAATCGGCGAGGCGGGAGCCGTCGTCGAGGCCGGATGGCAGCATCTCGGCTTCCAGCGAGCCGCGCATCAGCGCGGGAACCGGTCCCGCCAACGCGGTCTCGAGCTGACGGTCGAGAGTCGGATCCTCGACCGACGCCAGCAGCGCCTGGCTGCCCGACGCAATCAGCCTGTCGGTGAGCACGCCGGCGATCCGCCCGACGGCCTCGTCGACAGTGAAGGTTGGTATCTCGGTCGCGTCGGCGAACACCTCGATGCCCGGCAACAGCATCAGCGGCTGACCCGCCTGGTAGGAGGCTCCGGCTCTGACACCCAGCTCGGCGGGCTCGACACCGGTCGGCTGCAGGGTCAAGCCGAGCACGCTGCGTATCACCGCCGTGCCGGTAGCGGGCGCGGCGAGACGCGTCTGGGTGAACAGCAGCGTTCCGGCGAGCACGGCCAGGACCAGCAAGACTCCGCTGGCCCAAGCGATGTCGCGCTGCCAGGCAGGCTGGCGCTCGGTTCGGTACATCCTTCACCCTCCCGCGCGCCGCCGCTGACGGCGCGTGCGCTAAGGCAGATTACCCCGCCTCGTAGCATGGGGTCATGGCGCAACCCCTCAGCGTGAAGCTGATCCCATTGGCTGGAGCGCTGCACGCTCGCTGGCCGCGCTTCACGGCCGTCCACGTGCGCGCGGCCGCCAGCGACTTCGCTCCCGATGTCCTGGCGCTGCCGCTGCCGCGCGGCGCTTTCGAAACGCCCGCCTGGCAGGCGACCGAGGAGATCGCTCTGCCCTTGAGCGTCGTCCCCTGGGCTCGCCGCGCGGAGGTGCGCATGGAGCTGATCGGCATCGCCGCGGACGATCCCGAAGACCCTGGTGACGCCGGCGCCGAGAGCGATCTGATGCGCTTCCTGGAGCAGTACGATGCCGGCCGCGAGCGTCTGGCGCAGCTCCAGGCGGCCGCCGACCCATTGCGTGAGCTGCTGGCAGCGCCGCACGATCCCGAGTCCCTGATCGAGACCGTCGTCCCGGCAGTGGCCGGCTACCAGGCCGAACGTGCCCGGCTGCTCGAGCCGGGGCCGGGCACCGGCTGGCATGCGGAGCGCAGCGCCCTGCTCGCCAGCCGCATCCTCGCCACCGGCGGCCCGCGCGTCGCGGCCTTCGTGCCGCTCGACTTCTACCCTGCGGTGGCGGCGGCGCTCGCGGGACACGCCGAGGTCACTCACTTGGGCGCCGTCGACGCCGGCGAGGAAGGCCGAGCGCGCGCGCTCCTCGATCTGGCACTGGTCGGCGGCAGCGCGGACCCAGCCGCGCTGCTGGCCGGCCTCGCGACGCTGGCCGAGCCGGAGGCGCGTTACCACGAGGCCAACTTGCTGTTCGAGTTGGGACACGCCCAGGAGGCGTTGGCGAAACTCGCGAACCTGGTGGCGGGGGACTTCTCGCGACCTTACTTCCTGCCGGGGTTCGCGCTGGTTCGCCTGGCGCAGCTTCACGACCTCGCCGGCGACCGCGCCGCCGCGCTGCGCCACTACCGCGGAGCGCTGGCGCTCGACTTCGTACCGGAAGCCGCCGCGGCGGCGGCCGAGAGCGGTCTGCTGACGCCTTTCGGCGGCGGGGGCCCATAGGTGCTGCTCGAGCCTTACTCCGCCGACGACAGCCACACCTACGCTTTCGGTTCTTACGCGGTGCTGGAGGCGCTGCGGCACCGGCCGCATGCCGTGACCGCGGTGATCCACGGCGAGCAGCTGACCGGCGCGCGCCTGGAGTCCCTCGAAGCCGCCTGCCGAGCCGCCGCGGTGCCGCTGACGCTCGACCGACACACCCTCGCCAGGCTGCGCAGCCGCAGCGACGTCGAGGCGCTGGCCGTCGTTCGCAAGAGCGAGCGGCCCCTGCGGCCCGACAGCGACCATGTGCTGCTGGTGCGGCCCAGCCAACCCGGCAACCTGGGTACCGCGATACGCAGCCTGGTTGCCTTCGGCTTCGACGAGCTGGCGCTGGTGGCGCCGCTCGTCGACGCTTGGAGCCCGCACGTGGTGCGCGCTTCGGTCGGGCTGCGGTTCGCCGTCAGCTGCCAGGTGTTCGCCGACGAGGCCGCCTACCTGAGCGCCTGCGGCGTCCGCACCATCTACCTGTTCGACGCCGCTGCCGCGGCCGAGATCGCCGACGTGGCGTTCGAGCCGCCCTTCACGCTGGCGTTCGGTCCCGAGGGCGCGCGGGGCGAGCCGGCCGGTGACGCCAAGTGGACGTGCCGCTGGCCGGGGCCCGCGGCCGCAGGCGCCGGCCCGAGCTCGATCGGCGTGCGCATCGCCAGCGACCGGCGCGCGGAGTCGCTGAACCTGGCAGTGGCCGTGTCGCTGGCGGCCTTCACGGCCGACCGGGCCCGCAGGGGTCGCGAGCCGGCGGGCTGAAGGCCGGGCTGGGCGTATCATCGAAGGCATGCGCGAGCTTCTCTACGACGCCGCGAGGCACTTCAAACGCGGCAAGTCCCTCGCCGAGCGCGGCGACGTGAGGGGCGCGATGGTCGCCTACGACGAGGCGCTCGTCGACCTCCACGCCGTCAAGCCGCAGCGCATGCGCGACGTGTTGCTCGCGCAGGTCTACCTCTCGCGCTATCAGGTCGCTCAGCGGCTCGAGCCGGCGCGCGCCGAGAGCGACCTGCGCTTCGGGTACAGCTACGCCCGCACCACCCAGGAACCGACGGTGAGGTCGCTCGCCGAGCGGTTGTGGCGTGACCGCCTGGCCAAGCGCCAGGGGTAGCATTGGGCATGACATCCTCACCGCTTCTCGAGCACGCCTACGCGGCGGAAGACGCCTACCTCGCGACGCTGACGGGCCTCGTCGAGCGCGAGAGCCCGACACACGACAAGGCAGCCTGCGACGCGCTCGCCGACCACATGCAGGCACTCCTGGCCGCTGCCGGGTGGCAGGTTCGGCGCCACGGCTTGAACGCCCACGGGGACATCCTGGAAGCGCGGATGACGCCCACCGACACCGGCGGCCCCAGCACCCTGCTGCTCACCCACTACGACACGGTGTGGCCGGTGGGCACCCTCGAGCGCATGCCGATCAAGCGCAGCGGCGACACCTTCGCGGGTCCCGGCGCACTGGACATGAAGGCGGGGATCGCCACCGCCATCCACGCCGTCAAGGTGCTCGAAGCTGCCGGCACGCCGCTGGCGGGTCCCGTGACCTTGCTGCTCACCTCGGACGAGGAGACCGGCAGCCTCGACTCGCGGGCTCTGATAGAGGACCTGGCGCGGCATCACGACCGCGTGCTGGTGCTCGAGCCGGGCCGCGAGGACGGCGCTCTCAAGACCGGTCGCAAAGGGGTAGGCGGCTACCGCATCAAGTTCAGCGGCCGCAGCGCTCACGCCGGCAACAACCCCTCCGACGGCGCCAGCGCGTTGCGCGAGCTCGCCCATTTCCTGCTGTTCGTCGAGGACCTCGCCGACGAGGTCAGGGGCACCACCGTCAATCTCACGCAGGCCTCGGGCGGCTTCGCGAGCAACGTGATCGCCGAGGAGGCGACCGCGGTAGTCGACCTGCGCGTGCTCAAGGCTAGCGAGGGAGGGCGCGTCGACGACGCCGTCAAGCACTACGGGCCGCGCGACGACCGTGTCAAACTGACCATCGAAGGAGGCCTCAACCGTCCCCCGTTGGAGCTGACCGCGGCCAACGAGACCCTCTTCGAGCTGGCCCAGAGCGTGCTCTCCGACCTCGACCTCGACATCGACGGCGCGGTCGTCGGAGGCGGCTCCGACGGCAACTTCACCTCGGCGTTGGGCATCCCCACGCTCGACGGGCTCGGTTCCGTCGGCGACGGGCCGCACGCCAGGCATGAGCACATCCGGGTGCGCGAGACCCTCCAGCGCGTTGCGCTGCTCGCCGGACTGCTGGCCAGCTCCTGAGTACCCACCCCGCCAGCTCCCGCGCGCCGCTCCTGGTGGCGGCGATCGCCGGGGCCTTGCTCAGCTTCTCGCTGCCGCCGACGGGCTGGTGGGGGTTGGGGCTGACGCTGGCGGCGCTGTTCGCCGCGGTCGCCAACGCGCGCAGCGGACGCCGCGCCTTCTGGCTGGGCGCCGTGTTCGCCGCGCCGTTCTTTGCCATCTACATCCTGTGGCTGCCGCGCAGCTTCGCGGCGCTGCTGGGACCGGCCTTCTGGGCGACGTTCCCGCTGCTGGTGGCGGTGCTCGCCAGCTTCTGGGGCGCCACCACCTGGGCGGCGTGGCTGCTCTCGGGGGGCGGCGGGCGGCGCACGTTGATCGCGCTCCCGGCTGCCTGGGTGCTGGTCGAATGGGCGCGTACCCAAGGCTACTTCGCGTTCCCCTGGGGCACGCTGGGCTACCTGTGGCTCGACACCCCGGTCGCGCAGGTCGCCGACACCATCGGCGTCTACGGCCTCAGCCTGTTGGCGGCGACGGTCAGCGCGCTGTTCGCGCTGCCGCTGGTGGTTCCGCGCAGGAGCACCTTGCTGAGCGACCCGCGACGCTCGCTGCTGGCGCCGGCCCTGGCCGTGCTGCTGGTTGTCGCCGCGTTCGAGGCCGGCGAGCGGCGGCTCGTAGCGGCCGCCTCCGGCGGCGACGCCGACCCCACGCTGCGCGTCCTGTTGGTGCAGGGCAACCTCGACGCCTTCGGGCGCCTCACGACGCTGCGCGAAGAGGTCGACATCCAGCTCTCGTTGACCCGCGCCGCCGAGCGTGAGCGCGAGAGTGCCGGCGAGCCACCCTTCGACCTGGTGCTGTGGCCCGAAGGCGCGGTGCTCGGATTCGATCTCGACGGCGCCGCCGGCGAGCCGCTCAGGCAGGACATCTCCGCCGCGGCTCCCGGCGCCAACTTCGTCATCGGCGGCCGTCACCGGTCGTCCGACGCCGGCAGCCACAACAGCGCCTACAGCATCCTGGACGGCGAGATCGTCGACCGCTACGACAAGCACTACCTGGTCCCGTTCGGCGAGCGGTGGCCGTTCATCGAGTCGCTGCCGCGGCTCTACGAGACCGTCTTCGGCTGGCTGGGGCTGCCGCTCCTCGCAGGCACCACGGCCGGTTCGGGACCGGTTCCGCTGAGCACCGGGGTCGGGCCGGCGGCGGCGTTCATCTGCTACGAGTCGGTGTTCCCTCAGGTGCAGCAGGCGATGGTGGCGGGCGGCGCCGGCGTCTTGTTGCTGATCACCAACGACGCCTGGTTCGCCCACGGCGACGGCGGCGAGCAGCACTTCGCGATGGGTCGCATGCGCGCCATCGAGACCCGGCGCTGGCTGCTGCGCGCCGGCAACGACGGCATCACCGCCGTCGTCGACCCTCACGGGGTCGTGACGGCCAGGCTGGAGCCGCGAGCCCCCGGCTACCTGGTTGCCGAGTTCGCCACCGCCAGCGAGATCACGCCCTGGGTGCGCTACGGAGCGCTGACCGCCCCGATCCTGGTCACCTACCTGGCGATCTTGAGCCTGGCCCTGCTGGCGCAGCGGCAGCCCGAGCAGCGCACCGTCGGCGACCGGCTGCTGAAGCGTGCTTAAATGGCCGCGGCATGAACGTCGTCATCGCAGGCGGAGGTGAGATCGGCTCGCTGATCGCCGAGGAACTTCATCGGGATCACAGCGTGTCGGTCGTCGACCTCGACGAGCAGCGCGAGAGCGCTTTCGACAGCCTCGACGTGCAGTTCCTGCGGGGCAACGCAGCCGACCCCAACGACCTGCTGGCCGCCGGCACCGACCGCGCCGACGCGTTCATCGCGTGCACGACCAGCGACGACGTCAACGTCCTCGCCTGCCTGGCCGCCAAGGGGTTGGGCGCCAAGCTCACCCTGGCCTTCGTGACGCGCCAACGCTACATCGACGCGTTCAAGAGCAAGGGCGCCTACGAGAAGATGGGCCTGATCATCGACCGGATCATCTGGCCGCAGCGGATCCTGGCGCAGCAGATCGCCAACATCGTCAGGGTGCCGCGGGCCATCGACAGCGCCAGCTTCAAGAACGGACGCGTGTCGCTTCTCGAGTACCGCCTCTACCCCGAGGACCGCTACGTGGGACGTTCGCTGGAGTCGATCACGCTGCCAGATGGGGTGTTGGTCGTCGGGCTGGTCCGCGACGAGGTCTTCAGCATCCCCAGCGGGGCGACGGTGCTCGCCAGCGGCGACCGGGTCGTGTTCCTTGGCACCAGCGAGAGCATGCGCGAGGTCCAACGGCAGTTCGCCCCGCGGCGCCGCACCACCCGCGTCGCGATCGTCGGGGGCGGCAACGTCGGGTTCATGGTGGCCGAGGCGCTGGCCAGTGAACGCACCACGGTCACGATCCTCGAGGAGAACCCCGAGCGCTGCGAGAAGCTCGCTCAGTGGCTGCCTCATGCCCTGGTGATCAACGGTGACGGCACCGACATCGAGCTGCTGCAGCACGAGCGCCTGATGGATGCCGACGTGATGGTGGCCGTCACCGACGATGACGCCAAGAACCTCTTGGTGTCGCTGATCAGCCAGCAGCTGAGGATCCCCAAGATCGTCACCAGGGTCGGCAGGGCACGAAACCGGACGCTCTTCACCCGCGTCGGCATCGACTCGCCACTGACGCCCAGGCGCGCCGCCGTCAAGGAAGTGCTGAACTGGCTCAAGGTCGACCAGGTCGACCACTTGGCGACGATCGAGGACCGTGCCGAGGTGATGGACGTGGTTTACCCGGAGGACGCGCCTGGCGGCAAGATCATGGACCTCGGCACCCCGTTTGACGTGCTGATCGGAGCCATCGAGCGTGACACCAACGTGATCGTCCCGCGCGGCGACACCCTGGTGCGCCCGGGCGACCACCTGCTGATCGTCACCACCCCCGAACGCGTGGAGGCGGTCGAGGAGTGGTTGGCGGCCCAAGGCGCCCCCGGTAGGGCCTGACGCCCTTGGAGACGCTCCACAGCTCGCGCGGGCGCTTCGCGCCCTACGTCCTGGGAGTGGCGATGCTGGCCCTCGGTGCCACGTCTGCCCTGTTCGCTCTCGGCGCCGGCATCGTCGGCGAGAGGGTGACGGGTTTCCTGGTGTGCGCGGCGGTGGCGTTCCCCATCGGAGTGGTGCTGAGGCTGATCGGGGTGGCCGCCGCCGAACCGAGTCGCCGCGAGGCGCTCGCCACGGTTCTGCTGTTGTGGCTGCTGCTGCCGCTGGTGAGCGCCGTTCCGTTCGCGGTCGCGGGTCCGTTGGGACCCTTCGATGCGCTGTTCGAGTCGATGAGCGGCTTCACGACCACCGGCGCCAGCCTGATCCGCGACTTCGAGGCGGTCTCGAGCAGCCTGTTCTTGTGGCGGGCGCTGTCACAGTGGGTCGGCGGCATCGGCATCCTGGTCCTGTTCGTGGCGGTCTTCCCGCAGTTGGCGATCGCCGGCCGGCAGTTGTTCTTCGCAGATGCGCCAGGCGCCCGCGAGGATCAGCGGCTGCTGCCGCGCCTGCGCTCGACCGCGTTCGCGGTGATCAGCGTCTACGCGGTCCTGACGCTGGCGTGCGCCGCTGCCTACGCGCTCGGCGGCATGGCGCCGTTCGAGGGCCTCGCCCACGCGCTGGCCACGGTCTCGGCCGGCGGCTTCTCGACCCGCGCCGAGGGCTTCCTGGCCTTCGGGCAAGCCGATCTCGAGTGGATCGCCATCGCCTTCATGTTCCTCGCCGGGGCCAGCTTCGCGCTGCTGTTCAGGGCGTTCAGCGGCCGCCCGCGCAGCCTCCTGCGCGACCCCGAGTTCCGGCTCTACACGCTGCTGGCTCTGCTGGCGGCGGCCGGCCTGGCGAGCATCCTGGCTGCGGGATCAGGCCTCCCGCCGGCCGCCGCGGCACGCCACGGGCTCTTCAACGCGCTGAGCGTGATGACCTCCACCGGCTACGCCACCGACGACTTCGCGCTCTGGTCGCCGAGCGCCCAGAGCATCCTGTTGATACTGATGTTCATCGGCGGCAGCACCGGGTCGGCGGGCGGCGGCGTCAAGGTCGGCCGCTGGCTGATCATCGCGAAGATCGCCATCCGCGAGGTCCGCCACGCCCTCCACCCGCGGGCCGTGCTCCCGATCACGCTCGGTAGACGGTTGGTCAGCGACGAGGTGCTCCGCTCGGTGTCGGGCTTCATCACGCTCTACATCGGCCTGTTCGCCGCACTGACCGTCGGTCTGGTGTTCACCGGCGCGGATTTCACCAGCGCGTTCAGCGCCGCCGCGGCCGCCATCGGCAACATCGGCGTCGGAATCGGGGCCGTCGGGCCGCTCGGTTCGTTCACCGAACTGGGACCTCTCGCCCGCGGTCTCTTGATTTTCGGCATGTACGCCGGCCGCCTCGAGATCATCACGGTGTTCGTGGTGCTGGCGCCGTCATGGTGGCAGCGCCCGCGCTACGGCGCGCTGCGCCGTTGGTGAGCCGGGCTCCGGCGGCGACCGGCGGCTTTGACCGCCGGCGGTACTGAGCTATGCTCCCTGGGTAACCGGCATTCCGGAACCCGGAGGAGACGTGGCAGACAGCATCCAATCCGTACTTCAGGAGGCGCGGCGTTTCGCTCCGCCGAAGGCTTTCAAGGAGGCGGCGCACCTTTCCGACCCGGAGGAGTATCAGCGCCTGTATCGTGAGTCGCTGGAGGACCCGGAGGCATTCTGGTCGGCCGCGGCGGCCGACCTCCACTGGTTCGAGCCCTGGGAGCGGGTGCTCGAGTGGGACGAGCCGCACGCCCGTTGGTTCGTGGGCGCCAAGACCAACCTCAGCTACAACTGCCTCGACCTGCAGGTCGCCCGCGGCCTCGCCAACAAGGTCGCACTCTTCTGGGAGGGCGAACCCGGCGACCGCCGCGTCATCACGTACGGCGAGCTCTTGCGCGAGGTCTCGAAGTTCGCGAACGTCCTGCAGGACAAGGGCGTGTCGTTGGGCGACATGGTCGCCATCTACATGCCGATGATCCCCGAGGCGCTGGTGGCGATGCTGGCCTGCGCGCGTATCGGCGCCACCCACTCGGTGGTGTTCGGAGGCTTCAGCTCGAGCGCCCTCGCCGACCGCATCAACGACGCCAGGGCGAAGCTGGTGGTCACGGCCGACGGCGGCTACCGGCGCGGCGCCGTCCTGCCGCTGAAGCCGGCGGTCGACGAGGCGTTGGCCAAGTGCCCGAGCGTCACGAGCGTGGTGGTCGTGAAACGCGCCGAGAACGACATCGACATGGAGCCCAGTCGCGACGACTGGTACCACGACCTCATGCGGCACGCCAGCCCAGAGTTCGAAGCGGTGCCGGTGGACTCGGAGCATCCCGCCTACGTGCTCTACACCTCCGGCTCGACCGGCAAGCCCAAAGGCGTCCTACACACCACCGGCGGCTACCTGGTCCACACCAACCTGACCAGCAAGTACGTCTTCGACCTGAAGCCCAACGACGTATTCTGGTGCACCGCGGACATCGGCTGGGTCACGGGCCACAGCTACGTGGTGTACGGGATGCTCTCGAACGGCGTCACCCAGGTGATGTACGAGGGCAACCCCACCTACCCGGGGCCCGACCGTCTGTGGGAGATGGTCGCGCGCTACCGCGTGACGGTCTTCTACACCGCACCGACGGCGATCAGAGCGTTCATGAAGCTCGGCGCCGAACACCCTGAACGTCACGACCTGACCAGCCTCAGGCTCATCGGCACGGTGGGAGAGCCGATCAACCCGGAGGCGTGGATGTGGTACCGCCGGGTGATCGGCGGCGACCGCTGCCCCGTCGTCGACACCTGGTGGCAGACGGAGACCGGCGCGATCATGATCTCGACCTTGCCGGGAGTGCACACCACCAAGCCTGGCTCCGCGGGTGTGCCGTTGTTCGGGGTCGAGGCCGAGGTCGTCGACGCCGACGGCAAGCGCGTGTCCGCCGACAAGGGCGGGTACCTGGTCGTGCGTAAGCCGTGGCCGGGGATGCTCAGGACCGTCTTCGGCGACGACGACCGCTACCGCAACCAGTACTGGGGCGAGGTCGAGCACGCGTACTTCTCGGGCGACGGCGCCCGTCAGGACGAAGACGGTTACTTCTGGATCATGGGTCGCGTCGACGACGTCGTCAACGTGTCGGGCCACCGCCTCGGCACGATGGAGATCGAGTCGGCACTGGTCTCGCATCCGTCGGTGGCTGAAGCCGCCGTGGTCGGACGGCCGGACGAACTCAAGGGTCAGGGCATCGTGGCGTTCGTGACGCTCGAGGTCGGCAACGAACCTAGCGACCGGCTCCGCGACGAACTGCGCGCGCACGTCGCTCACGAGATCGGGGCGATCGCCAGGCCCGACGAGATCCGCTTCGCCGACGGCCTGCCGAAGACTCGCTCCGGCAAGATCATGCGCCGGCTGCTGCGCTCGGTCGCCTCGGGTCAAGAGCTGTCCGGGGACGTCAGCACGCTCGAGGACCGGAGCGTGGTCGAGAGCTTGCGGTAGAGCTAGGACCAGCAGGCGGATGCGCCACTCGCGGGCGCGGCGGGCGGCGGGTGCCCGCCGGTCCGTCATGGGGCGTCGGGCAGCGAACGCAGATGACGCACGTCGGACGACCAGATCACGGCCAACTGAACCAGGAAGCCGCACGCCGCCGCGATCAGGCAAGCCGCGGGGCCCGACAGGGTCGCGAGCGCCGCTCCCACGGCCGCCCCGACCGGCCTGGCTCCGAAGGTGGCCGTGACCAGCAGCGCAGAGACGCGGCCCAGCATGTCGTTCTCCGTCACCACCTGCCTCAGCGTGGTGGTCGAGATGGTCCACAGGACCGGACCCAGGCCGAAGAGCAGGAACCCGACGGCGGCCAGGACGGGCACCGGCAACCAGACGGTGAGCAGAAC
The DNA here is from genome assembly GCA_964398985.1 of uncultured bacterium. Taxonomy (GTDB): domain Bacteria; phylum Deinococcota; class Deinococci; order Deinococcales; family Trueperaceae; genus CAYMRL01. The sequence goes on from CAYNOS010000023.1 coordinate 36,026, forward strand.
CAGCACTGCCGCCATGAACCCCGCGAGTGGCCCCAACACCACGATGGTGCCGAACCTCAGCCTGCGCCCCACCACCGGGGCCAGCGCGGCGCCCACCACCATGCCGAGGCCCGAGAGTCCCAGTGTGAGCCCGACCGAGGTCGCGCTCATGCCGAGGTTGGCCACCGCGTAGGCGACGAATACCGCCTGCAGAACGAACGAGGCGGCGTTGAACACGACCGCCGTCACGAAGATGGGCCTCAACAGCGGGTGGCCGGCCACGAACACGGCCGCCTGCCGCAACTCGGCGAGCGGTTTCCTCGCAGGCGGGGTAGACCGTCCCTCCTGCGGCAGGCGCGTGAGGAGCGTCGCGCCCCCCAGGGCCAGCGTCGCGGCGAACGCGTAGGTGACCGGCACACCGGTCCGCGCGATGGCGACGCCTCCCAGTACCGGTCCTAAGGAGTAGGCGACGCTGCGCGCCAGTTCCAGCCACCTGTTGGCGTCCCCCAACTGCGGGCGCGGCACCAGCCGGGGCACCATGGCGGGCACGGTGACGAAGTAGCAGACGGTGCCGAGCGCGGCCACGAAGCCGAGCAGCGCCAGCGACGGCAGGCCGAGAACCCCCAACCCCGCCAGTGCGCCCACGGCCAGCAGGGCCACGAACCTCAGGCTTTCGGCTGCAAGCATCAGCCTGCGCCGGGACCACCTGTCGGCGATGAGACCGACGGGGATGGCGAAGAGCAGGAACGGCAGCGTCTGCACCGTCTGGAGCCAGCCGACCTCGGCGGGGCCCGCCGCGAACAGCAGTACGGCGGCCAACGGCGCCGCCGCCAGAGCCACCTGGTCGGCGCCCATGGCGCACAGGCCCGACCAGCCGAGGTGCCGAAAGGCGGTCGGAAGAGGCATCTGGTGAACGGCGGGAGCTTGCGCGACTCGTTGCATGGGCAGGAGGTTAGGCGCCGCCGCACCGCTCCCGATATCCGGATCTTGCTCTCGAATCCGCGCGGATTCGAGAGCAAGGACTGGAGTGCGAACTCCCCCCGCCGATGGGCATGCTGACTGGCAGGTCCAAGCCGCCCACCCAGGCATGCTGGCATCAGGGCCCCGTCGTAGAGGAGAATCACGATGAAGCTGATGACCGCCTCCGACAACCACACCCCACGACCCGCCGAGTCGCTCGATCCGCGCCTGGCGAGGATCAGGGCTCGTGACGAGACCGCCGACGGGCAGTTCTGGTACTCGGTCGCGACGACCGGCGTCTACTGCCGCCCCTCGTGCCCGTCCCGCACCGCCAATGCCGCCAACGTTCGCATCCACGACACGATAGAGAGCGCCAGAGCAGCCGGCTTCCGTCCCTGCAAACGCTGCGATCCCGACGGTCCCCCGCTGGCGGTGAAGCGCGCGGCTCTGATCGAGAAGGCCTGCCGCTTGATCGAGCAGAGCGAGGAGGAGCCGACGCTCGGCGAGCTCGCCGCGGCGGTGGGCCTCAGCCCGAGCCACTTCCACCGCCTCTTCAGGGCCCTCACCGGCGTGACGCCCAAGGCGTACGCCGGCGCTCACCGCGCCAGTCGCGTCAGGCGCAGCCTGGCAACCGGCAGCAGCGTGACCGAGGCGCTCTACGACGCCGGCTTCAACTCCAGCGGGCGCTTCTACGCCCAGTCGACCGGCATGCTGGGCATGACGCCTTCGACCTACCGGGCAGGCGGCACCGACGAGGAGATCCGCTTCGCGATCGGTGAGTCCTCGCTCGGGGCCATCCTGGTCGCGTCCAGCGACAAGGGCGTGGCCGCGATCTTGATGGGCGACGAGCCCGCTGGGCTGATCCGCGACCTGCACCAGCGCTTCCCCAGAGCGCGACTGATCGGCGCCGACCGCGACTACGAGGACTTGGTGGCACGGGTCGTGGGCCTGGTCGAGGCTCCCGGCCTCGGCGCCGACCTGCCCCTGGACGTGAGGGGCACGGCTTTCCAGCAACGCGTGTGGCTGGCCCTGCGCCAGATCCCGGTCGGGACCACCGCGACCTACGCCGAGATCGCCGAGCGCATCGACGCACCCAGCGCGGTGCGCGCCGTCGCGGGTGCCTGCGCCGCCAACAAGCTGGCGGTCGCCATACCGTGCCACCGCGTCGTCCGCAGCGACGGCAGCCTGTCGGGTTACGCGTGGGGCGTGGAACGCAAGCGCGCCCTGCTCGAGCGGGAGTCGCTGGCTGGCGACTAGCGCCGGCTGGCGACTAGCTCTGGCTGCCGGCCAACCGCGGCGCAGGCAGCCGCACCTGGGCGATGACCATGGCCAAGAGCATCAGCGTCCCGCCGATCCAGCCGAGCACGCCGAGCCGCTCCCCCAACAGCAGATAGGCGAACAGGGAGGCAAAGGCCGGCTCCAGCACGAAGACCAGCGCTGCGAGGTGGGCGGGCACCACGCGCTGCGCATAGGTCTGGATGATCGCCACCAGCGCCGTGGCGACCGCGGCGAGGTAGACGATCGCGAGGTAGGTGGTCAGCGGCACTGCGACCAGATCGCCGACCTGCGGCAGCGCCCACAGCCATGCCAGCAGCGCCATCGGCACGTGCTGCATGAAAGCCAGCGCGGCGCCTCGAACCTTCCCCGCCACCTCGCCCAGGTAGACGATGTAGATCGCGTAGCTCAGGGCGGTGACCATCACCAGCAGGTCGCCGCCGTTGACTGCCGCCATCCCGTCGCGCAGCGTGATCAGAGCGAGGCCGGCCAGCGCGACGCCGGCTGCGGTGTACACCCTCGCGGCCAGCGTCTGCCTCCACACCAACCGACCGACCAGCGGCGTCAGGATCACCGACAGACCGGTGATGAAGGCGGCGTTCGAAGCGCTGGTGACCGCCAGCCCCAGCGTCTGCGTCACGAACCCGAGGAAGGACAGCACGCCGAGGAGCAGCGCCGGGACCAGCGCCCGCCTGTCCCACCCTGCCCACGCCAACAGCACCCCGGCCAGCGTGAAGCGCACGGCCAAGAGCAGCGGAACCGAGATCGTGTCGAGCGCCTCTTTGACGATCACGAAGGTGGTGCCCCAGATCATCGTCACGAGGATCAGCGAAACGAGGCCGACGGCGGGACTCACG
>CAYNOS010000024.1:0-38027 GCA_964398985.1 uncultured bacterium
CGACGGCGAAGAGTCGCAGGTAGCTGAGGATGTTGCCGGAGTTCGAGATGATCTCCACCAGCATCAGTGGCATCTTCGCCAGCACCGCCCCAGCCAAGAACACCACCATGCCGATCGCTACCAAGGTCATCACCAAGGGGGTGAGCGAGTCGTTGAGGTAGCTGGCGGCGAACAGCACCACGGCGCTCAGGCCGCCGACCATGCCGATGCCCTCGAAGACGTGCTTCATGTCGCGGTGCTTGAAACCGAAGATGGTCCTGATGACCCAGCCGCCGATGACCTGTAAAACGCCGAACCCGATGCTCGCGAGCAGCAGCGGGGTGAACACCTCGACGCGGAACAGCGGGATGTTGATGAGCCCGTAGCCCGCCTCGTGATGCAGGGTGGTGTAGAAGACCGGCCGCCCCGGCGGGAAGCGCTCGAGGAAGTTGCCGAAGAACTCGCCGAACATGAAGCCGAACACCACGCTCCAAGCGGCGCACCAGTAGATCAGAGTGGAGATGTTCTTGAGCGACTCCGGGGGGAACGTGATGCCCAACGGACCGAGGCTCAGCGCCTTGCCGTTCCTGCCCATGCGCTTGAGCAGCATGCCGATGAGGGCGAACAGGAGCCCGAAGCCGATGTCGCCGACCACCAATCCGAAGTACAGCGGGAAGAACACCGCCAGCGTCCAGCTGGGGTCGAAGCTGCCGTACTTGGGCGGGGCGAAGAGGTTCAGCAGGGCCTGGAACGGGGTCACCCATGCCGGGTTCTCGAGCTTCACCGGGACGCCGACGTCGTGGTGCTCGTCGGCCGGCCGCGTGTGCACCACCACGTCGGTGCGGTACTGCTGGGTCAGCGCCGAGACCACCTTCGACCCGTCGGCGCTGGGCACCCAACCGCGCAGCGCGAAGCCGTAGCGGCCGGCAGCCAGGTCCTCGAGCCGGTGGAAGCGCTCGGCTTGGTTGACCGCCAGGCGGTTCAGCTGGCGCAGCCGCATCTCGTGCTGCGAAGCGAGTCTCTTGAGTTCCTCCGCGATGGCGGCCAAGCGCTTCGGAACGAACTGCGAGCGCTCCTCGATGACGTGCGCGGCCTTGGCCACGCCGTGACCGGCGTAGCGCTCCGGCAGCGTCAGCTCGCTGACGCCGGCCTTCGCGAGCGCGGCCCGCAAGGCGGGTGCGTCGGCGTGCATGGCCACCGCGACGGCCAGTAGCTGCCCGGCGTGGCGCCTGGTCGAGATCTCGAACCGCTCGCCCAGGTCGGCCTTGAGCTTGGCCAGGACGTCCGGCAGGTCCTTCTCGGAGACGAGGAACGCCGCGCCCGACAGGTAGCGGGAGCCATCGAGCGGCGCTAGCAGCGGGGCGAGATCGCGCAGCAGCGGCTGAAACGTGCGCATCAGGTCGCTCTCGTCCTGCAGGTCGGTACGCTCGGCCAGCAAGCGATCTACCAGCGAGCCGAGCTCGCTGAGGTGCCCTTCGAGTTCGGTCGGATCATCGCTGGTGTCGGCTCTGGCCGGCACCGAACCGTCCTGGACGATTCCCAGGGCGTCGAGCAAGGACGTGGTCCGCGCCACGAGGCGGTCCCAGCTCTCGCGAGCCTTGAGGTCATCGCCCGTCAACCTGACCTGCGACAGCACGCCGCCCTGCTCGCCACCGATTGCGGTGTCAGGATCGAGAGACTCGACCTGCACCACACCCAGGTTCTGCAGACTGGCGACGACGTCCTTGGCCAAGGACCGCCGGCCGACGACAGTGACCTGGTCCATGGCCGCGATCACGGCAAGACCTTCTCCAGCACGCTGTCGATCGCGGCAGCGCGGTTCGCTTCGGCGCGCAGCTTGAGCGCTTCCGCCGCTTCGGTAGCCGCCTTGACGACGGTCGCATGGGCCGCTTCCGCCTCGGCACGACCAGACTCGGCTTCGGCCTGAGCGAGCTTCTCCGCCTTGTCGCGGGCCGTGGTCAGGACGGCAGCGGCCTCGGCCTGTGCCTTCTCGACGACGTCTCTGCCCTTCGCTTTGGCGTCCTCGACCTTGGCGACGAGGCTCTTCTCCTGGTTCACCAGGTCTTGGAGCAGCCGTTCACCATGAGCTTCCAAGCGGTCCTCCTTCAACACGCACCCACGCCGACCACTTCATCAGATGACGTGCGAGCGGGATTTCTTTGCGACGAGGCACAAAAAAACGTCGTCCTGCGGCGCACTAGCGCCCCTGACGCGTGTCGCGGTCAAGATACCAAGGCGCCATAGGGGTGTCAATCGAGACATTCGTCCCTTGCGGAACCCCTGGACCAAGCCTTGGGAGCGCTTGCGCCTGGGGTAGAATTCGACGTGTCCAGCGCAGGCGAATCGGCCTCGGGGAAGGCTCACGGCGCCCACCACACGTCGGCCATGGTGGCCGACGCCTTGGCGCGGTGGGCGCTTCCCACGCCCGGCGGCCAGGTCCTCGATCCCGCCTGCGGCGACGGCGGCTACCTGGTCGCAGGGGTCAGCAGACTCCAAGCGCTCGGCGGCGGCGGCGAGGTGGTGGGCGTTGCAGCGCTCGACGACACCGCCGAAGGCGCGTCGGCCGTGAGCCGAGCCGTCGAGGCTGCCGGTGGCGGGGCGAGCAGGGTGACCGGCAATGTGCTCGTTGGCGACTTCCTAGCCTTGTCGCCAGGGGAACTGGCTCCGGTCGACGCGGTCATCGGCAGCCCGCCGTTCGTGCGCTTCCAACGCCTGACCCGCGCGCAGCGCGGCGTCGCCCAGCAGCGCGCCGCGGCCGCCGGCGTGACCCTCGATCCCTTGGCCAGCTACTGGGCTCCGTTCGTGATACACGCGACGTCGTTCCTCAAGCCAGGCGGGCGCCTGGCACTGGTGATCCCGGCCGAGCTCGGTCACGCGCGCTACGCCAAGTCGATCCTGGCGTTCCTGCTGGGTCGCTTCCGGAGCGTGCGGCTGGTGGCGTTCGAGCGCGCGCTGGTCCCCCATTTCGACCAGCAGACCCTGCTGTTGCTGGCTGACGGGCACGGTCGTCCCGGGCGCAGTCTGGCACTGGCGCGCGCGCGCTCCAGCGAGGACCTGGCGGGTGGGCTCGAAGCGCTGGCGTTCCGGCCGCTGGACGCCGAGGGGCTGGTGGCCGGCACGTTCAAGCTGCACCATGCCTGGCTGGCGCCGGAAGCGGCCGACCTGATGTCGTGGCTGCGGACCGCCAAGGGCGTCAGCCGTCTCGGTCACCACGCGCGCGTGAAGATCGGCTACCTCACGGGGGCCAACGACTACTTCCACCTGCAGCCCGAGCAGGCGCTCGAGAGAGGCCTGGGCGCGGCCCAGCTGCGACGAGCGGCCTTCAGGTCGCGCGCTCTGTCGGGATTGGCGTTCACCGACGACGACTGGCTCGAAGCGACCGAGTCTGGCGATGCCGGGCTGCTGTTCTCCCCCATCGACGAGAGCGACCCGGCCGTGGCCGACTACCTGGCGGAAGGCGTGTCGCGAGGGATCGATCAACGCGCCAAGGCCCGGCACCGCACGCCGTGGTTTCGCGTGACCCGCACCGCCCCGCCCGACCTGCTGCTGACCGCGATGGCGGCAGACCGACCGCGGATGAGCGTGAACACCGCGCAGGTGGCGGTGTGCAACACCCTGCACGGCGTCTGGCGCCGCTCGGGCAGCGGGGCGGCGGCGGCCTCCACGCTGGCCGCCGCCGCCCTCAGCTCGCTCAGCGAGTTGTCGGCGGAGCTCGAAGGTCACGCCCTCGGTGGCGGGTTACTGAAGCTCGAACCGTCGGCCGCCCAGGCGCTACTGCTGCCGCTGCCGGCGGCCCCCAGCGCGGAGGTGGACGCGGTGCAGTGGCGTGCCTTCGAGCGGCTGGTGCGCCGCGGCGACCGTGACGGGGCGAGGTCGGCTGCCGACGCTGCGTACCTCAACTCGATCCCAGGTGTCGGCGAGCGTGGCGCGGACATCCTGGCCGCGGCCGCCGCCGAGCTACGGGAGCTGCGCAGGGGATCCCGGTCGGGCGTGGAAACGCCTTGAGGCGTCGCCCTTGACGGAGCGTGTTCGGTGTCAGCGCCCGCGGCGCCGCTGCCTGGCGATCGTCGCCGCGGCCCTGGAGCGTCGCTCGGCCTCGCGGGCAGCGTAGCTGTCGTGCAGGCGCCTGAGCTCCTGGTAGATGGCCGCGACGGCGGCGGGATCGCCGCCGCTCTCGGAGAGTTGGCTGGATAGCTCGGCCTGCCGCGCTTTGAGGCTCTCGAGGCTGCTGGCCCTGGCGCTATCGATCCGCAACTCCCTGAGCCTCGAGATCGCCTTGTCGAGGTGATCGTCGACGTCGATCCGCTGGGTGTCTTCCGAGCCCTCCTCCATGAGGCGGCTCAGCACCAGCGCCATCTCCGGTCGATCCGACTGCGCGTGCAGCAGCGACCGCGGGTCGGTGCCCTGCAAGCAGGCCCCGATGAACTCCTCGAGCAGCGAGCCGCCCATCAGGTCGGGACCGTAGGCGAGCGCGTCGGCCACCCGCCTGGCACGCTCCGACAGCAGCGTTTCGTCGAGCAGCAACAGGGATACGACCTCGGCTTCGAGCTTGCGGCCCTGGTCGAGTTCGCCGCGCCGACCGCTCATCCCCCTGACTTCGGTGGCGCTCGGCCGGCGGGTGCTGCGCGACGCCAGCCACTCATCCAGACGCGGCCCGGCGATGCCGAGGCGGTCGATCACCAGCCTGCGCATCTCGCTGGCCACCGGGTCGAAGAGCGCGCGGGGGCGCAGCACCCCCTGCAACTCCTCGAGGATCAGCCGCTGGCCCTCCACCGTGTCGGGATCATGACGCTCGATCACGCGCCGGAAGCGGAACTCGACCTCCGAGGCTCCCGCCTCGAGCGCGCGCCTGAACTCCTCGAGGTGGCCGCCGAGCACGGCTTCGGCCGGGTCCTTGCCGTGCGGAACGCTCACCGTCTTGACCATCAGACGTCTTCCGACCGCCTGATCGAGGCCGGAGAGCACGGCCTTCTGTCCGGCTTCGTCGGCGTCGAAGGCCAGGTAGACGGTGCGGGCATCGAGCCGCGCGAGCGCCTCGGCCTGCTCGGGGGTGAGGGTGGCTCCGAGCGCGGCGACGGCGTTCTCGATCCCGACCTGGTGCAGCGCGATCACGTCGGTGTAACCCTCGACGACCACGACCTCGCCCGAATCGCGGATGTGGCGTCTGGCGAGATCCAGGCCGTAGAGCAACTCGGACTTCTTGAACAGCGGAGACTCCGGGCTGTTCATGTACTTCGGCAACGAGTCGTCCAACACCCTGCCGGAGAAGCCGACCAAGCGACCGAGCCGGTCCTTGATCGGGAACATCAGCCGTCCTCGGAAACGGTCGTAACGGCGGCCGCTCTCGTTCTCGATGATCAGGCCGAGCGTCAGCAGGTCGTCCTCCCTGACGCCCTTGGCGAGGGCATGCTTGAGGAGCCCGTCCCAGGCTGCGGGAGCGAAGCCGATCTCGAAGCGCTCGGCGCTCTCGGGCGTCAGGCCGCGCCGTTGGAGATAGGCGGCCGCCTCCCCGGCGAAGTGGGCCCTGAAGTACGCCAGCGCCACCTGATTGACCCCGTGGAGGTCGTGCCTGTCCCTGCCCTGGGTGCCGACCTCGACCTCGATCCCCACGCGCTCGCCCAGGCGCTTGAGCGTGTCGATGAAGCTCAGACCCTCGGTCTCCATCACGAACTTGAAGACGTCGCCGCCGGCCCGACAGCCGTAGCAGTAGTAGAAGCCGCGGTCGACGTTGACGTGGAAGCTCGGCGTCTTCTCGCTGTGGAACGGGCACAGCCCCTTCAGCTGGCCGCGGCCCGCGGGCTTCAGCGCCACGACCTGGCCGATCACCTCGGCGATGTCGAGGCGTTCCCTGATCAGTTCCTTGGCGTCGTTCATCGCCTACCCACTCGCTCGGCGCCGGCCGGCGCCCGCTCCCCAACTCCCTAGATGCCTTCGTCGGCCGCGAACAGCGGCAGGTGTCCCAGCGCGATGATGTCGCTGCGCTTCTCGCCCTCGCTGAACACGACGAGAGTGGCGACCACGGTGGCGCCGATCTCACCGAGAAGCTCGACCAGACCGTTGAGAGTGCCGCCCGTCGATACTACGTCGTCGACGATCGCCACCCGCTTGCCTGCCAGACGCGGGACGTCGGCGCCGTCGATGACGAGGTCCTGAGGTTTGCCGGTCGTGATGCTGAGCACGCTGCGCTTGACCGAGCCGACCATGTAAGGCTTCTCGGTCTTGCGGGCCACCACGTAGGGGATGCCGGTTCGCACGCTGATCGCGTGAGCCAAGGGCACGGCCTTGACCTCGGGTGTCACCATCATCTCGACCTCGGAAGGCATCCGGGCGGCCAACTCCCCCGCGGCGGCCTCTGTCAGCTCGGTGTCGCCGAGCATGTTGAACAGGGCAACAGAGACGCCTCCGACCCTGACCACCTTGAGGTCACGTACCTGGCCACCGATCTCGACCCGATGTGTGAGCAACTCTCTCGCTTCCTCCCGGCCAGGCCCGCAGCGGCGGCCAGCAGGCAGCCTACCGCGTCGGGGAGCTACCTGGCTGCATGGTACTATCCGCGTCGTGGAGGAGCTCCGGCTGCGCCCGACCACGCTCTCGGAGTACGTCGGTCAGACGCGCCTGAAGCGCAAACTGGCCGTCTACCTCGAGGCCGCCAGGGGCCGGGCCGAGCCTCTCGACCACCTGCTGCTCTACGGTCCACCCGGGCTCGGCAAGACCACTCTGGCCCACATCGTCGCCCATGAGCTGGGCGTCGGCATCCGGGTCACGTCGGGTCCGGCCATCGAGAAGCCCGGTGACCTGGCGGCCATCCTCACCAACGCGCTGGAAGACGGCGACGTGCTGTTCATCGACGAGATACATCGGCTGGGCCGCGTCGCCGAGGAGCACCTCTACCCCGCGATGGAGGAGTTCAAGATCGACATCGTGCTCGGGCAAGGGCCGGCGGCCAGATCGATCCGGCTCGAGCTGCCGCGCTTCACCCTGATCGGCGCTACCACCCGACCAGGCCTGATCACCGGTCCGCTGCGCAGTCGCTTCGGGATCATCGAACACCTCGAGTACTACAGCGACGCCGAACTGGCCGCCGGCGTCGACCGCGACGCGAGCCTCGCCGGGTACGCGCTGGCTCCCGAGGCCGCCCTGGAGATCGGCCGCCGAGCCCGCGGCACCATGCGCATCGCCAAGCGTCTGCTGCGGCGCGTGCGGGACTACGCGGAGGTCGCCGGCGAGCAGGAGATCACGCTGGAGCGGGCGCGCAGCGCGCTCGACGCGCTCGGCATCGACGACGCCGGCTTGGACCGCCGTGACCGCGCGATCCTGGGTTGCATCGTCGAGAAGTTCGCGGGCGGCCCGGTCGGACTCGATACGTTGGCGACGGCGGTGAGCGAAGACGCCACCACGCTCGAAGAGGTGTACGAGCCGTTCTTGATCCAGCGCGGCCTGCTGCAGCGCACCGGCCGCGGCCGCGTCGCGACTCCGGAAGCCTACCGGCATCTCGGGATCGCCATGCCCATCGGCTACGAGACCGGCCTGTTCGTCGAAGGTGGCCAGGGTTGAGCGCATGATCCAAGGCAGTCTCCGCAACATGCCTCTCTCCGACGTGTTCCAGGTCATCGCGACCGGCCAGAAGTCCGGCGTGCTGACCGTCGAGCGGGCGAACGCCAAGGCGCGCATCTACTTCGACCACGGCAGGGTCGACTACGCTCACGTGCACCCCGGCGTCCACCTGGGCGAGATCCTGGTCCGCATGGACCTGCTCACCTCGCACGAGGTGCAGGAGATCCTGAGACGCCAGCACACCGAGAACGCCGGCACGCCGCTGGGACTGATGGCCGTCGAGATGGGCATGCTGCAGGAGAGCGACCTGCGTTCGGCGCTCGAGCGGCAGATCTACGAAGTCGTCACCGACCTGCTCACCTGGTCCGAAGGCCGATTCGACTTCACCGACAGGCCCACCGACGATTCGCAGACACCGACCGACCACAGCGTCGACGCGCTGATGCTGCTGATGCAGATCGCTCAGAGCCAGCACGAGTTCGAAGGCAGTCAGGTGGCGCCGGGCACCGTCTTCGTGCGCAGGTCCGACCCCACCAGGGTGGAGATGCCCACGGGCGGCTGGGAGGTCCTTGGCTACGTCGACGGCCGACGTTCGGCCCGGACCTTGGCGGCCGAGCTCGACCTGACCGAGAGACACGTCTTCCACATCCTTAGTCGGCTGCAGGCTCTCAAGGTGATCGAGCCGGCCCCTTACGCCGTGGTCGACCCGCTGGTGCTCGTGGTGTCGCCCAGCAGCGCGCTCCAACGCCTCATCCGGCTGGCGCTGCAGCGCGCCGGCTTCAGGGTCGAGACCGTGTCGGCCTACGCCGATGTCGAAGCCGCCACCGACGCTCACCATCCCAGCGCGCTGGTCATCGACGACGACGGCGCCGGGGCGGCGTGGGAGCTCGTCAAAGAGGTCAGACGGCGGCCCGGCCACGCCCATCTTCAAGTGCTGGTGCTGGTCGACGAGCTGCCGCGCACCGGGCCGTTCAGGCGGCTGCCACGTGCCGAGACGCTGACCAAGCCGTTCCACGAGCTGAGGATCCAGGAGCTGGTCAGCAAGATGGTGGGGCGGCCCGCGACCTAGCCGTCGCTCTGCGGGCGGCCTGCCGAAAGCCGACGCGACCTGCCGCTCCGGCCGGCTGTGTCACCCATGGGGTTGCGGAGCACTTCGACCGCACTGCTATCATCATCCCGTCGAACGATCGCATCCGGATGCCCGGGTCACCCGACCAGGCGCCGAACTGGCCGCCACCAGCGGTCGGCGAACGCGTGTCCTGAGCGGCGCTCCGGCGTCGCGGCTCGCTCGACTTCGGAAAGGGGAAACATGAAGAGACTGCTAGTCGTACTCGCAGCCGTTCTCGCCTCCAGCCTCGCCTTCGCGCAGGTCACCGTCACGGTGGCCGCCGGAGCCGTCGGTCAGGAGCTCGAGCTCACCCGCGCAGCGGCCGAGAGGTACATGGCCGCCAACCCGGGCGTGACCGTCAACGTGCTCGAAACGCCCGACCTGGCCGACAGCCGCCTCGGCGTCTACCTGCAGCTGTTCGAGGCCCAGTCGGCGGACGTCGACGTCTACCAGATCGACGTGATCTGGCCCGGCGATCTGGCAGAGCACCTTGTCGACCTCTACGAGTACGGGGCGCGCGAAGTTGCCGGCGATCACTTCCCGGCGATCATCGAGAACAACACCGTCGACGGCCGGCTGGTAGGCATCCCATGGTTCACCGACGCCGGTCTCCTCTACTACCGCACCGACCTGCTCGAGAAGTACGGCTACTCTGGCCCGCCGGCGACGTGGGACGAGCTGACCGAGATGGCGCAGACCATCCAGGCCGGCGAACGTGCGAGCAACCCTGACTTCTGGGGCTTCGTCTGGCAGGGCAACTCCTACGAGGGCCTGACCTGCGACGCGCTCGAGTGGATCGCCTCCAACGACGGCGGCAGCATCATCAGCCCCGACGGCGCGATCACCATCGACAACCCCAGAGCGGTCGAGGCCATCCAGATGGCCGCCGGCTGGGTCGGCTCGATCTCCCCCAATGGCGTGACGAGCTTCGGTGAAGAGGAAGCCCGCAACATGTGGCAGGCCGGCAACGCAGCCTTCATGCGCAACTGGCCGTACGCCTACAGCCTGGGCAACGCCGAAGACAGCGCGATCGCAGGGCTCTTCGACGTCTCGCCGCTGCCCGCCGGCGCCAGCGGCCATGGCGCCGCGACGCTCGGTGGCTGGCAGCTGGCGGTTTCGCGCTACAGCGCCAACCCGGAAGTGGCCGCCGACGTCGCTCTGTTCATGGCCTCCTACGAAGAGCAGAAGGCCAGGGCCGTCGTGGGCAGCCTCAACCCGACTATCATGGCGCTCTACGATGACGCCGACGTGCTGGCCGCGGTGCCCTTCTTCGGCAGCCTCTACGACGTGTTCATCAACGCCGTTGCCAGGCCCTCGACGATCGCGGCCCCCAATTACAGCCCGGTCTCGCAGGCCTTCTACAACGCCGTGCACAGCGTGCTGACCGGCTCGGAGACCGCCGAGAACGCCCTGGCGATCGCGGCGCTCGACATCGCGGACATCACGGGACTCGAGCAGGGCCAGCCTTGAGCCAGGGAGGCACCCTCAGCTAACGACCGGATCGGGCCGGGCTGCTTCGCGCACGCCCGGCCCTCTCGCTTGCCGCTCTGTCGGCCGACGCCGGGCGCCACCGCTGCCGCGCCGGTGACGGAAGCGGAACGTCGCGAAAGGAGCCTCCGTGGCACGAAGCGTCCAGGTGGCCGAGGGAGCCGGTGACACACCGGCGGGAGCCGCGCCTCGCGGGCGCAAGGGGCCTGCGTCGAAGCTGGCGCGAGCCGAGGCCCGCATGGCCTGGCTGCTGCTCGCACCGACCTTCATCGTCCTTGCTGTCATAGCGTTCTACCCGTTCTCCAGGGTCATCACCTCGAGCCTCACGGACGCTCGCTTCGCGAGCGCCAACGGCGAACCCCAGTACGTGGGTCTGGCCAACTACCGCGCTCTGCTCTCGATGACGATCAAGGAGTTGCCGCCGGTACTCGACGAAGACGGCGCGCCGGTGCTCAGAGACGGAGTGCCGCAGTACGAGACCTGGGTGAGCGTGCTGCCGCGGCAGCCACAACGCTACCGTTCGGTCTTCGAGTTCTCGCTGTTCGGCAAGCGCTACGTCCTCGGCGCAGTCACATCCCAGTTCGTCAGGGCGATCTGGGACACCTCGGTGTTCACGGTCGTGGCTGTGACGGCCGAGACCATCCTGGGGCTGATCATCGCGTTGGCCCTCGCCACCGAGTTCAGAGGGCGAGGTCTGATGAGGGCCGCGATGTTGGTGCCATGGGCGGTCATCACCGCGGTCAGCGCCCGCATCTGGGAGTGGATGCTGCAGCCCACCCGCGCCGGTCTGTTCAACACGGTCGGCAGCTACCTAGGCCTCAACGAGGGCCGCACCGACTTCTTCGGTAATCAAGCCCTGCAGCTGCCGAGCATGATCGTGATGGACGTCTGGAAGACGACACCGTTCATGGCGCTGCTGCTGCTGGCGGGGCTCGCCACCATCCCGAGCGAGCTGTACGAGGCGGCCGAGGTCGACGGCGCCAGCCGCGTCAGGAAGTTCTTCAGCATCACCTTGCCGCTGCTGACACCGACCCTGGCGGTCGCGCTGATCTTCCGCACCCTGGACTCCCTGCGCGTCTTCGACATCTTCCAGGTGGTGCTCGGCAACCGCCGCTTCTCGATGGCCAGTTACGCCCAGGACCTGCTGATCAACCAACGAAGCCTGGGGATGTCGTCGGCGGCCTCGGTGATCATCTTCGTGATGGTCGCGGTGTTCGCGGTTCTCTACATCCGCACCATCGGCAGGAGGAACGTCTCGTGAGCCGGGCGCAACGCAAGATCGTCGGGAAGGTCTTCTTCTACCTGCTGATCGGCCTGATCTTCGTCTACCTGATGTTCCCCTTCTACTGGGCGATCATCTCGGCCCTGAAGACCCAGCGCGAGCTGATCCAGACCCCGGCCACGCTGTGGCCGACCAACCCGGTCTTCGACAACTTCCTCGCGGTGCTCTCGAACGATCGCTTCCTCAGGGCGCTCCTCAACTCGACGATCGTGGCCACGGCCGTGACGCTTCTGTCCCTGGTCGTCGGTTCGTTCGCCGGCTACGCGCTCGGCAAGATGCGCTTCGCTGGGCGCACCCCCTCCTTGTTCGTGATCCTGGCGATGACGATGTTCCCGCAGATAGCAGTGCTGGCGGGCCTCTATGCGGTCATCCGGGTGCTTGGCCTGCCGGCCGTCCCCAGCATGATCCTCTCCTACCTGCTGTTCACGCTGCCGTTCACGGTCTGGGTGTTGACGGCCTTCTTCCGGGGGCTGCCGGACTCGCTGCTCGAGGCCGCCCGCGTCGACGGAGCGACGCTGTTCCAGTCGTTCCGGATGGTGCTGCTCCCGCTGACCGCACCAGCGATGGTCACCACCGGTCTGCTCGCTTTCATCCAGGCGTGGAACGAGTACCTGTTCGCGCTCACCTTCACGGTGATCGATCCGCCTTCGCGCACGGTGCCGGTCGCGATCGCGCTGTTCACGGGTGAGATCGCCAGACAAGAACCCTTCGGGGAGATCATGGCGGCAGCGGTGATCGTGACGATCCCGCTGGTAGCACTGGTGCTGATCTTCCAGCAGCGCATCGTCGCAGGCCTCACCGCGGGCGCGGTGAAGGGCTGAGCGAGGACCAAGGCCTCCTCAGTTCACTACCCGCCGGCGTCGCGAGCGAGGGCAGCCTTCTGCGCGATCTCCGTGAGCACCTCGGGGTTCGCGACGACGTCCGCGTTCTCGACGCGCTGGCCGTTGACGAGCCTCGCGACGGCGATCTCCATGGGTTTGCCGCTGCGCGTGCGCGGCAGGGCAGATACCTGCAGCACGACCCGCGGCACGTGGCGCGGCGAGGCGCCCTCGCGAACCGCCCGGCGCACGCGGTCCTCCAGCTCCGCCGTCAGCGTCTCCCCCGGCCGCAGCACGACGAGCAGCCAGACCTCCTCGTCGCTCGCTCCGCCACCGGTCAGCTCTGGCCCCACCTTGCGGCCGACGGCGGCGGCCTCGACGACCTCGGGCACCGCTTCGATCGCCCGGTAGACCTCCGCGGTGCCGATTCGCACCCCGCCGGGGTTGAGGGTCGCGTCGGACCGGCCGTGCACGATCACGCCGCCGTGAGGGGTCAACTCGATCAGGTCGCCGTGCCGCCACACCCCGGGAAACGTCTCGAGGTAGGAGGCCCGGTAGCGCTCGAAACCGTCGTCCCCGAGGAGCCGCAGCGGCATCGACGGCAAAGGCTGGCGGCACACGAGCTCCCCCGGCGCGCCCGCGACGGGTTCACCGGACTCGTCGTAGGCAGCCAGGTCGACGCCCAGGCCGGGACGCTGGATCTCGCCCTCGTAGACGGGGAGCGTGGGGACGCCGAGCATGAAGCAGCCGACGATGTCGGTGCCGCCCGAGATGCTGGCGAGGTGCACGTCCTGCTTGACGCTCTCGTACACGAAGCGGAAGCCGCCCGGGGAGAGCGGCGAGCCGGTCGAGGTCAAGGTCCTCAGCAAGCCGAGGTCGAAGTGCTCGGACGGGCGGCGGCCCTCGGCCGCCAGCCCGTGCAGGTAGCGCGCCGAAGTCCCGAACAGCGTGACGCCATGGCGTTCGACGAGCGCGAAGAGCGACTCGGCCTCCGGGTGGACGGGCGAGCCGTCGTAGACAACGATCGCCGCGCCCGACGCCAACGCCGAGACGAGCCAGTTCCACATCATCCAGCCGGTCGTGGAGTAGTAGAAGACGACGTCGCCGGACCGCACGTCGCAGTGCAGCGCGTGCTCCTTGCGGTGGGTGAGCAGGACGCCGCCTGCGCGATGAATCAGGGCCTTGGGCAGCCCCGTGGTGCCTGAAGAGAACAGCACGTACAGCGGATGGTCGAAGGGGAGCTGCCTGAGTTCGAGGCCCGCGTCTTCGCCGAGGAACTCCTGCCAAGCAACCATTCCCTCGGCCGGGAGCGACCCGATCCCCGGGTAGTCGAGAGCGATCGTCGGGATCCCGCCGAGCAGCGAGCGCAGCTCCTGAACGCTCCGAGTCGTGTCGAAGCGCTTCCCGCCGTAGACGTAGCCGGTGGTCGCGAACAGCGCCTTGGGTTTGAGCTGCGCGAAGCGGGCCGCCGCAGCCTGCGAGCCGAAGTCCGGAGACGCCGAGGCGAAGACCGCGCCCAGGCCGGAGCAGGCCAGCAGCAGCGCGACGGTCTCTGGCAGGTTGGCCGTCAGCGCGACGACGTGGTCGCCCTCGACGACTCCGAGGCGGCGCAGGCCGGCCTGGACCCTGCCCACCAAACGGCGCAGCTCCAGGTAGCTGAAGCCGCGCTCGTCCCCTGCCTCGGTGACTCCGATGACGGCAGTCGCGTGGTCGTCGGCAAGGTCCTGCGGGAACAACAGAGCCCCGGCGTAGGACAAGGTGGCGCCCTCGAACCAGCGAGTCAGCGGCATCGGTTCTACCGAGCGCGCGCGCCGCGCCGGAGCCGTGAACGGCAGCTGCAACCAGCCGGCCGCGAAGGTCCAGAAGGCTTCGGGTTGCTGGATGCTCCAGGCGTGTACAGCGTCGTAATCGGGCAACTCGGTACCGGTCTCGACCTGTGCTGCGCGTCGGAAAGCTTCCAGCCGGCTGGCCGCCACGCGACGGGCGTCCGGCGACCACAGGACCTCAGGGTCGGCTCGGGATGCGCGCATCTTCGGCTGCGATTGTAACGTTGGCGCTGATGCGTCGTGACCCTCGCCCCCAACCCGGCAGGCACAGCGAGTCGCGGCCCGCGCGGCGCCTGGGCGCGGCCGAGAGAACGCGCCTGGCGAGGCTGCTCGGCTACACCAAGCCGTACCTGGGTGCGCTGGCGCTCGGCATGGTGGCCGTCGCATTGGCCGGGGCGCTGAGCCTGGCGTTCCCGCTGCTGGTGCGAGACCTGCTCAACTCGGCCTTCGCACCCGGCGTGGCGCCCGCCGCTGCCCGGGGTGCGCTCGACCGGACCGCCGTCCTGCTGTTCTCCCTGATGGCCGTCCAGGCGGTCTTCAACTACTTCAGGGCGAACCTGCTTGGCCGGGTCGGCGAGCAGGTCGTCGCCGACATCCGGCGCCAGCTGTTCGGCCACTTGATGCGTCTCGAGGTCGACTTCTTCGAGTCGCGCAAGACCGGCGAGGTCCTCTCGCGCCTGACTTCCGACGTCGCCTCGGTGCAGGCCGTCGTGTCGCGGGCGCTGGCTCAGCTCCTCAACCAGTCGATCACGCTGCTTGGCGGCTTGGCGGTCCTGTTCGTTCTCAATTGGCGCCTGACGCTGGTGATGCTGGCGGTGGTGCCACCTTCGGTGCTGATAGCCAGTCTCTTCGGCCGCGCGCTGAGGCAGGCGAGCACGCGCTTCCAGGACTCGCTGGCGCGGGCCAACGCCGACGCCGAGGAGGCCATCGCCGGGATCAGAGTCGTCAAGTCGTTCACTGCCGAGGCGTTCGAGTCGCGACGCTACGACGTGCGGGTCGACGACTCGCTGGCGGCCGCGCTGGGGCGGGTGCGCCTGCGGTCGCTGTTCATTCCGACCATGATCCTGGGGTTCTCGGCGGCCATGGCGGTGGTGCTCTGGTACGGCGGCCGTCTCGCCGTCACCGGGCAGCTGCTGGGCGGCGACCTGGTGGCGTTCTTGCTGATCACCGTGTTCGTCGCCGGCTCCCTGGGCAGCTTCACCGACCTGTGGGCCCAGCTGCAGGAGTCGATCGGCGCCTCCCAGCGGATCTTCGAGATCCTCGACGAGCAGCCGTCGCTGACCTCGGGCGCCGCCGCAGGAGCCAGCGCGCCCGCGACCGTGGTCGAGTCGGAGGCACTGGCGGCGGCCGCGCCCGTGCCCCACGGCATCGCCTTCGAAGACGTGTGGTTCACCTACCCGGTAGGCGATCGGCCGGTGCTTCAGGGCATCGACCTCACCGTCGCCCCCGGAGAGGTCGTGGCGTTGGTCGGACCCAGCGGCGCCGGCAAGTCGACGCTGGTCGGCCTGGTCCCCCGCTTCTTCGACCCCACCGGCGGCAAGGTGACCTTCGGCGGCGTCGACCTCCGGCGGTTCGCCCTCGCCGACCTCCGGCGACGGATAGCCATCGTGCCGCAGGAGACGTACCTGTTCTCGGGCAGCGTGGCCGACAACATCGGCTACGGTCGCGAGGGCGCCACCGCCGCCGAGATCCGGGCCGCCGCCGACGACGCCTACGCCACCGGCTTCGTGAACGAGCTGCCGTCAGGCTTCGACACCGACGTCGGCGAGCGGGGCGTCAGGCTGTCAGGCGGCCAGCGGCAGCGCATCGCGATCGCGCGCGCGCTGCTCAAGGACCCGCAGGTCCTGATCCTCGACGAGGCGACCAGCTCGCTCGACAGCGAGTCCGAGGCGCTGGTACAGGCGGCCCTGGAGCGGCTGATGGCGGGCCGCACCACGCTGGTCATCGCCCACCGTCTCAGCACCGTGCAGAGCGCGGACCGCATCGTGGTGCTGAATCGCGGCAGGATCATCGACCAGGGCTCGCATCGGGAACTGCTGGCCCGCGGCGGACTGTACGCCGACCTGTATCGACTGCAGCTCGCTACCGGGCCGGCGCGCCACGAGCAGTAGAATGCTTGGCCGTGCCTCTGATCGTCGATTCCCCCTTCACACCCAAGGGTGACCAGCCCGAAGCGATCGCCGAGCTGGTCGAGGGGCTCAACGACGGCCTGCGGTTCCAGACGCTGTTGGGCGCCACCGGGACCGGCAAGACGTTCACGATGGCGAAGGTGATCGAGGCGGTGCAGCGCCCCGCGTTGGTGCTGGCTCCGAACAAGGTGCTGACGGCGCAGCTGGCGGCCGAGTTCCGGGAGTTCTTCCCGACCGCCGCGGTCGAGTTCTTCATCTCCTATTACGACTACTACCAACCCGAGGCGTACGTGCCGGCCCGCGACCTGTTCATCGAGAAGGACGCCAACATCAACGTGGAGCTCGAGCGCCTGAGGCACTCGACGACGCGCAGTCTGCTGACTCGCAAGGACGTGATCGTCGTGGCTTCGGTGTCCGCCATCTACGGTCTGGGGTCCCCCGAGGAGTACGAGAAGCTCCACTTGCTGCTCGACGTCGGCCGCACGCTCTCGCGCGAGCAGATCCTGGAGACGCTGGTCAGGCAGCAGTACGAGCGCAACGACATCGAGTTGGCTCCCGGCCGCTTCCGCGCCCGGGGCGACGTGGTCGAGGTGTGGGCAGCCTACGAGGAGCATCCGCTGCGCATCGAGCTGTGGGGTGACGAGATCGATCGGCTCACGGCGGTTGATCCCGTGACCGGCGACGAGATCGGTGAGGTGACCACCACCACGGTGTTCCCCGCCAAGCACTACGTGACGCCGTTCGACAAGCTGATCCCCGCCACCGAGGCGATCCAGCGCGATCTCGAGCAGCGCCTCGAGTTCTTCGAGGCGACCGGCAAGCTGCTGGAGAAGCAGCGCCTGCGCGAGCGGACGATGTACGACCTCGAGATGCTGAGGACGCTCGGCTACTGCTCCGGCATCGAGAACTACTCCCGCTACCTGGAGGACCGGCCGCCCGGCTCGGCGCCCAACACGTTGCTCGACTACTTCCCCGACGACTTCATCACCTTCCTCGACGAGTCGCACGTGATGCTGCCGCAGGTTCGCGGCATGTTCAACGGCGACCGCGCCCGCAAGCAGACGCTGGTCGACTACGGCTTCCGGCTGCCGGCCGCGCTCGACAACCGCCCCCTGATGGAGGAGGAGTTCTTGTCCAGGGTCGGCCAGGTCGTCTTCGTCTCGGCCACCCCGACCGAGCGGGAGTCCGGCATGTCTGATCAGATAGTCGAGCAGGTGATCCGGCCGACGGGCCTCGTGGATCCCTCGGTGAGCGTCAAGCCGAGCAGGGGCCAGATCGACGACCTGCTGTTCGCGATCCGCGAGCGCGCCGCCAAGGGCGAGCGCACCCTCGTCACGACGCTGACCAAGAGGATGGCCGAGGACCTCACCGAGTACCTGGCTGCGCAGGGCGTGCGCGTCCGCTACATGCACTCCGACATCGACGCTGTAGAGCGCCAAGTCATCATCCGCGACCTGCGGCTCGGCCATTTCGACGCGCTCATCGGCATCAACCTGCTGCGCGAGGGGCTCGACCTGCCCGAAGTCAGCCTGGTGGCGATCCTCGACGCCGACAAGACCGGCTTCCTGCGCAGCGAGCGCTCGCTCATCCAGACGATCGGGCGGGCCGCCCGCAACGTCAACGGCGAGGTGTTCCTGTACGCCGACGAGGTATCCGACGCCATGCGCGGCGCCCTCGACGAGACCAACCGCCGCCGCGACAAGCAGCTCGCCTACAACGCACTGCACGGCATCGCCCCCGAGACCGTCATCAAGCGCATCCACGACGTGATCCGCGGCGAAACCGACGACGATGACGCGCCCGCGGCCGACACCAGGCTTGACCCGTGGGAGCGCGAGCTCGCCTTCGACGACCTTCGTCAGGAGCTTTCGCTCCTCGAGAACGAGATGTGGGCGGCCTCCGAGGGACTCGATTTCGAGCGGGCGGCCGCCGTACGCGACCGCATCCGCGAGATCGAAGCCCGTCTGGCCGGCAAGGACGTGGCGCTCACGTTGATCCCCGGTCAGCCGGCGCGCAGCAAGACGACCAGCGGCACGAAGCTCAGAGCCTGACGGCCCGGTAGCGCTTGGTCCCGTGTCCCACGGCAGCGCCGTGTTAGTGTTGCGGCATTGTGACTTTCGACGTGGGTGACCATGTGGTCTACCCCTCTCAGGGCGCCGGTGTGGTCCAGGAGCGCACCACCAGGGTCGTGTTGGGGCAGAGCCACGAGTACCTCAAGATCGTCTTCGTGAGGGGCGACATGGAGGTGCTGGTGCCGCTCCGCAAGGGCGAGGAGGTCGGCCTCCGGCACACGGTGGGCGAGGACGAGATCGGCCGCCTGCTCGAGGCGGTCCGCAGCGCGGACCTGACGCTCCCCAACCAGTGGCCGCCACGGTTCCGCGCCGAGCAGGAGATCCTCTCGTCGGGCAGTGCCTACGACCTGGCCAGGCTGATCGGCGTACTCGCCAAGCGTGACGTAGAGAAGGGGCTCGCCGCCACCGAGCGCGAGGTCCTGGAGAACGCCAAGACGATGCTGGCCAGCGAGTTGGCCGTGGTGCAGAGCGTCGATCTCGACACCGCCGGCGCCCAGCTCGACGAGGCGATGGCCTTCCACGGTTCCTGAACAGGGCGCACCAGCGTGAGCCGCGCGCCCCGACCGCGGGCTCGCTGGACCTGACCTCCGGCAGGCAGGTCAAGGAACTGCTGACGCGGCACGGCCTGAAGCCCCAACACGATCTCGGGCAGAACTTCCTGGTCGACAGGGCCGCCCTGGCAGCGATAGTCGCGGCCGCCGAGCTGGGCGGCGGCGACACGGTGCTCGAGATCGGTCCCGGGCTCGGTGTCCTGACGCGCGAACTCGCCGGTGCTGCCGGCAGGGTGGTCACCGTCGAGCTCGACCGCAGCCTCGAGCCGCTGCTGCAGGAGACCCTCGCGGGCTGCGGCAACGTCGAGCTGGTCTTCGGCGACGCCCTCAGCTTCGATCTCGGCAGCCTGCCGGCCGGCTCGAAGCTGGTCGCGAACCTCCCGTACAACGTAGCCACACCGATCGTCGCCAACGCCCTCGACTCGGGACGGTTCACGCGCCTGGTGTTCCTGGTGCAGCGCGAGGTGGCCGAGCGCATCGCGGCGCGCCCCGGCACCCCGCAGTTCGGGGCCTTGACGCTGAAGGTCGATCACTACGGAACCGCCCGCATCGTCAGGCACCTGCGGCCGGGTTCCTTCCATCCGCCACCCGAGGTCACCTCGTCGCTGGTGCGCATCGACGTCGACCCGGATGCCGTGCCCGATCCCGAGCTCTTCTCGCTCATCCGCCAGGCGTTCGCCCATCGCCGCAAGACCCTCAAGCGCAACCTCGTGATGGCCGGTCACGCAGAACCCCTCGTCGCAGACGCCCTGGCGGGCCTCCAACTCGATCCCAAGGTGCGGGCCGAGGCGCTGCCGCTGAGCGTCTTCGCGCGACTTCGTGACGTGCTTCACAGCGCCGACTCCTAAGACAAAGGTCCCTGAGTTGACGGCTATACTGGCGCGAGCGCCATTCCAGAGTCCCAAGTGGCCGGGACCAGAGGTAGGAGTTGAGTCTTGATGGCTCGTTTCTTGGTTGTGGGGGACGCCGCTGTCGATCAGATGTACTTCGTCAGCGAGTTCCCGGAGCCAGGCAGCGAGACGGCTGCGATCAGGTCGGTGATGGAACCAGGCGGGGCGGGTGGAACCGTCGCGACGGTTCTGGCGCGCCTCGGCAACCCTACCAGCATCGCCACCAGGGTCGGGCGCGGCGCCTTCGCCGACGTGGCGTTGCGCAACCTCAAAGCCGCCGGCGTCGACCTGAACATGGTCCAGTACGACGACCTCCTCCAGACCAACAGCGTCACGCTGATCGTCACCCCCGACGCGCAGCGCACGATGATCAGCTCGGCCGGGGCCAGCCGCCAGCTCGACGTCGCCGAGCTCGACGAGGAGGCCGTGCTGCGCAGCGATGCGCTGGTGATGAGCGCCTACAGCCTGGTCGGCGGGCGCCAGCGGGAGTACGCGCTGAGGGTGCTGGAGCTCGCCGCGCGCGGGAAGCTGACCACCTTCGTCGATCTCGGCACCGGCGCGGTGCACGCCCTCAAGGACCGCCTCCTCGATCACCTGCTCGACGTCGACTACCTGTTGATGAACGAACACGAGCTGTACCTGATAACCGGGCGCCACAGCATCTCGGAGGCCATCAAGTCCTTGCGCCGTCAGGGCCTCGAGAACCTGATCGTCAAGGTCGGCGAGATGGGCTCGATCGTGATCACCCCGGACACCAACGAGTTGGTCGAAGCGCACGAGATCGACGGCGTCGTCGACTCGACCGGCGCCGGCGACTACTACACGGCGGCGTTCGCTCACGCGATCATGACTGGTCACGACCCGCTGCAAGCCGCTCGCATCGGCAACGTCGCCGGTGCCCTCAACACCTCGCGAGTCGGCGCCCAGTCCGTCGTCTTCGACGCCGCCACCCTCGAGCAGTGGGGCTCGGCGTTGAGCACCGTCCCGGCCTGACGTGAAGCTCCTGCGCAGCGCACCGTTCTGGCTGCTGGCGCTGTCGTTGGTGGCGTGTTGTCCCCCGGCCGTCGCGTCAGCCCAGTCGCGCGCCGGTGGCATCGATTCCGCCACCGCCAGCGCCCGCTTCGAGTCGGCCTGGAACCTCGTCGACCAACGCTACTGGGGTCTCGATTCGGCGCCGGTGGACTGGGACGAGGTCGGAGCGCGCTACCGCGACAAGCTTGCCGGAGTCACCGACGAGGACGATCTCTACGAGCTCTTGGTTGCCATGTACGAGGAGCTGGGCGACGACCACTCGACCTTCGTGCCGCCTGCGCGGGTCGCCGAGATCCGCGAGGCGTACGGCGAGCTGCCGTGCGTGGCGGTGTTCGGCAGCGCTGCCGACCTCCCGGGTCGGCCAGCCTACCCGCCCTTCGCCAGCCGCTTCCTCCTCGGCAGTGAACTCCCCCTCGCGACCGAGCGCAGCGCCAACGTCGAGTACGGCATGGCCGACGCCGCCGGGCTGCCCGTCGGCTACCTCAAGCTTCCCGACCTGGCGTCCGACGGCGCCGCCGACGGCGTGAGACGCGCCGTGATCGCGCTCGAACGCCGCGGAGCCGAGGCGCTGGTCCTCGATCTCCGCGGCAACCCCGGCGGGCGGCTCATCACGATGATGCAGGTCGCCGGGGTCTTCACCCGCGGTTTCCTGTGGCGCACCATCACGAACTGGACCCTGCCACTGCCGTACCCGGCCATCGGTGCGGTGGCCACGGAGTTGCCCTTGTCGGTCCTCGTCGATGGGCAGGTCAACAGCGCCGCCGAGGGGCTGGCCGGCGCCTTGCAGGCCAATGGGAGGGCAGTGATCGTCGGGGAGACCAGCGCCGGCAACGTCGAGGCGGTACTCCCCTTCTGCCTGCGCGACGGGTCTCAGGCCTGGATCGCCACCGGGGTGCTCGCCCCCTTGACCGGACCCACCTGGGAAGGTCGCGGCGTCGTGCCCGACGTGCTCAGCGAGCCTCAGCTGGCTCTGGCGGCGGCGCTCGCCGAGCTGCGCGAACGCGTCGGACGCCGGTGACCGGCCGGGCAGCCGGGGCTTCGGGAGCGGGCGAAGGGCGCGTCGAGCGGCTCAGCGCCCACGTCTGGCGCGTGGCGCTGCCGGTCGACACGCTGCCGCCTCACGACCACACCAACGCCTACCTGATCGCCAGCAACGGCCGCGGCATGATCGTCGATCCCGGGTCGGGAACCAGTGAGGCGCTGGGGTTCCTCGACCTCGCCCTCCAGGAGGCCGGCGTCGCCGAGGTCGAGCTCATCGCGCTCACCCACACGCACCCCGACCACGTCGATGGCGTCGGTGCGCTGCTCGGGCGTATGTCTTCACCGCTCCTGGGCGTCCACCATCTGGAGTCGGGCCGTCTCGCGGGTGGTTGGCCGCGCCTGGAGCTCGACGACGGCTACGAGATCGCTCTCGGCACGATCCTCATCCGCTGCCTTCATACGCCCGGCCACAGCCCCGGGCACCTGGCGCTGCTCGTGAACCCTGGCGCGGCCCCCGAAGCCGTGCTGGCCGGCGACCTGGTGGCCGACGAGGGATCGGTCTGGGTAGGATTGCCCGAAGGCGACATGAGCGCATACCTGGCGAGCCTCGAACGGATCGCGAACAGCGGCGCCGAACTCGTCGCGCCCGGGCATGGCCCGGTGCTTAGCAGCCCGCGCCAACGCATCGCCGAGATGGCCGAGCACCGCCTGGAGCGCGAACGCCAGGTGCTCGGCGCGCTGGCGGGCGCCTCGCTCACCACCTGGCAGATCACGGAACTGGTCTATCCTCCGCTGCCCAAAGCGGTCCTCGAGTTCGCGGAGAAGTCCATCGCAGCCCACCTCGTCAAGCTGCTGAACGAGGGCCGCGTGACCACATCCGGCAGCGGCGCGGCGACCACCTACTCGCTGGCGTGAAGACCTGCCTCTTCTGCGCCGGACACCCGTATCACCGGTTTCACG
Source organism: uncultured bacterium (assembly GCA_964398985.1). Classification (GTDB taxonomy): domain Bacteria; phylum Deinococcota; class Deinococci; order Deinococcales; family Trueperaceae; genus CAYMRL01. The sequence continues at coordinate 22,671 of CAYNOS010000024.1, forward strand.
GCCACCGCTGATCGCCGCTCACAGCGCGCGCAAGGCGTCGCGCAGGTCGGCGAGGCGCGGCTCGAGCCGCACGCTCACGCCCGCCGCAGGCGACTCGCCCGGCAGCTCGAGCTCCTTCCGCCAGGAGGCGGCCGGCCCGGCGGCGCCTGTCGCGAGCGCTTGAGCCACGATCTCGGGGAACTTGCCAGGGTGTGCGGTCGCCAGCAGCAGCGCCGGAGCACGCGTCGCGCCCGCTTCCGAGAGCCGCCGCCAAGCCCGCAGCCCGACCGCGGTATGCGGGCACGCCAGGTAGCCGACCGACTGATACGTGAGCCTGATCTCCTCGAGCGTCTCGGCGTCGCTCACCGACGCGCCGGTGATGCGCTCGGCGCCCTCGGTGCCGAGCGCTACGAGCCGCTCGAAGTTCGATGGCGCGCCGACGTCCATAGCGTTCGAGACCGTCTGGCGGGTGGCAGCGAAGTCGTAGGCCGCCGTCGCGCCGGCCAGGTACCGAGGGTAGTAGTCGTTGACGTTGTGCGCAGCGACGAACTCGTGCGCGCCGGATCCCATCCGCGAGGCGATCAACCCGCTGGTCAGGTTCCCCAGGTTGCCGCTCGGCACCACTACCTTCACGGCTCCCGTCCGCGCTCCGAGCTGCTCGGCGCGCATGACGCCCCACAGGTGATAGAGCGTCTGCGGCAGGAGGCGCGCCACGTTGATCGAGTTGGCCGAGCTCAGGCCCAGATCCCTCAGCGACGGGTCGGCGAACGCCTCCTTGACGAGCCGCTGGCAGTCGTCGAAGTTTCCCTGGATGGCGAACGCGGTGACGCCGTCGCGACGCGCGATGAGCTGCCGCTCCTGCACCGGGCTCACGCGGCCGGCCGGGTACAACAGCGCCACCCGGATCTGCGTTAGCCCACTGAACGCCGCCGCCACCGCGCTGCCGGTGTCGCCGGAGGTGGCGACCAGCACCAGCGCCTGCTCGCCCCTGGCGGCCAGGCTGCGGTCTAACAGGCGCGCCAGCGAGCGCGCGCCGAAGTCCTTGAACGCGGCGGTCGGGCCGTGGAAGAGCTCGAGCAGGTAGCGTTCGCCGGCGAGGGGCCTGACCTCGAGCGGGAAATCGAGCGCTGCGGCGAAGAGCTCCTCGACCTCCGACGCTCCCAGGCCGAGCAGCCGCGGCAGCGCCATGGCGGCGAGCTCGGCTAGGTTCGCGGCCGAGTGCCAGCCTTGCGCCAGCCTCGGGATCTCGGTGGGCAGGTACAGTCCCCCGTCCGGCGCCAAGCCGGTCCGCATCGCGACCTCGAAGCTGACGGGCGCCGCGGAACGCGACCGCGTGCTGACGAAGCCGATTGCGTCCGACTGCCCCGTGCGGCTCCAACCGGTGCTCACGGTGCCAACTCACTGAACTCGGCTTCCGGTGCCGCCGGCCAGACCGTCACCGGCTCCCCCAGCGCGGCCGGCAGCGGGGCGGGGCCGGGCCGACCGGCAACGGCGGCCAGGACGTCCGACACGACGGCGCTGGCGGTAGGGGCGCCGCCGGCGCCGAGTCCGCGCATGAGCACCTCCTGGCACATCGCGCCCCGCAGCAGCAGGGCGTTGACGGCTCCTCGCGCGACTAGCGGATGTGATCCCGGCAGGGAGACAGCTCGCACCTTCGCGCCCCAACCGGAGCCGGGCGTCCAGCCGATGCTGCCGACCAAGCGCACGGCGCGTCCGTCGGCGGCTGCCGCGCGCACCGCCGCCGGGTCGAGTCGATCTATGCCGCTGGTGTCGGCGAGGAGATCCGGCCAGCTCGCATCGCCGTCGAAGGCCAGCCGCTGCAGCAACACCAGCTTGTGGGCGCTGTCGATGCCGCTGACGTCGAGGCGCGGGTCGGCCTCGGCGAAGCCGAGTCGTTGCGCCTCCGACAACGCCTCCGAGTAATCGCGGCCGGTCTCCATCGCGGCCAGGATCACGTTGCAGGTCCCGTTCAGCACCGCGTGTAGCTCGATCGGCGCGGCGCCCCGCAAGCCCCCGCTGAGTGCTCCGACGACCGGCACGCCGGCCATCACGGCCGCCTCGAAGCGCAGTCGGCCGCTCTCCAGATAGGGGGCGAACTCAGACCACCTCTCGGCCAGCGCGGCCTTGTTGGCGCTCACCACAGCCTGGCCCCTGGCCAACGCTGCCAGAGCGAGGTCGGCCGCCTCGCCGGTGCCGCCTGCCACCTCGACGACGACATCGGCCTCGGCGAGGAACGCAGGCTGGGTGGTGACGATCCGCTCGGCGTCCGGGAACGACCGCGGCCGGTGGGCGTTGCGGACCAGGACGCCTGTGATCGTCAAGTCGGGCCGTTGCGCGAGAGCCTGCACCACCGCCGAGCCGACGGTGCCACCGCCGATCAGCCCGATCCGGCGCGGGCCGGGATGCGAGGCGGCGTCGGGGCCGGCGAGCGGTGAGGCGTGTCCCCAGGCGCGCATGCGCGGCACTCTATCACGGGCTTTCGGCGTCCTGGACCGCTGCCGTGGCCGGCTCCCGGGTGTTAGCATGCCTCTTTGCAGGCGCCACGGCGCCGCAGGGAGCGACATGCTAGCCATTGGAATCGTAGGCCTGCCGAACGTCGGCAAGAGCACTCTGTTCAACGCGATCACGCGCGCCGGCGTCGAGGCGGCCAACTACCCGTTCGCGACGATCGACCGTAACATCGGCGTGGTGGCCGTCCCCGACGAGCGGCTCGTGCGGCTGCGCAAGCTGTACGACAAGCCGGGGCGCCTGGCACCCGTGCTGCCGACCACCGTCGAGTTCGTCGACATCGCGGGCCTCGTGCGGGGCGCGCACAAGGGCGAAGGGCTCGGCAACCAGTTCCTCTCGCACGTGCGCGAGGTCGCCGCCATCGCCCATGTGGTGCGCTGCTTCGAGGACGACAACGTCGTGCACGTGTCCGGCAAGGTCGATCCGGCGTCCGACATCGAGACGATCGAGACCGAGCTGATCCTCGCCGACCTGGCGCAGCTCGAGAAGCGCATGGAGCGACTGCGCCGCAGCGCCAAAGGCAACGCCGAGGACGCCGAGCTGGTGGCGGCCGCCGAGCCGCTGTTGGCCGCGCTGGCTAACGGCGTCGCGGCGCGACGCTTGGGGCTGGCGGTGCCGCCGGAGCTCGGCCTGCTCAGCGCCAAACCCGTGATCTACGTCTGCAACGTCGGCGAGGCCGACGTGATCGGCGGCAACCAGCACGTCAGGGCCGTCGCAGACGTGGCGGCTGCCGAGGGCGCCGACGTGGTGATCATCTCGGCGCGCATCGAGGAGGAGCTGGCGCAGCTCGATCCGGCCGACGCCAGCGCTTTCCTCGCCGACATGGGACTCAGCGAGCCCGGCCTCGACCGCTTGATCCGCACCGGCTACCACACGCTCGGCCTGATCACGTTCTTCACCGCCGGCGAGAAGGAGGTCAGGGCGTGGACGGTCAAGCGCGGGGCGAAGGCTCCGGAGGCGGCCGGCGAGATCCACTCCGACTTCGAGCGCGGCTTCATCCGTGCCGAGGTGATCGGCGTCGACGAGCTCGTGGCTGCCGGCAGCATCGCCAACGCCCGCGCCCGCGGCAAGCTGCGGCTCGAGGGCAAGGAGTACGTGGTCCAAGACGGCGACGTGATCCATTTCCTGTTCAACGTGTAGAGCCCCGGGCCCTGGCAGCCGCTGAGACCCGTCGGTCCTGGCCTAGGTAAGCCAGCGCCGGGACCCTTCTGGTGGCGAGCAGTATCCTCGATGTCGAGGAGGGGTCCATCGTGAGCGCGGGCGGCACCGCCACGCACAGCAGCGAGCGCCGCGAGTTCGCGGCCGGGGAGAACGTTCTTTCTCCCGGCAAGGCGGGCAGGTTGTACCGGGTCGAAAGCGGTCTGGTGCGGCTCTACACCGTCGACCCCGACGATTCGAACGACACCCTGCGGAGCGTCACGCTGCGGTACGTGAAGCCCCGCGGCTACTTCGGCGAGGAGTGCCTGACCGGCGCGCCTCGCTGGTACTTCGCCGAGTCCGTCACCCCCAGCATGGTGAGCGTTCTCGACCCCGAGAGCCTCGAGGAGTCGGAACAAAGCGAGTTGACGCGGTCGTTGGCGGCGTCTCTCGACGCCATCGGCCGTTCCCTGCGGCGTTTGGCTCGCAAGCCGCTGCGCGCGCGCGTAGCGGCCGAGATCCTGGAGCTGTCCGACAGCGAACTGGCCAGCCGGGGCGAGGACGGCGCCGCCGTCGTCTGGATGACGCACGACGACCTGGCGAACGCCGTCGGCTCGGTGCGCGAGACCGTCACCAAGGTGGTCGGCGACCTCGTCAGGCTCGGCGCGGTCCGCGCCGGCTACGGCAAGATCATCGTTCGTGACGGGCGCATGCTGCGCGAGGTCGCCGGCGAGTGACCGGCTGCGCTGCCTAGTAGACCGGACCCAGTCGCACGCTGAAGACGCCGCTGCGGTTGCGCTCGCTGATTCCGTAGTCGAGCCGGATCGCCGGCAACACCACGCCGCCGAAGCCGAGGTTCACTTGCACTCCGATGCCGGCGCCGGCGAACAGCGGCGCGCGGTACTCGTCGAAGCCCGGGACGCTCGATGCCCAACCGAGGTCGGCGAACACGATGCCGACGACGGTCTCGGTGGCCACCGTCGACAGCTCGAAGTCGTAGCGGTACTCGAGCGAGCCGATCGCGTAGCTGCGAGAGAGATTGAAGTCGTTGCGCTGGTAGCCGCGGATCTGGCTGGCGACGTCGCTGGTGCGGCCGACCAGGAAGCGCTTGGACGCCGGATACAACCCGCCGAACTGGTGCCCCCCGTCGAGCTTCACGGCGAACACGTGGTTCTCGTCCTCGATCTCGGCCGGCATCAGGTCGGCGAGCTTGACGTAGGCGCGCACTCCGAAAGTCACCTGCTCGTACACGTAGGTGCGGCGGTCGGTCGTCACCGGGTCGAGGAAGTCGTTGCCGAAGCCGACCCCCACGGTCCCGTAAGCCGCCAGCCCTTCGGTCGGGAAGTCCGGGCTGTCGCGACCGTCGTAGCCGACGCGCACGTTGAGGAACGCCGAGAGGCCGCTGGTCGGCAGGAACGAGAGCGCTTCGCTCTCCGGCAGGAAGCAGTCGTCCGGGTTGGCCACGTTGCCGCCCTCGAACTCGCAGGCGACCTTGGGCGGCTCCAGCATGTGCCTACTGTGGACCGCGTTGAGGGCCACCGTTGCCGCGGTGTCGGGCGCGATGGGCCGGCCGACCGTCACCCCGAAACCGCTCGAGCGCGTCGTGTACTCACCTACGCGGACGTAGTTGTCCTCGAGATCGGGCGTGCCCGGGTAGAGCGTGGTCGTCTGGCCGTTGGCCGTCAGCGGGGTGTTATTGGCGACCACGCTGAACAGCGACGCGCTGATCGACGTCGGCACCTCCTGGAAATCGCCGGCGGCGATGTACAGCCACGGGATGTCGTAGGAGAGCCGCCCCCCGAACATCACGCCGATGTCGGTACTGAGCACGTTGACCTCGGCGCTGACGCTGTGAGCCAGGCCGAGGAAGTTCTTCTCGGAGTAGCTGAGCGCTGCCGAGATGCCCGAGTCGGTGGCGTACTGGGCCGAGGGCCTGAAGACCCCGGTGCTGCGCTTCCTCACGATCACGCTCACCAGCGCCTCGCCGACCGCGTCGGTGGGGTCGAGCTGGTAGCTGACGACGTCCAGCACCCCGAGCCTGGCTACGTCGAGGAGCCCGGCCACCAGGTCCTGGTCGTTGAGCACCTCGCCGACGGGCGGCAGGTAGCGCACCACCACGTGGTCCTGAGTGGATCCGCTTTCGCCGTCGTAGACGACGCGGTAGCCGGCGACACGCAGTTCGGTCACCCGCTGGATGTAGGTGCCATCGTCGTAGCTGAAGTCGGGCGTCGTCAGGACGCGGTATCCCGCTTCCTGATACGCCCTGACGATCTGGTTGAAGTCTTCCTGAGCGACGACCGAAGTGAACGTGTCGCCCACCTCGAGGTTGAGCACCTCCAGCAGCTCGGCATCGGACAGCACCGTGTTGCCTTCGAAACGCACCGCGCTCACCGGTCCGGCCGACTCAGGGGCCCCCACCCGGAACGTCACCCGCACGCCGCCGGTGGCCGACATCTCCGCTTGCAGCTGGATGTCGGAGCTGCGTCCCCGCGCCAGCCTCTTCACGTCGGCCAGCAGGAGGTCGTAGTCGAAGAGGTCGCCGGGTTTCAGCGTCAACCGCCCAGGATCGACGCCGAGCGCGGTGGTGTCGATGGAGGCGATCGTCAGCTCCCTGATCCGGACATCGAGCACGCCGTTGACCAGCTGGGTGGCGGCGGCGTCGACGCCGCTGCCGCGGTAACCGCGGCGCATGTACTCGAGGCCGACCGCCTGCACCGTCTGCCGGTAGAGCTGCGGGTCGAACGCGTCCGCCTCCCGGATCCCGCGGAACAGCGCGTCGAGTTCGGAGTCGGTCATCACGGTGTTGCCCGAGTAGACGACGCGATCGACCACGGCTGACTCGTCGACGCTGTAGATGAGCCGGATCGGGATGTTGCGGGAGTCCTCGGCAAGATCGGGAGCGATCTCGGTGAACAGGTCGATGCCCACGTCGAAGGGGTAACCCGCCTGGCGGTACGCCTGGCGCAGCGTCGCGACGCCCTCTGAGGCACGGATGGTGTTGTACACGCGTCCGGGCTCGAGCAGATGGGCGGACGCCAGGGTGGCGAGCAGCGCCGCCTGGTCGAGGTCGGTGACTCCTTCGAGTTCGACCTCCCCGATCCGCGGGTTCTCGCTGACCCTGATCACCAGGGCCGCGCCACCGGTCTGCGGCTGCAGGGCGAGGCTGACACTTTCGAAGGTGCCGAGGCTGTAGATGCGGCTCCGCTCGGCTTCGAGGTCGAGGCCTTCGAGCGGCGTGCCGACCCGTGACGTGATGATCGTGCGGACGATGTCGGCGTAAGTGGTCGTGCCTTCGACCCTCACTTCGACGACGCGTCCGGTGACGCTTGGCTGGCCGAGGGCGGATCCGAGTAGCGACAGCACAGCGAGCGCCAGGACGACGTAGAAGCGGGGCATGCCGGCAGTTTACCTATGTCTATGTGAGAGCGAGACGAGGTGACCGGAGTAGAATCGCGAGGTGATCGACGCACCAGGAGCGTCTCCCTCCAACCTGACCGCGGCAACCGCCGTGCTCCGTTCGACCTTGAGAGCGCAACCTCCCGAGGTCGCGCTGATCCTCGGCTCCGGGCTTGGTGGTCTGGCCGAGGAGATCGAGGGCGTGAGGGTGCCGTACTCACAGGTTCCCGGCATGGGGCTCTCGTCGGCTCCCGGCCACGCCGGCCAGTTCGTCATCGGCGCGCTCGGCGGCCGCGAGGTGGTGGCCATGCAGGGCCGGCTCCACCCATACGAGGGCTTCACTGCCGCCGAGTGCGCCTTCCCGGTCGCGCTGATGCACTCCTTGGGGGCCCGGTCGCTGGTGGCGACCAACGCCTGCGGAGGGCTGGACCCGGCCTTCCGGGCCGGCGAGCTGATGCTCATGCTGGACATGATCAACCACACCGGCCAGAACCCGCTCACCGGCCCCAATCAGCCGGGACGCGAGCGCTTCCCGGTGATGTACGACTGCTTCGACCCGGCGTACCTGGGGCTTGCCAGGAGCGCAGCGCGGCGGCTCGATATCAGGCTCAACGAAGGCGTCTACCTCGCCATCGCCGGCCCCTCGTACAGCACCCGCGCCGAGACGCGGGCGTTCAGGGCCTGGGGCGCTGACGCCGTCGGGATGTCGACGGTGTTCGAGGTCATCAAGGCGCGCCATCTCGGCATGCGTGTGCTGGGCATCTCGGTGGTCACCGACATGGCTCTGCCCGACTCCGGCGAGCACACGACCGGCGATGAGGTGGTGGCCGTGGCCAACAGGGTGGGCGGCACGTTGTCGGCGCTCATCCGGGCCGTGCTCGCCGAGCTGTGAGCGACCACCGTGAGCAGTAGCGTCACGTGCCCAGTGGCACTGCACGGCCGCCGGAACGTGGATAATGATGAGCCATGCGCCTGAGCCCACTCGACATCGAGCATATGGAGTTCCCTCGTGGCGCCGGAGGCTATCAGCGCCGGCACGTCAGGGACTTCCTCGAGCGCGTTGCCTCGGAGGTCGAGGACCTGCTTCACGAGATGCAGAAGATGCAGACGGAGCTCGACGTCGCCAGGGCGCGGATCGGCGAGCTGCAGACCGCTGAGGCCGAGCTCCAGCGCGCGGTGCTGGCCGCCGAGAGGATCGGCAACGAGATCAAGGAGAGCGCCAAGCGCGAGGCCAGGTTGATTCTCGACGAGGCTGAGCAGCAGCGCGAACGGCGTGTCTCCAGCCTCGATGCCGCCGTCGAGCAGGCTCGCAGCGACCTGGAGCGCCTCGAGCGCGACCGCCACCTGTTCCGCGAGCAGTTCCGCGGCCTCTTGGCCGCCTACCAGCGTTCGCTCGACGCCACCGACCCGGGTGACAGGGCCAGGCGCGTCGCCGAAGATCGGCTGCCGGTGACCGAGAGCGTCAGCGACTTGGCGCCTGAGCCCGTCGTCGAAGGTATCGAGCCGACCGCTTCCTAGCCCCCGCGCAGGCAGTCCCGCGAGGCTCCACCTAGCTCGACTTCGAGCGTTCGAGTTCGTCGAGTGCCTGCTCGAGCGTCACCCAAGCCAACGTCGCGCACTTCACCCTGGCGTGCAGACGGCTCACGCCCTGCAACGCCAACGCCTCGCCCAGGGCGGGGTGCGCTTCGCCTCCGTGGATCATCGCGCGGAAGTGCTCGGCCAGTCGCCTGGCAGCCGGCACGTCGCGCCCGTTGACGAGGTCGGTCAGCATGCTGGCGGAGGCGCGGCTGATGGCGCAGCCGTGCCCCTCGAAGGCGGTCGTCAGCTTGCCGTCACGCTCGCTCAGGTAGAGGGTCAGCTCGTCGCCGCAACTGGGGTTGTGACCTTCTTCGGCCACGTCGTGGGGATCGAGCCGCCCGTAGTTGTGGGGACGCCGATTGTGCTCCAGGATCGAGGCCTGATAGAGGTCATCGAGAAGGCTCATCGGCGGCTCTCAAGCGAACGCCGCGAAGCGATCGCGGGCGCGCTCGACCGCTGCCACCAGCGCGTCGATCTCCGCTTCGGTGTTGTAGAGGTAGAAGCTGGCGCGCACCGTCGCTCCCACTCCCAGGTAGCGCATCAGCGGCTGGGCGCAGTGGGAGCCCGCCCGCACGGCAACGCCTTCGCTGTCGAGCGCGGTGGCGACGTCGTGGGGGTGGACGCCCGCGACGTTGAACGCCACGATCCCGCCGCGGTCCTCGCCTCTGGGTCCGTAGAGCGTGACGCCAGCGACGCTGCCCAACTTCGCGAGCGCGTAGCTGACGAGGCGGTGGTCGTGCGCCGCGACCGCCTCCATGCCGACGGCGCTCAGGTAGTCGACGGCCGCACCGAGACCGATGGCCTCGGCGATGCTCGGCGTGCCTGCCTCGAACCGCTTCGGCGGATCCGCGAAGGTGCTCGAATCGATGGTCACCTTGCCGATCATCTCTCCCCCGCCGAGGAACGGCGGCATGTCGGCGAGGATCTCGGGCCGCGTCCACAGCGCGCCAACGCCGGTCGGACCGAGCATCTTGTGTCCCGAGAACGCGTAGAAGTCGCAGCCGAGCTCGGTGACGTCGACGGGCAGGTGGGGGGCTCCCTGCGCGCCGTCGACGAGCAGCTTGGCTCCGGCCGCGTGCGCCAGCGCAGCGATCTCGGCCACCGGGTTGATGGCCCCCAGCACGTTGCTCATGTGGAAGGTCGTCACCAGCTTGGTGCGCTCAGAGATCAGGTCAGCCATGGCCGGGAGGTCGAGGCGCAGGTCGGCGGTCAGCGGCGCCGCCCGAATCACCAGTCCGCGTTCGGCGGCGAGCAGATGCCAGGGAACGAGGTTGGCGTGGTGCTCGGCATGGGTGAGCACGATCTCGTCGCCCGCCTGCAGGTTGGCGCGGCCCCAGCTGTGAGCCACCAGGTTGATGGCTTCGGTGGCGTTGCGGGTGAACACCAGCGAGCTCGGGTCGCTGGCGCCTACGAAGGCGGCGACCTTGCTGCGCGCCTCCTCGTAGGCGATCGTCGCCTCGACCGACAGGCGGTGCGCGCCGCGATGGACGTTGGAGTGGTGATGGTAGTAGTAGTCGACCATCGCCTCGACGACTTGACGCGGTTTCTGGGACGAGGCGCCGCTGTCGAGGTACACCAGGGGCCGGCCGTTCACCTCGCGCTCGAGGATCGGGAAGTCGGCTCTCAGCCGGGCCGTGTCGAGCCTGCGCGCCACGGTGCGACCTTACCACGGCCTTCTTGGGCCTCTGGAAGCCGGAGTTAGACTGACTGCGTGCGCCTGCTCTCCCTGTCGCAGCTGAGCTTCCGCAACCTGCGCTTCGGTCGCCTGACCCTCGCGCCGGGCGTGGTCGCGGTGGTGGGTCCCAACGCCGCCGGCAAGAGCAACCTGCTGAGCGCGGCGTACCTCGGCAGCACGGCCACGTTGGCGACGCTCAACACCGCCGAGTTGCTGGCCTGGGGCTGCGAGGAGGCCTACGTCGCCGCCGAGATCGAGCACTCGGAGGGCGTGAGCAGCGTGGAGATCGGCCTGGCCGCGGGCCAGCGTCGCGTCAAGCTCGACGGTCAGGCGGCCAGAGCCGTCGACGTGGCGCGACTGGTGAGCGCGGTGCTGCTGAAGCCGGAGGACAGCGAGCTGGTGCACGGTCCGCCGGCGCTGCGCCGCGGCTTCCTTGACGCGCTCCTGAGCAAGTTGTCGGCCCGCTACGCGTTGATGCTGCGCGAGTACCAGCGGGTCGTCGAGCAACGCAACGCGCTGCTGAGGTCGGCGCCGTTCGATGCCAGCCTGGCCACCTGGACCGAGCGCTTCGTGGAGCTGGGCAGCGAGCTGATCGCGCTGCGACTGCGCATGCTCGCGCGGCTCGAGCCGTTGGCCTGCGAGACGTACCAGGCGGTGGCGGGCGGGAAGCAGGTCCTGAGCGCGGAGTTGCGGCTGTCGTTCGCCGACGGCGACCTCGCGTCGGCCGTCGCGTGCCGCGCCGGCGAGGAGCGCGCTCGCGGCATGACCGTGGTCGGACCGCATCGCGACGACCTCGAGCTGCTGCTCGACGGCCGCTCGCTGCGCAGCTTCGGCTCGCGCGGCGAGGCGCGCACCGCTGCCACCGCTCTGCGGGTCGCCGAGTACCGCCTGCTCAGCGAACGCCACGGCGAGGCGCCGGTGCTGCTGATCGACGACTTCACGGCCGAACTCGATGCCGGCCGCCGCGAGTTCCTCCTCGAGCTGGCGGCGACCACGCCTCAGGCGCTCGTCAGCGGCACCGAACCGCCACCTCGGTTCGACCAGCTGCTGCGGCTGGAAGCCGGTGATGTCGTTGGCGCGTGAGAACGACCCGAAGCACGTCTCCGACGTGTTGGGAGAGTTCTTCCGCCGCTCGGGGATGCAGCGCTCGCTGCGGCGCGCGGAGGCCGTTCTGTTGTGGCCGCGGGTGGCGGGCGTCGAGGTGGCGCGCTTCAGCTCGGCGCGGGCCGTGCGCGACGGAGTGCTCTACGTCGACGTCGACGACTCGGAGACCGCCATGCACCTGAGCCTGCAGAGGCGCCGCTTCCTGGCGGTCTACCACGACACCTACAAGGTCACCAGCGTCAAGGAGATCCGCTTTCAAGCGGGCAGGGCCGCGAGGGGCAAGGACACGTCCGAGCCCGACGACGAGGCCGCAGCTTCTGTCCCGGGTCCCGCCCCCGATCCGCAGGAGCTCACCCAGCTGGCGCGCGAGCTGGAGAGCTTGCAGTTGGGCGAGGAAGTGACCGGCATGCTGATGACCACCGGCCGTTCGCTCCTGGCCCTGCGGGCCAGGCAACGAGCAGCCGGTCACACCGCGTGTCCCACCTGCGGCGCGCTCCACCCGGGACTCAGCGAAGCGCTGACGCCACGCGAGGCCGCCCTCGCCGGCCGCGATGCCTCGGGGTACGAGCTGCCGGACCGCGAGCTGTGCGAGGCGTGCCGGCGCTACGCTGCCGACGCCAAGGTCAAGGCTGCGGCGCAAGTGCTGGCGCTCGATCCGTTGCGCCAGACCCCCTCGTTGTCCGAAACGGAACGCGCCGTCGCTCTGCGCTTGGCCCGTAGTAGGCTCCAGCACGAGCTCGAGGTGGCGTTCCCGCTGGCGCTGTCCGATCCAGGGCGCAAAGGCGAGATGGAGGCACTGGCGCTGCGCCTCGCATCGCTGGTCGCCGGCAAGCCCGAGGACGAACTGACCGACACCGACTTCGAGGTCGTCCCTGCACGCTATCGTCGCTTCCTCGACCTCTTCGGCCCCGAGCCGCGTTAGGAGACTCGTGACGAGACCTGTCCTGCTCGCGATCCTGGATGGCTTCGGCTGTGCTCCCCCGGGGCCGGGCAACGCGGTCGACCTGGCTGCCACCCCGGTGTTCGACCGCATCCGCTCGCAGTTCCCGTACACCGAGTTGACGGCTTCGGGGGTCGCCGTCGGCCTGCCCGCCGGCCAGATGGGCAACAGCGAGGTCGGGCATCTCAACATCGGGGCGGGCCGCGTGGTCCGCCAGAGCCTCACGCACGTCCAGTCGCGGATCGACGACGGCAGCTTCTTCGAGGATCCTAAGCTGCTGGCGGCCATCGCGGCGGCCAAGGGAGGCACGCTTCACCTGCTCGGCTTGGTTTCCGACGGCGGCGTTCACTCTGACCTGCGCCACTTGCTGGCGTTGATCGAGCTGGCGCGCCGCCGGGGCGTCGGCCGGCTGCGGGTCCACGCATTCACCGACGGGCGCGACAGCGCGCCGGACGGCGGCCTCGGTTACCTCGGCGAGGTCGAGGAGGCGCTGGCGTCCTCGGGGCTGGACGCCGCGATCGCCACTGTGACCGGCCGCTACTGGGCGATGGACCGTGATCGGCGCTGGCAGCGCACCGAGAGGGCCTTCGAGGCCATCGTCTGCGCCCGCGCGCCGCACGCCGCCGCGAGTGGGGTCGCAGCGGTCGCCGAGGCCTACCAGCGCGGCGAGACCGACGAGTTCATCGAGCCCACGGTCGTCGGTTCGCACGCCGGCGTCGTCGACGGCGACAGCGTGGTGTTCTTCAACTTCCGGGCAGACCGGGCGCGCCAGTTGACCGAGGCGCTGCTCCCCGGCCGCCAGTTCGATGGCTTCGCACGCTGCGCCTCTCCCCTGATCCGGTTCTGCTCGCTGATGGAGTACGACCCGGAGTTCCAGGTCCCGTTCGCGTTCGCACTGCCCAACCTCGACGACTGCCTGGCCGAGGTGGTCTCGCGCGGCGGTCTGCGCCAGTACCACACGGCCGAGACGGAGAAGTACGCGCACGTGACCTACTTCTTCAACGCTCAGCGCGAGGAGCCGTTCGAAGGCGAGGAGCGGCTACTGGTGCCGTCGCCCAAGGTGGCGACCTACGATCTCAAGCCCGAGATGAGTGCAGTGGAACTCACCGACAGCGCGGTGGCGAGGATCCTGCAGGGCAGCGACGACTTCGTGCTGCTCAACTACGCGAACCCCGACATGGTCGGACACACCGGGGTGCTGTCCGCGGCGGTCAGCGCTTGCGAAGCCGCCGATGCCGGGCTCGGCCGCCTGCTGGAGGCGGTCGCCGCCAGGGGCGGGGCGACGCTGGTGATCGCCGACCACGGCAACGCCGAGCAGATGCTGACGCCTTCCGGTCAGCCGCACACGGCGCACACCACCAACCCGGTGCCGTGCGTGCTGGTCACTAACGACCCCGCGCTGCAAGCCGTCCGACTGAGAGAGGGTGGCGCGCTGTGCGATGTCGCTCCGACCGTGCTCGAGCTGCTGGGCTTGCCGCAGCCGGAGGCGATGACGGGCCGCTCGCTGATCGAACGCTGAGCCGCGCTCCTCCGTCATGAGAGGAGGCGCCCGGCTGTCGCCGCGCGCCTCCTCCAAAGTCGCTGCCTTCCCGCTGATCGCGGGTCGTCAGGTCGGGCTGGCTCTAGAAGTCCATCCCGCCCATGTCGCCGCCCGGCATGCCGGCCGGCATCTTGTCTTCCTTCTCGGGCTTCTCGGAGACGACTGCCTCGGTGGTCAGGAGCAGTGCGCCGATCGAGGCGGCGTTCTGCAGCGCGGTACGCGTCACCTTGGCGGGGTCGACGATGCCTGCCTTGAACATGTCGTCGACGTAGGCATCGGTGGCCGCGTCGTAGCCGTACTTGCCGTCGTTGCGGTTACGGATCGAGTTGACTACGACGCTGCCTTCGGCGCCGGCGTTGGCCGCGATCTGCCTGGCGGGCTCCTCGAGGGCGCGCATCAGGATGTTGGCCCCGGTGCGTTCGTCACCCTCGAGCTGGTCGGCCACGGCCTTGACCGCGTTGATCGCGTGGATAAGGGTGACTCCGCCGCCGGCGACGATGCCTTCCTCGACCGCCGAGCGGGCGGTCGACAGGGCGTCCTCGAAGCGATGCTTCTTCTCCTTGAGCTCGGTCTCGGTGGCAGCGCCGACGCGGATGACGGCCACGCCGCCGGCTAGCTTGGCGAGGCGCTCCTGGAGCTTCTCGCGGGCGTAGTCGCTGTCGGTGTTCTCGAGCTCGGCCTTGATGCCCTTGACGCGCTCGTTGATCGTCTCCGCGGTTCCCATGCCTTCGATGATCGTGGTCTCGTCCTTGCTGCTGCGGATGCGCTTGGCGCGACCGAGCTGCGAGAGCACGACGTTCTCGAGCTTGTGACCGAGCTCCTCGCTGATCACCTCACCGCCGGTGACGGCGGCGATGTCGCGCAGCATCTCCTTGCGACGGTCGCCGAAGCCCGGCGCCTTGACAGCGGAGATGTTGAGGGTGCCGCGCAGCCGGTTGACGACCAGCGTGGCGAGGGCTTCGCCCTCGATGTCCTCGGCGATGATCAACAGCGGCTTGCCGGTCTGCATGACCTGCTCGAGCACGGGCAGGAGGTCCTTGAGCGCGCTGATCTTCTTCTCGTGGATGAGGATGTAGGCGTCCTCGAGCACCGCCTCCATCGCTTCGGAATCGGTGATGAAGTAGGCGCTCAGGTAGCCCTTGTCGAACTGCATGCCTTCGACGACGTCGAGCTCGGTGTCGAGGCCCTTGGACTCCTCGACGGTGATGACGCCGTCGCGGCCGACCTTGTCCATCGCGTCGGAGATGACCTTGCCGACCTCGGGGTCGTTGGCGGAGATCGAAGCGACCTCGGCCACGTCCTTGCTGTCATCGACGGGCTTGGCCATCTCGCGCACGCTGGCGACGGCGGCTTCGACGGCCTTGTCGATGCCGCGCTTGAGGGCCAGCGGGCTGGCGCCGGCGGCGACGTTGCGCAGGCCCTCGCGCACGATGGCCTGGCCGAGGACGGTGGCGGTGGTGGTGCCGTCACCGGTGATCTCGTTGGTCTTGCTGGCGATCT
>CAYNOS010000025.1:0-37591 GCA_964398985.1 uncultured bacterium
GGCCGACGATGCACTCGACCGTCGTCGTCTTGCCGGCGCCGTTGCGGCCGAGGATGCCGAAGATCTCGCCGCGCTCGACCGCGAACGACACGTCGTCGACGGCGACGGTCGAGCCGTAGACCTTGCGCAGGTTCGTCACCTCGATGACCGGCATGGCACCCTTCACCATCATAGGCCCGCTCCCGGGGCGTAGTCCGGTACCTTTGGCTGACGATGAGCAGCCGGCGTCGGGCCCGCCCTCACACGACGTCTTCCCTGGTCACTCCGCCAGCCTCGAGCACCAGGTCGGGCCCGTAGGCGGCGGCCGACGTCTGGTAGCCGGGAGGGGCGTCCCCGGCCAGCGCCCTGACCGCGATCGCCAGCGCCGTGCGGATCGTCAGCTCGACGGCGCCCTCGGGACCGTGAAGCCTGGCGACCACCCTGCCGCCGGCTGCGTCGGTCGCCTCCGCGTACACGGTGGTCGAGGACCGCGAACGTGCCGCTGCCGACGGGCCAGGACGCACGAAGCGCTTCATGGACGCCTGCACCTGAGGACGCCGCAGCAGCCACCTGAAGGCCTTGAGGTACTGGTACCCGTTCCGCAGCAGGAACGGCAGCGCCACGAACGCCTCGATGTTGGGTATGCCGGTCGAGCGGTGAGCGATGAAGGTGTCGGCCGCTCCGAAGCGCACCGCCGGCATCGGACCTTCACCGAAGTCGATGGCGCGCGTGGCGCTCTCCCACCAGCCGACTTCAGTGATCCGCCCCCCGCGAATCACCCGCTCGGGGCGATGCGCCAGCTCAATCATCGTCCGCTGCGTGCCGGGCGGGAGCCCGGCCGGTCCGGCGGTGCGCAGGCCGAGCACCAGGTTGTCGGCCGCCGGCAACCTGCGCTTGAGGTGGGCTGCCAGGCAGTCGCTCGGCACGGAGTCGAGACCGGCGGCGGGCAGCAGCATCACGCCATGGTCCCTGGCCTCCTCATCGCGTGCCGCGAGCGCCTCGACCACCTCCGGCTCGCCGGTGATGTCGAGGTAGTGAGCTCCCGTCCGCAGGCACGCCGCGACCATGGAACCGGCAGTGCGCGAGAAGGGACCGGCCATGTTCAGCACCACGGCGACACCCTCAAGGGCGCCGTCGACCGCTGCCGCTCCCTGAGCATCGGTGAGCGAGAACACCCGCCCCTCGGCCCCGAGTTCGGAAGCGAGCCCCTCGACGGCCGCGGCATCGCGGCCGGCCACCACGGGGTCGAGGCCGCGCTCGACGGCCAGCCGTGCGGCGGCCTCGCCCACGTAGCCGTTGGCACCGTAGATCAACAACCGAGATCGTCGCAAGCTAGCTCACCCTCCTGATCGGGACCAGCGAGGCCAGCAGCGCGAGTGCCAGCAAGCCGCTCGCAGCCCACAACGCTCCACCGGCCGAGCCCACGAGGTCGCCGATGGCGCCGCTGAGTCCCGGCCCGATCGCCTGCCCAAGCGCGAAGGCGCCGGTCGACAGGCCCATGGCTCTCGCCCATTCGTGCTCCGGCAACTCGCTGCGAAACAGGCCGGTGATGGCCGTGATGACGCCGAGGAAGCTGCCACCGAAGAGCAGCGCAGACGCCAGCGGGGCCGACTCCAACAGTGGCGCGAGGCTGGCTGCCAGCAGCACCAGGAGCACCAGACGCACCGCCTTGGCGCCTCCCATGGCTTCGATCGGACGCCCCCACACCAGCCCGGTCAGGAACGCTCCGATTCCCAGCACCAGCCAAAAGACGCCGACGGCGGCGTCCAGGCTGCTGGTCACGAACGTCATGTAACCGATGTA
Organism: uncultured bacterium; assembly: GCA_964398985.1. GTDB lineage: Bacteria > Deinococcota > Deinococci > Deinococcales > Trueperaceae > CAYMRL01. The sequence continues at coordinate 1,783 of CAYNOS010000025.1, forward strand.
GCCGGCGCCGTAGAGCCCGTAGGCGATCAGCACCGGGGCGATACGTTTGAGCCCCCCGCTGGCCCGACCACCTGAGGGAGCGCGCTTGGGCTCGCGCAGGGCCGGCAGGGCCAGGAGCGACACGGCGGTCAACGCCACCGACAGACCAGCCAGCAGGGCCCAGCCGACCTGCCAGCTGGCCAGGTACGGGAGTATCGCGACCGAGGCGGCGATCCCGATGCCGATGCCGCCGAAGTAGAAGCCCAGTGCCGTCGCCCGGCCGCCGGAGGCCAGGAGCAGAGCGGCTCCGCCGACGAACACGAAAGCTCCCAGGACCCCCTGCGCGAACCTCAGCGCCAGGATCACAGGGTAGGCGGGCGACAGCGCCAGCAGAGCCAGCGTCACGGCCTGCACGGCGAGGCTCAGGTAGAAGCCCAGGCGGTAGCCGCTCGCGGCCATAACGCGGTGGCTGATCAACGCCCCCACCAGGTACCCGGCCGTGTTCGCGCTGCCGATCAGACCGGCCTGCGCGAAGCTCAGCTGCAACGCCGCCTGCATGGCCGGCAGGACCAGGGCGTAGGCGAAGCGGCCGGCACCGAGCGCCGCGGCCGGACCGAAACCGAGTAGCGCGCCCGCTCTCACGAGATGATTCTCGCACTCGGCGCGTAACATGCGTCATGACCTCGGCAGGGGGACTGGTGGTGGGAGAGGACGGCCTGGCACGGCCGCGCTGGGCCGCCCACGACCCACTGCTACGGGACTACTACGACCGCGAGTGGGGCATGCCGGTGACCGACGAGCGCGGCGTCTTCGAGCGCCTCAGCCTCGAAGGCTTCCAGGCGGGCTTGTCGTGGGCGACGATCCTGCGCAAGCGCGAGGCGTTCCGCGCCGCGTTCTCCAACTTCGAACCCGACGCGGTGGCAGCCTTCGGGGAGCCGGACGTCGCGCGCCTCCTCACGGACGCCGCCATCGTTCGGCACCGCGGCAAGATCGCAGCGACCATCACCAACGCCCGCGCGACCATCGCGCTGCGGAAAGACAAAGGCTTGGCGGAGCTGGTGTGGTCTTTCAGACCGCCCGCCACGCCGGCTCCGCTGACAGCCGCCGAAGTGCCCACCGTTTCGCCGGAATCGCGGGCGCTGGCCGCTGAACTCCGCAGGCGTGGCTTCAAGTTCGTCGGGCCTACTACGATGTACGCGCTGATGGAAGCGATAGGCATCGTCGACACGCACCTGCTCGGCAGCCATCGCCGCGGCAGCTCGGGGGTGTGGTCGTGAGCACGGCGACGGTGCGCCGGGCGCACCTCGAGGCTCTCGCCGCCTACGTTCCCGAGGACCGACGCGCGGAGCTGGCGGGTGGTCCGTCACTGCCCACGCGCGCTTCGGGCAGCGTCCTGTTCGCGGACATCTCCGGCTTCACGCAGCTGACATCGCGCCTCAGTCAGGTCCTGGGAACGCGGCGCGGGGCCGAAGAGGTGCCCTCCCATCTCAATCGCGTCTACGACGCCCTGATAGGGCACGTCAGGAGCTGCGGGGGCAGCGTGATCGGGTTCGCCGGCGACGCGATCACCTGTTGGTTCGCCGGCGACGACGGCCGTCGGGCAGCGACCGCCGGGCTCAACATGCAGAACTCTATGTCGAGGTTCACCAACGTCGGCATCACCGACGCCAGCGGTCATCTGACCGAGACGGGCGACAGCGTCAGTTTGTCCCTCAAGGTCAGCGTCGCGGTCGGCGAGGTCAGCCGCTACCTCGTCGGCGACCCCGACATCCAACTGATCGACGTAATCGCGGGCGCCACGGTCGTGAAGCTCGACTCCTTGAACGATGCGGCCGAACCCGGCGAAGTCGTCGTGGACAAGCGCGCCTACCGCAACCTCCGGAGCGAGTTCGAGATGGTCGCCCGCTCCCCAGGACCGCGCACCGCACCCAGCGCCTGGGTCGTGCGGCGGCGCCCCGCCGGCCTCGGCGCCCAGAGCCGCCACCCGACGAAGCTGAAGAGGATCCGTGCCTCACCGCAGGGCAAGCCCGCCCCGGCGCCGGCGCTGCCGGACCAAGAGGCGAAATTGGCGCCGTGGCTGATCGGCGAGGTGAAGGGCCGTCTCGCCAGCGGCCTGGGCGACTTCCTCACCGAGCTGAAGCCGGTGGCAGCCCTGTTCATGCGCTTCACGGGGATCGACTACGACCGCGACCAAGAGGCCGGCAGCAAGCTGGACACGCTGGTCAGGTGGGTCCAGCGCGAGGTGGCCAAGCTCGGCGGCACGCTGATCCAGCTGTCGGTCGGCGACAAGGGCAGCTACCTCTACGTGGCGTTCGGGGCACCCGTCGCGCACGAGGACGACGCGGTGCGGTGTGCCGCCGCGGCGTTGACCCTCAGCCAGGCAGCCCGTCACCACCAGTTCCTTCACGGGGTTCACGTGGGAATCGGACTCGGGGTCGCGCGTACCGGGGCCTACGGCGCCGGCGGCCGCAGGACTTACGGCGCGCTCGGGGACGAGACCAACATGGCCGCGCGCCTGATGGGCCGCGCCGAGAACGGCACGGTGCTGGCCAGCCAGGTCATCCAGCGGGCGGTGGCCCTCGAGTTCGAGCTGCTGGCGCAGCCGCCGGTGACGTTCAAAGGCAAGAGCGAGCCCCAGACCCCCTACCTGTTGTTGAGGCGCCGCAACGAAGGCACCGTGACGACCTTCGACGAGGCCGTCGAGCTGCCGTTCGTGGCCCGGGAACGCGAGATCGCCAGGATCTTCGCTCGCCTCGAGCAGGCCGCCAACGGCGCCGGCGGAGTCATCGCGATCACCGGCGAGAGCGGCATGGGCAAGTCGCGCGTCGTGGCCAGAGCGCTGTCTCGAGCCGCCACCGCCAACCTGGCGCCCGCCGGGCTCGAGGTCCACGCCGGCGAGTGCCAGTCTTTCGAGCGCAACACGCCCTTCGCGGTGTGGCGGCCGGTGTTCCGCGGCTTGTTGGGCCTCGAGCAGGTCCGGCGAGACGATCCGGAGACGCTGGCGACGCGCGAAGCCGAGCACCTCTTTGCCTCCCTGGCCGCCCTCGGCAGCGAACTGCTCCCGCGCGCGCCGCTCCTCGCACCGGTGATCGGTCTCAACCTCCCACCGAACGACCTCACCGCGGCCCTCACGATCGAGCAGCAGGGCGCGGCCCGCGAATCGCTGCTGCTGGCCCTGCTGAGGGCGAGCGCCAGGAACTCGGCGGCCAGCGGTCGGGCGCTCGTGCTGGTACTGGAGGACGTTCATTGGCAGGACTCCGCGTCGGAGGTGCTGCTGAACGCGTTGGCCAAGGTCATCTCGGACCTGCCGATGGCCGTCGTGATCACGCTGCGCGACGACGAGGACTCGGAGGGTGCGGCCACCCTCGGATCGTTGGCGGGTCTCGAGATCGTCACGCTCGCGCCGCTGCCCGCCGAGGACGCCAACTTCCTCGCCCAGCACGTGCTCTTCGAACTCGACCTCGACTCGCCGACACATCAGCGGCTCGCCGCCGAGGTCGTGGCCAGGGCTGAGGGGAACCCCCTCTACCTCGAGGAGATCCTCAACGACATCGTGGCCGGCAGACGCGGCGGCGCGATGGACCAGGAAACCGCGCTGCCCAACAGCCTGCACAGCCTGCTGCTGGGGCGCATCGACCGGCTCGACGAGGAGCCGCGCTCGACGCTCAAGGTAGCCAGCGTCATCGGCCGGACCTTCGACGGCGGTTGGCTGCCGCCATGCCGTCCACAGCGCCCGCCCGAGGACCTCCGGCGCGACCTGAGGGTCACCCAGCGGCTCGGCCTCACGGCTCCGGTCGCGGGCGAACGCGACCAGCACGCCTTCCGCAACACGTTGACGGCGGACGTGGCTTACGAGAGCCTGTCGTACGCGCACCGCGCGGAGCTGCACACACGCTTGGCGAGCTTCATCGAGCAGACGTTGCCGCCCGACGACGGCCGCCGCCTAACGCTCCTGGCGCACCACTTCGACCGCTCCAACGACATCCTCAAGCGCCGCGAGTACCTGTTGGCCGCGGGCCGCTACGCGCAGGCGGCCTTCGCCAACCAGGACGCGGCCGCCTACTACCGTCGACTGCTGCCGCTGGTCGAGGGCGAGGAGCGGCTGAAGGTGCTGCAGTTGGCCGGCGAGGTGGCGACCTTCACCGGCGACTACCCGGCAGCCGAGCGGCACTACCGCGAGGCACTGAATATCGCGGAGAGCACTGCCGACATGCAAGCCACGGCCAGGTCGCAGCGCCTCCTCGGCGAGTTGGCGGATCGCCAAGGCGATCACCACGCGGCCAAGACGTGGCTGCAGCAGGCCAGAGAGAGCTGCGCCCTGTGCGGCGACGACGGCGAGCTGACGCACGTGCTGCTGGCTCTGGGCGGCAACGTGCTGTGGCAGCTTGGCGAGTACGAGGCCGCCAAGCGCGACCTCGACCAGGCGGCCGAGCTATCGCAGGCACTCGCCGAGAGTCGCCTCTACGCCAGGGCGATACACGGCCTCGGCAACCTCGATCTCTATCAAGGCAACCTGGAGTCGGCGCGCCGGCACTTCCAGAGGACCCTGGACGCGCGCCGCGAACTCGGCGACGAGCTGGGCGTGGCGAACTCGCTGAACAACCTCGCGATCATCGCCGCCAACCTCGGCGAGACGGACGCGGCCGAGGCTTCGTTCCACGAGTCGCTTGCGATCCGCCGGCGCATCGGCGACACCGCCGGCGTCGCGGTGGCGCTCAACAACCTCGGCTACATGGCCGAGGCGCGCGGGGCGCTGCCGGAGGCCAGCGAGCTCTACCGCCAGAGCCTGGCAGCGCGACGCGAGCTGGGCGACAAGCTCGGCACCGCCGTGTCCCTCAACAACCTGGGCGCCCTCGCGCGTCGCGAGGGTGACCTCGCGGCGGCGGCGGGCCACCACAGGGAGGGCGTGAAGCTGGCTCACCAGATAGGCAACGTCAGGGAGGCCGCCAACGGTCTCATCAGCCTGGCGGCGGTGGCCGCCGACACGGGCGAGCTCGCGAGGGGAGCGACGCTGCTGGCGGCCGGGGAACACCTACTGGCCGGGCTCGGCGCGGCGCTCAGCCCCGAACTGAAGGAACTGGGCGAGACTGTGATGAGAATCTTCACTTCTGGACTCGACGCCGCTATACTCGCCACGGCGCGCACATCAGGGCAACAGATGACGTTCGACGAGGCAGTGGCTTTCGCCCGAGCCTCCTCGAGTAGCGACTGAGAGGGCGCCGGGGAAGCGGCCACCCTATACCAGGCCGTGACCCTGGAGGTGGCATGCGATCACTGAAGCTCTTCTTCCTCTTGCTCCTGACTCTGGTGCTGGCTGCTTGTCAATCGGTCAATCCAGAGTCAAACGGTGAGCTGCAGGCGTTCGATAGCCACGTCCCACCTGATTTGGTCGCGCACTTCCTGCCGCCTAACGCGCCCAACATGCAGGGAACGTTCCAACGCGGTCTGGATGTAGAGGCCCGGATCTTCGCCCTCTTCTTCCCGGGCGACGACGCCGCTGCTCGTTTCGCCTTCGGTGAGCCGGTTGGCCCCGACTACGCCACCGGCGGTGGCGGCATCTCCGCTAGCGGCGATGTCTACCGGTTCAATTGGGACGTCTCGCAGTCATACGCCAACTCCCCAGCCACACCGTACTTGCGCGTCGAGTTGCGCGGCCCAGGCGCCCCGGAGGCTCCCGTTTGCAACACCTCGAGCGTGCACTGCCTCGGCGTCATGGACGTGCGACTCGTGCCCAACATGGGAAGCGGCGCCCAGGGAACGCCCGAGGGCATCATGAACGTCAACCGGAACCGGACCTTGCCGGTGAGGTTCGTCGTGGAGGCCATCTACCGAGAGGCTCTCGACGAGTCGGCCAGCCTGGGAGACCTCAAGAAGTACGCAGGTCAAGGCACCTTCGAAGAGACCAGCGACAATTGCGTTGCCAACGAGTTCGGTCGACCGGGCCAAGGCCTCCAGGCGGTCGGCGCCGGGCTCCAGGCCGTCGGTGCTGGGCTGCAAGCGGTCGGCGCGGGCCTGCAGGCAGTCGGCGCAGTTGGCGGGCTGTTCTCGGCTCCGGCCGAAAGCTTCAACAGCACGCTGCACTATCAGTCACCGGCCGACACCGCGTTGCTCTTCGCCGGTGCGCTCGCTGGCGCTGATAGCCATGGGGTGGTGCTCCTCGTCGTCGACGACTTCGGAACACCAGGCACCTTCGAGTTGCCGACCTCACTGCTGGACGGCGACGGCGACCTCCTGGCACTTGCCGAGAGCGGAGCGGTCACGCACGGCGCAGTGGTCCTGCATCACTTGCGCCAACTGGCCGAAGCGCACTTCGGTGGTGAGGCGGGCTCAGAGAATAACGGAAGCACGGACGAGCCCTACTTCGAGTACCAGATGAGCGAAGGACCATACCTGGTGATCCAAGCGGTCAACGTTGCCGGCCTGAACACCGACGCGGTTCCCGGCGCGATCCGCGACGCCATGAGCTTCTTGGGAGAGCAGGGCGAGGGCGATGGCTACCAACGCGTCGTCGTCAACATGAGCTTCACCGCCGTACCTTGCACCGTGCTGGGCGACTACAGCACCTCCGGCCTGCCAACCTTCGAGTCGTACGTCGAGGCCTTGCGCGTCCACAACAACGTGAGCATCTACTCGCTCGAGACCCTTCAGGACCTGATCTCGGCGCTGGACCATGACGCACTGCTCACCTACCTGGAGTGCCCGTTCGGGGTCGGCGACAGCCTGTGCGACGGCAGCGACCCGGAAGATTACACGGCGTCGCCCATCGTCGAGAGGATCATTCACGTCGGCGCCTCCGGGAACTACGGCAACGACTACGCTCTCCTGCCGGCCGCCATGCCGAGCGTCGTGAGCGTGGGATCGCAGGACATCCTGGTTGGCGGCCTGTCGGAGACGCGCTCGGGATACTCGAACGCCGCCGGCGTGTTGGCCCCAGGCGGGCTTTTCCTTCTCTCGGACGGAGACAACACGACGGTCTACGCCGGTACCTCGTTCGCTGCGCCGGTCGTGAGCATGCTCCTGGCACTCGACCAGATGAAGAGCTCACCGCGCTGGCCTGGCGGCGGGTTCGATTCCGAAGGCAAGCTAGTGCCTCACTGCTGGGCGTCCGACGAGACCAGCGTGCTGCCGCTCAACCTTCGGTTCGATGTGGCGCTAAACAAAGACTGCCCTCAAGATCAAGATTGACCGAAATGCTCGTGACCAAGGGGGTGGAGGGGGACCTGGACAACGCCAGTCCAGGTCCCCCCTCTCTTTCGGCTGACAGCCAGGCGAGCCCTACCACGCGACGCTCACGTCGCCGCTTCGACGTTCCGGCGCCCGGCTCGCTGCTGCCGGACCTGACCGCCGGCCTGGTGCTCGGCGCGCTGACCGTCACGATCTCGATCTCGCTCACGGCCTTGATGCTCGGACCCGAGCTGCAGCCGTACATGGCGAGGACCATCGGCCTGGTGCTGTCAGGCGGCGTCCTGCTGGGGCTCGTCGTCACGCTGCTGACCTCGGTGAAGGGCATGGTCGCCCACATCCAAGACGCGCCAGCCGCCGTGCTGGCAGCGCTGGTCGCGACGCTGGTGTCCGGCATGCCTGGCGCCGCCAGCGAGGAGCGGTGGCTGACGTCCGTGGCCCTGATGATCCTCGCGACGCTGGCGTCAGGTCTGCTCTACTTCCTGGTGGGCGTGTTCCGGCTCGGCGGACTGATCCGCTACCTCCCGTACCCGGTGCTCGGCGGGTTCATGGCTGGCACCGGCTGGCTGCTGTTGACCGGCGGCATCGGCATCATGTCCGGCGTGAACCTTCACTCGCTGGGTGAGCTGTCCGGCCTGTTCGCTGCCGGAGCGGTCGCCAGATGGCTGCCTGGGGTCGGGCTGGCCGTGGCGCTGCTGGTGCTGACCCGGCGCATCAAGCACTTCCTGGTGTGGCCGGCTACGCTCCTTGCCGCCATCGCTGTCTTCTACCTGGTGATGGGCCTAGGCGGCTGGGATCCCGACGCCTGGCGCCGACAAGGCCTGCTCCTCGGCCCGTTCCCGCAAGGGAGCCTGTTCGACCCGCTGGGGGGCGCGGAAATGGGAGCGATACGGTGGCAAGAGGTCGCTTCACAGCTCCCCGGCGTGCTAACCGTCGCTTTCGTGTGCTTGTTCGCGTTGCTGCTCAACTCCACCGGCCTCGAGCAGGCGATCGGGCGCAAGGTCGACCTCAATCGCGAGCTGCGCGCCGCGGGGCTCGGCAACCTGCTCGGCGGCGCGGTCGGCGGAGCTCCCAGCTACCACGGTCTCAGCTTCACTGTCTTCAACTACACCGCCGGCAGCGGGGGCCGGTTGGCGTCTCTGTTCTCGGCCGCCGTGATGACTCTGACGCTCTTCTTCGGAGCCGGTGCCATCCAAGTCCTGCCTACCGTGATCCTTGGCGCGCTGGTCGCGTTCTTGGGCTTCGGCTTCCTCCACGACTGGCTGGTGGCCGCCGTGGCCAGGCTCCCCCTGGCGGAGTACCTGACTATGCTGGCGATCTTCGTGGCGATCGTCACCCTCGGGGTCCTAGCGGGCGTCGGCGTCGGCCTGGTGCTGGCGGTCACGATGTTCGTGTTCAGTTCCAGCAGGACCGAAGCCGTGCGTTACGCCAGCGACCTTGGCTGCCTGCGCAGCCGCGTCTCGCGACCTCAGACGGAGCGGCGGCTCCTCAACCAGCATGGGCGCGAGACGCTCATCTTCAAGCTCCAAGGCTTCCTGTTCTTCGGCACCGCCACGTCACTGGCAGAGAGGCTCGAGCGCATCGGCGCCGACACTCCCCCCAGGCACGTGGTGCTCGACTTCGAACGCGTCACCGGCGTCGACTCCAGCGGCATCGCCACCATCGGAGGCCTGGCGCGCCGGGCCGCGGACGGCGGCTTCGAGTTGTGCCTATCGGCCGTCGGCGGCCAACTCAAGAGCCGGATCATGGCCGCCTCCGGTTCGGCTCCGCCGACGGCAACCCGCTTCTTCGAGGATCTGGACGCGGCTCTGGAGCACTGCGAGCAGCGCACCTTGGAGCGTCACGATGAGGAGCGGGCTGAGAGCGTCGAGCCGGTCGTTGTCGCTTCCGTCGGCGACGGGCTGGAGGCGTTCAGGGCCGCAGGATTGGACCTGGCGAGCTTCGCCGCCTACCTGCAACCGCGCCGGCTGGCGGCCGGCGAGGTGCTGATCCACCAAGGCGCTGCCGCGGACGCCCTCTACTTCCTGGTCGATGGTCAGATGACAGCGAGCCTGAGCACCGGGCACGAGCGCCTGCGGCTCGAAGCCATGCGAACCGGCAGCCTGTTGGGCGAGCTGGCCTTCTACCGCGGGCAGCCGCGCAGCGCGGACGTGGCGGCCGACGTCGAGTCCGAGGTCCTGGTGCTCACCAGCGAGGGGCTGGAGCGCATGCACCGCGAGGAGCCGCAGTTGGCCGCGGCCCTGCACCGCCAGGTGGCGCGCCTGATGGCCGGCCGCGTGGAGCACCTGATGACGGCAGTCGAGGCCCTGAGGCACTAGGCCGGTCATGAACGGCTAGTCGGCCGCGCTGACCTCGGGTCGGTAGTCGGGCGACTGGTGCCTGAAGTACGTCTGGTAGAGCTCGGCGTAGTGCCCACCGGCGTCCATCAGCGTGTCGTGGTCGCCCTGCTCGATCACCTCGCCGCGCCGGAGCACCAGGATCCTGTCGACGTTCTTGATGGTGGACAGCCGGTGCGCGATCACGATCGCCGTGCGCCCCTTGAACACGACCTCGAGCCCCTCTTGGATCTGAGCCTCGGTGAGCGGATCGACGCTGGCGGTGGCCTCGTCGAGGATCAGGATGCTGGGGTCTTGCAGCAGCACTCGCGCCATCGCGATCAGTTGCCTTTGGCCCATCGATACCGCCCGTCCGCCCTCACCGACGTCGGTGTCGAGGCCGTTCGGCAACGCGTCGAGCCAGTCACCGCCGCCGATGCGCTGGGCGACAGCGATGACGTCGTCGTCGCTAGCTTCGAGCTTGCCGTAGCGGATGTTGTCGCGCACCGTGCCGGTGAACAGGAACGGCGTCTGCTGCACGATGCCGAGTCGCGAGCGATAGGCGCGCAGGTCGAGGTCCCGGATGTCGTGGTCGTCGATCAGGATGCGCCCGCCCTGGAACTCGTAGAAGCGCGCTATCAGCTTGCCGAGGCTCGACTTGCCGGCTCCCGTGTGACCCACCAACGCGACCGTCTCGCCCGCGGCGATGGCCAGGTCGAAGCCCTTGAGCACCTGCTCCTGGTCGGTGTAGCGGAAGTCGACGGCCTCGAACTCGATGCGCCCGGAGATCTCCCCTGGCGCCTGGTCGCCGGTCTGCACGACGCGGGCCTCGGCATCGATGAGGGCGAACACCCGCTCGCTGGCCGAGAGGCCGAGCTGGAACTGGCTCCAGAACGAGGCTATCGAGGTCAGCGGGAACCAGAACAGGCCCACGGCCTCCACGAACATGAACCACTGACCGGGCGTGATGTCGCCGCCCAACACCCGGCTGCCGCCGAAGTAGAGGATCACGGCGGTGCCGATGCCCGAGATGAAGCCCAGGACCGGGAAGATCGCCGAGAAGGTGAGTCCTTGGCGGAGGTTGAGGCGGTAGGACTGGCGGTTGACGCCGTCGAACACCTGATAGACGGCGGATTCCTGGCGGAACGCCTTAGCGACGCCGATCCCGGTGATCGACTCCTGGACGTTGGCGTTGACGTCGGCCAGGACACGGCGGGCCTGCTGCGTGACCCGCCTGGCGATGCGCCGGAAGGCGAGCGCCGTGACGACGATGACCGGCCCGATGGCGAGCGCGATCAGCGCCAGCCGAGCATCTATATAGAACAGTATGCCTACCAGGATCGCGACCTGCAGGATCTGGCTGACCAGGTTCATGCTGAGCGTCACGACGTTCGAGAAGTCTTGCGTGTCGGAGGTGACGCGGCTGACCACGCGTCCGGTCGAGTACTCGTCGTAGAACGACATGTCGCGAGCCATGACGGCGTCGAAAGCATCGGTGCGCAGCTTCAGCACCACGTCCCCGACTGCCCTGGCCGTCAGCCACTGACGTACGAAGTTGAAGCACCAGGACAGCACCCCGGCCAGGGCGAACGCCGCGACCAGCCAGCCCGTGCGCTGCCACAGCTCGGCGCGGAGGTCGCCGGCTTCCGCCAGGCGGTCGATCCCGACCGAGACGAGGACCGGCAGGCTGGCGTCCAGCGCCGCGGTCGTGAACACCGCCAGTCCGGCCAGCAGCATGATCCAGATGAACGGCCGGAAGTACCTGAAGATGCGCCTAAGCAGCTGAAGGTCGGTGTACTCACGGTCGTACCCCTCGGCCGCCAGCCCGTCCATGATGAAGCCCATCAGTCGTACCTCATGAAGATGCGTCGGTAGAGGTCGGACGTTTCGAGCAACTGATCGTGGGTGCCGCTGTCGGCAAGCCGCCCGCCGGCGAAGACCAGCACCAGGTCGGCGCGCCGGATCTGCGACAAGCGGTGGGTGATCATCAGGGTCGTGCGTCCCTCGAGCACGACGTCGATCGCGCGTTGGATGGCGTCCTCGGTGGCGCTGTCGATCGCGCTGGTGGAGTCGTCGAGAATCAGGATGCGAGGGTCGGTCAGCAGTGCCCGCGCGATCGCCAAGCGTTGACGTTGCCCGCCCGAGAGCGTCACGCCGCGCTCCCCCAGCACCGTGTCGTAGCCGTCCGCGAAGCCCATGATGAAGTCGTGCGCCTGCGCGGCCTTGGCGGCGGCCTCGATGTTCTCGCGCGTCGCCACCGGCCCCAGCCCGAAGCCGATGTTGTCGGCCACCGAGCGCGAGAACAGGAACACGTCCTGCTCGATCACCGAGACCTGCGAGCGCAGCGATTCGAGGTTCCACTCGCGTACGTCGACGCCGTCGATGCGGATCGCGCCGCTGTCGACGTCGTAGATGCGGTTCACGAGCTTGGTCAGGGTGCTCTTGCCTGAACCTGTTTGCCCGACGATGGCCACCGTCGAGCCGGCCGGAACCGCGAACGACACCCCGTCGAGCACCAGCTTGCCCTCGTCGCTGCCTTCGTAGGCGAACGACACCTCGTCGAACTCGATGGCCCCGAGCATCGCGGCGGCGTGACCGCCGGGGTTCTCGTCCATGTCGACCTCGCTCTTGATCAGCTCGAGGATGCGCCCCGCTCCGGCCAGTCCCAACTGAACCAGCATGAAGGTGAAGATCGAGATGAAGGCCGGGAACCGCAACACGCCCATCAGGCCCATGTAGGTGACGAGTTGGCCCGTCGTGATGGCGCCCAGCGACACCAGGTAGAGCCCATGCGCCAGCGCACCGGCGACCGCCAGGCCGACCAGCAGCAGCGGCAGGTAGCGCGCCTGGATCAGGCCCGAGCGCACGAACAGGTCGCGGAACGCCGTGGCGTCGCGTCGGAACTTGGCCTGCTCTTGCGGTTCCTGAACCGTCGACTTGACGACCTCGATCCCGGTGATCGTCTCGTTGAGCCCGGCGTTGAGCACCCCGAACTGGCGGCGCATGGCGCCTGACACCGGGTTCAGTTGGCGCATGTAGGAGCGCAAGGCGAAGTAGAACACGACGACGAAGGCGCCGGGCGCCAAGAGCAGGCGGTAGTCGAGCAAACCGATGAACACCAGCGGCACGACGATGCTGCTGGCCGACTCGGTTATCAGCGACACCCCCGGGTTCATCATCGGGTTGAGCTGCCTGACGTCGTTGGCCGCCCGCGCCATGATGTCTCCGACCCGCTGGCGGTTATGAAAGGTCTGGCTCTTGCCGAGGAGGCTCAGGTAGAGCTCCTGCCTCGCGTCGCGTTCGAGGCGCTGGCCGAGGGTCTCGACCGAGAACGCCTGCGTCAGGTCGAGGACGCTGCGAGCCATCACCAGGCCGAGAACCGTCAACGCCACCCTCAGCAGGTCGCGCAGCCCCGCCCCGCCCAGCATCACCAGGTCGAAGGCGCGTCCGACCTGCGTAGGGATGAGCGCGAACAGCACGTTGGCCATCAGCGCACAGACCAGGAACAGCGCCAGCAGCGGCCAGTAGTGCAGCAGGTGCGAGATGATCCAGCGCGCCGGCGTGCGCCGGTCGTACGTGACCGCGCCCGCGACACTGAACTCCCCCGGCCCCGATCTGTCCAAGACCCCTACGGTCACCGCGCGCCCTCCAAGGCCAAGAGCCTACACGTTCGAGCTTCGGAGGGTGACGCGTCGCCACGGCACACGAACTGGCGACCTGACGGCGAATCGAATCGACGTGCGAGAGGGCCGGTCTCGATCGGAAGTGCTGCCGAGGCAAGAAGTCACAGCCGTCTGCCGGAGGCGGGGGCTGAGCTGCCACGAGCGCGGCGGACTCAGTATCGGCACCGACACTGTAAACAACGTCACCGACGCAAGCTGCCGGCGAGTTGCTAGACTCTTCGCAGGACAGCAGTTCCCCGCCGTGACGCCGACCTTGAGGCCGACGCTCGGAACGCTAGGCGTGGGCTCTGGCAAGGAGGCAAGAGATGCGCTCGATACGCGCAACCATCGCCATCGCGATCGCGCTACTGGTGACCGCAGCTGCGGCCCAAGGACTCCCGCGTGACGTCAGGCTCGCGATCCTCGAGGCCGTGGTGCAGGTCATCCCCTACGACCCGGCAACCGACAACCTGGCGCCGTGGTCCGGCTCGGGGACCATCATCAGCCCATCGGGGTACATCGTCACCAACTACCACGTCATCGGCGAGCTCGCCGTTCGCCGCCACTTCGAGTGGCACGCGATCTTCATGACCGACCCGGCCTTCACCGACCAGCCGCCGGAGTTCTGGTTCTGGGCGCGCTACATCGCCGGCGACCCGACCCACGACCTGGCGCTCCTGAAGATCGAGGAGTGGTACGACGAGGAGCCGGTCGAGCCCGGCTTCGTCTTCCCCCACGTCACGGTCGGGGACTCGAACCGTCTGATCCCCGGCGACGTGATCACCATCGTCGGCTACCCCGGCATCTCCGGATCGACGGTGACCTTCACGGCAGGTCTGATGTCAGGCTGGGTGGGCGAAGACTTCGAAAGCGGCGGCAAGCAGTGGATCAAGACCGACGCGAAGATCTCGCACGGCAACTCTGGCGGCGGGGCGTTCGACGAGAACGGCTATCTCATCGGCGTGCCGACGGCCGGCCGCACGGTCAAGTACGACGAGCTCGACCTCGAGGAGCAGGCCTACGTCAGGCCCGTCAGCCTCGCCTGGGCGATGATCGGCCCACACGTACAAGACGTCGCCCGCGCGCCGACCGGTCCCACCTCTCCCCCCGCGACCACGACCACCACGACACCTCCCGTCACCACGCCGCCCGCCTCCACACCGGCCGTCACCACGCCGCCTGCGACCGGCGCAGTCACGACCACGCCGACGCCCAGCGGCGTCGGAACGTGTGACGCCTGCACCATCGGGACCGTCACGCTCGGCGTCAACGCCAGCAATCAGATCGGCGGCCGCGGAACCGACTACATCAACTTCCACACCTACATGGTCGAGGTGCCGCCAGGCAAGGAGACCCTGATCATCGAGCTTTCGTCCGACTCGGATCTCGACATCGCCGTCAAGTACGGCTCCCACATAACCGACCTGGCAGACGGTGGCGACTGGGAGTACCGCGACTACTCCGAGGCCCCGGGCGGCAAGTTCGAGATTGCCCTGCCGACGCCGGGCACCTGGTACATCGACGTCCTCTACCTCTACCCGACCGGTAGCGGTAGCTACACGCTCAGCGTGCGCTGAAGGGGCTACAATCGAGCCACGTCCGGTGGGCGCCTGTCGGCGTTCGACCAGCGCCCACCGCACTCAGACGCCATGCGCGCCCGTAGCTCAGCTGGATAGAGCAGGGGACTCCTAAGCCCAAGGTCATGTGTTCGAATCACATCGGGCGCACCAGGTCCGCTTCCCTCACGCAGGCGTGGGGGAAGCGTTTCTCACTCGGCTAACCGGACTCGAAGGTAGAACGGGACGCGTGAGCCTCCTCGGAAACCTGCACCGCCTCGTCGCCGCTGCGCTGTTGCTCGTCGCCTCCAGCGGCCTTGCCCAGGGCGCCGGCGGGCTCAAGGTCGGCGTGATCGTTGCCCGCTCGGGCGCCACCGCTTCTGCCGGCGCGTCGCAGAGCCTGGCCGTCTCCGCCTGGCAGACCTCGCTGCGCGCTCGCGGCGGCGTCTTCGGCGTGCCCATCGAGATCGACCTCGTCGACGACGGCGGGACGGCGGCGAGCGCCGCCCGCGCCGCCCACGAGCAGATCGCGGGCGGGGCCCACGCCCTGATCTGCTGCACCAGCACCGCAGCCGCCCGCGAGGTGGCGAGGGTCGCCCAAGACGCCGGCGTGCTGCTGCTGTCGCCCGCGCAACTCGACTCGTTCGGACTGGAGGCGGTGGTCGAGCCGCCCAGCAATCGAGGACGCTGGGCGTTCTCGCTCTCCCCCTCCGATGTCGACGCTCTCGCCGCCAGTGTGGCACATGTGCTCGCCGATGGGCACGGCACCGTCGGGTTGATGACGCTGGACAACGAGTTCGGCGACCGCATCGAGCTCGCCCTAACGTCGCTGGTGGGCTACGCCGGGATACGCCTGGTCGACACAGTGCGCTACACGCCGAGCGTCGGGGAGCTGCGCCCCGAGGCCCTGCTGCTGGCCAGCAAGAGGCCCGGCGCCATCGTCGTTTGGGGCTTGCGCGAGGACCTCAGCACGGCCGTCAGCGCGCTCAGGCGTCGCGGTTTCGAAGGTCCGGTCTATGCCCGCAGCGCCTTGTTGGCGCCGGAGGCGCAGCCTCCCAACTGGGGCGTGCTGGCTGAGGTCAGGTTCGCGGTCTCGCCGGCCGTCGTCGCTGCCAGCCTGCTGCAGTCCCAGACGTGCGCCGACGAAGTCGCCAGGCACGCCGAGGCGCTCGAGGGAGCCTACGGTGGGGTCGTCAACTTCGCTGCCGCCGCGCCCATGATCGACGCTCTCGCACTGCTCGAGGACGCCATCGAACAGGTGGTGGCGCTGCAGATCCCGCTCGAGAGTGTCGAGGTCGTGAGGCAGGCCATCAGGGATGGTGCCGTCGGTCTCGGCCTGGGCTGTGGCGCCGGCGGCTTGATCGACCTGCTCGACGAACGCGAGAGCGCCGTCGTGCCACGCGGCATGGTTGCCGCCGCCGTCGGACCCGCCGGCCTCATGGCAGTGCCGTGAGATGAGGGCCGCTTCACAGCGGCCAGATGCAGCCTCGCTCTCAGAGCGGCCGCTCGGCAGGCGGTAGACTGCCGACAATGAGAAGCGAGCTGATCAACCTTGTGAGTGAGCTGGAGGCGCTCGAGCGCAGCCTCTCGGATCCGGAGCTGCTGGCCGACGTCAGCGCCTACCGGACCGCGACGCAGCGCTACGCCGAGGTCAAGGAGGTAGTCGACGCGCAACGACGCGTCTCGCGCCTGGAGCGCGAAACGCAGGAGGCGCGCCAACTGCTGGGTGACGCGGAGCTGGCCGACGAGGCCAGGCAGGAGCTCTCCAGGTTGGAGCCGGCACTGCAAGCCGCCGAAGCGGAGCTCAACGAGCTGTTGGCCCCTCGCGACCCGTTCGACGACAAGAACGTCATCGTCGAGCTGCGCGCGGCGGCCGGCGGCGACGAGGCCTCGCTGTTCGTGCGCGAGGTGCTGGACATGTACCTGCGCTACGCCGCCTCGCTCGGTTTCCAGACCGAGGTCCTCGACTCCTACCCCACCGAGGTCGGCGGCCTCGGCAAGGTCTCGTTCGAGATCCGCGGCCGCGGCGCCTACCGTCACTACAAGTTCGAGTCGGGCGTACACCGGGTCCAGAGGGTACCGGCGACGGAGTCGCAGGGGCGCATCCACACCAGCACGATCACGGTGGCGGTGCTGCCCGAGGCCGACGACGTAGACATCGAGCTGTCCCCGGCCGACTACCGTGTCGACGTCTTCCGGTCGTCCGGTCCCGGTGGGCAGTCGGTCAACACCACCGACTCGGCCGTCAGGATCACCTACCGGCCCGGCACCGAGGACGAGATCGTCGTGAGCTGCCAGGACGGCAAGTCGCAGATCAAGAACAAGGAGAAGGCGCTGGCGGTGCTGCGCGCCCGGCTGCTCGAGCGTGAGCGCGAGCGGGCACAATCGGAAGCCCGTGAGGCGCGCCTCGTCCAGATCGGTAGCGGAGAGCGCAGCGAGCGCATCCGCACCTACAACTTCCCACAATCGCGCGTGACCGACCACCGCATCAACTACTCCACGCGCGACCTCGACAGGATCCTCGCCGGCGAACTGGGTGATCTCACCGAAGCGCTGGCCCATGAGGAACAGGCACGCGCGCTGGCGGCGGCCGCAGGCAACGCCGGCGACTCGCGCACGGTACGGACCGGTGGCGCGCCGTGAGTTCGTCGTTGCCGCGGCGATACTGCTAGACGCGCAAGGGCGCGTCCTGCTCGTGGGCAACGACTGGCAAGGCCAAGGAAGAGTGCGCTACACGCTGCCGGGCGGCGTGGTGGAGCGCGGCGAGTCGACACTCGATGCGCTGCACCGCGAGGTCATGGAGGAGACCGGCCTCGAGCTCCTCGGCATCGACCACCTCGCGTACGCCGTGCACGTCGAGGACCGCCGCCGCAACGATCGTGCGCTGTCGTTCGCGTTCCGCGCCAGCTACCACGGGCTGCTCAACCCGCGCGATCCCGACGGCTTCATCGTCGAGGCGCGCTTCTTCCCCGCCGAGGAGGTGCGGAGCATCGTGCCCACCCCGCCCCTGCGCGACCCATTGGTGGCCTACCTCAGCGACCACGTTCCCGGCAGGTTCTACTCGTTCGCCGGCTGGGACGGGCGCTCGCCGATGCAGGTGTGAGCGGATGCCTTCCGCACCGCCCCCAGCGCGCTTCGACCTGAACGTCGCCGAAGCGATCGCGATCACCGTCGCGCAGGCGACGCCGACACCGAGCGAGAGCGTGCCGGTCGCCGAGGCCCTCGGAAGGGTGCTCCGCGAGGACCTGGCGAGCCTCAGCGACCGACCCGAAGCCGACGACTCCGCGCTCGACGGCTTCGCGGTGCTGGCAAGCGACACGCGTGCGGCGACCGGCGAGGCGCCGGTGAACCTCGAACTGATCGGTGAATCGCTGCCCGGCGCCCCCTTCACGGGAGCGCTGCGCAGCGGTCAGGCGGTGAAGGTCGCGACCGGCTCACTGATGCCCGCCGGGGCCGACGCCGTGGTGGGCGTGGAGTACGCCGGCGAGCACCGTGAACCCACAGGCGCCCCCCGGGTGCGCGTCACGGCTCCGGGCGACCCGCGCGCCGTCCGGCCGCGCGGTCAGGACCTGCGGGCGGACGCGGTCTACTTGCGCAGCGGCACGCGCCTGACCGCGGCCGGCGCGGCGCTGGCCGCCTCGATGGGCCATGCCGAGGTCGCCGTCGCGCGCCGACCTCGCGTGCTGGTGGTCGTCACCGGCGACGAGCTCAAGCCGCCAGGCAGCGTTCTCTCCCCCGGGGAGCTGTTCGAGTCGAACGGCATCGGCATGTCAGCGGTGCTGAGCCTGGCGGGCGCCCATATCACGACGGCGTTCCACGCCCGCGACGACGTCAGCGAGCTGGCCGACCGCGTCAGACGCGAGCTCGAACGCGAGCCGACCGACCTCATCGTGTCCTCGGGAGCGGTCTCGCGCGGCGAGCGCGACGTGGTCAGGGACCTGCTGATGGACCTCGGATCGGTGCGTTTCTGGCGCGTCGAGGTACGCCCGGCGGGCCCCACGATGCTCGGGAGCTTCTCCGGGGTGCCGTGGCTGGGCTTGCCCGGCAATCCCGTCTCGAGCCTGGTCGGCTGCCTGCTCTTCGCCCTGCCTTTCGTGCAAGCGGCTACCGGCGACCGCGCACCGCACCCGTACCGGCGCCGCCGGCTCGCGGTCGTCGGCTCGCGCTTCGCGGCCGGCGGCAAGGAGGTGCTGCACCGCGCGAGGATCGTCGGCTCCGGCCCCCTGGTGAGCGTCGAGGCTTTCGACAACCAGTCGTCCGGGGTCCTCAGGTCGCTGGTGGAAAGCGACGCCCTGGTCTTGGTGCCCGCCAACACCACTCTGGAACCCGCACGCGGTGACCTGGCCGAAGTCATCGAGTTGGCTCCCTTCCTGACGTGAGGCGGCCTCTGCCGTGAGTCACGAGGGTCCTGCACCCGCCGTCGTGGGCGGAACTCGGCTGCCGGAGGCCTTCTACGCTCGTGGCGCAGCCGAGGTCGCGCAAGAGCTGCTCGGGAAGCGGCTGGCGGTGTCACGTGGCTACGCTCACGCAGGCGGCGGCTACCTGACAGGCCGCATCGTCGAGACCGAGGCTTACGTCGGCGAGGCCGACCTGGCCTGCCACGCCTCCAGAGGGCTCACCAAGCGCACCAAGACTCTCTACGGTCCGCCCGGAACCGCCTACGTCTACCTGATCTACGGGATTCACGATCTGTTCAACGTCGTCGTCGCGCCAGCCGGTGATCCGCAGGCGGTGCTGATCAGGGCAGTCGAGCTCGACCGAGCTGGCCTCGGCACACGGGCCGGCAGCGGCCCCGGCAAGCTGACGAAGGCCCTCGGCATCAGCCGCGCCGACGACGCCTCGAGCCTCGTAACAGGCCGCATCGCCGTGTTCGAGGGCCGGGCGCCCGAACGCATCGGCGTCAGCGAGCGCATCGGCGTCGCTTACGCCGGCGCGTGGGCGTCGGCCCCCCTACGCTTCTACGACGCCGGCAGCCCGGCCATCTCGGGTCCTCGCAGCTTGCGGGTGTGAACGGCGGCGCCGCCGTCCTCCGCGCAGTCGCTCACTCAATCGAACTCGTCCTTGGGCTTGAGCGTCACGTCCCGCACGCCCTCCACGAACGGCTCGGCGTGCACGGTCAATTGAATGTCGTCGAGCCGCAGCCTCACCGCAGCCTCGAGCTCGACCATCAGCTCGTGTGCGCTGGCGACCGTAGTGTCCGGAGCCACGAACACGTCGACCTCGGCGAAGCGCGCGCGTCCCGAGCGGCGCGTGCGCAAGCGGTGGTAGCCGAGGATCCAGGGGCGCTCGTCGAGGACGCCCAGGATCTCGGCCTCCTCCACCTCCGGCAGTCGCTCGTCGAGCAGCCGGGAGACCGAGCGCCTCATCACTCGGATCCCGACGATCACGATGTTGGCCGCCACTGCCAGCGCCACCAGGGCGTCGAGGGCCTGCCAGCCCGTGACGCCGACGAGCAGCACTCCCAGGATCACGCCGACCGACGTCCAGACGTCGGTGAGCAGGTGCCTGGAGTTGGCCTCGAGAGCGTCGGAGTCGTAGCGGCGCGCCACCCTGCCGAGCACCAGCGCCAGGCCGCCGTTGACCGCGGCGGCGATGCCGGATACGACGAGCCCTAGCGTCACGTTCTCGAGCTCCTGTGGCTCCAGCAGCCGCTGCACCGCTAGCCACGCGATGCTGAACGCCGCCAGCAGGATCAGCGCAGCCTCCAGCACGCTCGAGAGGTACTCGGCCTTGGTGTGGCCGTACGGGTGACGGTAGTCGGGTGGGGCGGCGGAGACGTTCAGCGCCCAGATCAGCATCACCGCCGCGACCAGGTTCACCAACGATTCGGCGGCGTCGGACAGCAGGCCGATCGACCCCGTGAGCGCATAGGCGCCGAACTTCAGAGCCAGGATGGCGAGGGCGCCCCCCAGGCTCAGCCAGGCCGCCGCCCTGCGCGGGCGATCGCGCGCGTCCCTTGCCGTCACTTGGCCGACACCCTCGCCGCCTGAGCCTAGCTGTCCTTCAGACCGTCGTCGCGCTCGAGGTCGTCCAGGTCGGAGTCCTCCTCCGGCCCGTAGCCGGCGGCGAAAGAGCTGCCCAGCACGTCGTCCACCAACCCCTCGACCTCGTCATCGTCGTCATCGAACTCCCCGGCTCCCAGCGCCGCCAGCTCCTCGGCGCTGAGCTCGCCTGCCGCCATGCGTGTCAGCAGCTCGTCGAGCTCCTCGCCCTCGAAGTCGGTGACGGTCTCCTCGATGAGCCTCAGCGCCTCGGCACCCTGCGCCTCGGGCACCAGGACGTAGGTGGTGGTGAGGTTGGTCGAGCCCAAGTGCGAGAAGGCATCGGAGGCGAGGTCGAGACCCCTGACCATCGCGATCATGCCGGCCTCCTCGAGTATCGCTGCGACCATCTCGGCCAGCGGCGGCGCCGGCGCAACGTCGACGATGGTCCACGGGTCGCCGTTGACGATCACGGTCTCGCCCTTCATCGGAGCTCCCTCCTCGTGCATGACGTCCTCGTCACTAGAGCGTCGCGAGCAGTTCCAGGCTCAGCGCGCGGTACGCCTGGCGGGCGATGGTGAGGTTCTCTACCGGCACGCACTCCCTGGTGGTGTGCGCGAGGTCCTCCGCCCCCGGACCGAAACCGAGCACCGCTGCGCCCGACGCGGCCAGGTGGGGGGCGTCGGTGCAGAACCACCAGTAGCCGACCGACAGCTCGCGGCCGTAGCCCGCCAGCAGCGGCGTTAGCGCCCGATGCGCCGCCGTTACTGCCGGATGGCCCTCGTCCAGCAGGTACGGCAGGCCGGCGCGCTCCGACTCGTAGCTGACTTCTCCGCTGACGCTGGTGAGCGTCTGCCGGGGGATGCTGACCTCGATGCGCGGATCGTGCCTGAGGCTTTCGAACCGCTCGATGATGTCGTCGTGGTCGTCTCCCGGCACGTTGCGGTAGTCGATGTGCAGGGTGGCAGAGCCGGGCACCACGTTGGTGCCGCCTCGCGGGAAGGTCGAAAGGTAGGTCGGCGTGGCGCTGGAACCCTTGAGCACCCCACCCGTCGGCAACTCCAGCTCGCTCAAGGCGTTGATGTAGCGCGCGGCGTGAAGCAGGGCGTTCTCGCCAAGCTCGGCCTTGGCGGCGTGCGCGATCGCGCCCGGGAATGTGACCTCGACGCCGACCACGCCACGGTGCCCGAGCTTGAGGTGCAGGCTGCTGGGCTCACCGAGCACGACCGCGTCGCAAGGCAGGGTCTCCCCGAGGTAGCGGGCGCCGAGCCCCCCGACCTCCTCGAGGACGACGCCGGTGACGCTCAACGTGCCGGCGAAGCCGGTATCGGCGGCGTCACGGGCGGCCAGCGCCATGCAGGCCAAGGAACTCTTCATGTCGGAGGCGCCGCGCCCCCACAGGACGCCGCCTTCGACGGCGCCGCTCAGGGGCGGGTTGGGCCACAACGACTCGTCGCCGACGGGCACGGTGTCCAGGTGCCCGTTGAGCATCACATGTGGGCCCTCGCCCCTGACGAAGCGCCCGACCGCGTTGCCCGCCGGGTCGACGTAGACCTCGTCGAAGCCCAGGTCACGCATCGCGCTCGCCAGCACCTCCACGGCGGGGCCCTCAGCCCCAGACGGGCTCGGGGCGCGGATCAGATCGGCAGCGAGCCGGACCTCTGATGGCTGTTCCATGCGTCAATCATACGAAGATTCTCTCGCCCTTCCGGCTGCGGCCGCTATCCTCTGGCCGTGGACGAGGGCGTCAGCGAGCCGCTCAGCGGGCGGTACGGGCGGCCCGCCGGCAAGCCGGTGGAGGCCTGGGAGTGTTCCGCTTGCGCGCACCTCAACCACTTCGCCGACGTCTGCGAGGCGTGCGGCGTCAGCCGCCGGTACTTCGAAGACCCGCCGCTGGACCTCCCCTACACCCCGAGGCTGACTTCCCTGCCGAGCTTCTGGCTGGCGCTGCTGTGGTCGCTGGCGGCGCTCGCCGGGGTGCTGCTGGCGTTGCTGCCGGGCCCCCGCGAGGCCCTCGGCATCGGCACCGCCTTCATCGCCTTGGAGGTCGTCGCGGCGACGCTGGCGGCGGGCTCGAGCTTCCTGGTCGCGCTGTGGGAGCGCTGGTTCAACCAGGTCGAGCTGGTGGTTCCGCCACACGTCAGGAGCGGAGAGGAGTTCGAGGTCGCCCTCAAGCTGGTGCCCTACCGCACGCTGGCGCCGGTCTCGCTGACGTTCCGCCTCGTGGATCGCTTCTACGTGCGCACCAAGGACGGAGTGGAGACCTCAACGCGCGCGCTGGAACTGAGCCGCCCGCTGGAGCGCGGCTCGCTCAGGGGCCGGCGGGTGAACGCCTTCACGGCCACCTTCCTGGCACCTTTCCCCGCCACCGCTCACACCGACATCAGAGCGGAGATCGCTGCCGACCTGTTGGGTGTGGTTGGCGTGGTCGTGCCGGCGCTGCAGCAGCACGCCCGCAACCTGCGGGAGCACGGCGGCTACTACGTCGAAGCGCGCCTCAGCGTCGGTCCCATCGCCAGGCGCCTGCAGAAGCGCGTGATCTCGTACCTGATCGGCGAAAGCGTCTACGTCGGGTGAGCTCGGCGCTACCGCTGCACGGGGTCGGCCGGTGCCCAGCCGAAACGCTTGAGGTCGATGCGATCGTCGACGACCACCACGCCCTCCGAGCGCAACAGCGCCACCTGAAGTTCGCCGGATCCCACCTTGTACGTCGAGATGCCGCCCTGGGAGTTGACCACGCGTTGCCACGGCACGTCGCCGTCCTCGTGGCGGATGCCGTAGAGCACGGCACCAACCTGGCGCGCGGCGCGCGGGGAGCCCGCCAACAGCGCCACGGTGCCGTAGGTGGTGACACGTCCTTCCGGCACGCTTCTGACGATCTCGAGCACGCGCTCCCGGAACCCCGCCACGCAGCGATGCTACTACCTCGCTTGCGGCTGCTGGCACGCTTGGCGATCGCGGCGCTGTTCGCGCTGCAGGGCGCTCTGGCGCAGGACCTCGCCGCGGCCGACCGGGCGCTCGCCGCTGAGCTGCTGGCTCACAGCAACCAGGCTAGGCGCCAGCAGGGACTCGGCGAGCTGATCGCCGACGCCGGCCTCGCCGCAGCGGCGACGGCTCACGCCCGCGAGATGGGCGAGCTCGGCTACTTCGAGCACACCTCACCGGTGAGGGCCAACGCCACGCTCGGCCAGAGGGTCGCCAACGCCGGCTCGCCGTTGGTCGAGATCGGCGAGAACCTGGCTCGCATGGTGGGCGTGCCGGACGCTGCGGTGGCGGAGCGGACCGTGCAGGGTTGGCTGGAGTCGCCCGGCCACCGTCGCAACCTGCTCCAAGTCAGCTACAACCGCGTCGGGTTCGGGGTGCATCGCGACCCGTTGCTGGGACTGCTGATCGTTCAGGTACTGGGGTGGGAGCCGTACCCGCTGGCGTCCAGCGCGATCACCGAGGCCCGCAACACCACCACCAGCATGGTGCTGCGCTTCGACTCGCGCTCGCAGGTCGAGGTGGTCCTATCGTTCGGGGGCGGAACGGGTGCGCCCATCCGGCTGCCGGCGGGCATCAGCGACGTCGTGTTGACGCCTCTGTCCCAGGACTCCGAGCTGCGGGTCGGAGTCAAGCAGGGCGGGGCGTATCTCTATGACGAGGGCGCGACGCTGCACGCCAGGGCCATCCTCGCCTCGGCCGGCGACAGCGACCCGGCCAGCGCGCCGGGGACGTTCTCGCTCGAGCCGGGCGCCCCGCGCCGACACACGCGCCTGACCAGAGCCTTCGCCGTCAATCAGACGCAGGAGATCGTGCGCGCCGAACTGGTCTATGAGGGTGCAGCGGCCGGTGCGCTGGTCGTGCTCTTCGACGATTCCTCACTGCCTCACACCGAGATCGAACCCGGTCGCTTCGAGATCGAACTGCCGGCCGTGGCGGTGGCGAGGGCGCGCGAGCGCGGCGTCGCCGAGATCCTCGTCGGCATCCCCACCGGCGACACGCAGGTGAGGGTGTTCCACCGCTTCGAGCTCTAGCCGAGTCTCCCGACTAGCGCGCTGCGCGGTCGGCGAGTCTCGTCGATCGGCCCGCGAGCCGCGGAACCTGACCGACCTTTCGCGCTGGAGGGGCCGGGTAAGCTGGCAGGCGTGTCGTTGGAGCAGGCGGTGTCCTTCCTCTCGGGCTCGTTCCTGGCCGGCATCGTGCTGGTCTTCCTGAGCCCGATCCCGGCGCTGCGCAAGCGCTTCCCGCGCCTGCTCGTCTTCGGGTTCATGCTGTCCGTGCTCAGCATCGTCCTGGTGCTGGTAGCTGCGCTGACGCTCGAGCGGGCGACGCCAACCGTCTTGTAGGACGACTCGGCCGCCTCCGGTCGACTTGCTAGAATGCTGTGCCGCACGCCCCTAACCCCGTTGCGGGCCGCGGTCGGCAAGGAGCAGTGAGTTGCGCGCGCACGTCATCACCTTCGGGTGTCAGATGAACGAGTACGACACGCACACCATCAACTCGGAGTTGGTGGCGGGCGGACACCTGTTGGTCGATCATCCCTCGCAGGCCGATCTGGTGATACTCAACACCTGCGCGGTGCGCGGGAAGCCCGTCGAGAAGGTCGTTTCGATCCTCGGCGACCTCCGCAAGGAGCGCTCCAGCGGTCGCAACGTAACCATCGGTCTCATGGGTTGCCTGGCGCAGCTGGCCGAAGGTCGCGAGATCGCCGAGAAGTTCGGTGTCGACCTGCTGATCGGCCCCGGGTCGATCACTGCGGTGCTGGAAGCCGTCGCGGAGATCGAGCAAAGTCCAGACGCGATGGTCGAACGGCTCGACTTCGAAGACCGGCTTCACGACCACCAGCCTCCTCCCCCGCCCGGGCTCGGCGGCTTCCTGACGATCATGCGCGGCTGCAACCACCACTGCACCTACTGCATCGTCCCGCAGACACGCGGGCCGGAGGTGTCACGCGCTCCTGCGGCGATCCTGCGGGAGGCGACCGCCATGCGCGACGCCGGCGCCCAGGAGATCACGCTGCTCGGGCAGAACGTGAACTCGTACGGGCTCGACCAACTGGGCCTGCCCTCGTTCGCGACGCTCTTGCGACAGGTTGCCGATCTCGGCATCGAGCGCGTCAAGTTCACCACCAGTCATCCGATGAACTTCAGCTCGGAGCTCATCGACGTGATAGCCGAGCACCCGAACGTCTGCAACTACATCCACCTGCCGGTGCAGTCAGGCAGCGACCGCGTGCTGCGGCGCATGACGCGCGAGTACCGCCGCGAACGCTACCTGAGGATCGTCGAGGAGATCAGGGCGAAGGTGAAGAACGTGGTGATCTCGACCGACATCATCGTGGGCTTCCCAGGCGAGAGCGAAGACGACTTCGAGCAGACGCTGTCGCTCTACCGCGAGGCCGCGTTCGAGCAGGCGTACATGTTCATCTACTCGGCGCGTCCCGGCACCCCCTCGCACCGGCACTTCGATGACATGCCGAAGCAGGTGAAGGTGGCGAGGCTGAGCCGCCTGATCGAGACGCAGAAGGAGCTGAGCCTGGCCGCCAACCGCGCGCTGATCGGCTCGCGCCTGAGGGTGTTGGTGAGCGAGCTCGGGCGCGACAACGAGCATGCGGTCGGCCACTCGGACCAGAACCACACGGTGCTGGTGCCTCGCGAGCAAGTCGGCAGCATGGGCCTCAAGACCGTCACGGTGGAGCACGCCACGCCGCACGCTCTCTACGGCAGCGTGGTGGGGCGCGAGACCTCGGACTACGTGCCGCTGTACATGGCGTCTTGAGCGCCGCCATGCCTCCGGGCCCAGCGACGCGAGAGTGGGCGGTCAGCGTGTTCGTGGTCTTCGAGTCGCGAGTTCTCCTTCACCCGCACCGCAGGCTGGGCATCTGGTTGCCACCTGGTGGTCACGTCGATCCCGGCGAGCTGCCGGACGATGCGGCCGTTCGTGAGGTCATGGAGGAAGCCGGGGTGGCCGTGGAGTTGGTAGGCGAGCGGGCGGTGAGCGCTCCGGGGCCGCGGCAGTTGATCAGGCCGCGAGGCGTTCAGCTCGAGCTGATCGCTCCCGGTCACGAGCACATCGACCTCGTCTACCTCGCCCGGCCAGTGACGCCTTACAGCGGCGCGCTGGCCGGTACCGAGAACGGCTTCGGGTGGTTCAGCAGCGAGGAGGCGGCCGCTCTCGAGCTGACTCCGGAGCTTCGGGAGTGGGTGGAGCTGGCGTTGGCCGAGGTCGCGTGACCCGTGGTAAAGTGCCGCTTGCCCTGATTGGGGCGGCCGGGCAACGGGGCGTAGCGCAGCCTGGTAGCGCACCTGCTTTGGGAGCAGGGGGTCGCAAGTTCGAATCTTGCCGCCCCGACCATCTCGCGGTCCCCTGACGAATCGCACGCCGCGGTTCTCGACGCGAGGAACCGGCAGCCCCGTAGCGAGCGGGAGTAGCTCAGCTGGTAGAGCGACAGCCTTCCAAGCTGTATGTCGCGAGTTCGAATCTCGTCTCCCGCTCCAAGCGCCCGCCAACCGCCGCCGCAAGCGGCGGTTGGTGCCGGCTCACCGGGGCGCTGTCAGCGTGCGCCAGTAGCTCAGCGGATAGAGCAGCCGCCTTCTAAGCGGTAGGTCGAGGGTTCGATTCCTTCCTGGCGCACCATTCGCCATCTCTCGAGAGTCAGGAGTCGCCCGAACCCGCGTCCGGATCGGGCGCTCGGCCGTCGCTGCGCGTTTCGTGCGCTCGAGATCGGTCAACGGCGCACGGAGAAGCGCAGGTGAAGGACCCGCTGGCCCTGAATCACCGTTTCGGGACCCTCCAGCAGATGCTGCGCGTGAACCGACCCGAAGTAGCGTTTGCCGGACCCGAACACCACGGGTGCGACGTCCATGCGCACCTCGTCGATCAGGCCCGCTTCCAGCACCTGGCCACCGACGTCGCCGGCGGCGACCTCGACCACGCGGTCACCCGCGAGCTCCTGTGCCTTGGCCATGGCTGCCTCGATCCCAGCGACGAAATGGAACGGTGCCGCGGGATGCCAGCCCTCGGGCCTGCCACGATGGGTCACGACGACGACGTTGTCGACCCCTGCCGGAGGCACCCCGTCCCAGCCATTCGTCATGTCGAAGACGCGGCGACCGACGATCGTCGCCCCGATCTGGTCCCAGTACGCCCGGGTGTAGTCGTAAGACGCCTGCGACACCTTCAAGACGCCGCTCCCGTCCAGCGGCACGTCACCGCTGAGCAACCAGTCGAACAGCGGTCCGGGCTGGTCGCTCTCGTCCGCTATGAAGCCGTCCACCGAAACCGAGCTGTACATGACCGCTCTGCCCATCGGGCCCACCTCTCCTTCAGCGTGCCTCCGCGCTCGTGGAGGAACGCGCCGACCTGGCGCGCCGCCAGCGTAGCCCCGGGGTACCTGGCTAGAATAGCGACCGACACGACGGCCGCGCGGTCCGCCACCACCCCGGGAGCCGCCCCGTCCGCACGGGCGACCGACCTCACGCAGCTGCAGGGCTGGTACCTGTCGAGCGTGTGGAGCAACGAGGACGTCGTCCTGAAGTTCACCCATCCCCACTGGGCGCGCCTGCCGCGACCTCGCACGCTGAGCCACAGAGACCGCTAACATCTTCGACATGTGCCAGCGCGCTCCTGTCGCCGCTCTGGACACTGCCACGGAGAGCGGGTGAACACGTGTCGACGACGTTCGCGAAGCTGGTCGCTGGTGTCGCCGCCGGGCCGCGTGCCCTGGCGGGCAGCAAGGTCGTCATCATGGGCGAGACAGGCAGTAGGTCGGAGTCCGAAGTCGAGGCCAAGCTCGAGGCCGTGCTGTCCGACACCTACCTCAGGCTCGACTACCAGTGGAGTTACGAGGACCGGCCGCAGAGCGGCACGCTGCTGGTCGGCTCGGAGGCCGACGGCAACGCGACCGCGGCGTGGGCCGACACGTGGCACACGAACCGCAAGATCATGCACTTCACCGGCAAGGCGGTCGCTGCGACCGATGGCAAGGGTGAGCACATCGACCTGCTCGGCAGTTGGGAGGTGCCCGGTCACGGGACTTGGGGTTGGCGCATCGAGCTCTCGCAGGGCGAAGGCCTCGACCTGATGATGTTCGTCATCACGCCTGACGGCGCAGAGGGTCCTGCGGTCGAGTTGAGGCTCGGCGCCTGAGCAGCGCTTGTCCTTGGCAGCCGCTGGGCAGCGGGTGAGGTCGCGAGCCCGGCGCCAATCTCGGCGACGCTTGGGCGGAGAAGGTGAACACCAACGGAGAAGTTGCGTTGGGAGGCGCGCCTCCGCCTACACGAGGCGGGTCGCGGTCTGCTAAGATTGTTCGGCGCGGCGGTGTCCGCGCCGGCATTGTCGGTCCGGCGCTGTGTAGGCAGCGCGGTTGGTGCAGCGCGGTGGATGTAGCTCAGTCGGTTAGAGCACCGGATTGTGGTTCCGGGAGTCGTGGGTTCAAATCCCATCATCCACCCCATTACGAACGGCGGTTCGCGGCCGGCTCCTGGTAGGGGCCGGCCCGACCGTCGCCACCGGACGCCGGGTGGGCCGCGCGTCCCCGAGCGAGGATGGCGGAATTGGTAGACGCGCTAGACTTAGGATCTAGTGGCCTAGCCGTGCGGGTTCAAGTCCCGCTCCTCGCACCACGGTCGCGGCAAGCATCTCGAGCTTGCCGCTTCCTTCTGAAAGGCCCTTAGGAGAGCGATGGAAGCCGAGATCGTCGAGCAGCAAGGCGTCGCGATGACGCTGAAGATCACAGTCCCCGCCTCAGACGTTGACGCCGCGTTCGACACGGTCCTCGAGCGTCTCTCGCGCAGCATCAGGGTCCCGGGTTTTCGGCCCGGCCGGGCTCCGCGCGGCGTCGTCGAAAGGCGCGTCGGAGAAGAAGCGCTCAAGGAAGAAGTGCGCGAGCAACTGGTCGACGAGAGCTACCCGGCCGCAGTCAAGAAGCTCGAGCTCTCCCCCATCGACGCTCACTTCCACGCCGACCTGCCGACCAAGGGCGAGGCGTTCGAGTTCACCGTCCATGCCGAGTCCTACCCCGAGGTCACGCTGCCTGACCTGACGACCATCGAGATCACCGCGGCGCCGCGCGACTTCGATGAGTCCCACCTGGAAGCAGCAGTGGCCCAGTTGCAGCGCGAGAACGCGGTGCTCGTCCCCGCCGACCGGCCGGTCGAGGGCGACGACTGGCTGCTGCTCGAGACGGTCTCGGCCGAAGACTTCGAGCGTTACCAGACAGCGGCAGACGCCACCAAGGAGGCGGGGTCCGCCGATCCCGCCGAAGTCGGAGGCTTCCCGGTCGATCTCGAGTCGGCCGGCGAGGAGCTGAAGTCGCAGCTCACCGGCGCCACGCTCGGTGCGATCGTCAAGGTCGAGCTCGAGGACGAGAACACCCTGGATGAAGAGGGCGCGCCAACCAAGCGCGCCGTCTACCTGAAGGTCCACGACATCAAGGCCAAGGAGAAGCCGCAGCCGGGCGACGAGTTCGCCGCCCAACTCGGCATGGACACCTGGGAAGAGGTAGCGAAGCGGCTCAAGGAGAGCATCGAGGCCGACCTCGCGCGCGAAGGCTTCGATGCCCGCCGCACCGAGTTGATCGACAAGATCACCGATGGTGCGACCTTCGACCTGCCGCAGAGCCTGGTGAGGCGACGCCAGCAGGCGATGCTCGAAGACCTGGCGGCGGACCTCAGGCGCCAAGGCGAGACCTTCGACTCCTACCTCCAGCGCCTCGAGGCAAGAGGCAAGCGCGAGGAGTTCCAGACCGAGCTCAAGGAGACCGCCGAGCGCGGAGTGCGGCGTGACCTGGCGCTCGAGAAGCTCCTGGAGACGCGCGGCACCCAGTTGACCGACGCGGAGTTCGACGAGGCCCTCAAGTCGGTCGCCCGCCAAAGGCGCCAGGACGTCGGCACCTTCATGAGCGACATGGGTGCCGACTGGCTGCGCAACTACCGCTTCCTGTTGGCTCGCGACAAGGCCGTCAGGGAGCTGGTCGCGGAGCTCACCGGTGATGAGTACGCCAAGCGCATCAGCGCTTCGGACACGGCGGAGGCCGCCGCGGCCGGGGCCGACGCCGCCGAAGCCGAGGTGGAAGCCGACCATGACCACGATCACGACCACGACCACGGTCTAGACCACGACCACGAGCACGACCACGGCTGAGCGCTAGGCGTTGTGCGAACGCGGCGGCGTCGGCTTCCTCGTCGGTCGGCGTGCTACGCCCCCTATGGAAGCCTTCACTGGCCGTGCGCCGGTCGGTGCTAGGCTGAAACCACCATGCCGCTGATCCCTTACGTCATCGAACAGACCGGTCGCGGGGAGCGTTCGTACGACGTCTACAGCCGTCTGCTCAAGGAGCGGATCATCTTCCTCGGCTCGCCCATCGACGCCGAGACGGCCAACGTCATCACCGCCCAGCTGCTGCTGCTCGACTCGCAGTCGAACGAACAGCCGATCAACTTGTTCATCAACTGCCCGGGCGGCGAGGTCTACGCCGGCCTCGCCATCTACGACGTCATGCAGTACATCTCGGCACCCGTGCACACCAACTGCGTCGGGATAGCGATGTCGATGGGCTCGGTGATACTGATGGCCGGCGCCAGCGGCCACCGGGTCGCCCTGCCGCACAGCCGCATCATGATCCACTCGGGCTCCGCGGGCTTTCCGCGCGCCAGCCTTCCCGATCTCGAGGTGCAGGCGCGCGAGTTCATCGACATCCGCGACATGATGGAAGAGATCTACCAGCGCCACACGGGCCACTCACGCGAGAAGCTGCGCCGCGACATGGAACGCGACCTGTTCATGTCGCCCGAACAGGCGCGCGACTACGGGCTCATCGACAGCGTGGTCGAGCCCCGCGGAACGCGCCGCTTCGGAGGCGGCTGATAACCATGAGCCCCGGGCAGAAGCACTGCAGCTTCTGCGGCCAATCGCAGGCCGACGTTCAACTGCTGGTCAGCGCGAACCACGGTGGGGCGCACATCTGCGACGACTGCGCCAGCCGCGTCAACCAGATGGTGAAGGGGGCGGCGAGGGCGCAGCCGGCGAGCTTCCTGCCGACCATCCCGCGCGAGATCAAGCGCGATCTCGACGACTACGTCGTGGAGCAAGAGGACGCCAAGCGCACGCTGGCGGTCGCGGTGTACAACCACTACCGCAGGCTGGCGCATCCCGAAGCCGAGATCCAGAAGTCCAACGTCTTGCTCGTCGGACCGTCGGGCACCGGCAAGACGCTGCTCGCCGAGACCCTCGCGCGGAGCCTGCGCGTGCCCTTCGCGATCGCGGACGCGACCACCCTGACGGAGGCCGGCTACGTCGGCGAGGACGTCGAGAACATCGTCCTGCGGCTGTTGCAGGTGGCCGATTACGATGTCGCCGCCGCCCAGCGGGGCATCATCTACATCGACGAGATCGACAAGATCGGCCGCAAGTCGGAGGGCCCGTCGATCACCCGCGACGTGTCGGGCGAAGGCGTCCAACAGGCCCTGCTGAAGATCATCGAAGGCACCGTCACCCACGTGCCTCCGCAAGGCGGCCGCAAGCACCCGCACCAGGAGCTGATCGACGTCGACACCTCCGACGTGCTGTTCATCTGCGGCGGGGCGTTCGAGGGCATGGACGACATCCTCAGGCGTCGCCTCGACGTCAGCCGCGTGGGCTTCCAGTACCACGAGAAGTCGGGGCCGAGCTCGGCCGACCCTCTCGTCGACGCCGAGATCATGCCCGAGGACTTGATGTCTTTCGGGCTGATCCCCGAGCTCATCGGCCGCCTGCCGGTCGTCATCCGACTCCAGGAGCTGAGCGTGGAAGCCCTCGTCGACGTGCTGACCAAGCCGCGCAACGCGCTCGTCAAGCAGTACGCCCAGCTCTTCGCCCTCGACGGCATCACGCTCGAGTTCACGCCCGAGGCCCTCAAGGAGATCGCCAAGCGCGCGCACCAGCGCAAGACCGGGGCCAGGGCGATCCGCTCGGTGATGGAGAGGCTGCTGCTGCCGCTGATGTACGAGGCGCCGGGCAGCGGCGTGAGTCGCGTGAGCATCGACGTCGGGGACCTGGATCGTCCGGAGTTGCTGCTGAGCTCGGCGATGCGCAAGAAGAGCGCCTGAGATGACTGCCGCCGGTCGGCCCAGCGAACCCGCCTGATCAGAGGCCGCGAGCCCGCTCGGCCGCACCCGCCGCTGCCAGCCGGCAGCGTTCGAGCACGGCTGCGATGCGCCGTACCGCCTCGTCGATCTCGAGGGCGGTCGTGAACCGGCCGAAGCTGAACCTCACGCTGCTCTTGGCCTGGTGTTCGCCCAGGCCCATCGCCAACAGCACGTGGCTCGGCTCCGGGCTTCCGGCGGCGCACGCCGATCCGGAGCTGGCGCAGATGCCGGCGTCGTCGAGCGCCATCAGTAGGCTCTCGCCCTCGACGGCGTCGAAGCGCAGGTTCGAGTGCCTGACGCTGCGTTCTGCGCCGGCACCGTTGACATGCACGCCCGGCAGCCTGACGAGGGCATCTTCGAAGCGCCGCTTCAGTCCGGCGAGACGCAGGCCTTCGGCGCTCAGGGTCTCGCCCGCCAGCCGCGCCGCCTCGCCGAAGCCGACGATCGCGTGCACCGCGTGGGTACCGGGTCTGACGCCGCGCTCCTGCGCGCCGCCGGCAAGGATCGGGTCGGGCATCGCCGCGGGTGCGGCGACCAGCGCCCCCACCCCTTTGGGACCGTGGATCTTGTGCGCCGACAGCGTGACGATGTCTGCGCCGGTCGCCTCCAGAGTCACGTCGAGCTGCCCGAACGCCTGCACGGCGTCCGTCATGAACAGCGCACCATGCTCGTGAGCGAGCTCGGCGAAACGCTGCGTCCTGGTGATCACGCCGGTCTCGTTGTTGACCATCATCAGCGACACCAACGCCGTGCCGCCGCCACGCGCCTGACGAGCCAGCGCCTCCTCGAGTTGTTCCGGCGCCAGCGCGCCGTCGGCGTTGGGGCTTAGCCAGGCGACGTCCCTGCCAGCCGCGGCCAACCGGCGCGCCGCAGCCAGCACCGCCGGGTGCTCAGCGAGGCTGGTGACTAGACCGCCGGGCCTTCGCGAAAGGGTTCCGAAAAGGGCAAGGTTGTCGGCCTCGGTGGCGCCCGACGTGAACACGACCTGCTTGGGCTCGACGCCGACGCCGCGGGCCACCAGCTCACGGGCGCGCTCGACGCCGCGCCTCGCCCTGCGGCCGGCGGCGTGGAGGCTCGCTGCGTTGCCGTGAGCCTCTCTCAGATACGGCAGCATGGCCGCGAGCACCGCTTCGTCCACGGCAGTCGTGGCGGCGTTGTCGAGGTAGATCTCGCTCACTTCAGGTGCGGTTCGTCGCGTCACTCGGGGGCGGCCAAGCGGCGGCCATCGGCAAGGCTCCAGCCACCGGCAGCAGCGCGCGGCGCTCGGCCACCAGGTCGGCGAGCGTGACCGATGTCAGGACCTTGCGCACGGCGTCGTCCACCTGACGCCACAGGCCCTCGGTCGAGCAGTGACCGACGCGGTCGCAGCCGATGTCTTCCTCGAGGCAGGCGACCGGGGCCAGACCGCCTTCGAGGACGCTGACGACCTCGTAGGCATCGATCGCGCTTGCCGCGCGTGACAACCGGTAGCCGCCGTGGGCGCCCCTGACGGACTCGACGATGTCGGCTCGGCGCAGGGCCCCGAAGAGCTGCTCCAAGTACTGCTGGCTGAGCAGCTGGCGCTCGGCGATGGTCTTGAGGCTGACAGGCTGGTCCTCACCCAGGGCCACCTCGATCAGCGCCCGGAGCCCGTACTGCGCTTTGGTTGAGACCCACATCGTCGCGCCAGCCTCCATGCCGCCGAAGCGCTCACCGCCGCGAAGCTATCTCGGAACGGTTCCGACTAACTGCAAGAGTATAGCCTCACCACCGCTGCTGGTCAACGAGCGCGACGCAGTAGCGCTCAGCGCCGGCTCAGCGGCCGTACTCGGTCAGGTACGCCAGAGGATCGACGGCGCGACCGTCGAAGCGCAGCTCGAAGTGCAGATGGGGCCCGGTCGACGCGCCCGTCGAGCCGACGGCGCCGACAACGTCCCCTTGCCTGACGACGTCGCCGGCGGAGACGTGGAGGCGGCTGAGATGCGCGTAGCGGGTCTCGCTGCCGTCGCCGTGATCCAGCACCACCACGTTGCCGTACGTGCCCCACCAGCCGGCTCGGGTCACCCGTCCGTCACGCGCGGCCGCCACCGGTGTCCCGGTGTCGGCCACGAAGTCGACTCCGCCGTGGAAACGGTTGCCGTTGACGGCGATGTTGCGCCATCCGAAGGCCGAGCTGAGCCGGCCGGCCAGCGGCCTCACGAAACCGTTCGAGGCGAGGTCGAGATCGGCGAGGGCCGCCAACGCGTCGGGCAGCGAAGCGAGCTGCGCTGCAGCCAGGCTCCGACGTCCAGCGTCGGAAGCGAGCGCGCGCGGCTCGGCGACGGCCGCCAGTTGCCCAGCCGCCGGAGCCTGTGCTAGCACCTTGCCGCCGCAGGCGAGGCACGCCCCGACGACCAGCAAGCGCACGGCCCTCAAGCGACCCGACCGGCGGCGCGACATCATGCCACCAGTGTGGCGTTCAGCCTTGGCCTAGCGTGGCAAGGAACTCCGCATTCGACTTGGTGCGGCCCAGGCGCGAGAGCAGCATCTCCATGGCCTCGGCGGGATCCATATCGGAGATGACCTTGCGCAGCAACCACATCTTGGCGAGCACCTCTTCGGTCAGCAGCAGGTCCTCGCGCCGTGTTCCCGACTTGAGGATGTCGATGGCCGGGAAGATCCTGCGCTCCTCGAGGTGACGGCTGAGGTGCAGTTCCATGTTGCCGGTGCCCTTGAACTCCTCGAAGATCACGTCGTCCATGCGCGAACCGGTCTCGACCAGCGCGGTGGCGAGGATCGACAGCGAGCCGCCGCCGCGGATGTTGCGCGCCGCGCCGAGGAAGCGCTTCGGCCAGTGGAGGGCGTTGGAGTCGAGACCGCCCGACAGCGTGCGGCCGGTGGGCGGAGTCACGAGGTTGTTGGCTCTGGCGAGCCTGGTGATCGAGTCGAGCAGGATCATCACGTGGCCCGAGTCCTCGACGATGCGGCGGGCGCGCTCGTGCACGAACTCGGCTACCCGGATGTGGTTGCTGGGCGGCTCGTCGAAGGTGCTGGCGATGACCTCGACGC
>CAYNOS010000026.1:0-33584 GCA_964398985.1 uncultured bacterium
GCCTCGAAGTCGACCTCGCCGTTGGGTCCGCTGGGGATCTCCTTGACGGTGAAGCCGGCCATGGCGGCGGTGGCGGGGTTGGTGCCGTGAGCCCCGTCGGGCACCAGCACCACCCGGCGCTGGTCGCCTTCACCGCGCGACTCGTGGTAGGCGCGGATCATCAGCACGCCGGCGAGCTCGCCGTGGGCGCCGGCCGCGGGCTGCAGGCTGACGGCGTCCATGCCGGTGAGCGCGCAGAGGTCGCGCTGCAGCTCCCACAGCAGTTGCAGGGCACCTTGAGCAGTCTCGGGAGCCTGGTAGGGGTGAAGGTCCTGGAAGAGCCTCGCAGCCTCCTCGTTGACCTTCGGGTTGTACTTCATGGTGCAGCTGCCGAGCGGGTAGAAGTTCCCGTCGATGCTGAACTGCCGGTGCGCGAGTTGCGTGTAGTGCCTGACCAGGTCGAGTTCGGAGACTTCGGGCAGGCGCGGCGCCTGCTTGCGCAGCTGCTCGGCGCCGAGCAACTGCTCGAGGCCGCCTTCGTCGGCGGCAGGCGGGCGAGCTCCGCGGCGGCCGGGCTGGGAACGCTCGAAGATCAGCGGAAAGTCGGCAGCGGCGGCGGCGTTGGTGCGGTAGTCCGGGGCGTCAGTCACGTGCCGACCCGACCCCTTCGCGGGCCTCGCCGATGTCGGCGAGGGCGCCGACCAGCGCGTCGATCTGAGCGTCGTCGGTCAGCTCGGTGCAGGAGAGCGTGACGGCGTTTCCGAGGCCGTACTCCTCGCCGATGGGGATGCCCGCGTCGATGCCGCGGCGTGCCAGCTCGGAACGGATGGCGGCCGGGTCGCCCTGCACCCTGAGCGCGAACTCCTGGAAGAACTTCGGCGTGGTCACCGGTCGCGCGCCTGCAGCCGCCAGCGCGTCGGCGAGCTTGTGGGCGTTCTTCACCGAGGCGACGGCCATCTCGCGCAGGCCGGGCGCTCCCAGCGCCGAGATGTTGACGGCGGCCATCAAGGCAGTCAGCTGGTGGTTCGAGCAGATGTTCGACTTCGCCTTCGAACGGCGGATGTGCTGCTCGCGCGCCTGCAGGGTCAGCACGAACGAGCGGCGCCCGTCGACGTCGACGGTCTCGCCGACGAGCCGGCCGGGGAACTGGCGAATCAGGTTCTCCTTGACCACCATGAAGCCGAAGCTGGGCCCGCCGAAGTTGACGTAGTTGCCGAGGGTCTGCCCGTCGCCCACGGCGACGTCGGCGCCGTACTCCCCGGGAGGGGCCAGCACGGCCAGGCTGAGCGGGTCGACGACGGCGACGAACAGCGATCCGGCGGCGTGAGCAGCGTCGGACAGCTCCCGCATGGGCTCGAGGTAACCGAGATGGTTCGGCTGCTGCACCAGCAGGCAGGCGACGTCTGCCGGCAGGCCGGCGGCGCTGGTCGTCAGCTCGTCGAGGTCGAGGGTCACGATCTCGATGTCGATCGGTCCCAGGTAGGTGGCGAGGACCTCGCGCGTCTCGGGATGCACACCGCGGCTGACCGCCACGCGTCCGCGCCCGGTCTGACGCACGGCCAGCAGCGCCGCCTCGGCGGCCGCGCTGGCCCCGTCGTACATGCTGGCGTTGCTGACGTCGAGCCCGGTGAGCTCGGTCATCATCGTCTGGTACTCGAAGGTGGCCTGCAGGATGCCTTGGGCGACCTCAGGCTGGTACGGGGTGTAGGCGGTGACGAACTCGCTCTGCATGGCGAGATGTGGCGTCACCGACGGAATGAAGTGGCGCCTCTGTCCGCCGCCGAGGAAGTCGGCGCGCGCTGGGCGGTTCTTGGCCGCCAGCGCGCGAATGGAGGAGAGCAACTCGGCCTCGCCGACGCCATCGGCGAGATCGATCGCAACGTCCTTGAGCTCGGCGGGGAGGTCTGCGAACAGCTCTTCGATCGAACCGACGCCGACCTTCTTCAGCGCCCGCTCGGTGTCCGCGGGAGTGTGCGGGTGGTAGTGCACGGTCTCGCTTAGCCGTCGACGCTGGCGGCGTAGTCTGCCGCGTCGAGCAACTCGCCGAGTTCGGCAGGATCGGATGGCCGGATGACGAACATCCAGCCGCCCGCGTAGGCGTCCTCGTTGATGGCTTCCGGCCTGGTCTCGAGTTCGGCGTTGATCGAAGTGATCTCACCGCTCACCGGGGCGTAGATGTCCGAGGCGGTCTTGACCGACTCGATGACGGCGACCTGCTCGCCCTTGGCCACGTTGCGCCCGGTGGCCGGCAGTTCCACGAAGACCACGTCGCCCAGCTGGTCCTGCGCGAAGTCGGTGATCCCGACCGTCACCGAGCCGTCAGGCTCTGAGCGAACCCACTCGTGCGAGGCGGCGTAGCGAAGCTCCTGCGGCGTGTTCATCTGTTCCTCCGACGTTTCCAGGGCGCCAGCGCCCTTTGACTCAAGACCGGTAGAAAGGAAGCTCGACCACCTGGGCGGCGACCAGCTTGTCGCGGACTTCCACCCACAGCGGGGCACCCACGGCGCTCAGTTCAGGGGTAACCCAAGCGAAGCCGATGCACTCGCGGGTCAGCGGCGAGAGCGTGCCGGACGTGACCTCTCCGACGGCCGAGCCTGCCGGGCCGTCGAGCACCCGGTAGCCCTGGCGCGGGATCCCGCGTTCCAGCATCCTCAACCCGACCAGCCGCCGCGGGCACTCGACTTCCCACATGTGCTCGCGGCCGTAGAAGAGCTTGTCCTTCACGACCCACGAGAACGGCGTGCACAGCGGGTTGGAGGTCTCGTCGAGCTCGTGACCGTAGAGCGGGAACCCGGCCTCCAGCCGCAGCGTGTCGCGGGCTCCGAGACCACACGGGGTGGCGCCGGCCGCGGCCAGGACGCCCC
Organism: uncultured bacterium; assembly: GCA_964398985.1. Lineage (GTDB taxonomy): Bacteria > Deinococcota > Deinococci > Deinococcales > Trueperaceae > CAYMRL01. Next base: position 2,844 of record CAYNOS010000026.1, read on the forward strand.
AGATCGAAGCAGCGTCGTCAGGAGAGCAGAAGATCTCGAACCCGTCCTCTCCGGTGTAGCCGGTGCGGCTGATCTTCACCGGACAGCCGGAGAGTTCCGACGAGGCTATCTGGTTGCGCTTCACGGTCGTCAAGTCGTCCTCCACCAGGCGGCCGAGCAGCAGCGAGGCGTTCGGGCCTTGCAGCGCCAGCAACGCCCAGGAGTCGGACTCGTCGGCGACGCTGACCTCGCCACCGTCAGCCAGGTACTTCAGGTGATCGAGCACCGCGCCGGCGTTGGACGCGTTGGCGACGATCAGGTAGTCGTCCTCGCCCTCGCGGTAGAGGAAGATGTCGTCGACCAGCCCACCGCGGGCGTTGGGAACCATGCTGTACTGCCCGCGTCCGAGCTTCAGCTTGGCGGGATCGTTGAGTGTCGCGTAGCTCAGGAAGTCTAGTGCCTCGGCGCCGCTCACGCGTATCTCGCCCATGTGACTGACGTCGAACAGCCCGGCGCCTGAGCGCACCGCCAGATGCTCCTCGTTGATGCCGCCCGGGTACTGGATCGGCATCTCGAAGCCGGCAAAGTCGACCATCCTGGCGCCGAGTTCGAGGTGCGTGGCGTGAAGGGGAGTGCGCTTCATCAGCGCGAAGATAACACGGGCTCCTGGGCCTCAGGTCGGCCGCGTGGTACCCGCGCGGAACGCGTTCAGACCGGCTGTGATGCCTTCTGAGCGAGCTTCTCGAGCACCAGCGTCGAGACGGCCCTGAGCGGCTCGAAGACGCCCTTGAACTCGGAGGCGACGGCCTCGAACGAGGGGATCTTGCCGTTGGGGTCGAGCACGTGCAGCACCTGCTCCAGCGGGATGGCGTCGGGCAGGTCGCGCTTGTTGACCTGGATGACGAACGGTACCTGCTCGAACCTGAGGTTGTACTCCTTGAGGTTCTCGCGCAGGTTGCGCAGGCTCTCGGCGTTGGCCCGCAACCGGTCGGGCGCGGAGTCTGCCACGAACACGACGCCGTCGACGCCGCGCAGGATCAGCTTGCGCGAGGAGTTGTAGAACACCTGGCCGGGCACGGTGTAGAGGTGGAAGCGCGTCTTGAAGCCGTTGACCTTGCCGAGGTCGAGCGGCAGGAAGTCGAAGAACAGCGTGCGCTCGTCCTCGGTCGCCAACGAGACCATGTCGCCCTTGGACTCGGCCGGCACCTGCTCGTAGATCTGCTTCAAGTTGGTGGTCTTGCCCGAGAGCCCGGGGCCGTAGTAGACGATCTTGAAGTTGATCTCGCGGGCGTTGAAGTTGATCGTGCTCATCGTTCCCTCTGTCCGAACAGACCGTCAAGCAAAGCGGCGGTCGAGTTGCTCCACTCCTGGTCGAACTCCAGCGCGGGAGCGCTGTCTTCCGACGTCTCGATGACCGTGCGGATCTCGACGGCGGTCTGCTTGGTGGCGACCTTGACGCGGCCGAGCTGAGCGTTCGAGTCGAAGACGGCCACCAGCAACGCCTCGTCGCCGAGCTCCTCGATGAACGTGCCGACCTCGGCGCCCTGTTGCACAGTCTCCTTGAAACCGTCCTCGCCGAACAGCTTGGCGATCGCGCGGTTGGCCGAGTAGTTGGACGCTATCAGGGTGGCAAGCGAATCGAGGGAAGGAGGCTTGGGGGCCCACAGCGCGCGCGCGTGCAGCAACACGAACCCCTTGCGGTCGATGATCAACGCGTAGCGAGCACGGCTCTTGGCGAGCAGCTCGCGCAGCAATCCGTCGACTCGGTCGAAGGTGGCGCCGTAAAGGTCGAGCGATGGCTCGAGCATCGACGGCCACTGTAGCAGGGAGGCCCGAGACGGGAGCGTTGAACAAGCCACTATGCGCCGGCCCCCAGGTTGCTTGACCCGGCCCCGGTGGGCGATAATCTGTGGGCTTGCTGCGTGGCGATGTAGCTCAGCCGGTTAGAGCGCACGACTCATAATCGTGAGGTCCGGGGTTCGAGCCCCCGCATCGCTACCAACACTCCAGTCACGCGGGCTTGAGCTACCTGTCTGCCGGCAACCCACTGACGTCGAGGAACGGCACCGTGCCGCCCGGCAGCATCGTCTGCGGCAGCACGCCGTTCCAGCGTTCCGCCGTCACCAAAGAGACCAGCTCGGGGTTGTCGCGCAGAGCGTCGCCCCTCGCCCGGATGGCGGAGGCCTCAGCGTTGCCGGCGAGGACCGTCGCCTCCGCTTGCGCCTTGGCCTCGGCGAGCAGCGCGTCGGCTTGACCCTGCGCCTGCGTGACCACGATCTGTGCCTGGATGCGTTGCTGCTCCAGCTCCTGGGCGCGCCTCTGCACCTCGACCTCGGCCATCATGCGGGCCTCGACGGACTGCTCGTAGGCGGAGCTGAACGCGATGTCCTCGACCTGGATGCTCTCGATGACCACGATGGTCTCGTCGATCACGCTGATGATCGACTCCGCGATCTGCTGATTCAGGCGGGCGCGCTCCTGGATCGCTTCGACGGCGTTGAAGCGCCCGAAGACCGTCTTGGCGAGCTCGTTGACGCGCCGGTCGATCAGGCGGGTGACGAGGCCCTCCTCGCTGCCGAACTGGGCGTACACGGCACCGACCTCGGTCGGTACCAGGCGGTAGGTGACCGAGACACGCATCTCGGCGAGCTGTTGGTCGCGCGAGTACGCCTCCATGCGGTCGTAGATCTTCGAGCTGGTCTGAACCCGAATCCGCACCACCCGGTCGACGAGCGGCAGCTTGAACCCGAGGCCGGGCTCGGCGATCCTGACGACCGCACCGAGCCGCAAGACGACCCCTCGGTAGCCCTGGTCGACGGTGAAGAAGCTGCCGAAGGCGAGCACCCCGAGAATCACGAGCGCCACGATCGCGACGAGGTAGCGGGAGAACGGTTGGCCGCCGTAAGGGCGCCGGAGCTCGATGGGTAGGTCGTCCACTGGTTCCTCCAAGGGCGCTAGCGGCGCCACGAAACGTGACCACAGCATTGCAGGTCGCACGCCCGCGCGCTAGGAACGCGGTCCGCAACGTCTGCCCATATAGTGCTTGGCATGCCTGAATGGGCGACGCAGGTCCTTGCGCGGCAGGCTCCCGGATCGCGGGTGCTGGAGTGCGTTGCGGTGCCTGGTGGGTTGTCCGGTGACGCGCACTTCGTCACGCTCGAGTCGCCGGCCGGCACGAGGCGCGAGCTGCTGCTGAAGCGCCCGGGAGTGAGCTACGGGCGACGCGACTTCGCCAGTGTGGAGCGCGAGTTCCGTGTGCTGGAGGCGGTCCACACCGCGGGAATGCCTGCGCCTAGACCGATCTATCTGGACGAGGAGGCGCTTGCTCTGGCCGTCGAGCGGCTGCCGGGGGCGCCGCTGTTCAGGCCCCGTCGGCCGCTGGCCGCCGCCGAGGCGCTGGCCAAGACTTTGGCGACGCTGCACCTGACGTTCCTCGGCGGTGCTGACCTGCCCAGCCTGGCTGCCGCTCGCGCCGCGGGGTTGCAGGTCACGGTCCGCAGGCGGGACAGCCTCGCGGTTGGCTCCGGGGAACTCGACGAAGAACTCGGAGAGGGACGAATCCGCGCGGCCCTGGCCGCTGCCTGGCCCCCAGCGCCGAACCCCACCACGCTGCTTCACGGTGACTTCTGGCCGGGGAACGTCCTGTGGGACGCTGGGCGCATCAGCGGCGTCGTCGACTGGGAGGACGCGAGCCTAGGGGATCCGCTCGAGGACGTCGCGATCGCGCGGCTCGACCTCTGGTGGCAGTACGGCGAGGCCGCCACGCAGGCGTTCACCCGGGCCTACTGCGCGAGCGTGCCGTGGCCGGCGGACGCTCTGCCGGTCTGGGACCTGCTAGCCGCCCTGCGCCCCAGCGGCCAGCTCCAGGAGTGGGCGCGCGGCCTCGACGACGTGCCTGCCGAGGAGCCCCACATCAGCGAGGAGCACATGCGTGCGGTGCACGCTCAGTTCACGAAGTGCGCCTTGATCGGCCTGGGCGCCAGTTCCTGAGCGTGTCGCGCGGCGCTCGCTTTCCCGTTGACAACCGTCCCTTCCGCGGGTGTACGATTCCGCCGCCGGAGAGCAATCGCCGGGACCGAGGCGAACGCGTTGGAGGTTGCCATGGACCCTAGTACCGTGCACGTCGTGCTGCGCGTGATCCACATCCTCGCTGGGGTCGTCTGGGTCGGCGCCGCGTTCATCCTCGCCGTCTACGTGATCCCCTCGGTGCGGGCCGCCGGGCCCTCAGGAGGCGCGGTGACGCGCCAGATCACCCAAGTGCGCAAGATGCCCGTGCTGATGACGTGGGTCACGTGGCTGACGGTCCTGAGCGGGGTGGCGCTGTACTGGCGCCTGTCGAACGGCTTCGCACCCGCGTTCTTCCGCACCGGCATGGGCGTGGTGTTCGGCATCGGCGGCCTGCTCGGCATCGCAGGGATGGTGCTCGGCATGGCCGTGAGCTCCCCCACCTCCAAGAAGCTCGGAGCGCTGGGCGCCGCCATCGCGCAAGCCGGTGGCACGCCGACTACCGACCAAGTCGAGGAGAACGCCAAGCTCCAGGCGCGGTTGCTGATGGCGGGCCGCGCTGGGGCCGTGATCCTCCTTGCATCCACGGTGGCCATGGCGGTGGCGCGGTACGTCTGATGCGCCGCTGCGTCGTCGCACTGTAGTCATTCCGACGTCGTTGTACGCCACGACCTGGCTTCGGCTCGTTCTTGCGTCTGTGACGTGGTGCCGGGAGCGGGGCTCGAACCCGCACGCCCCAGGGGGCGGCAGATTTTAAGTCTGCTGCGTCTACCGTTCCGCCATCCCGGCGCGTCCTGCGCAAGTATAGGCGCCGCCCCGAGCCTGACAGGCAGCGGAGGCAGGGGGTAGGGGTCTCTCTGGCGGCGTCCGCCGCTCGGCGCAACCAGTTGCATGCCCACGCAATATTGCCTGAACGCACAATCAATTGCGTGGGCGGGAGTGGGCCGCAAAAACACCCATGGTCCCCCGAGCCCGTCGCGCGAGCCCCGGGTCCTAGCCGGCGAACGAACTCACGACTTCAGGAGGGCTCCCACCCCATCGAACGAGACACGGCCTCGCGCCAGCGGTCGCGCGACGCTGCTCGGTCGCTGGCGGCCAGCTGGGGTTCGAAGCGGCGTTCCTCACGCCAGGTGGCCGCCACGGTGGCCGCATCGGGCCACACTCCGACCCCCAGGCCGGCCAAGAAGGCCGCTCCCAATGCCGTCGTCTCGGTGACGCGCGGCCTCACGACCGGCACGCCCAGCAGGTCGGCCTGCAGTTGCATCAGCAGATCGTTGCCGGCCGCGCCGCCGTCGACCCTCAACTCGCTGAGCACCACCCCGCTATCGCCCTGGAGCGCGTCGACGACGTCCGCGACCTGCTGGGCGATGCCTTCGAGCGCGGCGCGAGCCAGGTGACCGGCGCCGGTGCCCCTGGTGAGGCCGAGCAGGGCCCCCCGTGCTCCGGGGTCCCAGTAGGGCGCGCCGAGCCCGGTCAGCGCCGGCACGAACAGGACGCCGCCGGAGTCGGGCACGCTGGCGGCGAGCGCCTCGACCTCGGAGGCCTGGGAGATCAAGCCCAGCCCGTCACGCAACCACTGCACCACTGCTCCGGCGGCGAACACGCTGCCTTCGAGGGCGTACGCGACGCCAAGGCTGGGCGAGCTCCAGCCGACCGTCGTCAAGAGTCGCTGTGAGGAAGCGCGCGGCTCCGAGCCGGTGTTGAACATGATGAAGCAGCCCGTGCCGTAGGTGTTCTTCGCCTGCCCGGGAGTGAGGCACGCTTGCCCGAAGGTCGCGGCCTGCTGGTCGCCTGCCAGCGCAGCCAGCGGGACGCCGGCGAGCGGGCCGCCGGGAATCTCGGAGATCACGCCGGAGGTCGCGACGACCTCGGGGAGCAGCGCTTTGGGGACGTCGAAGAGGCTCGTCAGGCGTTCGCTCCAGGCGAGCGCGTGGATGTCGAACAGCAGCGTCCGCGAGGCGTTGCTCGCGTCGGTGACGTGCCGGCCAGTCAGCTTGGCGGCGAGCCAGCTGTCGATCGTGCCGAACGCCAACTCGCCGGCCATGGCGCGTTCGCGGGCCGCGGGGACCTCGTCGAGCAGCCAGGCGAGCTTCGAGGCCGAGAAGTACGGATCGAGTTCCAGTCCGGTGAGGGACCTGACCTCGCCCTCGTGGCCGGCGGCCCGCAGCGCGGCCATGGCCGGCGCGGTGCGTCGGTCCTGCCACACGATCGCGGGATGGACGCTGCGAAGCGTGCGGCGGTCCCACAGCACGGTCGTCTCGCGCTGGTTGGTGATGCCGACCGCCGCCAGCGACCGCGCGTCGAGCCCGGCGCGACCGAGCGCGGTGCCGGCGACCTCGAGCGTGTCGGTGTAGATCTCCTCCGGGTCGTGCTCCACCCAACCGGGGCGCGGGTACGCCTGGCTGAGCTCCTTCTGAGCCGCCGCCACGACCTGGCCGCCTTCGTCGAAGACGATCGCCCGGCTGCTGGTCGTGCCCTGGTCGAGGGCAAGCACGTACTTGGACGCCATCGCTCTAATGGAGGCCGTTCAAGGCGGGCCCGCCAAGTCGCAGGCCTGCGTAGCTGCGTTCGCCGGCCAACTCGCGCCGCAGCTCCTCGCTCTGTCCGATCCTCCGGTAGCGTCCGCTCACGTGCAGCTCGAGCTTGCCGGCCGGGTACCAGCGGCGGAACTCCGCGACCGCCTCGAACGGTCTCACGGCGCGGCTCGAGTAGACCCGCAACGCCAGGCGCTTGAGATCGGGGAAGGCGTGGAGCACGGCCCCGGAGTCCCCGGCGCTGCCGCCGATCGTCACGCCGGCCGGCGACGCGCCGGCGATCTCCTCGATGCCGGGGTACTCGCCAGGCTGCGGGTGGTTCGCGGGATCCTCGGCTTCGTGCTCGCCCTCCAGGAAGCGCAGCAGGGCGGCCACCGTGGCGCGCACCGTGGCCGCGTCACCGATCAGCGCCGACGGCGCACCGCGCAACTCGGCGATGATCTGAGTCCCGAAGGCCAGCCGTTCCAGGTCGGGAGAGACTTCGGCCACCTGCGTCACCCCTTGACCCCGCCTGCCGTGTACTGGCCGGTCAGGGCATCCTGGAAAGAGTAGAAGATGATCAAGATCGGGATGCTGCCGAGCACCGCCGCTGCCGCCATCGAACCCCACTGCGTCGAGAACTGGTTGGTCGAGAAGTTGCGCAGGCCGATGCCGACGGTCCAGTTCTCCTGACCGATCAGCAGGGTGTTGGCGAGGATGAACTCGCTGTAGGTGCCGATGAACTGGTTGAGGAAGATGAACAGCAACATGGGAACGCTGACGGGCAAGATGATCCGCCAGAAGGCTCCGAACCGGGTGGCGCCGTCGACCATCGCGGACTCCTCGAGGGCCGGCGAGATCGAGTCGAGGTAGCCCTTGAAGATCCAGGTGGAGAACGCGATCGCACCACCCGAGTACGCCAGGATCAGCCCCGGGAACGAGTTGATCAGGCCCAGGCGGCTCATCAGGTAGAAGATCGCCACCAGCGACATGAAGGTCGGGAACATCTGCACGAACACGAACGACAGCAGCGTGCTGTAACGGCCTTCGAAGCGCATGCGCGAGAAGGCGTACGCCGCGGTCGTCGACAGCAGCACCGCCATGATCCCGGTGGTACCGGAGATCAGCAGCGTGTTGCGGATGTACAGCGGCACCATGCCGCCGATGCTGGCGGGCGCGCGGGTGCCGTTCGGCAGGATCTCGTAGAACTGCCCGGGCTGCACGCTGAACACCAGCACGGCCACGGCCGCGAACAGCGACCAGCCGATGAGGCCGCGAACACGGTGGACGCCCCGCGGGTAGACGCCCAGGCGCGGAGCGATGCTCAGGAACACCAACGCCACGACCAGAACCACCAGCAGTCCGACGAGGCCCCACTGGTACCAGTGGACGTGGAACTGCGAAGTCACCTTCAAGTACTGCACCGTCGAGATGTTGCTGGGGTCGGGGAAGACGCCGGCTCGCACCAGCAGGTTGCCGACGCGGGGAAGTGCCCCCGCGAGGGTGTCGTTGCGGTTGAACGACACCGCCAGCAGGTAGATTACCGGGTAGAAGACCACCAGGATGACGAGCCAGATGAAGATGTGGGTGGCGGCGGTAAGCGCGTAGCGGCCGGCGCGCAGCGGCCGGGTGGCGAGCCCGTAGAGGTAGGCCATGGCCCCGATGCCGCCGCAGACCAGCGCGAAGCTGCCGAAGAACCGCTTCCAGCCGCCGGGGATGACCAGCATGCGGTCGCGGACGATGACTTCCGGCGCGGTCGCGATCAGCAGCCACACGCCGCCGACCACGATGACCGCGATCGCCGCCATGCTGAGAAAGTGGATCCTCGCACCTCGCGTCATGCTCGGGCCTCGTCTTTCAGTGCCCCGGTCACTCGGAAGTTGACGAGGCTCACCGCCAACGTGATCACGAAGATGATCAACGAGATGGCCGAGCCGTACCCGTAGGCGTAACCGCCCTGGCTGCGGAACGCCTCGTTGTACGCCCAGCTGATCAGGATGTCGGTGCCGCGGGCCGTGGCGGTGCCCCAGGAAACGGCGGGACCGCCATCCGTCAGCAGGAAGATGACGTTGAAGTTGTTGAAGTTGAAGGCGAAGCCGCTGAGGGTGATCGGGATCAGTGCGGTCCTTAAAAGGGGTCCGGTCACGTTCCAGAACGCCTGCCAGCCGTTGGCGCCGTCGATGCGGGCCGCTTCATAGACTTCGTCGGGTATCGCGGAGAGCGCACCGAGGGTGGCGGTCAGCAGGAACGGCAGGCCCAGCCACAAGTTCACCCCCAAGAGCGCCGCCCTCGCCCACACGGGATCGCCGAGCAGCCAGTTGATCGGCTCCGGGCTGATGTCGAGGAGCGCCAGCAGGCGGTTGATGGCTCCGAAGTTCTGGTTCAGGAACCCGCGCCACACCTGGATGGTGATCACGCTCGGGAGCGCCCACGGGATGATCAGCAGCGTGCGGTAGAGGTTCCGGAAGCGCAGGTTGCGGTTGTTGAGGAGCACCGCCAGGAACACGCCGGCAATGGTGTTGAGCGTCACCGTTAGCACTGCGAACGTCACGTTCCAGCCGAAGACCGGGAAGAGAGCGCTGGTGGCGGTGGCGGCGATGCGCCTGAAGTTGCGCAGGCCAAGGTAGCCGAAATCGTTGTAGCGAGCGATCGAGGTGACCTCGGTGCCTTCGGGCAGCGGCTCGGCCAGCACCAGCGTGGTGCCGCGGTCCTCGACGATCCTCACGGGCTGCGGCCTGGCGTCGAGGCTGACGCTGAGCTGCTCGATGTCGGGAGGGAAGGGAGGAGCGCGCTCCAGGGTCAAGACCCGACCGTCTTGCGCGACGACCCTGACCTCGAACTCGAACCCGAGGTCGGGCAGCATCATCCCGACCGTCTCGACGGTTCGACCGGCGGGCAGGTCGTCGGCCAGCGTGAGGCTGGTACCGTCGATCTCGGCCCCGCTGACCTGCAGCTCGCCAGAGGCGTAGACGACCGCCCTGACGTCGTTGCAGCCGTTGCGCAGGTCCTCGCAGTCGAGGCTGGCGGCATCGGCGATGGTGAGGGTGGCGCCGTCGATCGCCACGACTTCGGTGCGCGTGGCGATGTTGAGTTGCCCGTTGCGGATGCCGGCGTAGTCGGTGAACGCCAGGAAGACCGTCAGCACGACGGGGAAGACCGTGAACACCAGCAGGAAGATGATCGCCGGCAACAGGAAGTACCAGGGCATGATCCACGCGAAGCGGTGGGCGATCACGCGCAGGACCATCACCAGGATGGCGATCGCGATCGGCAGGCCGACGTACGCGGGCATGCCGGGGTCGAGGAGGCGCAAGAGCACCACGCCCAGCGTGCCCGCGGCCGAGGCGATCAGGAGCGCCAGAGCCAGCAAGCCGAGCGACTTGAGCAACCCCCCGGCTACCGTGCGGCTGCGTGGCAGGTGGTCGGAGATCGGCTTGGAGATGTCCACTGCCCGGCCCCCTAGGTCGGCGGCCAGGGGAAAGCTGAGTCCCCTGGCCGCGCTGGGTATATGGGCGTTAGTCTACCGCCGTTCTAGAGCCTAGTTGCCGATTACTGACCTGTGATCTCATTGACCGCCTGGTTGAGCAGTTCCGAAGCGTTCGACGACTCGTTCTCGGTCAACACCGACAACGCGCTGCCCATCGGGCCCCACACCGAGCCCATCTCGGGGATGTTCGGCATCGGTTCGGAGTTCAGGAGAGCGGCGCCGAAGCCGGCGATGATCGGGTCGTCGGTGACGGCCGCGAGGGCCGAGATCGAGGCCGGGATGCGGCCGGAGAGCTCGGCCATCGACACCTGGGCGTCCTTGCGGGTGAGCCACTTGGAGAAGTTGGCCGCTTCCACCTTGAGGTTGCTGAACGAGTTGACGAGCGCGCCCTGCACGCCCATGAAGCCGGAGAACGGGGTGCCGTCGGCGAGCGGCGGGACCGGGACGACGCTGACGTCGAGGCCGGCGCTGTGGTACTGGCTGATCGCCCACGGGCCCGTGTAGATCATGGCGAGCACGCCGTCGACGAACAGACCGTTGGCCACGTCGCCGGTGGTGCCGGCCGGGATCAGCGCGCGGGTGAAGCGGAGATCCTTGAGCGCTTCGGCGCCCGCGACGGCGCCCTCGTTGGCGAGGCCGATGTCGGTTGGTACCAGCGAGCCCGTGGCGTCACGGCCGAAGACGTAGCCGCCAAACGTGTGCAGCCAGCCGTAGGAGAAGTAGAAGTTGTTGATGTCGTACATGAAGCCGAACGTGTCGGCGGTGGTCAGCTCCTGCGCGAGGTCGAGCATGCCCTGGTAGGTGGCCGGGACGGTGTCGACCAGGTCGTTGTTGACGACCAGCGCGGGACCTTCGACGAACATCGGCAGACCGAACAAGCGGCCGTTGACCGTGTAGGCGAGCCGGGCCTGTTCACCGAGGTCGGACAGGTAGGCCGCCGTGGCGTACGAGGTCATGTCGGCCAGGACGCCGCCCACGGCCATTTCGCCGATCTGGTCATGAGGCACTCCGACGAAGACGTCGCCGGCTTGGCCCTCGGGAGCGCTGAGCAGCGCCTGCTGCTTGAGCTCGTTGACTTCCAGGCGAACGATTGTGACGTCGACGCCGAAGGCCGCCGTGAACGATGCCGCTTCCTCGCGCAGCCAATCGAGCGACTGGTCCTGGAACGTCGTCCAGACCGTCAGCGTCTGGCCGAACGCCATGCCGAGGCTGGCGAGCGCGACGACTAGTACTACGAGTACCTTCTTCAAGGTGATACTCCTTCCAAGTTGACGTGCCCCGCATCACCGAGCGTGGATGGTCCACGTTGCAGGTACGGGCCAACACGTCCAAGATACTTGGAAGCTCATGAGTCCGCGAAGTACAGACGACCCTGGTGACCGGAGCAGATGCGGTAGAGGAGCGTCGCCGCTCACCGGCGGCGGGTCGTGCGCCGGTAGCTGCCGGCGTCGTGTTCCACCTCGCCGGCGAGTTCGAGGTCGGTGAGGGCGGCGAGCAGCTCCTGCGGGGCCGCCGCCAGCCTGCCGGCAAGTGCCTCGGCGACGTGCCAGCCGCCTCCAGCCAGCTCCGCCAGCAGCCGCCGGTGGAGCGCGCCGGCCGCGTCCCCAACGGCAGGCCGAGGGACGGCGGGGCTCTGCCGGTGCTCGACGTTCCGCTCCGGGAACAGCGCCAGCACGTCCTCGACGTCGATCAGGGGGGTCGCTCCGTCGCGCAGGAGCGACAGGTTGCCGGCCGCGCGGCGGCTGTCCGGCCGGTCGGGCACCGCCAGCACCGAGCGACCCTGAGCGAGCGCGTGCTCGACCGTCGACATGGCGCCGGAACGTTGGCCGGCTTCGATCACCGCCACTACGCGGCTGAGGCCGCTCACCACGCGGTTGCGCCACGGGAAGTGACCGGGATGCGGGTTGGTGTCCGGCGGCCACTCGCTGATGACGGCGCCGCCACCGCGCACGATGCGGTCTGCCAGGCCGCTGTGGCTTCTCGGGTGCAGGCGGGCGTGACCGCCTCCCAGGACCGCGACGGTGACGCCGGCGGCGAGCGCGCCCTCGTGCGCGGCGGCGTCAGTTCCCAATGCCAGCCCCGAGACGACGACCAGGCCGCTGGCGGCGAGGTCTGCCGCCAGGTCACGCGCGAAGCTGAGGGAGTACTGGCTGGCAGCGCGAGCACCGACGACCGCCACCGAGGCGAGCTCGCTCGGCGGCGCGAGGCACTCCGCCGGCAGCTGGCCGGCGACGAACAGCACGGCCGGCACGTCATGGGGCAGCGTCGTCAAAGCCGTCGGGTAGGCGTGATCCTCTCGGCACAGCACGGTGAGGCCGAGGCTGCGTGCGCGTGCCACCGCGGCCCGAGCCGCCGGCAGCGCGGCTGCCAACGACCTGACCAGCGGCGAGCGCCACGGGGGGCCACCGACCGCGGCGCCATGAGCCGTGACGCCGCCAGCCAACGCCTTCGTCAGCCGCCGGTCGAGGGCGCCGGCGGCCGCATCCCACCCAGAGGCCGGCGGGTGGCCGGCCGCCAATGGGCGGATCCCGCCAAAAGCAGCGACGAGTTGATCGGCGGTGGCGAGGCCGATCCCTGGCACGGCGAGCAGCGCCAGGTGCAGGGCAGCCGCCTCCTCGTCAGCCATCTTCCTTGTGATAGCGCGCACCGCCGCTGCCGGGCGGCGGCGCTTCGGCAGGCGATCAGGGCCCCTAGGCCGTCACTGCAAGCGCCAGTCACTGCAAGCGCCAGCGGCTACCTTCCGGGGTGTCCTCGACCTCGATGCCCAGCTCCTCCAACCGTCGGCGCAAGGCATCGGACTCCGCGAAGTCGCGCCGGTCGCGGGCACGCTGCCTGAGCTCCAACAGCATCTCCACGACGCCCTCGAAGGCTTCTCCGGCGTCGAAGCCGGTGCCGTTCAGCGGCACGCCCAGCACGCCTCCGAGGAACTCCTCGAAGAACGCTGCCGCGCCGGCTGCGTAGGCGGGCGTCACTCCGACGTCGAGCGCGCGCCGCACCTCGCGGGCGGCGTCGAACAGGGCGGCGATCGCCTGCGGCGTGTTGAGGTCGTCGTTCATGGCAGCGGCGAAGGCGGCCCGGTACTCCTGCAGCGCGGTGGTGTCGCACTCGCCGTGAGCTTCGCCGGCGCGCTCCTTGGCAGCGGCGTGCGCTTCCAGCAGTCGCTTGAGGCCCTGACCGGAGGCGGCGAGGCTCTCATCGGTGAAGTCGGTGACGCTGCGGTAGTGGGACCGCAGCAGGTGGAACCTGACGGCGATGGGGTCGTAGCGTTCGAACAGGTCTGCGAGCGTCACGAAGTGGTTCTTCGACTTCGCCATCTTCTCGCCGCCCAGCGTGATCATGTTCCAGTGCATCCAGACGCGGGCGAAGGGCTTGCCGGCGGCCTGTGCCTGAGCGATCTCGCACTCGTGGTGAGGGAAGACCAGGTCGAGGCCGCCCCCGTGGATGTCGAACTCGTCTCCCAGGTACTTGGTGCTCATCACCGAGCACTCGATGTGCCAGCCCGGGAAACCCTCGCCCCACGGGCTTGCCCAACGCATGATGTGCCCGTCCTCGGCCCGCTTCCACAGCGCGAAGTCGCGGGGGTCGCGCTTGTCGCTGCGAACCTCGACGCGCGAGCCCTCGAGCAGCTCGCCCGGGTCCCGGCCGGACAGCCTGCCGTACTCCTGCCACTTGGCTACCTCGAAGTAGACGCTGCCGTCGGACTCGTAGGCCACTCCGCGGTCGATCAGCTCCTGCGTCAGCGTGATCTGCTCGGTGATGTGCCCAGAGGCGCGAGGGATGATGCTGGGGCGCCTGACGTTGAGTTTGGCCATCGCGTCGAAGTACGACCAGAAGTACTTCTCGGCCACTTCCATGGGCTCGATGCGCTCGAGTTGCGCGCGTTTGGCGAGCTTGTCCTCGCCCTCGTCGGCGTCGTCGGTGAGGTGCCCGACATCGGTGACGTTGGTCACGAGGCGAACAGCGAAGCCTTCGTGCTCGAACCAGCGCCTGAGAACATCGAACACGATCGGACCGCGGGCGTGACCCAGATGCGGCTCGGAGTAGACGGTCGGACCGCACATGTACATCCCCACGCGGCCGGGAACGACCGGTTTGAACGGCTCCTTCGTGCGCGTCATGGTGTTGTAGAGCTCGAGCGCCATCGGCTCCTCCAGAATGCCCGCGCACTCTATCACCGCGTTGCCGTCCAGGCGCGTTGCGAACGGCTACAGTCGCGTCGTGGCAGCCTTGCGACTCCTCGAGCCGCTCGTTCACGAGACGGTCGTTCTCGGCTCTCGCTTCATCGCCTACCTCGCGCCGGTGACGACTAGCGAGGAGGCGCTGGCGCTGCTCGCGGTCGCCAGGACCGAGCATCCCGACGCGACCCATCACTGTTGGGCCTACCGCCTGGGCGAGGAGATGCGCTTCTCTGACGATGGCGAGCCAGGCGGCACCGCCGGGCGGCCCATGCTGGAGGTGATGCTCAAGCGTGACATCGATCGCTGCGCCGCGGTGGTGGTCCGCTACTTCGGCGGACGCAAGCTCGGCGCCGGGGGCCTCGTGCGCGCCTACTCGGGCGCCGTTGCCAGGGCTCTGGACAGCGGGCGCGTCGCCGAACACGTCCCGCTCACACGGGTGCGCATCACGGCGCCTTTCGCGGTTGCCGACGCCGTGCTCCGCGTCATGGGCAAGCTGACGCCGGAGTTCGACGCCAGCGGCCTCAACGTCGAAGCCACCGTCGAATCCCAGCTCGTGGAGCAGCTCAGCGAGAAGTTGCGCGACGCCACCCGGGGATCCGCTCGGCTCACGGTGGTGGGCGAGCTGCCTGGTTGATGAAGCCTGGCTAACCTGCCCGTGGGCGCAAGGTGTCACGATGAGAAGATGAGACGTCGTCTGTTCAAGTTCCTTGCCATCGGCCTGCTTGGCGTGCTGCTGGCAGGCGGCTGTGCGCCGAGCGTCAAGGTCGAGGGCGAGCCGCTCCTGGCGGTCTTCAATGGGCCTGCCCAGAACGCCGTGAGCGGCAGCGCCCAAGCCGTGCACGAGCACCTGGCCGCCGATCCGGAGCGCGGCTTCGCTCTGGTCAGCGGCTTCGCGATGCGTTTCCTGGAGTCGCACACCGACTTGTTCTTCGACCGCGCGCCGGCTTCGGCCGGACGCATCGCTCGCAGTCAGAACGCCGATCTGGCCATCATGATCGGTGCTCCGATACAGGAGCGGACCGTGACGCTGTCGCGCGATGAAGCGTCGCGCCGCATCGACATCGAGCTGGCACTCGAAGCGCAAGTCGTCGACCCACGCACCGACGCGATCGTCCAGACCCTCAGGACGCGCAGCCACTTCGGCTCTCGGGTCGAGGCCAATGACTTCCCGCTGCCGGAACCCACCGACGACGGAACCTTGATGACGCTGGTGAGCGAGGCCGCCAGGGAACTCGCGCTCGCGCTCAAGGCCGAGCTGCCTTACCTCTTCAGCCAACTCCTGATCGACTGAACCCTCACTGGAAGTAGCGCCGGATGATGTCCTGGTACTCGAGGGGCAGGTCGCCCTCGGTCAAGGCTTCCTCGGCTGCCGTCGCGTAGCTGGTGAACGTGGTTCCCGGCGGCAGCTCGACCTCGTCCTGACCCGGGAGCAGCACCGCGCCCGCCGACGACTCCGGTCCCTCTCTCAGCACGCCGGTGAGCAGCTCGGGGCTGGCATCGGCGCCCAGGCCGGCAGCGCCGGCCGCCTGCTCACCGCCGGCCTCGGAGCCGGCGACCATGTCGGCGCTCCCGGTCTCGCCATCCTCCCCGCCCTCGGGACCCGTCTGGCCGAGATCGCTCTGCATGTCGCCAGGCTGCTCGCCGCCGAGCGGGTCCGGGCCTTCACCGTCCGCCTGCTGGAACGGGTTCTGGGAGTCGCCGGCCTGCATCTGGTCGGCACCGCCTTCCTCCTCGCCACCTGCGTCCGAGCCGGCGTCACCGGAGGAGCCCTGGTCGCTGCCATCACCCTCGCCCTCCTCCCCGCCGAGGTTCGCAGCGCGCCCCTCGCCGGGCTCGCCCTGCTCGTCGCCGAGCTCGACACGCTGCGGATCGCCTTCACCGCCACCGCGTTGGGAGCCGGCCTGCTCCCCGGCCGGTTCTTCCGGCTGCGCCTGTTCGCCGCCCTGACCCCCACCCCCAGCATCGGAGGGCCGCTCCCGCAGCGAGTCGAGGAACCGCGAGAGCGGAGCAGCCTCGCCGGCGGCGGAGGGCGGGACCGACGCGGCATCCGGACCATCGCCGGGTCCCGTGGGGTCGGCAACGTCGGGCTGCTCGACTCTTCCCACGCCCCGGTCGGGGAGCTGAGCCTCTTCTTGCTCGACAAGGGTCGCCGGGGTCTCGATCGCAGCCGGTCCGGGCGCGCCGCCGTCGGCCGCCAGGCCACCACCGTCGCCCGCGCTGCGCGGCGTTCCGAAAGCCGGGATCAACAACAGCGAGAACGCCACGGCGACGAGCGGCACCCACCAGGCGGGACGCGCAGGCGGTCTCACGTCCCTGACGCTGATGCGGGCCCGTTCGTCGACGCGTCCCCGGAAGTCGTAGGGGTCGCCGGCGGCGGGCGACGCGCGCAGCTCCAAGGCTGTCTCGTATGCGAGGCCGGCCTGCTCGCGGATGCTGTCGAAGGCGCGACCCAAGCTGCCGCGGGCGGGCAGCAGGAACCCGATCAGGAAGCCCGTCACCGCCAGCGCCGCGTGGAGGGTGACGCTCGGCGCGAACAGCAGCCCGCCGACCGAACCGACGAGCGCGGCGATGGCCCCGTTCTGCAAGCGCGTCTCGAGCCGATCCCGTCTGGCGAGCTTCAGATGGAGGTTCAGCGCCTCGTCGAGCGATGGCAGGTCGCGCCGCTTGCGGCTGGCAGCGATCACGAGCGTGGCTCCGCGGTCCGCCGCAGAAGTAGGGGCACCAGGCTGGCGGCCAGGCTCAGCGACAGCGCGACGAAGACGGGACTGGGTCCGATCACCGCCTGGGCAGGGTTGAGGAAGTTGACGCCGGTGACCGACTCGAGCCACAGCGCGGCGCCGGTCGCAGCGATCACCAACAGCGGCGCTGCGGCAACGACGCGCAGGCGCCTGGCAGCGGCACCCAACCAGGCGCCCAGAGCCATGAACGCGGACACTGTCAGAAACGGCAGCGCAGCCGACCACGCGAAGCTGACGCTCGGATAGCTGGCGGCGTGACTCGCGATCTCCAGCGGCCAGGTGAGGGCCGCCACGGCCCACAACGCCAGCAGAGTCATGCGGCCCTCGCGCGGTTCGAGTGGTGCGGGCAGCGCGAGACCGGCGCCGTCCCTGGCTTCCTTTGGGTCGCGGCCCAGTCCCCAGATGGCGCCGAACACGACACCCGCGAGGGCCAACACCGCGGTTCTGACCGGGGCCAGCACGAACCACACCTCGTTGACCTCGCCGCTGACGGTGGGCCACCTGATCGCCAGCACGAAGCCGAGCGCCACGAACGCGATCACCAAGGTCTGCAGCATGTCCGAGCGGCTCAGGCGGGCCGCGACGCCCGCGAAGAGAGTCACTGGCTCACCTCGCCCTCGGGGGCGGCCGTGACCACCCATACCGTGCACAACCCGGCGCAGCTCGTGGCGATCGTGCTGCCGGGCGGCAACAGCTCCTCGATCCTGCGGTAGACGGCGGTTGCGGCCGCACTCAGCTCTTGAGGCCGCGGGACCAGGCTGGCTCCGGGCTCGAGGCGCCCCTGCGCTCCCACGCCCACCACCTGCACGTTGAACAACGGCACCTGGCCGGCGTTGTGGATGACGCCATTGGCACGCGGTTCGCCGCTGACGCGCAGAGGAGAGTCGGTGACCTGAGGCGGCAACGCGACGACCAATGAGCGCCAACGCGCCAGCTGGAAGTGGGCTCCGGACGCGTCGACCGAGTGAGGCACGGGCGTCAGGGGACGGGCGCCGCCAGGCACCACCACCTCGCTCGGCGGCAGCGTCAGGTGTTCTTGCGCCTCGACCACCAGCGCCAGCTCCCCGCCACCGACGGCTATGCGACCGGCGCCCAACAACTGCGGATCGGGCGGTCTGAGGGCCCGCCACGCCGTGAACGACAAGACGCCCGCCACCGCCAGAGCACTGACGAGTCCGGGGCCACCGAACGCCCGCAGCGCGGTGACGCACAGCAGAGCGAAGGCGGCCGCGACGGCGAGCACCAGCGGCTGCGGCGCGGTGGCCGGCCGTTCGACCATCGGAAGGCTAGTCAGGGCTTCGACCAGGTCATCGATGCTCACCGCATCAGCGCTCGCGAGCGCGGTCGCGGCGAGCGTTCCGACGTCGGAGCCGCGGGCGCGAGCCACCCTGCCGGCACCGAGCCGCACTTCCTCCCCGGGGGCAGCGAGGAGCTCCAGTTCGGCGTGGCTGGCCGGCAGCGATTCGGCGATCACCACCAGCGCGCCCCCAGCGGCTGCGGCAGCGACCGCCTCGAGCCTGGGAGCGGCCGCGGTGCCGTCGATCAGCAGCGACCGGACTCCCGAGTAGGCGGCGCTGTCCAGTGGCAGCGACGCCGCCGGCAGCTCGACGATGCGAGCCGCGGGTCCGTAGGCGGTGCGGAAGCGGCCCGCCTCGCGGCTGATCACCAGGTCGAGGGGACGTTCGTCGATGTCGCGGCCCGCGAGGCTGCCGCTGGCGATGACGGCGTCAGCTGTGCGCAGCGTCCAGCCGATGCTGCTGAAGCTGCCCAGGTAGGCGAGGGTCTCGAACACGGTGAGGCCCGCGCCGCCCCCGACCTCATGCTGAAGCACCAGCGGGATCTCTCCTTGGCGCAACGAACCTTGGTCAATGACCACGGTGAGGGTGGCCGGCGGAGTATCGCGAGACACGAAACGCACCGGGTTCCATGCGCCCACCACGACTTGGGCGCCGACACCTACCTCGAGGCGCGCCGACGCGGCCGGCTGGGCCAACGAAACACCAACCAGCGCCAGCAAGAGGACGCACGACAGCGCACGGCCACGGCGATGTACGGAAGCGGCGGCCACGATAGGCGAAGTATATGCGCGCTTCAGGCGGGCGCCAGTCGCGGACTAGGCAGGGCCGGGCTGGGCTTTCAGGGCCACTGCTCATGGGGCAGGTAGACGATCGCCGACACCACCCGACGCTGCGTCCGGCGGTTGACCACCTGGCCATCGACGAGGAGCGTGGCGCTGCTGCCGCTGTCGAGCCGCATCGCGTCGCTGGCGCCGAGCAGTTGGAAGAGCGGTACGAGTTCGGCCGCGCGCATGGTCTCGGCGATCACCAACAGCACGGTGCCGTCGGCGGTGACCCCGATCGCCGCCTGTTGGGTGAGCCCGTCGAGGATGCGCTGGCCGGACGCGAAGCCTTCGAGATCGGGTTGGTACGCCGGCACGCCGCCGCTCAGCAGCAGCGGTCCGGCCTCGACGGCGTAGCGCGCGCCCTCGAAGGTCGGCGGATCGAGCGTCGCGTCGAGGTAGACGCGGTCGCCGGTGTCGAGCAGCGCGAGCTGCCGGTGGTCAGGCGGGTAGATGAGGGCGTAGGCGTCCGCTGACTGCGGCAGCCGCCGCGGGCCGACCTTGTTCTCGACGACCACACCGTCCGACACCACCAGCACTCCCATGTCGGGAGCACCCGCGAAGGCGCCGGGAACGGTGACGACGCCGGTGCGCTCGCCGTTGCCGAGCGCCAGCTCGACGAGGCCGCTGGGCGTGTGCAGCCTGACGCTCGCCCTCACCCTGTCGATGACGGTCGGACCGTCACCGAACGCGATGCTGGCGCGGTTGCGGCTCGGCAGCGAGAGCAGCCCGTGGTCGACGAGAAGGTAGCCGATGGCATCGAAGCTGGCCGTGTCGAAGTAGCCGGCGTTGATGGCCAGAGGTGCGCCGGAGGCGAGCTGACTGACGGTGCCGGCGCCGCGGCTCTCGCCGACGACGCGGAACTCCCCGTGACCGGGCGCGACCCTCACGAAGTGCACCACGCTGCCACCGGATGCCGAACGGAACACGAACCGCCGGTAGTCGACGCCGGGACCCAGGCTGCGAACGACCTCAGGAACGTCGAGCTCGCGCTGCGGCACGAAGTCGAACACCAGCCGGTTCGGGGTGCCCAGCGCGAAGAAGTTGTAGGTCATCGCCGGTCCCACGGCGGTGAACTGAGTCTGTGCCTCGCTGAGGGCGAGTTGCAGCTCGATGCCGGCGAACTCCTCGGGCTGCGCGACCGGTAGCAGCAGCGGCGGGAGCGTCACGCTCAACGCCTCGCCAGCCCTGAGCACCCCGTTCCCTGCGAGGCCGGCGATGACGTCGTAGTCGACGTCGGGCAGGTCGAACACGACCCTCACCTCGGCGTCGCCGCTGGTCCGGATGCCCGCCAGCCGCGGCAGGAAGACGTCGAGCGCGTCGAGTACGGCGTCCCCGACGGCGACCTCGCCGGGCAGCAGGAGGGGTGGCGGAGCCTCGATGCCATCGAGCCAGCCGAGCCCGGCCACGTAGGTCAGCGAGTTGCCTCGGTAGCTGACCTCGATCGCCACGTCGCTGACCGACGCAGACGCTCCGGGGAGCCGGTAGACGGGTCCATCTTGGGGCTCTTCTGCGAGCGGCGCGACCTGCGCGGCAGCGAAAACGAGAACGCCCAGGAGCAGGGTCGCGAGCAGGCGGAGTGCGAAGGGCGCGGGTCGAGACACTTCCGGGAGTCTTCCAGACGCGCGGCTTAGCTGCGTGAGAGACCCGACCGCGGTACTCAGGGACAGACAGCGGGCGATACGCCTGAACGGCGCTCTACAGGGCGTGGAACAGGGCGAGCAGCGGCTCCACACCGATGGCGCCGCCCAGCACCTGGCTGAGGCCCAGTTCCAGTCGGTACGCCTCGACGTCGCGACGGTTGAAGGTAAGAGCGCCCAGTCCCATAGCCTGCGAACGGAGGCTGGAGACGGGTTCTTGCGCCAAGTCGATCAGCGTCAGGTGGGGGCCGAGCGAACTGGCGGGCACGCGCTGTGCGCCGTCGATGCGCACCACGAGGTCGGCGGACTCCAGCAAGGTCGTCGCCAACGGGTCGGCGCTGGCTCTCGCCAACAGCTCGACGCCCGCCTGCACGACCGGCAAGGAGCGTTCCGCCGCGACGCGGTCGCTATCGAGAACGGCCAACGAACGAGCCCCGAGGCTCAGCAGTTCACGCCCGATGGCCTTGGCCGAGACGCCGGCACCGAGCATCACGACGCGCGCTCCGGCAGCATCCCAGCGGTGGCTGGCGAGCATCGCCGCGACGGCACGCCCAAGCGTGTGGTCGGCGATGATGCCGGCTTGCGTGACGGTCAAGGTATCCGCGGCCGCCAGTTCCTGCGCGACCAGCGAGCTGCGCTCCGCGAGTCGCTGCGCTTCGAGCTGGCGGTTCTCGTCCAACACCAGCGCGCCGGCGAACTCGAGCCGCACGAGGGCGCGCATCAGCTCCGCCATGGCACCGGCAGGCACGCTGTGGAGGTGGAAGCGTCCGGCCGAATCGCGGTAGGCGCTCACCGCCGCGCGGAGAGCGGGATCGTCGCTGAGCAGCGCTACTAGGTGCACCGGCCAAGTCTAACCTCTGCGGCTCATGGGCGCCCCGCCGGGCCCGCCGGCGTCGGTGGCGCGCGCCCGTGGTATCGTGCGCGCGTGCATGTCGCCGGCCGACGAACGTCCAGGTAGGCGCGGTTCCCGGCTCCTTTCCCGGGAACCAACCGACTGCTGGCGGCGGTGCGCCGCCGACTCGGGCCGGCACCCCCTCACACGACAGACGTCAACTGCGCGCCACGAGATCACCGAGGCGCGACACGTAGCCGCCACCGCGCGGCGACCGCATCCGGCCGGCAGCCCGGAGCAATCACGAGGTGAGAGATGTACGTCGTACTTCCTGACGGCAAGCGCCTAGAACTCCAGGGTGTCGCGACCGGCGCCGACGTCGCGGCCGGCATCGGCCCGGGGCTCGCCAAGGCCGCCCTGGGCATCAAGGTCGACGGCAAGCTGTCGGACCTGCTGAGTGTCGTTCCCGACGGAGCGTCGGTGGCCGTCGTGACCAAGCGCGATCCCGAAGCCATCGTCCTGAAGCGGCACACCCTGGCGCACGTCTTGGCTCAGGCGGTGCGCGAGCGCTTCGTCGCCGAAGGTTTCCCACCCGAGAGCGTTCGCATGGGGATCGGGCCGGTGATCGAGAACGGCTTTTACTACGACTTCGACCTGCCGCGCTCCCTGGCGCCGGAGGACCTGGAGGGCATCGAGGCGCGCATGCGCGAGCTGGTCGCGGCCGATCTGCCGCTGATCAAGTTCAGCCTGCCGCGCGCCGCCGCGCTGTCGCGTTTCCGCGAAGCCGGCGACCCGTACAAGGTCGAGCTGATCGAAGACCTGCCGGAAGGCGAGCAGCTCACCTTCTACCAGCAGGGCGGGGAAGACGGTTTCACCGACCTGTGCCGCGGTCCGCACGTGCCACGCACCGGCGTCATCGACCCGCATTTCAAGCTGATGAGCGTGGCGGGAGCGTACTGGCGCGGCGACGAGAACCGCCCGATGCTGCAGCGCATCTACGGCGTGGCCTTCCAGAGCGCGGAGGAGCTTCAGCACCACCTTTGGCAGCTCGAGGAGGCGAAGAAGCGCGACCACCGCAAGCTCGGGGCCGAGCTCGACATCTTCGTCATCGACGACGAGGTGGGCCCCGGCCTGCCCCTGTGGTTGCCACGCGGCGCGGTGATGGCCGACGAGTTGGAGAAGCTAGCCAAGGAGGTCGAGGCCGCTGCCGGCTACCAGCGCGTCAGAAGCCCTCACCTCGCCAAGGAGGACCTGTTCCTGCGGTCAGGCCACCTGCCGTACTACGCCGACTCAATGTACCCGCCGATGCAGTTCGAGGACGACGGCGGACGCTACTACGTCAAGCCGATGAACTGCCCCTTCCACCACAAGATCTACGCCGCCCGGCCGCGCAGCTACCGTGACCTGCCGCTGCGCCTCACCGAGTACGGCACCTGCTACCGCTACGAGGACTCCGGCGCGTTGATGGGCCTGATGCGCGTGCGCTCCATGCAGATGAACGACGCTCACATCTACTGCACCGAGGAGCAGTTCGAGACCGAGTTCTTGGCCGTCGTCGACATCTACCTCAGGTACTTCGAGCTGTTCGGCGTCACCGACTACGTGATGCGGCTGTCCAAGCACGCTCCCGAAGGCCTCGGCAAGAAGTACGTCGACGAGCCCGCGCTGTGGCTCAAGACCGAGGCCATGGTCAGGGACGTGCTGACCAAGGCGAACGTCCCGTTCGTGGAGGTAGAGGACGAGGCGGCGTTCTACGGTCCGAAGATCGACGTGCAGATCAAGAGCGC
Source organism: uncultured bacterium (assembly GCA_964398985.1). Lineage (GTDB taxonomy): Bacteria > Deinococcota > Deinococci > Deinococcales > Trueperaceae > CAYMRL01. The sequence continues at coordinate 26,122 of CAYNOS010000026.1, forward strand.
GATCGGCCGCGAGTTCAGCCTCGCCACCAACCAGGTGGACTTCGTCGTCCCGGGCCGGTTCGACCTCACCTACGTCGACGAGCACAACGAGCGGAAGACCCCCTTGTGCCTGCACCGCGCGCCGTTGTCCACTCACGAACGGCTGGTCGGCTTCCTGATCGAGCACTTCGCCGGCGACTTCCCGCTGTGGCTGGCGCCCGAGCAGGTGCGGATCGTGCCGATCTCAGACAGGCACGTGCCGTATGCCGAGGGGCTGAAGGAGCGCCTGACCGACGCGGGGCTGCGCTCGGAGATCGACGCCCGGTCCGACCGCATGAACGCCAAGATCCGCGACGCGGAGCTCTACAAGGTGCCGTACATCGTCATCGTCGGGGACAAGGAAGAGGCCGGCAACCTGGTCAGCTTCCGGAGCCGGCAGGAGCCTGAGCAAGGCGGGGTCGCAGCCGATGCCTTCATCGAGCATCTGCGACACGCCTACCGCCAGCGGCTTCTCGAAGTCGAGCCGCTGGCGGCCTAGGCCGGCGTTCGCATCGGAGCTGTGCTGCCCACCGGACTATGTTTGGCGCAGAGCACCGGCGCTGGCTCGAGCTGCCGGCTTCAGTTCTTGACGTAGACGCTCACGCTCTCGATCCAGTCAGGATTGCCGCCGCCTCCGCGGCTGGGGTCGATGCGCTGGATCTTGTCGAGGACCTCGCTGCCGGAGACGACCTCGCCGAACACGGTGTGCTTGCCGTCGAGCCACGGGGTCGGGATGAACGTGATGAAGAACTGCGAGCCGTTGGTTCCCGGGCCGGCGTTCGCCATGCTCAACACGCCGGGTCCGTAGTGCCTGCGCTTGGGGTCGAACTCGTCGGCGAAAGTGTAGCCGGGCCCGCCCCGGCCGGTGCCGGTCGGGTCGCCCGTCTGCGCCATGAAGTCCTCGAGCACACGGTGGAACACGATGCCGTCGTAGTAGCGGTTCAGCGCCAGGAACACGAAGCTGTTGACCGTCACGGGCGCCGAGTCGGCGAACAGGTCGACGGTGATGTCGCCCTTGTTGGTGCTGATGACGGCGCGGTACTGCTTGCCTGCCTCGGTGACCTGCTGAGGCGCGGCGAAGCGCGTGACGCGCTCGCTCGAGATCGGCTCGACGCGGTCGAAGCCCTGGTTGGTGTCAGACATCAAGTTCCCCTTTCGCGGGTGCGCGCCGCCGGGCACGCGTTCGTCTCGACGTGCATCACTGCGGGCGTGACGCGATGATCACGCTCTCGATGGTGTCCGGGTTGGCGAAGAAGCCGAATGCCGGGGTTCCCCCAAGCTGACCCACGACTCCGCGGTAGCCCGCAACGGTGAACGACTGGCCGGCCACCGGCAGGGTGCCCAAGGCGTCCTCGACGGCCTCGGAGACGGTGGTGCCGGGTGATCCCGGCAGATCGACGCCCTGTTCCCTGAGGTCGGCCAGGCTGGCGTCGAACGGGACCGCCGCCGACGGGTTCTGCGGATCTACGCGCGTGATCATCGGAAGCACCTCGCTCCCGCTCAGCTGCGACCCGAAGATCGTGTGCGCGCCGTTGAGCCACGGCGTCGCCTCGAAGGTGATGAAGAACTGCGAGCCGTTGGTGCCCGGGCCGGCGTTGGCCATCGCCAGCAGGCCCGCCTCGTCGAACACCAGGTCGCTCACGATCTCGTCGGCGAACTGGTAGCCCGGTCCGCCCGTCCCGCTGCCCGTGGGATCGCCGGTCTGCGCCATGAAGCCCTCGATCACGCGGTGGAACGGCACCCCGTCGAAGTAGCGGTTGAGCGCCAGGAACACGAAGTTGTTCACGGTGACCGGGGTGCGTTCCTCGAACAGGTCGAAGACCATCACTCCGCGATTGGTCTCGATCACGGCAAGGTAGTCGACGCCCTCATCGATGACCTGATCGGCGGCGTCGAAGACCCGGCGCTGGTCCTCGACCAGCGGCTCCACCACCGTGAAGCCCTCGGGCACGGCGGACGTCGCGCCGGTGTCGGCTTCGTCGCCTGCCCCTTCGCCAGCGTCCAAGCCGGTGGCCTCCTGGTCTTGCGTGCCGGACGCTGCGGCTGACTGCGAGGTCGTCGGCGCGGCACCGAGCTGGCGGTTGGCGGCGCGGTCACGCGCCAACCAGAAACCACTGATCACGATCAGTAGGGCGGCGAGCGCCAGGGCTACGATCCGCATCTACGAGGCCATCCTTGTCGGGTAGGGGAGCTTCATGACGCGACAGTCTACAGGCTGTGCCGGTGCCGGCGAGTTGGGGAGGCGAGTAAGAGGGCCGTAAGAGCGCCGAAAGAGCCTCGTTAGAGCAGGTGGGTACGCTTGACCCATGCACTTCAACGACCTCATCAAGTACGCCCTCGATCAGGGCGCCTCTGACCTTCACCTTCACGTGGGACTGCCGGCCATGGCGCGGATCAGCGGCAGGCTGACGCCGATCAGTTCGGCCACGATGAGCCCGCGGGCGACCGAGTCGCTGGTCGAGCTGATGTGCGACGAGAGCCAGAAGGCGAAGTTCGCCGCCAAGCACCAGGTCGACCTGGCGTACTCGGTGGCGGGACTGGGTCGCTTCCGTGTCAACCTGTTCCGCCAGCGCGGCAGCGTCAGCGCCGTCCTGCGCGTCATCAACTCCAGCGAGGAAGCGCTCGCGATCGTCAACCTCCCGCAGGAGACCATCGACTACTTCAAGGGCATGGAGAAGGGGCTGGTGCTCGTCACCGGTCCGACCGGCTCGGGCAAGTCGACGACACTGGCGCGAATCGTGGACGAGATCAACCGCGACCACGCCAAGATGATCGTGACGGTCGAGGATCCCATCGAGTACCTGCACCGCTCGAAGAAGTCGATCGTGGTGCAGCGCGAGCTCGGCATGGACGCCCCCTCGTTCTCCGAGGCGTTGGTGGCGGCCATGCGCCAGGATCCCGACGTCATCATGATCGGCGAGATCCGCGATCACGCCACGGCGGCGGCGGCCCTCAGCGCCGCGCAGACCGGACACTTGGTCTTCAGCACCCTGCACACCCAGGACTCGGTGCGCACCATCAACCGCATGATCGAGCTGTTCCCGCCTCACGAGCGCGAGACCGCCCGCATCCTGTTCGCCGAGGCGCTGGTCGGCATCGTCTCGCAGCGGCTGCTGCCGCGGGTCGGCGGCAAGGGCCGCACCGCCGCCACCGAGATCCTCAAGGGCACCTTGAGGGTGAAAGACCTGGTCCGCGACGAGGACCGCACGCCCGAGCTCTACGACGTGCTGCGCGAGGCCCGTCTCGACGGCATGCGCTCGTTCGACGACCATCTGGCCGAGCTCTACGCCGAAGGCGTCATCGACTACGACGTGGGCTACGCTTCGGCGACCAGCAGCCAGGCCTTCAAGATGGCAGCGACGCAAGTCGACCTGTCGCGGCCTTCCGCGGCCGCCGCCAGCTGACTTCCCGCTTCAGAAGGGCGCGAGCTCGGCCTCCGGGGCACTCTTCCGACCCCAGGCCGGCTCGACCCGTTGCGCCAGCAGCGCCTCGCGGTCGACGATCAGCCGGGCCGACAGCCAACCGAAGCTTGCATGCAGGTCAGCGGCTACGTCGGCCGCCACCCTCACGCCATCGACCCGGTAATGCGCGGTAGCGCCTTCGACCTTGAGAGCGAGCTGCAGCGCCATTGCCCCACTGCGCTCGTCGAGCACGCTCCTGAGCTCGAGGAGTTGGGCGCGCTCGACGTCGGCCGGCCGGAACTCGAGCTGCACCAGCTCGGGGAGAGAACCGTCTCCACGTTCGCGTCCGTCCCAGCGCAGCAGCTTCTCGACCACCGCCCGCACGGCGTCGCCGTCCTGTGACAGCTCCACCACGACGATGGCGGGCCGGTCCTCGACCAGGTCGCCGGCGATCTGCTCGAAGCGGCGGCTGAACGCGACCAGTTCGAACGAGCCGGTCTCGTCGGCCAGCTCGAAGCGCGCCATCATGTCGCCCTTGCGCGTGGTGCGCCGCACGACGTTCTGGATGAGACCAGCCAGCACCGCGCGCACGCGGCCACCCTGCTCGGCGGCGAGCCGGCGATAGTGCTGCTCGAGTTGGGCGATGCTGCAGCTCGCCGACTCGACGAGCCCGGGGTAGGAGTTCATCGGATGGCGGCTGATGTAGATGCCCAGGGCGTCTTTCTCGAAGCGCAGCATCGTGAGCTCGTCCAGGTCTTCGTCGCCGGCTCCCGGTTGCAGTTCGGGAACCGGCTCCTGTTGGCCGGAAGCCTCCCCGAACAGGCTGGCTTGACCGAGTTTCTCGTGCTCGCGCCAGGCGGCGCCCCAGCGCATCGCGGTGTCGAGGTTGGCGAGCAGCAGAGCACGCCCGGCAGTGGCCGGGGCACCGGGCTCGGGCGCGGGTGCCAGCGCGTCGAAGGCGCCGGCCTTGATCAGGTACTCGACGGCGCGCTTGTTCACGACGGTGAGGTCGACACGCCGGCAGAAGTCGAAGAGGTCCTGGTAGGGTCCGCCCGTGCGGCGCTCTGCCATCACGTGGTCGACGGCCGCCTCGCCGACGTTCTTGATCCCGTAGAGGCCGAAGCGGATGACCTCGCCGTCGGGAGTGAAGTCGGCGCCGGAGGCGTTGACGTCCGGGGCGAGCACGTCGATGCCCATGTGCCTGGCGTCGCCGATGTACTGGGCGACCTTGTCGTGATCGCCGCGTTCGACGCTGAGCAGAGCGGCTGCGAACTCGAGCGGGTAGTGGGCCTTCAGGTAGGCCGTCTGATACGAGAGCACCCCGTAGGCGGCCGCGTGCCCTTTCGGGAAGCCGTAGTCCGCGAAGCGCTCCAGGAGGTCGAAGATGCGCCCGGCCTCGGCCCCGTCGATGCCGCCCGCCTTGGCGCCTTCCAGGAACAAGATGCGCTGCCGCGCCATCTCGTCCTTGTTCTTCTTGCCCATCGCGCGGCGCATGATGTCGGCCTGACCAAGGGTGAAGCCGGCGACCGCGCGGGCGATCTGCATCACCTGCTCCTGGTAGACGGGGATCCCGTGGGTCTCGGCGAGGATCGGGATGAGCTTCGCTTCTGACTTCGGGAAGTCGGAGTAGTCGACGGCCTCGGTGCCGTGGTGGCGGCGGATGTAGCTGGGGATGTTGTCCATCGGTCCCGGCCGGAACAAGGCCGAAACCGCGATCAGGTCCTGGATGCGCGTCGGCTTCAGCTTCCTGAGCGTGTCGGTCATGCCGGGCGACTCGAACTGGAACACGCCCGCCGAGTCGCCGCGCGAGAGCAGCTCGTAGACGGCCGGATCGTCGAGAGGGAACGAGTCGGGATCGAGCTTGACGCCGCGCGACTCGTTGACGATGCGCACCGCGGCCTCGATGAACGACAGCGTCCTGAGGCCGAGGAAGTCCATCTTCAGGAAGCCGAGCTCCTCGATGGCTCCCATGCCGTACTGGCACACGACCGGCCCGTCACCGCTCTTGAACACCGGCGCCAGCTCGACGACCGCGTCACGGGCGATGATCACGCCGGCAGCATGGACGCTCGCGTGGCGCGTGAGCCCCTCGAGCGAGCGGGCGACGTCGATGTAGTGCTTGGCCCCCTCGTCGTACAAGCGCTTGAAGTCGGGGACCTCTGCGAGCGCCCGGTCGATGCTGACGCTGCGGCCTTGGACTACCGGCACCAGCTTCGAGGCCTCGTCGGACTCGTTGAACGGCACCTCCAGCACCCTGGCGGCGTCCTTGATGGCGGCTCTGGAAGCCATCGTCCCGAAGGTCGCGATCAGCGCCACCTTGTCGTCGCCGTACTTCTCCCTGACGTAGTCGATGACCTCGCCACGCCTGACGTCGGAGAAGTCGATGTCGAAGTCGGGCATCGAGACGCGCTCGGGGTTCAAGAAGCGCTCGAACAGCAGGTCGAACTGCAGCGGTTCGATGTTGGTGATGCCGAGCGAGTACGCGACGATCGAGCCGGAGCCCGACCCGCGTCCCGGGCCGACGGCGATGCCGTTGCGCTTGGCCCAGGTCACGTAGTCGGCGACGATTAGGAAGTAGTCGGCGAAGCCCATCGAGAGGATCACGCCGAGCTCGTACTCGGCGCGCGTCAGAACGGTGCTGGCCTGACCCGCTCCGCGGCGTTCGGCGAACGCTTCGATCAGCTCGTGACCGAAGCGTCCCAGGTCGGGATCCTCGGCGCGTTTGAGGCGGCTGGCCTCCGCAGCCCGCGCGAGCGCCATCAGCAGCGCTTCGCGCTCGACGTCCGAGGTGGCGCCAGCGGCGGCGTGGCCGGCGGCCCGCCCCGCCGTCTGAGCGTGCAGGTAGTCGCGAAGCGCCGCCTCATCGACATCCGGGTAGCGGCGCATGAGCCCGCGGTAGACGTCGACTCGCAGTTGCTCCGAGTGCGTGACGCCTTCGTCGAGCTGCAGCTCCGGCATCTGGTAGACGCGCCTGGAGCCGATCGGAAGCTCGACGTCGCACAGGTCGGCAACCGTGTTGGTGTTGTCGAGCGCGCCGGGGAACTCGCTGTCGGGGACGGCCAAAGCCATCTCGGCGGGCGTCTTGACGAAGAACTCGTCGCACTTGAAGCGGAAGCGCTCGGGGTCGGAGACGTTCTTCTTCACCTGGATGGCGAGCAGTACGTCGTGCGCGTGAGCGTCCTCGCGCCTGACGTAGTGGCCGTCGTTGGTTGCGACCATCCCGATGCCGTACTTGTCGGCGAAGCCTCGGAGGACCTGGTTGACGATCGGTTGCTCTTCCAGGCCGTGGTTCTGGATCTCGATGTAGTAGCGGTCCTTGAACACGTTCAGGTACTCGTTGAGCACGCGCTCGCCCTCGGCCTCGCCGAGGTCGAGGATCGCGCGCGGCAGCTGGGCGCCGAGGCAACCCGAGAGGGCGATCACGCCTTCGGCGTGTTCGCCGAGCAGCTCGAGGTCGACGCGCGGCTTCATGTAGAAGCCCTCGAGATAGGCACGGCTCGAGAGCTTGCAGAGGTTCTGATAGCCCTTGAAGTCCTGGGCGAGCAGGGTCAGGTGGAAGTAGCCGCCGTCGATCTTGCTCGAACCGCGGCGCTTCTCGAAGCGCGATCCCGGTGCGACGTAGGCTTCGAAGCCGATTATCGGCTTGACCCCGGCGGCCGTCGCGGTCTTGTAGAACTCGACGGCGCCGTGCATGTTGCCGTGGTCGGTCATCGCCACCGCCGGCCGGTCGGGGGAGACCTCCTTGACCCAGTTGACCAGGTCCTTGATGCGCGCGGCGCCGTCCAAGAGGCTGTAGGCGGTGTGTTGGTGAAGATGCGCGAAGCGCACGGCCGCATCCGACATGACCCGAGTGTAACGCCGGCCGCGAGCAAGGCCGGCGCCCAGGCAGAAAATGCGATGGTGACGGGGAAACTGGCTTGGCGTGCGCGTTGACACTGCTCGTTCTGGCGTGATAGCCTCTTGTGCCTTGGCGCCGTAGCCAAGTGGTAAGGCAGAGGTCTGCAAAACCTCGATTCACCGGTTCGAATCCGGTCGGCGCCTCCA
>CAYNOS010000027.1:0-17712 GCA_964398985.1 uncultured bacterium
CCGGCATGCACGGCACGGTGACGGCCAACAAGGCCATCAGCCACTGCGACCTGATCCTCGGCGCCGGACTGCGCTTCGACGACCGCGTCACCGGCAAGATCAGCCGCTTTGCCCCCAACGCCACGGTCGTGCACATCGACATCGACCCGGCCGAAATCTCCAAGCTGGTGAAGGCACACGTGCCGGTGGTCGGAGACCTGCGCGACGTGCTGCCGCGCCTCGAGGCCGAACTCGGCCGTCTCGACATCGACGAGTGGCGCCAGACGTTGTCCGAGTGGAAGGCCACCTACCCCGAGAAGTACAAGCTCGACAAGCCGCTGGTGTCGCAAGAGGTCCTGATGATGCTCAAGGAGGCCGCCGGCGACTGCGTGGTCACGACCGAGGTCGGCCAGCACCAGATGTTCGCCGCCCGGCTGTTCCCGACTCAGCGGCCGCGCAGCTTCATCACCTCGGGCGGTCTCGGCACCATGGGATTCGGCCTGCCGGCCGCCATCGGCGCCGCGTTCGCGCGCCCCGGCGAGACCGTCGTGTGCGTGGCCGGCGACGGCTCGGTGCAGATGAACATCCAGGAGCTCGCCACGCTTTCGAAGCACCAGCTGCCGGTGATCATCGCGATCCTCAACAACGGCATGCTGGGGATGGTCAGGCAGTGGCAGGAGCTGTTCCACGCTCAGCGCTACAGCGAGGTCTACCTGGCGGACTCCAACCCCGACTTCGCGAAGCTCGCCGAGGCCTACGGCATCGAAGGGCACAACGTCTTCGATCGCGAGAGCGCCAAGAGCCACATCGCGGCCGCGGTGGCGGCGCGCAAGCCGGTGCTGCTCAACTTCTTCGTCTACGAGGCCGAGAAGGTGTGGCCGATGGTCCCCGCCGGCGCCGGCGTCGACGAGATGATCCTCGGCGACCAAGACCCTGACGAGACCCAAGGCGCCGCGACCGAGCCGGCGCCGGTGGGGGCTACACGGTGAGCGCCCGCCACGTGCTGTCGGTGACCGTTCGGGACCGTCCCGGCGTGCTGCTGAGGATCGCCGGCCTGTTCGCCAGGCGCGGCTTCAACATCGAGTCGCTGTCGGTGGCGCAGTCCGAGATGCCCGGCATCAGCCGCACCACCTTCGTGGTCAGCGGCGAGGACCACACCATCGAACAGGTCGAGAAGCAGCTGCAGAAGCTGATCGACGTGATCAAGGTGATCGATCACTCCGACACCAGGTTCGTCGACCGCGAGCTGATGCTTATCAAGGTTGCCGTCAACACCCCCAACGAGCGCGTCGAGATCCGCCAGATCGCCCACGACTTCAGGGCCAGGATCCTCGACGTCTCCCGCCAGGCGCTGGTCTTCGAGGTCACCGGCGACGAGAACAAGATGGACGCCTTCATCGACCAGATGCGGCCGTTCGGCATCATCGAGCTGACCCGCACCGGCCGCGTGGCGTTGGCCCGCACGCAGGCCGAGGGCGAGAAGCCCACTCGACTACCGGCAGGCCGCGCCGCCTGAAGCACCACGCCCACACGACGCGACTGAGCACGCAACTCGAAGCGCAACACCTCGGCGGCTCGCGACGAGCCCCGCGAACGGGAGAGACACACACTGTGGCAACCATCTACTACGACTCCGACGCCAACCTCGAGCACCTCAAGGGCAGCACCATCGCCGTCATCGGCTACGGCTCACAAGGCCATGCGCACGCGCTCAACGCCAAGGAGTCGGGCCTCGACGTGGTGGTCGGGCTAAGGGAAGGCTCGCGGTCGCGGCGGCTGGCCGAGCAGGACGGCCTCAGGGTGATGAGCGTCGCGGACGCCGCCAAGGCAGCCGACCTGATCATGATCCTGTGCCCCGACGAGGAGCACGGCAGGGTCTTCAGGGAGGAGATCGAGCCGCACCTCGAAGAGGGCAACGCCGTCCTGGTGGCTCACGGCTTCAGCGTCCACTTCTCGCAGGTGGTGCCGCCCGCCGGCGTCGACTGCTTCATGGTCGCGCCCAAGGGCCCCGGGCACCTGGTGAGGCGCACCTACCGCGAGGGCGCAGGGGTCCCGTGCCTCGTCGCCATCCATCAGGACGCCAGCGGCACCGCGCTGCAGCGCGCTCTGGCCTACGCCAAGGCCATCGGCGGAGCCCGCGCCGGCGTCCTGCAGACGACCTTCAAGGAGGAGACCGAGACCGACCTGTTCGGCGAGCAGTCGGTGCTGTGCGGCGGCGTCACGGCCCTGATGGAGGCCGGTTTCGAGACGCTCGTCAACGCCGGCTACCAGCCGGAGATCGCGTACTTCGAGTGCGTGCACGAGATGAAGCTGATCGTCGACCTCATCTACGAGGGCGGCTTCGAGAAGATGCGCTACTCGATCTCCAACACGGCCGAGTTCGGCGACTACGTCACCGCGCCCCGCATCGTCACCGACGAGGTCCGCACGGCGATGCAGGAGGTGCTCGAGGACATCCGGTCCGGCGCGTTCGCGAGGTCGTTCCTGCTCGAGAACGTCGTCGGCCAGCCGACCTTGAAGACGGGACGGCGTCGCTCCTCCGAGTCGCAGGTCGCGGAGGTGGGCAAGCGGCTTCGCAAGATGATGCCGTTCATCGGGGAGGGGGAGTGAGATCGTGCCTTACGTGAGGTTCTTCGACACCACGCTCAGGGACGGTGAGCAGAGCCCGGGCGTCGCACTCAACACCGCGCAGAAGCTCGAGATCGCCCACGCTCTCGCCAGGCTCGGGGTCGACGTCATCGAGGCCGGTTTCCCGATCACCAGCCAGGGCGACTTCGAGTGCGTCGACGCGATCGCACGCGAGGTGGACGGTCCGATCATCTGCGCGCTGGCCCGCACCCACCAGCTCGACATCGACCGCGCGGCCAAGGCGGTCGCCGCGGCCAAGACGCCGATGATCCACATCTTCACCTCGGCCAGCGACGTTCACCTCCAGCACATGCTCAAGAAGACCCGGGAGGAGATCCTCGCGATCTCCGACGAGACGGTCAGGTACGCCAGGCAGTTCGTCGACGAGGTCGAGTTCAGCGCGCAGGACTGCATGCGCGCCGATCCTGCCTTCGTCTATCAGCTGGTGCGCACCGCCATCGCGGCGGGCGCCAGCACCGTCAACATCCCCGACACCACCGGCTACGGCACCCCGGTCGAGTACGGCGCGCTGATCCGCTCGATCTTCGAGAACGTGCCGGAGGCCCGGAACGTGCGCATCTCGACGCACTGCCACGACGACCTCGGCATGGCCGTCGCCAACAGCCTGGCCGCCGTCGAGAACGGCGCCACGCAGGTGGAGGCCACCATCAACGGCATCGGCGAGCGCGCCGGCAACACCTCGCTCGAGGAGGTGGCGATGGCGCTCTACACCCGCCGCGATCACTACGGCGTCGACATCGGCATCAACACCCGCGAGATCTACCGCGTCAGCCGCCTGGTCGCCAGGCACACCGGCATGGTCGTGCAGGCCAACAAGGCGGTGGTGGGCGAGAACGCCTTCTCGCACGAGTCCGGGATACACCAGGACGGCGTCATCAAGCACAAGGAGACCTACGAGATCATGAACGCCGAGCTCGTCGGGCGCGACCCTGCGGTGCTGGTGATGGGCAAGCACTCCGGCCGCCGCGCGTTCCGGAAGACCCTGGCCGACCTCGGTTACGGGACCATCGACGACGAGCGCCTCAACGCCGTGTTCGTGCAGTTCAAGGAGCTGTGTGACCGCAAGAGCTCGGTGACCAACGAGGACATCAGGGCGCTGGTCGACACCGAGACGAGCCGCGTGCCCGAGTCCTACAAGCTGCACTTCGTGCAGTTCCAGGCGGGCACCAACCTGACGCCGGTGGCGACCGTCTCGCTCGAGACCGACACCGGCGTGCACACGCAGGCCGCCACCGGCGACGGGCCGGTCGACGCCGCCTACCGCGCCATCGAGGCGATCACCGGCCTCAGCATGGAGCTTGACAGCTACGAGATCCGCGCGGTCGGCAGCGGCCAGGACGCCCTCGGCGAGGTGACGATCAGGGTTAGGGAAGGCTCGCGGCTGGTGCAAGGCAAGGGGCTCTCGACCGACATCGTGGAGGCTTCGGCGCGCGCCTACGTCGATGTCCTCAACCGCCTCGCATCCGGGCAGGCGCGGGCGACGGACGCCCCCGGCGGCGGCGCGCGCGAGCTGGCCCCAGGCGGTGCGCTACGCCCATGACGCTCCCCGCGGCGGTGGAGATCTTCGACACGACCCTGCGTGACGGCACGCAGGGCCAGGACATCCACTTGACCAGCGAGGACAAGGTCGCCATCGCCAAGAGGCTCGATGCTTTCGGCATCGACTTCATCGAGGGGGGCTGGCCAGGGTCGAACCCCAAGGATGCGCGCTTCTTCGACGCCATGAAGGACGTCGCGCTGACGCACGCCAAGCTGACCGCTTTCGGCAGCACCAGGCACAAGGACGCCTCGCCGGAAGAGGACCCCAACCTGCGCGCGATGCTGGCGGCCGAGACGCCGGCCGTGGCGATCTTCGGCAAGTCGTGGACGCTTCACGTCGAGAGCGCGCTGGGCGCGACGCTGGAGCAGAACCTCGCGATGATCCGCTCGTCGGTCGCGCACCTCAAGCGCCACGGGCGCCTGGTCGTGTACGACGCCGAGCACTACTTCGACGGTTACCGCGCCGACGCCGACTACGCGCTCGCGACGCTCGACGCAGCGCTCGCCGGTGGCGCCGACCGGCTGGTGCTGTGCGACACCAACGGCGGCAGCCTGCCGGCGTGGGTCGCCGAGCGCGTCGCCGAAGTGGTGGCTCGCAGTGCGGTGCCGGTGGGCGTCCACGCCCACAACGACGCCGAACTGGCGGTGGCCAACACGCTGGCGGCGGTGGAGGCGGGAGCCAGCCACGTGCAGGGCACGATCAACGGCTACGGCGAACGCTGCGGCAACGCCAACCTGATCAGCATCCTCGCCAACTTGAGCCTCAAGCTCGGGCGACCGCAGCCGCAACCGCTGGCCAAGCTTCGCGAGCTGTCGCGCTACGTCGACGAGCGCGCCAACCTGGCGCCGAACCTGCGCTCGGCGTACGTCGGCGACGCCGCGTTCGCTCACAAGGGCGGGGTGCACGTCGCGGCGGTCAACAAGCTCCCGCGCAGCTACGAGCACGTAGAACCGGAGGCCGTCGGCAACCGGCGGCGGGTGTTGGTCTCCGATCTGTCGGGGCGCGCCAACCTGCTGGGCCGGGTCGAGGGCGTCGAGGAGGACGCCAGGCGGGTCGTCACGCGCATCAAGGAGTTGGAGGATCGCGGCTACGCCTTCGAAGGCGCCGAAGCCAGCGTCACGCTGCTGGCGCGCAAGGTGGCCGGCGAGCACAAGGCGTACTTCAGCCTGCACGGCTTCAAGGTGATCATCGACAAGCGCGACGACGGCCGCGAGCCGCTGTGCGAAGCCACTGTCAGGGTCGAGGTCGGCGGGCGCGTCGAGCACACCGCAGCTTCCGGGGACGGGCCCGTGAACGCCCTCGACGTGGCGTTGATCAAGGCCTTGAGGGCCTTCTACCCGTCCTTGGTCGGTGTCACCCTGGTCGACTACAAGGTCCGGGTGCTCGCCGGACCCGAACGCGGCACCGCGGCCGTGGTGAGGGTGCAGGTCGAGATGAGCGATGGCCGGCGCAGCTGGTCGACGGTCGGCGCCAGCACCAACATCATCGAGGCGTCCTACGAGGCGCTGGTCGACGCCTACGAGTACAAGCTCCTGCAAGACGGCGTGGAGCCGCTGGTCGAGGTCGCCAGCCCAGGGGTAGCGGCGACAGGCGGTCAGTGAGCCGAGTGTCGGGGAGGGTCCCCGTTCGCTACATCTGCCTGAGCCAGTAGCGTTATCCTCTCACTCGTACCAGTTCCTAGGGAGGCAAGGATGTTCCGATCTGCATCAAGAGCGTCGGTCCGTTCGCTGGTGGCCGTGTTGGTGGCGGTCGCCCTGTTGTTCTCGGCGGCGCAAGCGCAAGGCTTGTCGTCTCTGCGTCTGATGGCCCCGGCGGCGCCGGGTGGCGGCTGGGACGGTACGGCGCGCGCCATGCAAGCGGCGCTCCGGGACGCCGGCATCGTCAACCAGGTCGAGGTCTTCAACGTTCCGGGTGCCGGCGGCACCATCGGCCTCGCCCAGCTGGCGGCCAGCGAGGCCGGCAACGGCGACATCCTGATGGTCATGGGACTCGTGATGGTCGGCTCGATCCTCACCAACCAGGCGCCTGTCGGGCTCGACCAGAGCACGCCGATCGCGCGCATGACTGCCGAGTATGAAGTCATCGTGGTGCCGGCGAGCTCGCCCTACCAGACGCTCGCCGACCTGGTGGCGGCCTTCCAGGCCAACCCCGGCGCGGTCGCCTTCGCGGGCGGCTCCGCCGGCGGCATCGACCACATCCTCGTAGGCCTGCTGGCTCTCGAGACCGACGTCGATCCGACCGCCATCAACTACATCCCGTACTCCGGCGGCGGCGAGGCTCTCGCGGCGATCCTCGGCAGCCAAGTGGCGGCCGGCGTCTCCGGCTACTCGGAATGGGCCGGTCAGATCGAAGCCGGTGAGCTGCGCGTCCTCGGCATCTCGGCGCCCGAGCGCGTCGACGGCATCGACGCGCCGACGTTGGTCGAGCAGGGGTTCAACCTCGAGATCGCCAACTGGCGCGGGGTCGTGGCGCCGCCCGGCCTCAGCCAGGAGCAGCGCGATGCGCTCGTCGCCACCGTCGACGCCCTGGTGGCCAGCGACGAGTGGGCGGCCGCCCTGGCGCAGAACCAGTGGACCGACGCCTACATGAGCGGCGACCAGTTCGCGGCCTACCTCGACAACGAGCTGGTGCGCGTCGAGGAAGTGCTGGTGTCGATCGGTCTGGTGGCAGGCAACTGAGCGAGGAAGCCAGCCAGGGGAGCCCCAGCGGCTCCCCTGGCTCCGGTTGGCTGAGCCGCGTGGCGTATGGCGACGCGTTCGTCAGCGCGCTGCTCATCGCCTACGGCGTCTACCTGTACCTGGGCGCCGAGGCGATCCGCGTGCTTCCCACCTACTCGCGCATCGGCCCGCGCTTCTTCCCGTACCTGGTCGCGGCCGGCACCTTCGTCTGCGGGGTGCTGCTGTTGATCCAGGCTCTGCGCGGCCAGCGCGGCGCCCCCGAGGCCGGCGAGGACGTCGACGTGACCGCGCGCGACAACCTGCGGCCGGTGCTGGTCATCGCCGTCGCGCTCGCCCTCGGCACCCTGCTGATGGAGCCGGCGGGCTACGTGCTGGCCAGCGCCGTGCTGTTCACCGGAGTGGCGTTGGGCTTCGGTAGCCGCCGCACCGTGCGCGACGCCGGCGTCGGCCTGGTGCTGGCGCTCACCACCTATCTTGCGTTTACGAGGCTCCTCGACCTGAACCTGCCGGCAGGCATCCTGCCGCTGTTGACGACGTCGTTGGGGCTCTGAGGGGCGCGCGTGGAGACCCTCCAGTCGCTGATCCACGGCTTCGGCGTGGCGCTGACCCTCGACAACCTGCTGTGGGCGTTCATCGGGGTGACGCTCGGAACGATAGTCGGGATCCTGCCCGGCATCGGGCCGGCGTTGACCGTCGCCCTGCTGCTACCGGTCACCTACGGGCTCGACCCGGTCGGCTCGTTCATCATGTTCGCCGGCATCTACTACGGCGGCATGTACGGCGGCTCGACGACCTCGATCCTGCTCAACACGCCGGGGGAGAGCGCCTCGATCATCACGGCGGTCGAGGGCAACAAGATGGCGCGCCGAGGTCGCGGGGCGGCCGCCCTGGCCACCGCCGCCCTCGGCTCGTTCGTCGCCGGCACGCTCGCCACCTTGGCCTTGACGTTCGTGGCGCCCATCGTCGTCACCCTCGCGCTCAAGTTCGGGCCGGCCGACTACTTCGCGCTGATGATCCTCGCGTTCACGACGGTGACCTCGGTGCTGGGTTCGTCGGTCCTGCGCGGCATCGCGAGCCTGATGTTCGGCCTCGCCTTGGGGCTCGTCGGCATCGACTTGCAGACCGGCCAGGCGCGCTACACGCTGGGCAGGCTCGAACTGCTCGACGGCATCAGCGTGGTGGTGGTCGCGGTCGGCCTGTTCGCGGTGGGGGAGACGTTCTACGTCGCTTCGCGGCTGAGGCGTTCCGCGCCGAAGGTCCAGGCGATCCAGGGCAGCATCTGGATGAACCGCGACGAGTGGCGTCGCTCCTGGAAGCCGTGGCTGCGCGGCAGCGCGCTCGGGTTCCCGTTCGGAGCCCTGCCCGCGGGCGGAGCAGAGATCCCCACGTTCCTCTCGTACTCGCTCGAGAAGCGCCTCAGCCGTCGCCCCGAGGAGTTCGGCAACGGCGCGATCGAGGGCGTGGCCGGCCCCGAGGCGGCCAACAACGCCGCCGCCGCGGGTGTCCTGGTGCCGCTGTTGACCCTCGGGCTGCCGACCTCCGCCACCGCGGCGATCATGTTGGCGGCGTTCCAGCAGTTCGGGCTGCAACCGGGGCCGCTGCTGTTCAGCCACGCGCCGGACCTCGTGTGGGGACTGATCGCCAGCCTCTACCTCGGGAACTTCATGCTGCTGGTGCTCAACTTGCCGCTCGTCGGCATCTGGGTCCGGCTGCTGATGATCCCGCGGCCGCTGCTGTACGGCGGCATCCTCGTGTTCGCGACGCTTGGCACCTACAGCATGTCGCACTCGGTGGTCGACCTGTTGGCGCTCTACATCATCGGCGCGATCGGCTTCCTGATGCGCCGTCACGGCTTCCCGGTGGCTCCGGCGGTGATCGGGATGATCCTCGGACCGATGGCCGAGCAGCAGTTCCGCCGCGCGCTGGCCATCAGCCAGGGCGACTACTCGGTATTCGTGACGCGGCCGCTGTCCGCGACGCTGCTGCTGATCTCGCTGGCCATCCTGGTGGTGCCGACGGTCCTGGCGTGGCGTCGCTCGCGCGGCGCACGGCCTGCCGGGTCCGGCTGAGGCTGACTCGACGGCGAGCAAGACCTGCTGGCCGAGCCGCGGATCCCTGACCGGGACGGCGACCAGCTTGACACCGCGACCTGGCCGCACGTAGCATTCTGCCCACGTTCTGACGACCACCGCGCTCGCTTCTCACCATCGCGCGCCGTCTGACGTCCGTCATCCACCACCTCGCGCACCGCGCCGATGTTCGCTGACCGGCCCCGTCGGGAGTCGCTTGCGTTGGCCGCGACCTCCTCAGGAGGGGGCAGACAGATGGATCGTCTATCGGACTTCGGCAGCCTCAGCTGGCCCCAGGAGCGCGACGCCTGCGGCGTCGGGTTCATCGCGCACGTCGGTGGTCGCCGCAGTCACGACGTCCTGCAGCTCGGTCTCACGGCCCTCACCAACCTCGCGCACCGCGGCGCCGTCAGTGCCGACGGGAAGACCGGCGATGGTGCCGGTATCCTCACCCAGCTGCCTCATCGGCTGTTCCGCCGCGATCTCGAGCGCAAAGGGGTGCAGTTGGAGCGCGACCGCGATCTGGCGGTCGGCGTGTTCTTCGCCGCCAACGACGCCCCCTTCGAGCGGATCTACGCGCTGGTGCGCGACGAGCTGGCGCGCAGCCCCCTCCAGCGCCTCGCCTGGCGCGAGCCGCCCACCGACAGCACCGCGCTGGGCAGGCATGCTCTCGACCGCCTGCCGGCGATGCGCCAGGTGCTGCTGGGGCGTCCCGAGTGGCAGAGCGACGACGAGTTCGAGCGCACCCTCTACCTGACCCGCAAGCGCATCGAGCGGCGCGTGCACGAGGCCGGTCTGGGCCGCTTCTACGTCAGCTCGCTGTCGAGCCGGGTGATCGCCTACAAGGGCCTGATGGCCGCCGATCAGCTGCCGAAGTTCTATCTCGACCTTGCCGACCCCGACTTCGAGACCGCGATCGCGCTGTTCCATCAGCGCTACAGCACCAACACCGTGCCGCGCTGGTCGCTGGCGCAGCCGTTCCGGATGCTGGCGCACAACGGCGAGATCAACACGCTGCAAGGCAACGTCAACTTCATGCGCGCCCGCGAGCCGCGGCTGACCAGCCACGTGTGGGGCGAGCGCGTGCGCGACCTGCTGCCGGTCATCGAACCCGGCGGTTCGGACTCCGCGGCGCTCGACAACGCGCTCGAGTTGCTCACGCTCTCGGGCCGCGACCTCCCGCACGCGCTGATGATGCTGATGCCTCAGGCCTACGAGAAGGACAGCGAGGTCTCCCGAGAGCTGCGAGGCTTCTTCGACTATCACGGCACCCTGATGGAGCCGTGGGACGGTCCCGCGGCGCTCGCGATCTCGGACGGGCGCTTCGCGGTGGCAGCCCTCGACCGCGGTGGACTGAGGCCGCAGCGTTACTGGCTGACCGAGGACGACTTGCTGGTGGTCGCTTCCGAAGCCGGCGTCCTGCCGCTTCCCGAGGGCTCGGTGAAGGAGCGCGGCCGCCTCGGGCCCGGTCGCCTGATCGCCGTCGACACCACCGAGGGCAGGCTGCTGCGCGACGCCGACATCAAGGAGCGCTACGCCCGCAGGCGCCCCTACGACGAGTGGGTCGAACGCTTCGCGGTGCGCCTGCCGGAGTCGGCGAGGGTGCCGGCCGATCTGCTGGCGGACGCTCCCGCTGAGGTCACGCGCCTGCAGCGCGCCTTCGGGTACGCCAGCGAGGACCTTGACAGGGTGCTCGAGCCGATGGTCTTCGCCTCCGAGCCGCCCGTCGGCTCGATGGGCGACGACACCCCGCTGGCGGTGCTCTCGCGCCAACCGCAGCAGCTCTACCGCTACTTCAAGCAGCGTTTCGCGCAGGTGACGAACCCCCCGATAGACCCGCTGCGCGAGGACCTGACGATGTCGCTGGCAACGGTGCTCGGGCCCCGCACCAGCCTCCTCGAGGAGGAGCCCGAGGCAGCCAGGGTGGCGCGCTTCGCCGGCCCCATCATCGACGCGCGGACGCTGGCGGCGCTGCGCTCGCAGGACGCGCTGCGCTGCGCCGATGTCTCCTGCCTGTTCCCGGTCTCCCAAGGCGAAGCCGGGCTGATGCGAGCGCTCGAGCGCATCGCAGACGAGGCGCAGGAACTGGTCGAGGCCGGCGTCGCGATCCTGGTGCTCGGCGATCGCGGCGTCGACGAGCAGCAAGCCCCGGTCCCGATGCTGTTGGCGGTCGGCGCCGTTCACCACCGGCTGCTGCTCGTCGGTCGCCGGACGCGCGCGGCCATCGTCTGTGACACCGGCGAGCCTCGCGAGGACCATCACTTCGCCACGCTGATCGGTTACGGAGCCGGCTTGGTGCATCCCTACCTGGCGTTCGCCAGCGTGAAGCAGCTGGCGCGCGGCACCAAGACGCACGGTCCCATCGACGGAGACCAGGCCGTCACCTCGTACGTCAAGGCGATCGAGAAGGGGCTGTTGAAGACGATGTCGAAGATGGGCATCAGCACGCTGGCCAGTTACCGAGGCGCCCAGGTGTTCGAGACCGTCGGACTGAGCCGCGAGGTCGTTGACGACTACTTCTCGGGAACGCCGGCGCACCTGGGCGGCGCGACCCTCAGCACCCTGGCCCTCGACGTCCTCGACCTTCACCGCAGCGCGTACCAGGAGGGCGACGCCGGCGGCGGCAAGGGCGGCCTGGTCGACCGCGGCGTCTACCGCTATCGCAAGGCCGGCGAGTACCACGCTCTCAACCCCGACGTGTTCAAGCCGCTGCACAAGGCGGTCAGGACCGAGAGCTTCGCGGCCTTCGAGGAGTACGTCAAGGCGGTCGAGGAGCGTCCGCCGACGCACGTCCGCGACCTGCTCGACTACCGGCGGGTGGCCGAGCCGCTGCCGCTCGAGGCCGTTGAGGACGTGTCCGAGATCGTCAAGCGCTTCACCACCCAGGCGATGAGCCACGGGTCGGTCTCGCGCGAGGCCCACGAGGCCCTCGCGATCGCGATGAACCGCCTCGGCGGCAAGAGCAACGCCGGCGAGGGCGGGGAAGACCCGCAGAGGTTCACCCCCTTCGAGCGCGACATGCCGGAGCGCAGCTTCTCCGAGCATTGGCACCCGGGCGCCGGCGACGACGCCAACTCGGCGATCAAGCAGGTTGCCTCGGGACGTTTCGGAGTGACGCCCGCCTACCTGGCTTCGGCGCGCGAGATCGAGATCAAGATGGCGCAAGGAGCCAAGCCCGGCGAGGGTGGCCAGATCCCCGGCTACAAGGTGTCGGCCGAGATCGCCGCGATCCGCCACGCGGTTCCGGGCGTGACGTTGATCAGCCCCCCGCCACATCACGACATCTACTCGATCGAGGACCTCGCTCAGCTGATCTACGACCTGAAACGCGTCAACCCGGCGGCGCGCATCGGCGTGAAGCTGGTCGCGACCTCCGGTGTGGGGACGATCGCGGCCGGCGTCGCCAAGGGCTACGCCGACAACATCCAGATCTCCGGCAACGACGGTGGCACCGGCGCGGCTCCGCTGGCGAGCGTGAAGCACGCCGGGCTGCCGTGGGAGCTCGGCCTCGTCGACGCGCAGCGGGCCCTCGTCGAGAACGGCCTCAGAGGGCGCGTGGGGCTGCGCGTCGACGGCGGGCTCAAGACCGGCCGTGACGTGCTGGTGGCCGCCATGCTCGGCGCCGACGAGTTCGGCTTCGGCACCACCGCGCTGGTGGCCGTCGGCTGCGCGATGATTCGCCAGTGCCACCTCAACACCTGTCCGGTCGGGATCGCCACCCAGGACCCCGACCTGCGCGCGAAGTTCGCCGGGACGCCGGAGCACGTCGTGAGGCTGTTCCTCTACCTGGGGCAGCAGGTGAGGATGCTGCTGGCGGGGCTGGGCGTCGCCAGCCTGGGCGAGATCGTCGGCCGCGGCGACCTCTTGGCCGTCAGATCCGGCGCGCGCGACAGGCTGCCGCGCGACGTCGATCTCGAGCTCGAGCACCTCACGCGCCAGGCGGCGGCCACGGTCGGCATCGCGGCCGCCACCGGCGTCGCGGTGAGGCGCACCGAGGAGCGCAACGAACGTCCCGGGAGGGCGGACGGGACGCTCGATGACGTCTTCGCTCAGGACGCTCTCGCTGCCCTCGCCGCCGGCCGCGAGGAGATCAGCCTCGCCTACCCGATCAGCAACCGCGAGCGCACCGTCGGCAGCCGCCTGGCGGGCCGGCTGGCTGCCCGCCACGGCGACGCGGGTCTGCCGACAGCCCGCCTGGAGGCGCGCTTCACGGGTTCGGCGGGTCAGAGCTTCGGCGCCTTCAACCTTCACGGCACTCGTCTCGTCCTCTCAGGCGAGGCGCAGGATTACGTCGGGAAGTCGATGGCGGGCGGCGAGCTGGTGCTGAGGCCCGAGGGCGCGCTCAGCAGCGGACACGGCCAGGTGATAGCCGGCAACACCATCCTCTACGGAGCGACGGGAGGGGCCCTGTTCGCAGCCGGTGCGGTGGGCGAGCGCGTGTGCGTGCGCAACTCGGGCGCCACCGCCGTGGTCGAGGGCTGCGGCGATCACGGCTGCGAGTACATGACCGGCGGCACGGTGGTCGTCCTGGGCCCCATCGGTCGCAACTTCGGAGCCGGGATGTCCGGAGGCGTCGCGTACCTCTACGCCTCCGACGAGGCTGCCAGGCGCCGCCTCGAGAGGCGCGTCAACCGCCAGATGGTGAGCTTGGAGCCGCTCGTCGACGTTGCCGAACCGGCGCACTCGGCCGAGCTGGGCGCTCTGCGCGAGCTGCTGCTGCGCCACCGTGAGGTGACCGGCTCGCGCTTGGCGGAGGGCTTGTTGGCCGACTGGGGCGCCGCCAGCGCCGCCTTCTGGCGGGTGAGGCCGCTGACTCCGGAGGCGCATCCACCGCCCCCGGCCGCCGGCGACACCACCGGCGCGGTCAAGCGCGCGGTTCAGCCGTAGGCGACGACGCGGCCGTCGAGGGCGGCGACGAACAGCCGGCCGGCGAACGGCAGCGGGCTCGCTTGAATCGCGGAGTTCGCCACCTTGTCGGTGTACAGGGAGCGGCCGTTGCGAGCGTCGAAGGCGATCAGGTCGCCGCCTTCGGTCGCGACGTAGAGGACGCCCGCAGCCACCACCGGCGTGGCGGTGACCGCAGCCGGCAGCGGCCGCGACCACAGGTCGTCGCCGCTCAGTGCCGCCAGCGCGTGAAGCCTCTGGCCCCATGAGGTCACGAACAGGTGCTGCCCCCACGCCACCGGCGTGCTCCACTGCTCGCCCTCGAGGTCGTAACTCCACTTGACCTCGCGAGCGGCGAGGTCGAAGGCGTGCAGCTCGCCACTTCTGATGGGCAGGTAGGCCGTCCCGCCGGCGGCCGAGGGCGCGGCTGCCAGCAGCCCGACCTCGACCTTGAAGGCATGCGCTCCCTGCGGCAGGCGGACGGCGTGCAGCCACCCTCCGGCGGTCGGAACCAGCGCCAGCGAGCCGTGGATGGTCGGGGCGCAGACGGCGGGGGAGTCGAGGCGACAGCGCCACGCCACCACGCCTTCAGCGGTCCACAACTCGAGGCTCTCGCCGGCCGCGACGATCACGTCGCGACCGAAGGGCGCGGCCCCCACGACGTCGGCTCCCTCTCGTCGCCAGAGGCTCTCGCCGCCGGGCCACGACAGCACGTCGAGACTGCCGTCGCGGCTCACCAGGTAGAGGCGCTCGCCGACCACCAGCGGCGGCTGGTAGGCCTCGTCGAGGAGAGCGAACGACGCGTGCAGCCCGCCGTCGGCGGGCCTCAGCACCGCCAGCGAGTCGGAGCGCTGACCGAGCAGCAGGAAGCCGCCGGCGGCGGCGAGTCCGGATGGGAACTGAGGCCCCTCGTCGAGCTCGATGCTCCAGCGTCTCTCCAGCGCGCGCGGCGAAGGCGGACCCCCTGGGTAGGAGCCGGTCCTGCCGGGTCCCGCCAGCGGCACTCCGAAGGAGCGACCGCGCACCTGCTCCAGGATCGCTTGCAGCCGGTCGGCCACCGCGTAGCCGGAACTCGGGCGCTTGTCAGGCTCCTTCTCGAGGAGCCCCATGATCAGCTGCGCCAAGGCGTCGGGGATCTGCGCGTTGTGCTCCTGAGGGTGGACCACGCTGCCGTAGACGTGTTGGTAGAGGACGGCCTGGTCGTTCTCGCCATCGAACGCGTTGAGGCCGGTGACCATGCGGTAGAGCACCGCCCCGAACGCGTAGAGGTCGGTCGCGGCGCCGGTCGACTCGCCGGTCGCCTGCTCGGGCGCCATGTACTGAGGCGTACCGAGCGTGATGCCGGTGCGCGTCAAGCGCTTCGAGGTCTCGGTCAGCTGCACCAGGCCGAAGTCCATCACCTTGGGCGATCCCTGCGGGGTCACCAGCACGTTCCTCGGGGTCAGGTCTCGGTGCACCATGCCGATGCGGTGCACGTAGCCGAGCGCCTGGGCGACGGTCACCGAGGCCTCCAGCAGGTGAGCGGCGGCTTCCGGGTCGGCTTGGTACGGCCCGACCTCGGTGATCGGGCCGCCTTCGATCAACTCCATCGCGAAGTAGACGTGCTTGCCGAGCCCGAGGTCGTAGATGCTGACGATGCCGGGATGGTTCAGGCGCGCGAGAGCTCGGATCTCGCGCCGGAAGCGCTCGCTATCGGACTCTGTCAGGTGTGGTCTGAGGACCTTGAGGGCGACCTCGCGCTCGAGGTGCGAGTCGCGGGCCCGGAACACGTGCGCCATGCCGCCGACGCCCAACGTGCCGATGACCTCGTAGCGGTCGTCGATGACCTCCCCGGCTTGGAACACCCGGGTACTTTACTTCAGCCTTCGTCCAAGGCCTTGAGCATGGCCGGGTCGAGAGAGCCCTCTTCCACGGCGCGGTTGAGCATCTCGATGCCGAGCCTGACGACCTCCGACTTGGAGACGAGACGTTCGGGGTTCGAGAGGTGGTAAGCGGTCTTGGTCAGCAGCGAGTCTTGCTCCTCCGTGATCACGACCTGAAGACGCTTGCTCTTCTCGCGCTTGGGCATGCCCGATGATATCAGCAACTTGCTCAGCTTGACACTCATTGCGGCGACACCTAGACTATCTTTACTAAGCGTGTGTAAGTTACTCATCATGTGTTGAGTTCTTCACACCGGCGTGGGGTGAGCGGTGGACGACATCAACGAGATCTTCCTGATCCGCGGAGGCTCACCACTGAGCGGCACCTTGCCGGTCAAGCGCATGAAGAACTCGGTCCTCTACCTGATGCTCGCCAGCCTGCTGACCGACGAAGAGGTCGTGCTGGAGGACGTGCCGCGGCTGTCGGACGTGCTCGTCTCCGAGGAGATCCTGCGCCACGTCGGCGTCGACACCCGGTGGGACGGCGACGACCTGCACCTGCACGCCCGCAGCCTGCGCGGCTGCCGCGCACCCTACAGCCTGGTCAACAAGATGAGAGCCAGCTTCGTGATCATGGGCGCGTTGCTCGGCCGCCTCGGAGAGGCGCGGGTGCCGATGCCCGGGGGCTGCGCCTTCGGGCCGCGGCCGGTCGACCGTCACCTGAGCGCCTTCCGCGATCTCGGCGTCGTCATCGACGAGGAGGACGGCGACTTCTACGCGCGCCGTGTCGGCCCCCTGCAGGGCAAGGTGCGGTTCGAGGCTCCCACCGTCGGCGGCACGCAGAACGTGCTGCTGGCAGCAGCCCTGGCGGACGGCGAAGTGGTCATCGACAACGCCGCTCGGGAGCCCGAGGTGACCGACCTCGCCGACATGCTCAACCAGATGGGCGCCGCTGTGACCGGCGCCGGCACCAGGACCATCACGGTGCGCGGCGTCAAGGCGCTCAAGGGCGTTCGCTACCGGCCCATCGCCGATCGCATCGAAGCCGGCACCTACCTGCTGGCGGTCGCCGCGACCCGCGGCCACGCGACCCTCACCGACGTCGTGCCCGAGCACCTCACCGCCGTCCTCGAGGCGCTGCGCAGAAGCGGCGCGGAGGTGACCGTCACCGCCGACACCGTCACGATCGATGCCCGGAAGGACCTGAAGCCGGTCGACATCGTAGCCAGCGAGTACCCCGGCATCCCGACAGACTTGCAGGCTCCCTTCTCGGCGTTCTTGGCCACCGTCAGTGGCGCCAGCCGCCTCACCGACACCGTCTACCCGGATCGCTTCACCCACGTGGACGAGCTCGCGCGCACCGGTGCCAAGCTCGACTTCGACGGCCGCACGCTGGCAGTGGAAGGCTCGCGCTTGCGCTCGGCCGCCATGCACGCCGCCGACATCCGCGCTGGCGGCGCGCTGGTCATCGCGGCCCTGGCCGCCGAGGGCACCTCCGAGATCGGCGGCGTGCGCTTCATCGACCGCGGCTACGAACGCATGGCGGAGCGCCTCAACGCGCTCGGCGCCGACGTCATCAGGCAGGCGGCACCCAGGCTCGCGCCATCGACGGGTACCTACGGAGACTGAGCGACGGTCTTCCGCCGTACCTCGGCACTAGCTCTCCTACTCTGGTTCTGAGGCTTCTTCCTTGGCCGCGGCTTGCTCATCGGCCGCGAGGTCGTGACTGTCGACCCGCAGGCTCGCCGGCGGTTCGCGCCGACCCCACAGCCGGGCGTGCTCGGCGTCGTCACCCGCTGCAGCGTGGGCGCCGCCAGCGCCCTCCAGGTCGGACTCGGCGGCGAGCTTGTCGAACGGGTCGGGCAGCGGCAAGCTGAGCCTCGCCGTCGTGTCAGCCATCGCGTCCACAGTCGTGTTGGCCGCAGCGTCGGCCGTCGCGTCCGCCTCCGGCACCACTGCCACCTCGAGGGCCGAGTCGGTCTCCTCCAGGACGACCTCGCTGTCCAGTTGGGCGGCTTCTTCGCTGTCCTCGGCGGCCACCGGCTCCTCGG
>CAYNOS010000027.1:17812-31329 GCA_964398985.1 uncultured bacterium
CTCCTCGGCAGGGTGCTCGCCGAGCGGCTCGTCGTTCGTCGCGGGCAGCGGAGGGAGGCCGGTGCGCAGCGGCTCCTCGGGAGCATCGGGGTCCTTGACGGCGTGGGCGGAGCGCCTGAACCACAAGCCGACGAACGCCAGCGCGACTCCCGTCCCCATCATCACCAGCCACGGCCAGCCGCGCGCCGGCCCGCCGCCCACGCGCGGGAGGACCCCGTCACGCAAGGCGCGTGCTTGCTCCGGCTGACTGTCGGCCAGCAGGTCGATGACCGGCGCCAGCTGCTCGCCACCGGAGAACGCCCACGGGGACGCAGTCTCGGCCAACTGCCGCCAGCCGCTGCCGGAGAAGGAGTCGTGCACGCCGGAGACCGCGTAGGCGAAGTACTGCTGCGGCAGTTCCCAAGGCAAGGCGACCCTCAAGCTGTTGCCGTCGATCACGACGTTGAGCGGCTGGCGCCTGAGGCTGGTGCCGTTCGCCAGGCGCACGGTTTGGGCGAGCGGGGCGGCGCTTCCGGCTTCGGCTTCGCCTTCCTCGAACACGTCATCGTGTCTCACGGCGAAAGCCGCGTCGGGACCGAGTCTCAGCGCGTACTCCCAGCCGCTGTTCGGCGGCATCAGCATGTCAGGGCCGACCAGCGTGGTTGCGATACCACCCTCACCGGTGTCGACATAGACGTCGAAGACGGCTCCCGACCAGCCGTTGGGCATGGCCGCATCGAGCTCGATCGCGCCGACCGTGAGCCGCACCTCGAACGAGGGCGAGTCGCCGTCACCGAGCCGCTCGATGTTCAGCTCGTGAAGGTCGTAGAGCGCCGGGTTGGCGTAGTGCGGGGAGCTGGGAGCCACCAGCCCGCCGTCCCCGAAGGCGTCGCCGGTGGGATCGACGAGCGTGAGAGCAGCCAGGATCAGCACGCTCAGCACGTTCATGGCGCCAGCTCCACGCGGGCGCCGCTGGCGATGCGCCGCCACAGCCTCACGTCGCGCCCGGCGAGGCGCACCAGCACCTTGGCCAGCGCTCCGCCGTTGTGCTGAGCGGTGGCGCCGGCACCCATCACCGGCGCCAGGACGATCCCGACCCCGGATCGCTGCAGCCGGTCCTCGGACAAGGAGACGAGCTCGGCGCCTTCGGCGCGGTAGCTCGCGAGCCGCTGCTGGTCGACAGGCGTGCTGTTGTACAGCACCGCGTCGGGCTTGCGGACGCCATGCTCGAGCAGTGCCGAGACGTGATCGAACGCGTCGAAGCCGTCGGTTTCGCCGGCTTCGGTCATGATGTTGACGACGTACACCAACTTGGCCCTGGTGCCCTTCAGAGCTGCCCGCACGCCGGGAACCAGCAGCGGCGGGAGGGTGCTCGTGAACAGACTACCCGGCCCCAGGACTACCAGGTCGGACTGCTCGATCGCTGCGACCACGTCGGGCGAGGCCGGCGACTCTTCCGGCTCAAGACGCACCTGCCTGACGGCTCCGGGTACCTGACGGATGCGGCTCTCCCCGCGCACCAGCTCGCCGCTCGCCTTCACCACCGCCAGGCTCACCGGCTGGGAGGTGGCGGGGTAGACGGCGCCGGAGAGGTTCAGCGTCTTGTTGAGCAGCCGGACCGCTTCGCCGAAGTCACCCTCGACCTCGGTCAGCGAGGTGATGAAGATGTTGCCGAAGGTGTGGCCGCCGAGATCGCCGCCGCGCACGAAGCGGTACTGCATCAGCGCGCTGAGGCGCGAGTCCTGGTCGGAGAGCGCCGCCAAGCAGTCGGTGAGGTCGCCCGGGGCCGGCATGCCGTAGTCGGCGCGCAGCCGCCCGGACGAACCGCCGTCGTCGCTGACGGCTACGACCGCGGCGATGTTGGAGGTCTCCTCGCGCAGGCCGCGCAGCAGGTTCGAGAGCCCGGATCCGCCACCGACGGCCACCAGCTTCGGGCCGCGAGCCAACCTGAGGCGGCGGTGCAGCAGGCGGGCTGCCTCCTGCGGCTCCTCGAGCCAGTTGGACAGCAGCGAGCGGTTGAGACCGACCACCGCGTTGGTGGCGACCACCGCGCCGGTCAGGAACACCGCCAGCGAAGCCCAACCGCCGAAGCGCTGCCATCCGCCGCTGACCAGCACCGCCTCGATCGGATGGGCGAGCGCACCTCGGAACTCGTTGAAGTACCACAGGCCCGCGCCGAGGGCGCCCACGATCAAGAGCAGTGCTCCCAGCACAGCCACCGAGACGTGCCGCTTGACGCCCATGCCGGGCGTCAGCCACAGCCCCAGCGATGCCAGCCCGGCTAGTAGTCCCCCGCTGGCGCGCCTCACCCCCGGCCCGCCTCCTGGGTCAGCGGCACCAGCCGACAGGCGACGACGGCGTCGCCGCGGTCTACGATCGCCCACGCCCCCGAGCTCGCGATCAGAGCGCCGGGGCACACCACCAGGTCCTCACCCGCCACCCGCGCCGTCACCAGCGACAGGCCGCCATGCACGCGCTGCGAGAACGCGGTGACTGCGCTCGTCGCCGCCTCCGGGAGCTCCCCGCCGTCCTGCACCAGCGCCCAGCGGCTGCCGTCGTGCGCCACCCTCGCCAGCTTGTCGACGACGATCACCTCGAAGCTCGCAACGCCTTGTTCGACACCCAGGAAGCGCCACTCGTAGTCGTCGATGAACCCGACGCGGTGCTCCACGCAGGCGCTGGCGTGACCGCCGTCCGTGAACTCGACGGGCTGAGCGTCGGAGGTCAGTCGGCCGCGGATCGCCGCGGCGGTCGCCAAGGCCGCGTCGCGGTCCTCGAAACACCCGATGCGCACCCGCACGAACTGCAGGCCGTCCTGCATCGCGAACTCCGTGTAGGCGTCGAGGCCGAGTGCTCGAAGCTCGAGGGCCACCAGCTGAGCCTCGCGATAGTCGCGCAGCGCGACAACCTGCACGGTCCAGCGACCGGCTCCGGTCCCGCCAAGCGTCTGCGCCCAGGCGGCGACCAGCGTGGCAGCGAGCAAGGAAGCCGTCAACCACCTGAGCATCCGAGGGACCACCGTCAAGCTCCCATCAGACCACGTCGCAGGTTGGCCAGGATCCTCAGGCCCACCGCTTGGCTCTTCTCGGGGTGGAACTGGGTGGCGTGCATCATGCCGCGAGACACGGCGCTGAGGAAGTCGATCCCGCCGTAACTCGTCACCGCGCCGGCGGCTTCGCCCGGCTCGACATCCGCGTAGTACGAGTTGGCGAAGTAGACGTGGCTGCCGGCAGGCACGCCCTCGAGCAGGATGCCGTCACCGAAAGGGGCGATCTGGTTCCAGCCCATCTGAGGGATCCGGACCCCGCTCGGGAAGCGCCGCACGCGCCCCGGCAGCACGCCCAGGCCCGGCTCGCCGGGGTCCTCATCGGATCCGTCTAGCAGCAGCTGCAGGCCAACGCAGACGCCGAGGAACGGCCGGCCGGCGGCGATGTGCTCGCGGACCCCGTCCTCGACGCCGGCGCTCTTGAAGGCCCGCATCACCTGACCGAAGCGGCCCTGCCCGGGCAGGACCAGCAGCTCGCGCTCGCCGTAGGTGGTGGCGCCCGTCACCGTCCTGACGATGAAACCGACGGCCGCGAGAGCCCGTTGCATGCTTCGCAGGTTGCCGGCCCCGTAGTCGATCACCGCTGCGCGGGCCGCGGGCGCTTCGCTCACAGCACTCCCTTGGTGGAAGGCAGGTCGCCGTGGGTCACGCGCGTGGCGTCCCGCAGCGCGCGTGCGAAGGCCTTCATCACCGCCTCGCACACGTGGTGCGTCTCCTCGCCGGCCAGGACACGCACGTGGACCGTAGCAGCGCAGTGGTTCGCGAATCCCCTGAGGAACTCGCGCAGGTGGTAGGCGGTGAACCCGTTGGCGTCGCCGACGAACCCGCGAGGCTGGAACTCGAGGTGAGCGCGACCCGAGAGGTCGACGACGACGTGGGCCAGCGTCTCGTCCATCGGCACGAAGGCGGAACCGTAGCGTTCGAGCCCGATCCGGTCGCCGAGCGCTTCGGAGAACGCGCGACCGATCGTGATGCCGGCGTCCTCCGCGAGGTGGTGCACGTCGACGTGAAGATCACCGGCTCCGGTCAGCGTCATCGCGAAGCGGCCGTGGCGCGCCAGCTGCTCGACGAGGTGGTCGAGGAAGCCGTGGCCGGTCTGCGAGGCCGTCTCGCCGGCAGCCAGTTGCGCGTCGAGGTCGAGAGAAGTGCTCAGCTGCGTCTCGCGCGTAGCGCGCTCGACCGAGGATCGCCTAGCCATCCGCCGGCCCACCTGCCTCTCCGGGCTCCCCGAGGGCCGCGTCGAGCGCGGCCAGGAAGCGGTCGTTCTCACTCTTGCTGCCTACCGTCACGCGCAGGCAGCCCTCGGCACCGGGCAGGTGATCCTGTCGCCGGATCACCACGTCGGCCTCCAGGAGCCGCTGGTGCACGGCAGCGGGGTCGGCGACCTTGAACAGCACGAAGTTGGCTGCCGAGTCGAACGCCGTCACGCCGTGGCTCCGCAGCCCGGCGAGTACCCTCGCGCGCTCGCTGATGGTATCGGCGACTCGCTCGGCGTGCAGCTCCGGTCGCTCGAGGATCACCGAAGCGATCGCCACTTGCACCTCGCTCACCGAGAAGGGCGGGAGGGCCTTGCGGATCTCGGCGGCCAACTCCGGAGTGGTCAGCGCGTAGCCGATGCGCGCGCCGGCCAGACCGAGGGCCTTGCTGAAGGTTCTCAGGCTGACGGCGTTGGTCCTGCCGCGGATGCTCTCGGCCATGCCGCCACCGCTGAAGTCGCAGTACGCCTCGTCAAGCACGCACAGGGTCGCGGGTGTGGCCGCGTCGAGCAGCGGCGTCACTTCCGAAACCTGGAATAGGTTGCCGGTGGGTGCGGCCGGGTTCGCGAGCAGCAGCAGACCGGGCGTGCTCGCCACAGCCGCTCGCAGTTCCGCCGCCGGGAGAGCGAAGCCGGGACCCAGCGGCACCTCGATCAGCGCCGCGCCGACCAAGCTGGCCTGCACGCGGTACAGCTGGAAGCTGGGCTTGACCGTGATCAAGCTGCGCCCCAGCGCAGCGACCAGTCCCAGAGCCATGACCAGCGAGTTGGAACCGTTGGCTGCCACGACGCCGTCGGGATCCCAGTCGTGTCGGTCCGCCAGTTGACGCTCCAGCGTCTGCGGGTGGAGTTGCGGGTAGCGGTTGAAGGCAACCTTGGCGACCCGCGCCAGCACTTCGGCCTTGACGTCGTCCGGCAGGTCGTCGGGGCTCTCGTTCTGGTCGAGCTTGACGCTCTGGGGATGGTGGCTGAAGCGGTACGGTGCCAAGGCGCGCACGGCCGCCCTCACGCTCATGACCGACATGCTAGCGCTCCCGGGCTGCGACTACTGGCCGGCCAGGCGTTCGCGGGCCGCCGTGATCAGTTCCTGCGTCGTCTCGCGGAGGCCGGGTTCGAGGCGCTCGGCTTCCTGCAGCGGGCCGATCGCCTGTTCGTAGAACTGCATCCCGAAGTAGACGATCCCGATGTTGAGGTGGACCCGCGAGTTCTCCGGGTTGGCCGCGAGGGCCTGCCGCAGATAGTCGAGGGCGAGATCGAAGCGACCGACCTCGAACTGCGCGAACCCGAGATTGTTGAGGACGATGTCGCTTCCTGGCAGTTGCTCCAAGGCGGTCTCGTACGCGCCGATGGCGGCGCGCGGGTTGCCGCCAAGCTGATGGGCGTAGCCGAGGTAGAAGGCGTTGAGACCGTTGGCCTGCAGTTCGAACGACCGTCGGAAGGCGTCGACGGCAGCCTGGGCATCGTTGACGTCGAGGGCGTAGAGCCCCTGCTGGAAAGCGGCTCCGGACTCCTCGGAGAACGCGACCTCGTGCGTGCCGGTCAGTTCCTGCTGCTGTGCGATGAGCGCAAGCGCGCGTTCGGCGCCGGCATGGCCGGGCTGCAAGGCGAGCGCCCGCTCCAGCGACTGCACGGCTTCGTCGTTGCGGCCCATGCGGGCCAAGGAGGCGCCGTACATCGTCTGGAGGTCGGGGTCGTCGGGGGTGGCGGCGACCAGCGGTCCCAGCAGCTCGAGAGCCGCCGCCGCGCGGCCGGCAGCCAGGTAGAGCTCTGCGAGACCGCGCTCCGCATCGCTGCCGGTGCCGCGCTGCGCCTGGTAGACCTCGCGCGCCGTCACGATGTCGCCCTGCCTGGCCAAGGCGACGGCCAAGAGACCGCCGACCTGCAGGCTGCCGGGGTTCTCCTGGTAGAGCGACTCGAGCGCGGTGACAGCGCTGCTCAGCTCACCGCTCTTGATCTGAAGGTCGGCCGCGGCCACCGCCAGCTCCAGGCTCTCCGGGTAGCGTTCCCTGCCGTCTTGAACCAGGTCCCGTGCCCCGGTCAGCTGCGATGCCGGGAGGCTGCGGGCCAGCGCGTAGAGGGCGGGGGAGGCGGCCAACGGGTCGCTGACCGACTGGCGCAGGTAGGCCAACGCCCCGACGTCGTCGCCGACCTCCAGGAGGGTGTTGACGACGTTGGCGCGCAAGACCACCGAGTCCGGCAGGTACTGCTCGGCCCGCCTGAGCTGCTGGACAGCGCGGGTGGCGTCGGGCTGAATGCTCGCCAGTCGCACTTGCGCGTCGACGAACCGTGGGTAGGCGGCCACCGCGGCCTGCAGGTCAGCCACCGCTTCCGAGGCGTTGGCGGCCAGCGAAGCGCGGCCGGCCAAGGCGACGGCGTGCGAAGGGTTGATGCCCAGAGCGGCACTGAAGGCGGCACTGGCTGCCGCGTCGCGGTCGGCGGAGGCGAGCAGGACGCCCGCGGTTGCCTGGACGTCGGCGTCGTTCGGCGCCAGCTGGGCGGCGGCCTCTGCGGCGTCCGCGGCGGCGCTGAGGTTGCCGTTGACGGCCCTGATGCGCCCGAGTTCGACCATCACCCAGGCCGACTGCGGATCCAACTGCGAGGCCGCATCGAGATCCGAGACCGAGGCGCCCGGCAGACCGGAGGCTGCCAGGCCGACCGAGAACAGGCTCGGCAGTGACGGCGTCTGCGCTGCCGCGGCGGCCACGGCCTCGAGCGCGGACGCTGACAGTCCCGGTGAGATCGCACGCGCCACCGCGTCGGCAGCAGCAGCCACCAAGCTGGCCGGCGAGTTGCCGGAGACCTCGAAGGCTTGGGTGCCGCCTCCGATCTCGACGTTGATCTGCGCCCTCACGCCCCCGCCGCCGGCCACGACTTGGCCGGTGACAAGCGCGCTGGCGTCGAACAGGCGCCCGGCCAACTCGAACGGATCGCGGTCAGCCGCGGCCGCCTTGTTGGCAACCAAGGCCGAATCGCCGACGGGCGGCGCGTAGACGCCCGGAAGCTGGTTGAGGGACCGCTGCAACGCTGCCGGCAGGCCGAGCTGGTACGCGCGGACGTTGGCGTCGGTGTCGAAGGGGAAGATCACAACGCGGGTGACCTGGGCGAACGCCCCCTGGGCGAGGGCGAGCAGAAGGGCGCCGAACAGCGCCGTCATGATCTTGTTGCGTAGCGGCATCAGCGGAGTATACCTGCGTTTCCTGAGAACCCTGAGGGTTTGGGCCGTCCAGGAGCGGCTCAAGGCTCCGCTTGACCGGCGCCGAGTTGCTCGGGCCCGAAGGCTCCCGGCAGCAGCTCCCGAACGCTGGTCGACACTTCCTCGCCCACATGGTTGACCAACACCACGGTGGCCTCGGGTGCGAACTCGAACAGCACCTGACGGCACGCCCCGCACGGGGCGGTGGGCTCGGACGCCTCGGTGTAGACGACGATCTCTGCGAAGGTGCGCTCACCGGCGGTGATCAGTGCCTGGATCGCCGACTGCTCGGCGCAGCGGGTCAGGCCGAAGCTGGCGTTCTCGACGTTGGAGCCGGCGTAGATCGCGCCGTTCGGCGCACGCAGAGCGGCTCCCACCTTGAAGCCCGAGTAAGGGGCGTAGGCGTTGGCGTACGCGCGTCGAGCTGCCGACATCAGATCGGCTGGCGCTCCCGCACGGACCGTCACGCGCCGGCCGCCAGCGAGAGGAGTCCGACGCGCGCCAGCAGTGGCGGCCCCAGCACCGCCAGGCCGACGACCAGGGACGCCGCCGAGGCCACCAGCACCGCCGAAGCCGCCAGATCCTTGGCGGCGGCCGCGAGCTCGTGGTGGGCCGGCGAGGCGAGGTCGACGAGCGCCTCGATCGCGCTGTTGATGAGCTCGAGCGAGACCACCAGACCGGCGGCCAGGGCGATGGGGGCGATCGGAGCCTGCAGCCACCAGGCCAGCAGCAGGGCGGCCACGCCGATGACGACCTCGACGCGCAGGTTCGCTTGGTCGCGCCACGCACGGCTGAAGCCGCGGCCAGCGAAAACGAACGAGCGCAGCACGCGCGCGCTCATCGCGCTCCACCCGCTACCAGGTCGGCCTCGAAGAGGCCGGCTGCGCGCTCCTGAGCCGCGGTGAACGGCCTCCAGGCTGCCTGCGAGGTGTGGTCCTTGCCGGTCAGGTGGATGAGCCCGTGCGCGGCTAGCGCGGCCACCTCGGACCCGAGCTTGCGGCCCGCAGCCCGCGCCTGACGCTTCGCGGTGTCGAGGCTGACGAAGACGTCGCCAAGGTGCGTGACCTCCGGGTAGCCGACGTCGGAGGGTTCGAAGGTCGGGTAGGACAGCACGTCGGTGGGGCCGTCCACGCCCCTGTCGCGCAGGTTGCGTTCGGCGATCGCGCCGTCGGAGACCAGCACCACCGTCATCTCACGACCCGTCAGTCCCTGCTCTCGCATCAGGATCTCCAGCGTCCGGGAGAGGCGCCGCCGCTGCCGGAAGCGACCCACCTCGTCAAGTACTTCTGCTCTTGCCACCGTGCTCCTCGCCGGCCACGACCGCCACGGCCCGGATGCCCTCGCTGCCGCGCCGCAGGCGTTTGATCTCGTCGGCGCTGGGATAATCGACGCGGCGGTGAAGCGCTGCCGTCAGCAGGCGCTCGAACGTCACCGCGATGACCTCGAGGTCGCGGAAGTTGAGCGGGCTGTCCGCCAACTGTCCGTCCTGTTGACGCTGATCGATCAGCCTGTCGATGAGCGCCCTGAGGCTCGAGGGGCTCGGATCGCGCAACGTTCGCGATGCCGACTCGACGGCGTCGGCCAACATCAGGACCGCGGTCTCCTTGCTGCGCGGCTTGGGACCCGGGTAGCGGAAGCTCAGCTCCTCGACCTGCCCTTCGTCGAGCGCTCGCTTGTAGAAGTAGCTCATCATCGTGGTGCCGTGGTGTTCGGCGATGAACGCCTCCACCTCGCGCGGCAGGCGGTACTCCTTCGCCAACTCGATGCCGTCGCGCACGTGGCTGACCACGATCAGGTAGGACAGGTGGGGGCTGAGACGGTCGTGCGGGTTGTCGCCGGTGAACTGGTTCTCGACGAAGAAGTGCGGCCGGCGCATCTTGCCGACGTCGTGGAACAGAGCCCCGACGCGCGCCAGCGCCGCGTTGCCGTCGATGTTCTTGACGGCCTGCTCGACGAGGTTGGAGACCGTCAGGCTGTGCTGGTAGGTGCCGGGCGCCTCGGAGACCAGACGCTGCAGGAGGGCGTTCGTCGGGCTGGAGATCTCGAGGAGGCGGTAGTCGGTCAGGAACGCGAATCCGCCTTCGGCCACCGGCAGCAGCCCGATCGCCAGCACGCCGGCCAGCACGCCCCCGGCGACCAGGAACGCGGCCCCGGCACCGGCGTCGGCCAGCGGCATGCCCCCGCCGACCAGTACGACCGCCATCAGGGTGGCGCCCGCCGCCATCCCGCCAAGCCCGCCGGCCAACAGCAACGTCAAACGCGACTGCAGCCTCAACGCCAGCTGCACCGCCACCACCGATCCGGCGGCGGCGGCCGCGATCGTCACCAGCGGCGCCGAAGGCACGAGCAGGCCGATGGCCAAGACCATCCAGCCGGCCCACATCAAGGCAGCCAGCTCGCCGAGGAGCACGGCCAGCAGCAACGGCACCAACAGCACGAATAGGAACTGCGGTGAGGCTCCTATCGCAACCCGCTGCACTGCCAGCACGGCCAGCGCCAGCGCAACGATGAAGGCGAGTTGCGTGAACGTGAGGGTCTTCAGCAGCCTGCCGCCGGCGATCATCAGCGGGGTGCTGAGGAGCAACGCCAACAGAGCGCACCCGACCACGATCCAGGCCGTCTGGGTCAGTGCTTCGCTGCGCGCGCTGTAAAGGCCGAGGCTGTCGAGGACCCTCAACACGTCGTCGCTCAGCGGCGCGCCCTCCTCGACGATCACCTGACCGGCCTCGAGGGTCTGCATCACGGGGGAGACGGCGTCCGCCGCCGCATCGCGAGCGGCGCTGGTGAGGCGGTCGTCGGGGAGCGAAGTGGCGATCAGCCGACGCTCGAGAGCGAAGCGGACCTCGCGTCGCCGGTCGACCGGCGCCAAGCCGACGGCCTCCTCGATGAGGGCAGCCAGTTCGTTGGCAGCGACCCCGGCGGGATCCTGGTAGCGGCGCAGGACGGCGTCAGCGACCGCGTTCGGGAGGCCCGCCGAACCGACCGATGCCGCCACCAGCGACCTGAGTCCGGCGTCCGACGAGTAGACCGTCTCGATCTGCTGCCTGGCCGCCTGGCGTTGCCGTTCGGTTGCGATGTGATCGATGACCTGGGTGTCGACGTTGGCCACGAAGGTCTGAGGGCTCGGTTCGCCCAGCCTCAAGGGGGTGCGCTGCCGCGCCCCATAGACGCTGTAGAGCAGCGGCGTCAGCACCGCCACCGTCAGCAGCACCAGCCACCACGACCGGCGACCTGGTTGTAGCGGCAGGCTAGCCGTGCTGCTCATAGGCGAGCACGATCGCGGCCACCAGGGGGTGGCGCACTACGTCAGCCTTGTTGAAGTAGACGAACGAGATGCCCTCGATGCCCTGCAGGATCCTCTCGACGGTCGCCAGGCCGCTCTTGACCGAGCCGGGCAGGTCGGTCTGTGAGGAGTCGCCGGTGACGACGACCTTGCTGTTGAAGCCCATGCGCGTGAGGAACATCTTCATCTGCTCGGGCGTCGTGTTCTGGGCCTCGTCGAGGATGATGAACGCGTCGTTGAGCGTGCGGCCGCGCATGAAAGCGAGCGGCGCCACCTCGATAGTGCCCTGCTCCAGCAGGCGCTCGACGCGCTCGGCCGGCAGCATGTCGTAGAGGGCGTCGTAGAGGGGGCGCAGGTACGGGTCGATCTTCGCCTGCAAATCGCCGGGCAGGAAGCCGAGACGCTCGCCGGCCTCGACCGCCGGGCGCGTGAGGATGATGCGCTTGACGCGGTTGGAGGTCAGGGCCTCGACGGCCATCGCGACGGCCAGGTAGGTCTTGCCGGTGCCGGCGGGACCGATGCCGAAGGTGATGGGGCTACCGGCGATCGCGCGCACGTAGCGCCGCTGACCGTTGGTCTTGGGCCTGGCGCGGCCGGGCAGGCGCGGCTCGACGCCGCCCTCCTCCTCGGACCCGGGCTCGGCGTGGGCTGCTGTCTCCGCCTCGCCCTCGCTGATCAGAGCCTCGAGGCCGCCGTACTCCAGCTCTGCCTTCGAGACCTCGGCGCCGCCACGGATCGCGCTGAGCAGGCCCTCGAAGGTGCGGGCGGCCTCGGCGACCTCGGCCTCGTCGCCCGACAAGCGCACCTCGTCGCCGCGCGCCACCACCGTGGCGCGCAGCTTCCTGCGCAGCAGCTTGAGTTTCTCGTCGTTCTGACCGAAGAGCGAGAGCGCTTCGGCGGGATCGCGTAACTTCAGCGTCAGTGAGGTCGCTATCTCTTCCTCCTAGAGGTCCTTGCGGCTTGCTGCAGCGCCGTCGCTCAGCGCGCCGGCGCACCAGGGTGCTTGCGTCTGCGGTGCTTGAGGATCCACGGTTCGCTCAGCACCTCGTGCCAGATCAGGCCCCGCAGGATCGACTCCTTGTCGATCGTGAGGAGCGGACCCGCGCCGATTCTAGCGCCACTCTCTCCGGGGCGCAGTTGGCCTCGGGCGAACGGCTTCATCAGCTTCGGGTCGCGCTCGCTCACCGACGGTCTGACGCTGGGCCTGAGCGGCCCTAGTCTCTCGACCTTGAGTTCCTGCGAGACCCCTTCACGACCGAGGCTGGGCGGTGGAACCGGCCGAGGAGGGGACGGCCTCGCGGGGGAAGGAGTCGACTGCGCGCCGCCGCGGCTGGGGTCGTAGGTGCCGCCGCTGAGAGTGCGGCCGGGCGCGGACACCAACGTCGACTCGAACGGGTCGGCGCCGACCAGCGAGCCTCGGCTCGGCTGGCTGGTCTGCGCGGTGGCTGGGACGGTCGCAGAGGCGCGCGGCTGCCCGCCGGGCCGACGCGCTGCGTCCTCGCGCTCCTGAGCTTCGCGGACCCGGCGGCGGATCTCCTCCATGGTGGCGAGCAGCGGGTCCCTGGAACCCGGTTGCGCCGGGGGCGGACCGGAGATCGTGGTGGGCTGCCGTGGCTGGGCAGAAGCCTGCGGGACGGCGGGCTGGTTGGCGCTGCGCGCGTCCTCCTGCCGCCGCTGCTGTTGCTGCTGCTTCCTCTTGTTGCCCTGCACGAGCGGCAGGACGACGAAGACGATGAAGAAGAGCAGCCCGAGGATCGCCTCGAAGTCGAGGGACATGGCCTACCCCTCTTCGCCCTCCGCGCCGGCGGCGCGGGCGATGTTGCCGCGCATGCTGGTGTCGGACTGGATGTTCTGGATGCCGTAGTAGTCCATCACGCCGAGGTGGCCCTGGCGGAAGGCCTCCGAAATGGCCCTCGGCACTTCGGCTTCGGCCTCGACGACGCGGGCGCGCATCGCCTCGACCTGGGCGCGGTTCTCCTGCTCGGCCGCCACGGCCATCGCGCGCCGCTCCTCGGCCTTGGCCTGCGCCACGCGCTTGTCGGCCTCGGCTTGGTCGGTCTGGAGCTGCGCGCCGATGTTGCGGCCGACGTTGACGTCGGCGATGTCGATCGAGAGGATCTCGAACGCGGTGCCCGAGTCCAGGCCCTTGGCGAGCACGGTCTTGGAGATGCTGTCGGGGTTCTCGAGCGTGTTCTTGTGGCTAGCGGTCGAGCCGATCGACGAGACGATGCCCTCACCGACGCGGGCAATGATCGTCTCCTCGCCGGCGCCGCCGACGAGCCGCTCGAGGTTGGCGCGCACGGTGATGCGAGCGGTGGCGATGAGCTCGATGCCGTCCTTGGCGACCGCTGAGACGTTGGGAGTCTGGATGACGCGCGGGTTGACGGAGACCTTGACGGCGTCGAGCACGTCACGACCGGCCAGGTCGATGGCGGCCGCGCGGTCGAACGGCAGCGCGATACGCGCCTTGTCCGCGGCGATCAGCGCGTCGACGACGCGGTCGACGTTGCCGCCGGCGAGGTAGTGCGCCTCGAGCTGGTCTTGGCCCACGTCGGTGATGCCGGCCTTGTCGGCCTTGATCAGCGGCAGGATGATCTTGTGCGGCGGCACGCGCCTAAGGCGCATAGCAACCAGGCTCGTGAGGCTGACCTTCACCCCGGCGGCGATCGCGGAGATCCACAGCCCGACCGGGATGATCGAGAACAGGATGATGAAGAAGAGGATTACGGCGCCGGCCAGGATCACCAGTGGTACGTCCATG
>CAYNOS010000028.1:0-30341 GCA_964398985.1 uncultured bacterium
GCACTCTCACCGGTGGGCAGCTCAGCGGCCGAAGACGGCGCGGTTGGCTGCGGCAACGAAGTCATCCAACGCCTGCTGTGGGGTCTTGCTGCGGCTCAGGGCCGCTTCCATGGCCGCCGTGAAGTGCTCCATGCCGGCGCTGATGTCGAGGTCGGCCGGGCCGAAGAACGGGATGCCGTGATCGATGGCGGCCTGGTAGACGGCGACTTCGGTCGGGACGTCATCGGTGTAGTCAGCGACGTTGGCGAACGTCAACTCGGCGTTCGAGGAGCGGCGAGCCGTGACGTACAGCAGAGTCTCGAGCAGCTTGCTGTTCTCGGTGTTGGTGAGGAAGCGAGCGAGCTCCATCGCCATCTCGCGGCGGTAGTCGTCGTTCTGCTTGAACACGATGAAGCCGCCCGAGGTCTCGTACGCGACCGGCCCGGCCGCCTCGTCGTGCGGGAACGGTGCGACCACGACGTTGATCGCTTCGGGCATGCGGCCTTCCTTGAGGTAGCGGTCGATGCGGCCAATCTCGTAGATCCCGCCGTAGCCCATGGCCGCTCGCGCCTGGTGGAGGTTGTCGATGGTGCCGTAGACGTCGAGCGCCTCGCCACCGGTCGGGGCGTAGCCGTGTTCGTAGATGAGGTCGACGATGAACTGCAGCGCCCGCACGCCCTCGGGCGAGTTGAGCGTGAACTCGGTGCCCTCGTCGTTCATCAGGCGGGCTCCGAAGCGGTACAGCCACGACAGCATGTTCTCGGTGTCGCGGGCTGCGAAGGTGAGGGCGTAGACGTCGGTTGGGCCGTCGCCGTCGCGGTCGAAAGTGAGTTGTTCGGCGGCCGCCAGGAACTCGTCGATGGTCCACGAGCGATCGGGCAGCGCCGGCAGCTCCACGCCGCGCTCCTCGAACAGCGAGGTGTTGAGCAGCATCGTCGAGCCCATGCCGTTGTTCGAGTTGTTCCACGGCCAGATGTAGTGCTGGCCGTCGATCAGGCCCTTGGCGAGTGCGTAAGGGAGGAAGTCCTCGCGGTCGAAGTCGGTGAGGTAAGCGTCGATCGGCTCGAGCAGGCCCTCACGCGCCCAGTCGGGGTTCCAGTTGAGGTCCTTGACGACGTCGGGCGTGTTGCCGGCGAAGATCGCGGTGGTGATCTTCTCGCCGTAGCCGGCGTTGGGCACCAGCTCGTAGTTGACCGTGACGTTCGGGTGCAGCGCCATGAACTGCTCGCTCATGTAGCGCGCGTACTCCTCGCCGGTCGCGGTCTGGCCGGCTTCCATGTCGGGCGTAACGATGCGCCAAGGGTTGATCCACCATGTCAGCTCGATGTTCGGCTGCGCGCTCGCCATGCCGCCGAACATCAGCGCTGCCAACAGAACCGCCATCAGTGCCGTCAGTCGTCTCACTGTCCACCTCCGAGGTGATAGCTACGAGCACCACGCTACCACCTGCTCGCGGCCGCCCGAACATCGGAGGCCTTCATGATGGGGCGGCTGCCTCACGGCGAGGTGATGGTCAGCTGGAAGGTCGTCTCCTTCGTCTTCAGCCCGTTGCTGGCGCGCACTTCGACCGTCACGGGCCCGCCCAACGGAGCCGCTGCGTCGACCATGAAGGTCAGTTCGTCGGTGGTGATGCCGGCGGGAATCGTCAGCGGCTGCGACGTCAGGTAGTCCGGCGGATCGTGGATCTCGACCGTGATGCTCATCGGCACGGTGTCCACGGGGATCAGATGGCCGATGGTCACCGAGATCTCGCCCTCGCCCCCTTGCGGCACGCTGATCTCGGTGGGATCCAGTGTCACCCTGAAATCCATCAGCAGCGACGGGCAGCCGGCCAACAATCCCGCCACCATCAGGACCAGGACCACGAACGACGCACGCCTCAGGACCATCGAACCGCCTCCGATCGCCTCCGCCGGTCGCCCACGCCGGTCGCGCCCAGACGAGCAGGACTTCCGGGCCGCACCCGGATGGAGATCGTTGCTGGAACTGCCTGAGATTGTGCTCCGTGCTGCGACGCTCGTCAACGGAGGCCGGTGATAACCTCGCTGGCGATGCAACGCTTCCATGGAACCACCATCGTCGCGGTCAACCGCGACGGCGTCACGGCCCTCGTCGGCGACGGGCAGGTCAGCCTCGGCGACACGATCGTCAAGCGCGGAGCGGTCAAGGTCCGCTCGCTGGCCGACGGCAACGTCGTTGCCGGCTTCGCAGGCACCGTGTCCGACGCTTTCACGCTCCTGGAGAAGTTCGAGGGCTACCTGGACGGAAGTCGCGGCAACCTGCTCAAGGCCGCCGTCGAGACGGTGAAGGAGTGGCGCACGGACCGCGCGCTGCGCAACCTCGAGGCCATGCTGATCGTCGCCGACGCGGACCAGCTGTTGATGCTCTCAGGCGTCGGTGACGTCATCGCCCCCGACGAACCCGTCGTCGCGGTCGGTTCCGGCGGACCCTACGCCCAGGCGGCCGCGATGGCGCTCTTGCGCAACACCGCCCTCTCTGCCGAGGAGATAGGCCGCCAGGCCCTCGCCATCGCCGCCGACATCGACGTGTTCACCAGTGGCACCGCCACGGTGCTGACGGTCGGCGGTGTGCAGGAGAAGAAGTCGTGAGCGTCGAGTTGGTCAAGCGTGCCGCCGGTCTCACGCCGCTGGAGATAGTCGAGGCCCTCGACCGTCACATCGTCGGCCAGAGCAAGGCCAAGCGCGCCATGGCCGTCGCGTTGCGCAACCACTACCGCCGCAGGCAGCTCCCGGACGAGATCCAGGTCGAGGTCACGCCCAAGAACATCATGCTCATCGGCCCGACCGGGGTGGGCAAGACGGAGATCGCCAGGCGTCTGGCCAAGCTGGCGCGCGCTCCGTTCCTGAAGGTCGAGGCGACCAAGTTCACCGAGGTCGGCTACGTCGGCCGCGACGTCGACTCGATCGTCCGCGACCTGGTGCGGGCCTCGGAGATGATGGTCGAGGAGGAGATGAAGGCGGAGGTCATGGATCGCGCCCGGGCGGCGGCGCAAGACGTGCTGCTCGACGCGCTCTTGCCGGGTGGCAGCAGCGAGGGTCGTGACCGCATGCGCCGCCTGCTCAACGCCGGTGAGCTCGACGAGCGCTTCGTGGAGATCGAGGTCGCCGAGGAGGCGCCCGCCGCCATGCCGATGCCTGGCATGGAGGAAGTCGGCCTCAACCTGCAGGACATGCTCAAGCGCTTCATGCCGGAGAAGAGGGTGAAGCGTAAGACGACGGTCAAGGACGCCAGGCGGCTGCTGGAGAACCAGGAGGCCGACCGGCTCATCGACAAGGAGGCCGTCGCGCGCGAGGCCGTCCAGCGGGCCGAGA
This sequence comes from uncultured bacterium, assembly GCA_964398985.1. Classification (GTDB taxonomy): domain Bacteria; phylum Deinococcota; class Deinococci; order Deinococcales; family Trueperaceae; genus CAYMRL01. Next base: position 3,312 of record CAYNOS010000028.1, read on the forward strand.
CGATGGGAATCGTGTTCATCGACGAGATCGACAAGGTGGCCGGCGGCGAGCGCGGCTCGGGTCCCGACGTCAGCGGCGAAGGCGTGCAGCGCGACCTGTTGCCGATCGTCGAGGGCACGCAGGTCACCACCCGCCAGGGCCCGGTGCGCACCGACCACGTGCTGTTCATCGCGGCCGGGGCCTTCTCGGTGGCGAAGCCGTCCGACCTGATCCCCGAGCTGCAGGGCCGCTTCCCGATCCGCGTCGAGCTCGAGGAGCTGAACGCGAGCGACCTGCAGCGCATCCTGACGCAGCCGGAGCACGCGCTGACCAAGCAGTACACGGCGCTGCTGGCGGTCGACGGCACCGACCTGGTGTTCGAGGAGAGCGGCGTCGTGGCCTTGGCCGAGTACGCCGAGCGCGTCAACCGCGAGGTCGAGGACATCGGCGCCAGACGCCTGCACACGGTGCTCGAGACGGTGCTGGAGGACGTCGCCTTCGGCACCAACTTGGGCCGCGTCGTGGTCGACGAAGCGATGGTCAGGCGCAAGCTCGACGAGATCGTCGAGGACGAGGACTTGAGCCGCTACGTGCTGTGATCGTCGGTGCCAGCGGACGGCGAGGGTTGACGGCCGGCAGCTAGCAGCAGCTCGTCTAGCCGAGCGTAGCCGGCCTCCATGCCGTCGGCCACCCCGGTCCTTGCGGCAGCATCGCGCGCCTCGGCGCTGGCGAAGACGATCGTCATGCGCACCAGTGTCCCACCGTCAGGTTCGGTCTCGAACTCGGTGGTGACTTTGGTCTCCCCTTGGGTCCAGTCGTCGTCGAAGCGCTCGCGGGCGACGAGGCGCGTTGGCGGCTCGACCTCTTCGTAGCTGCCCAGGACCTCGAGATCGCTGGCGCCAGCCTTGCGCCACAGGTGACGGTAGGCGCCGCCGGTCCGCAGGTCCACTTCGCATACCGGCATGGTCCAGTCTCCCGGCCCTAGCATCCAACGCGCGATCAGCACCGGGTCTGTGAACGCCTCGAACACGAGCTCTCTGGCGGCAGCGAAGCGCCGCCGGATGACGATCTCGCGCGGCCCCTGCAGGTCGATCTTCAGGGGCCGCATGCTGCCGCCGGGACCGCTCACTCGGGACTCTCGGCCGCGGCTCGCAACCGCCGGTCATCGATGGTCTGTGGGTCGGCCATGCTGATCTCCTCTCATCTGCTGGCGCCAGAGCCTAATTGGAGCGCTGCCGGTGCAGCTCAGCCAGCAGCTCGTCGAGGCGCCCGAAGCTTGCCTCCCAGTACTCGCGGTAGCGCTCGAGCCAGGCATTGGCGGCCGCCAGCGGGGCGGCCTGCAGGGTGCGCGGCCGGTTGACGCCGTCGCGGCCCGTCGTGACGAGGCCGGCTCGCTCGAGCACCTTGAGATGCTTCGACACGGCAGGCTGACTGATGTCGAGCGGCTTGGCCAGCTCGGTAACCGTGACGCTGCCCTCCCTGGCGAGCCTGGCAAGGATGGCGCGCCGCGTCGGGTCGGCCAAGGCGGCGAAGACCGCGTCGAGCTCGACCGCTGATTCATAACCAACTGGTTGCATAACCGATTCGTAATGTACGCGGGCGCCGGCGAGGCTGTCAAGCCGCGGCGGAGGGGCCCGGCTCTCGGTAGTCAACGATGCGCGGTCGGCAGCCAGCAGCTCTGGAGCTAGTCGGGCCAGAACCTGAGTTCGCCGCGGCGGAAGGACGGATCGGCGCGCCGCGCGAACTCCTCGAGCCCATCCAGGTCCGGTGGCTCGAGGTAGTAGCGGAAGTTCTCCAAGTAGCGCTGGACGACCTCGACCGGCAGGTCGAGCTTCTTCGCCTCCACGGCCGAGACGTCGCCGAGCGCGCCGAGCCCAGCCCGCCGCGCGCGCCTGAAGCGCTCGACCAGCGCCGCCGAGGGCTGCCTGTCGTCGAGCGACGCCCACACTGCGAACGCGAACGGCAGCCTGGTCAGCCGGTACCAGGCCTCGCCGAGGTCGGTCACGTGGATCTCGGGATCCACCACGCTCCTGCCGCTCACCGGTCTCCCCCTCGGCCCGTCGAGGGGTGGGGCGAGGTGCTCGACGGCGCCCTTGAACGCAGCGTCACCGATGAGCAGCGCGGCGTCGGCGGAGGCCAGCAGGGCGTCGAGGTCCCCTGTCTTCGGTGTCAGCTGCGCGTGGCTGCCGTCGGCGGCCAACAGCTGCCTGAGCAGCTCGACGCTGGTGGCCGACTCGGTCGTGACGGCGATCCGGCTGCCGGCGAGGTCGCGCCACGCCGGCCGGTGGAACAGCATCACGCTGTAGACGGGACCCAGGGTGGCGATCGAGAAGTCCTGGAGCGCCCGGTAGCGGCTCCGGTGACGAATGAATTCGATCGAAGATATCAAGGTCAGGTCGATCTCGCCTGCCTGCAAGGCGGCGTTCAGCACCGTCGGAACGCCGTAGACGAACTCCGACTCGCCGCCCTCGCTGGGCCATGGTGACAGCCCCCAGTTGAGCGGCGCGACGTTGGTGAACGAGACGATCCCGACCCGTTCGGGCCGGGCCCGGCGAGCGGCGTCGCTCAAGCGTGGACCCGCAGCTCGTTGTAGAGCGCGTCGCGCAGGACCGGCACGCGGCCCGCGTCCCTGATCAGCTTCAGCAGCTCCTCCTCGCTGATCCCTTCCTCGGTGACGGCCCCGGAGGCGTGCGCGATCTTCTCGGCCTTGATGGTGCCGTCGATATCGGAGACGCCCGCGGAGAGCGCGACCTGCGTCAGCTCCGGCGTGATCATCACCCAGTAGCCCTTGACGTGCGGGAAGTTGTCGAGCATCAGCCGTGCCACAGCCAGGTTGCGCAGGTCGTCGATGCCGGTGGTGAAGCGCGGGGTGCCGAGCTCCAACGACAGCGGGTTGTTGTCGGGCTGGAACGCCAGCGGTATGAACGAGAAGAAGCCGCCGGTCTCGTCTTGCAGCTCCCGCAGCCTGAGCATGTGATCCAAGCGCTCTTCGAGCGTCTCGATGTGCCCGTAGAGCATCGTCGCGTTCGTCGGCAGGCCGAGCTCGTGGGCGGTGCGGTGGATCTCCAGCCACTGCTCGGAGGTGACCTTGGCGCGCGCGATGCGTTTGCGCACGCGCTCGGCGAAGATCTCCGCGCCGCCACCGGGCAAGGCGACGAGACCGTGGTCCTTGAGCTGCGAGAGGATCTCGCGGTAAGAGAGTCGGGGTCGCGTGATGCGGCTGAAGTGGTGGATCTCCGCGCCGGTCCAGGCCTTGACCTGGGCGCCCGGGTAGCGCTCCGTGAGCCCCCTGACGAGGTCGAGGTAGTACTGCCACTCGCGCTTCGGATGATGGCCCGAGGAGATGTGGATCTCGGTCAGATCGGGGTGCCAGTGCTGGTCGACGAACTCCCAGACCTGCGGCAAGTCGTAGTCCCATACCCCTTCCTCGCCGAACTTGCGCTGGAAGCCGCAGAAGGTGCAGCCCACGTAGCAGATGTTCGTCTGTGACAGCCGGAGCGAGTGAACGTAGTACGCCTTGTCGCCGACCTTCGCCCGTCTGACCTCGTCGGCGAGGCGCATCAGGCCGGGCACGTCGTGAGTGCCGAAGAGCGTCAGCCCCTCGGCCATGCCCAAGCGGCCACCGGACCTGACGACGTCCGCGATCCGCTCCAGGGCCGGGTCGCGAAAGCCTAGTCCGGGGTGGCGTCGCTCGGGGACTGACGTCGTCGAGGTGCTCAGCATCACGGCATCTCGCCTTACACGTGCAGCGCCCTGCCGTCGACTGCCAGCGCTGCCTCCTTCACGACCTCGGCCAGCGTCGGGTGGGCGTGGATCGTCCGGGCCACGTCCTCGCTGCTGGCGCCGAACGTCATCGCCGCCACCGCCTCGGCGATCAGGTCGCCGGCACGTGGCCCGATGATGTGCACGCCAAGGACCCTGTCGGTCTCCTGGTGAGCGAGGATCTTGACCTTGCCTTCGGTGTGCCCGAGCGCGCGGGCGCGGCCGTTGGCCGAGAACGGGAACACGCCCTTGCGGTACGGCGTGCCTTGCTCCTTGAGTTGCTCCTCGCTGGCGCCGACGGTAGCGACCTCGGGCTCCGTGTAGGCCACGCCGGGCACCAAGTGGTAGTGCACGGCCGCCGGGATGCCCGCCAGTTGCTCCATCAGGGCCACACCGTCCTCCTCGGCCTTGTGAGCGAGCATCGGACCGGGAATCAGGTCGCCGATCGCATACACGCCTTCCGCCGTGGTCTTGAAGTCACCGGTGACCTTGACCCTGCCGCGCTCGTCCAGCTCGACGCCGGCTTCCTCCAGGCCCAGAGTATCGGTGGCCGGGCGGCGGCCGACGCAGACGAGCACGCGGTCGGCTGCGAGCGGCTCACTGCCTGCGATGCTGACGAGAGCGCGTCTGCCCTTCTTGCCGCCGCCGACCTCGACGCCGGTGACCTTGGCGCCCAGACGGAAGTCGAGCCCCTGCCTGCCGAGGAGCTTCTGCGCCTCCTTGGCGATCTCCAGGTCCATGCCCGGGAGGATGCGTTCGAGGTACTCGACGACGGTCACCTTCGAACCGAGGCGCGACCACACCGAGCCGAGCTCGAGCCCGATGTAGCCGGCGCCGATGACGACCAGCCGTTCCGGCACGGTGTCGAACTCGAGGGCCTCGGTGCTGCTCACGATGACGTCGCCATCGATCTCGACGCCCGGCAGCCGGCTCGGCACCGAACCGGTAGCCAGAACGATATGTCTGGCCTTCACTTCGGTGGTGCCGGCCTCGCCATCGATGACCACCCCGCCCGCGCTCAGGCGGCCGGTGCCCTGGTACACCGTCACCTTGTTCTTCTTCATCAGGTAGGCGACGCCGTCGGTGTTCTGCTTGACGACCTTCTCACGCCTGGCCTGCATGGCGGCCAGGTCGAGCTCGACCGTCGCCTTGATGCCGTGCACGGCGAAGCTGCGGGAGGCTTCAGTGAACAGGAAGCTCGATTCGAGCAGCGCCTTGCTGGGGATGCAGCCGACGCGCACGCAGGTGCCGCCGAGGGCGCTGTCCTTCTCCACGAGCCCAACGTCGAAGCCGAGCTGAGCGCCGCGGATGGCGGCGACGTAGCCCCCCGGCCCGGCGCCGATGATCAAGACGTCGTGAGCGCGCTTGCCGTCGGAGGCAGAGTTCTCGCTCATGGCGTCACACCTCCAGCAGCATGCGGGCCGGCTGTTCGATCGCCTGCTTGATGCGCTTGAGGAACGTAACGGCCTCGCGGCCGTCGACGATGCGGTGATCGTAGGTGAGGGCCACGTACATCATCGGGCGAATGACGACGTGACCGTTCTCGGCGATGGGACGCTCCTGGATGGTGTGCATGCCGAGCACCCCCGACTGCGGCGGGTTGACGATCGGCGTCGACAACAGCGACCCGAAGACCCCGCCGTTGCTGATCGTGAAGGTGCCGCCCTGCAGCTCCTCGGGCGCGATCTTGTTCTCGCTGCCGCGCCTCCCGAAGTCGGCGATCACCTGCTCGACCTCCGCGAACGACAGGCGGTCGGCGTCCCTAATCACCGGGACGACCAGCCCCTTCTTGCTGGAGACTGCCACGCCGATGTCGTAGTAGTCCTTGTAGACGATCGAGTCGTCCCGGATCTCGGCGTTGATCTGCGGCACTAGCTTGAGGGCGTCGATCGCGGCCTTGACGAAGAACGACATGAACCCGAGCCTGACGCCGTAACGCTTCTCGAAGGGGTCCTTGTACTCGTTGCGCAGTGCCATCACGCCCGCCATGTCGATCTCGTTGAAGGTCGTCAGGAGCGCAGCAGTGTGCTGCGCTTCCACCAGGCGCGTCGCGATAGTGCGACGCAGCGGGCTCATGCGCACGACCTCTTCGCGACGGCCGCGGGCGTCCGAGGGCGGGAGGCTCACCTCCGCCTGGGCGGCTCCGCGTTCCCGCTGGGCGACGTGACGCTGCACGTCCTCCTTGAGGAGCCGACCGCCGGGACCAGAGGCGCTGACCTCCTCCGCCGCCAAGCCGAGCTCGTCGAGCAGCCTCTGGGCCGCAGGCATCACGCTGGTGGCCTTCACGAAGGCCGCCGCGGACGGGCGCTCGAGCGACTGCGACGGCGCCGAAGCCGGAGCCGGTGGTCCAGCGGGCGGTGCGGGACGCGAGGCCACAGCGGCCGCGGTCGCGCGCTGGGCGACCGGCTGGACGGTTACCGGCGCCTCCTGGGTGGCGGCGTCCTTCGCTGGGGCGGCCGGCGCCGCTGGGGCCTCGCCCGCCGCCGCCTGAGCGATCCGGGCGATGACCTCGCCGACGACGGCGGGCTCGTTCTCCCGCTTGAGCTGCTCGGTCACCACGCCAGCGACGGGCGAGGGGACCTCGAGCGTGGCCTTCTCCGTCTCGATCTCGACCAGCGGCTCGTCGACCTTGACCGTGTCGCCGACTCGTTTCAGCCAGGCGCCGATCACGACTTCGGTGATCGACTCGCCGGCCGCCGGAACCTTCACTTCAGTGCTCATCGACGATCCCCTCAGGCCTCGAACGCTTGGCGGAGCAACTCCGCTTGCTCGAGGCGATGTGCGGCGCCAGACCCTGTGGCTGGACTGGCCGACTCCGGCCTGGACACGACCTGGAACGCCCGGTGAGGCAGGTGCCTGCCTAGATGGGCGCGCAGGAACCTGGCAGCGCCCATGTTCTCGGGTTCCTCTTGCACCCACAAGACCTTCCCGGCGTTCTCGTAACGCGCCAGCGCCGCGTCGATCTCGTCGGGTCTCAGCGGGTAGAGCTGCTCGAGACGAACGATCGCCACCTCGCTCGCCTCGCGCCGTTCGCGCTCGGCGGCAAGCTCGTAGTAGACCTTGCCAGACGTCAACAAGACTCTGGTGACCTTGCCAGGATCCTCGACGGGATCGCTGATGAGGCGCTGGAACGCCCCCTGCTCCAGTTCGGACAAAGTGCTCACGGCCTTCGGCAAGCGCAGCAGGCTCTTCGGCGACATCACGATCAACGGCTTGCGCAGGGGACGTAGAACCTGTCGTCTCAGCAGGTGGAAGTGCTGCGCCGGAGTCGTCGGGTACACGACCTGGATGTTGTCCTCGGCGCACAGGTGCAAGAAGCGCTCCAAGCGCGCGCTCGAGTGCTCAGGGCCACCGCCTTCGAAGCCGTGCGGCAGAAGCATCACGAGGCCGGAGAGGCGATCCCACTTCTCCTCGGCGCTGACGATGAACTGATCGATGATCACCTGCGCCGCGTTGACGAAGTCGCCGTACTGCGCCTCCCAGATCACCAGCCCATCTGGCGTGTCGAGGCTGTAACCGTACTCGAAGCCCAGCACCCCGGCCTCTGACAACGGGCTGTTGTGGACCTCGAACAGCTTGGGCTCGCTGGCGATGTCCTGCAGCGGGATGTGCTCGTGACCGTCCTCGGCGTCGTGGAACACCGCATGGCGGTGGCTGAAAGTGCCGCGCTCGGCGTCCTGGCCGGTGATCCTGATCTTCACGCCGGAGGCCACCAGGCTGGCGAACGCCAACGCCTCGGCGGCCGCCCAATCCAGCGGCGCCTCGCCGGCCGCCATCTGCAGGCGGCTCTGGAACGAGCGGCGGATCTTCGGGTTCAAGTTGAAGTCGTCAGGGACGTGAGTGAGCTGCTCGAGCCAGCGCCGGAGGTCGGTGCCGGGCACGCTCGTGTCGACGTCCGGCGTGTCCCTATCGGCGCCACCGACGTAACGCTGCCAGACGCCTTGGAGCGTCGAGTAGCTGAGCTTGAACTCGTCGGAGCGCGCCGCCGACAGCTCCTCTTCGAGCGCCAGCTTGCGCTGCTCGGCGATCTCCTCGGCCTCCTCGAGGCTGACCCCGCCGAGCTGCAGCAGGAAGTCGCGGTAGGACTCGCGCACTCCCGGGCGCCGGCGGATCTTGCCGTACATCACCGGTTGCGTGAAGGCCGGCTCGTCGGACTCGTTGTGCCCGTGCTTGCGGTAGCAGTACATGTCGACGACGACGTCGCGGCGGAACTCCCTGCGGAAGTCCATGGCGAGCTCGATCACCTGCGCCACGGCCTCCGGGTCCTCGCCGTTGACGTGGAAGATCGGGCACTGCAGCATCTTGGCCACGTCGGAGGAGTAGGTGGTGCTGCGCCCCTGCCGTGGTCCGGTCGTGAAGCCGACCTGGTTGTTGACGATCACGTGCAGCGAGCCGCCGACGCGGTAGCCGGCCAACGCGCTGAGGTTGAGCGTCTCCTGGATGACGCCCTCGCCGATGAAGGCGGCGTCGCCATGGATCTGGATGGACAGGACCCGGTCGCGGCGCTTGTCGCCGAGGCGGTCCTGCTTGGCCCTGGTGCGGCCCAGCACGACCGGGTTGACGTACTCGAGATGCGACGGGTTGAAGGCCAGCGACAGGTGGAGCCGCTTGCCCTCGGACGACAGCCAATCGCTCGAGTAGCCGAGGTGGTACTTGACGTCTCCCTTGCCGACGTACTTCTCGGGGTCCTTGTCGTCGAACTCCCGGAAGATCTGGCTCGGGCTCTTGCCCATGATGTTGGCGAGGACGTTGAGCCGTCCGCGGTGCGCCATCCCGAGCACGATCTCCTCGACCCCTTGACTGGCGGCCTTCTCGATCGCCAGGTCGAGCAGCGGGATCAGCGTCTCGCCGCCTTCGAGCGAGAAGCTCTTGGCTCCGACGTACTTCTTCTGGATGAACTCCTCGAAGATCGTGGCGTCGGTCAGCTTCGTCAGGATCCTCAGCTGACGTTCGCGGCTCAGCTCGAGGTGATTGCGAGACGCTTCCATGCGGCGCTGCAGCCACACCCTGACCTCCAGGGAGTCGATGTGCATGAACTGCACGCCGATGCTGCGGGTGTACGTCTCCTTGAGGCCTTCGATCAACTCGCCGACGGTCTCGGCACCCGGCATGAAGCTGCCGAGGACCGGACGCGCCATGTCGGCGTCACTGAGACCGTAGTACTCGGGCTCCAGCTCCGGCCCCTCGAACGGGTCGCGGCCCAACGGGCTGAGTTCGGCCAGCCGGTGGCCGCGAACCCGGTAGTTGCGCACCAGGCGATCGAGTTTCTGCTGGAGGATCGCTCCCGCCAGCCCAGCCTCGTCGAGTTGAGTGTCGGAGACGGCGGCGGCAGCGAACAGGCTGCGCGGCGTGAACGACGGTCCGCTGGCCGCAACGCCAGCCGGCGGGGGCGCGGCGCGCTCCGCGAAGTACGCGCGCCAGTCGTCGTCGACCGACGCCGGGTCGCGCAGGTAGCGCAGGTAGAGCTCTTCGACGTACTCGAGGCTCGCGCTGTTGAAGGCGCCACCACTCTCGTCGGTCTCATCGAGTTGTCCGCTGGTGATGTGAACGGCCGCCATCGCATGCCAGTTGTATCACGCTCTCAGCGGCATTTCTGGTGTGCTTCTGACCATCGACGCACCGCGGGATCGGCACCTTGGACGCCCCCCGCCCGGATGTGACACCCTGGCCTGGATGAACGAGCCCGGCAGCGAGACGCGCGTTGACCTCCCCGGACTGGTGGCCGTCGGCGAGGCCCTCGTCGACCTGGTGCCGCTGCAGCCGGGAGCGTCGATCCAAGCGGCCGCCACCTTCGCCAAGGTGGCCGGCGGCGCACCCGCCAACGTGGCGGCCGGCGTCGTCCGTCTCGGAGGCAGGGCGAAGCTGCTCGGCAGGGTCGGCAGCGACTCGCTCGGGAGCTTCGTGCTGGCGGAGCTCGCGGCCTCAGGTGTCGACACGGGGTCATTGAGGCGTGACCCTGCGGCCCAGACCGCTCTGGCCCTGGTCTCGCTCGACCCGCTTTCGCAGCAGACCTTCGAGTTCTACGGCGAGCCGGCGGCGCACTGGGCCCACTCGCCCGACGACGTCAGCCATCACGACCTGGAGGGCGCCGGCGTCCTGCATTTCGGCTCGCTCTCGTTGGCACGCGAGCCCTCCCGGTCCGCCACTCTCAAGGCCATCGACATGGCGGAGGCGCGCGGCATGACGATCACCTGCGACCCGAACCTGCGGCTCTCGCTGTGGCCTGCGCAGAGCCGAGCCCGCGAGGTCATCCTCACAGCGGCGAGGCGAGCACACCTGATCAAGCTCAGCCGCGCCGAGCTCGAGTGGCTGATGGGCGCTTCCGGTCCAGCCGCCCTCGCTGGTCCCGGCACCCGGTTGCTAGCCATCACCGACGGCGCCGCCGGAGCCCACCTGTGGGCGCGCGGCGAGCACGGGAACTTCGAAGCCGACGTCACCTCCTACCGCGTCGCGACCGTCGACACCACCGGCGCCGGCGACGCCTTCATGGCAGCCTTGATCCACTCCTGCCTGACGGACGACAGGCTGCTTACCGACACCTCGCCGTCGGGGCGTCAGCGGCTGCTCGCCGCCGTCAAACGCGCCAACGCGTTCGCGGCCCTCACGACCACCAGGCGCGGAGGGGTGCCCGCGATGCCGCCTCGTGGCGAGCTCGAGGAGTTCTTGAGCCAGCACCCGAACGGCGTCTAGCCCGCTCAGGGACGCTCGGCACCGGTCTGGCGCGTGGTACACCCAGGCGTGAACAGCTTCGAACTCCCGACCTTCGCCGACGTCGAGGCGGCCGCCCGAGTGATCCTCGGCACCGCCGTGCGCACACCGCTGATCCGTCTGCCGTTCGAGCTGCCCGGCTCGCACGCCCTCTACGCGAAGCCCGAAAACCTGCAGCGCACCGGCTCGTTCAAGATCCGCGGCGCGCTCAACAAGCTCGCGAGCCTGACTCCCGAGCAGCGCTCGCGCGGCGTGGTCGCGCACTCGAGCGGCAACCACGCTCAAGGCGTCGCCGCGGCCGCCAAGCACTTCGGGGTCAAGGCGACGATCGTGATCCCGGTCGGCGCCTCGGAGCTCAAGGTGCGTCGCACCCTGGCGCTGGGCGCCGAGGTCATCCGCTGCGAAGACAACCAGGAGGCGCGCGAGGGCGAGGCCGCGAAGGCCGCGGCCGCCACCGGCGCCACCCTGGTGCACCCCTACGACGACCCGCGCATCGTCGCCGGCCAGGGCACGGCCGGCCTCGAGATCGCCGAGGACCTGCCCGACGTGGCCAACGTGATCGTCCCGATTGGCGGTGGAGGACTCGCCTCCGGCGTGGCGCTGGCTCTGTCGACGGCAGCCCCGGGAGCGCGCGTGTTCGGGGTCGAGCCCGAGGTGGCCGCCGACGCCCGCGACTCGCTGGCGGCCGGGGAGGTCCGTGCCTGGCCGGCCTCCAGCACCACCAGCACCATGGCTGACGGGGTCCGCACGCAGGCCATCGGCAAGCTGAACCTGGCGCTACTGAGCAGTCACCTGAAGGGCGTGGTGACGGTCAGCGAGGCCGACATAGCTGCCGCCACCCGCTGGTACGTCGAAGAGGCTCACCTGGTCGTCGAGCCCACCGGCGCCCTGTCGTTCGCTGCCTTCAGGCGATTAGTCGACGAGGGAGCCATCGACGGGTTGCGACTGGCGTCCGGGCCCACCGTCGTGTTCGTTTCCGGAGGCAACGTCGACAGCGCGCGGCTGCGGGCGCTGTTGGCCGCCTGACGTTGCCGGTTGCGGCCCGGCCGTCTATCCTGAACGCGTGACGCCACTGGTCGGCCTGACGATCTTCGCGTACCTCTTCCTGATCGCGTTGTGCCTGACCCTGTGGGCAGCGTTGACGGTGCGCGATGGGCGCGGCAGCGTGAGCGAGCCAACCGCACCGAGGCGCGAGAGCGGAGCGTCGCAGCGCTTGGGCGAGCGGCCGCTGTGGCGCGCCGACGAGCGCGCCGGCACCGAGGCCAGGTCACGGGGACGTGAGCCGGGCGGGCGTGACCGGGGCCGCCGCGAGGGCGCCGTCGAGAGCGTTCCGCTGCGCGTGGGCCTGCCCCCCGAGCCGCCGCAGCCTGCGCAGGTCGCGGACGCCGGCCGCCCGCGTGCGGTGCCCGCGGTCACCAACGACGACGTCAGGGGAGCCAAGGTCACGGTCAAGCAGCGCAAGCTCGATGACGCGTTCGATCGCTTCCTCGAGGTGGACAAGAAGGACCGCGGCTTCTGAGGGTCTCGTCCGCCGCGGTCTCGGTGCCTTCCGCTGTCACTACCTGAACGTCCACCGCACCCCGGCCGCCCGCTCAGGCCAGGCTCTTGAGCCTCGTGTAGGCGCTCTCGGCGCGGGCACGCAGCTGGCTGGTGTCGGACTTGCCGGCCATCATCAGGTGCATGTTCATGTGCTGGTCGATGTCGCCGAAGATCGAGTTGAGCACCTCCACCTCGTCGTTGGCGCGCAGGCTGGCGTCGCCGCGGAACATGTGGGTGTATGTGTACTCGAACTGGTGCTCGTCGATCTCGCCGGACAGGAACTGCTCGAGCACGTCCAGATACGGGGTCAGATCGGAGCGCGAGGAGCCGCTTGCCGGTACCACGTCAGGGCCCACCGGCAGCTTGTCGAAGCCTGTCGACAGCGCTTCCGGCGTGATTTCCCAGTTGTCGAGGTCGAAGACAGCCTGGCCATCCTTGAACAGGATCACCTGCGGTGACTCGTGCTGGATGCCGGTCAGTTCGGCGACGAGGTTGCTGGCCGGACGCGCCTCGACCACGCGGATGACCCCGCACATCAGGTCCTCGCGCGGCCCCAGTTGCTCCTGCACGTGACCGAAGCCCTGCATCGTCTTGTGGCAGGTGCCTGCCTTGAACACCACGCTGTTCGGAAAGCGTTCGAGGAACTCGGTGACGGCCTCGGTCGTGGAGAGCAGTACTACGCGGTCTTTGAGCATCTTCTGTGAATCTCCTTCGTATCCGGTCGTTGCAGCGAGTCTACCGAGCCTGGCCGTGCCGGTGTGGTCCACCAGGAACGGACTCGACCCTGTGCTAGACTCTATCGGCTCGCAGCGCGCCGGTCCGCCGGGACCGCGCCACCACCCAAGGAGAGGTGTCCGAGTGGTTTAAGGAGCATGCCTGGAAAGCATGTGTATGGGGCAACCTGTACCGCGGGTTCGAATCCCGCCCTCTCCGCCAGCCGCCACGTCCGCCCGCCCGCGCTTCACGCGCCGGCGGGCGCGTTCGTCACCGTCGTGAGCGCGTCCAGGAACGCCTGCTCGGGCTGCGCGCCGAGCACTCGCGACGACCTCGGATTCCCGTTCCCGACGACCTCGATGATCGTGTCGGGCACGCCGGAGATCCGATAGCCTGCCGAAAGCGTGGGGAACTCGTTGGCCTCGATGCCTTCGGCGACCAGCTTGGGATTGACGTACGCGAATCGGAAGGCCGTCACCACCGCCGTCGGGCAGTAGGGGCAGGTCGGCGTCACGAAAGCCCGCAGCCTCGCGGGCGTGTCGATGGCCTCGACGGCCGCGAGTTGTGCGGTGCGCTCGGGCTCGCGGCCGCCGATCATGCGGATCGTCTCCAGCACGGTGCTGAACTCGTAGCCGCCGGGAAGCCCGACGAAACGGATGTTGGTGCGCTCCTCCCCCTTGCGCCGGAACAGCGTCGTCGGAGCCAGCGTGATGCCGAGCTGCCTGGCTTCCTGATCGAGTATCAGGTTCTTCTCGACGACCTCGATTCTGCTCGAGGTGGCTGCAACCTCGCGGAGCAGCTCGAGAGTCGCGCGCTGCTCGCCTGCCACATCGCGGCCGGGAACCTCGAGTTGGCTGCCGGTGTAGACGACCAGTTCGACGTCGAACTCCAGGTCGGACAGCAGCTTCGTCACCTGCTCACGTACGGTTTCGTCCAAGAGCGCCACAGATCGGCTCCTTCCATCTCCTGCCAGAGAGCGTAGCGCCAGTGCACCAGAGGCGGGGTCGCGAGTCGGACACCTCATTCTGGAACGCAGCCGGCCGATGGTAAGCTCCCAACGTGCCTCACGCGCGCGGGCCCGAGATCCCCAACGTCGAGCAACCGATCGCGGTCTTCGACTCGGGCGTCGGAGGCCTGACGGTGCTGAACGCCCTGCTGTCTGCGCTGCCTGACGAGCGCTTCGTCTACCTCGGTGACACCGCCAGGGTGCCTTACGGCTCCAAGCCCTTGAGCATGGTTCGCGACTTCGCCTACGAGATCTCCCAGGCGCTGGTCGCGTTGCCCGCGAAGGCCGTGGTGGTCGCGTGCAACACCGCCTCGGCCGCGGCGCTCCCGCAACTGGCTGCGGACCTCGACGTGCCTGTCTGGGGGGTCGTCGAACCCGGCGTCGAAGCGGCCCTGCGCGCCACCGAGTCAGGTGAGCGGGTGGCGGTGCTCGGCACCGCCGCCACCGTTTCGGCGCGCGTCTACCAGGACCGCCTGGAAGCGGCCGACCGGCAGGTGTGGGCGCAAGCCTGTCCGCTGTTCGTGCCGATCGTCGAGGAGGGGATCTCCGACTCCGAGATCGCCCGCCTGGTCGCCGGCCACTACCTTGCGAGGCGGCCGCGACTCGACGCGGTGATCCTCGCTTGCACCCATTACCCGCTGCTCAAGCCCGTGCTCGGCGAGTTGCTCGGCGACGCGGTCAGGCTCATCGACTCCTCCCAAGCGGTGGCGGAGCGCGTCGCCAGGGACCTCGCCGCCATCGGTCTGACGCGCCCCCCGCAGAGGCCCGAGACGTGCGCCTCCGGGACGGACGGGTCGCACTCGGCCGCGGCGCCGCGGGCCGCTGCCGCCGGTCGCGTCGGCTATCTGGTCACCGGCGACGTCGCGGCCTTCGCACACACCGGCAGCCGGCTCGGCTGGCTGGAGGGTCCGGCTGCGCACGTGGACCTGGCCAACCATGGCGAGGCGCCGCCGATCGAGCTGGCCAACGCGCTGCCCGGCCTCGGCAGGCCGGCGTGAGCGGCTTGACTGCGGGGACGAGACCCGGGGGACGCGCCTCAAACGAACTGCGACCGCTCAGGCTCACCCAGGGCTACGTTCCGCACGCCGACGGCTCAGCGCTCCTCGAGTGGGGCGGGACGGTCGTGCTGGCGGTCGTCACGCTCGAACCGAAGCTCCCCCTGCATCTCAGAGGCGCCGGCGGCAAGACCGGCTGGCTCACTGCCGAGTACGCGCTGCTGCCGCGGAGCACGGCCGAGCGCACGCCGCGCGAGCGTCTCTACGCGAGCGGCCGCACCCAGGAGATTCAGCGGCTGATCGGGCGCGCGCTGCGCACGACCGTCGATCTCGAGCAGTTCAAGGGCAAGACGCTCACCGTCGACGTCGACGTGATCCTCGCCGACGGCGGCACCCGCTGCGCCGGGATCGTGGCGGGTTACGCCGCGCTTCACCAGCTCGCCGAGCGGCTCGTCTACCGCGGTCAGCTCGCCGAGTGGCCCTTGCGCCATGAGGTCGGCGCGGTCAGCGTCGGCATGCTTGGCGGCAGCACCCACGTGGATCTCGACTTCAACGAAGACTCGCGCGCCGAGGCCGATCTCAACGTCGTCGCTACCGCGGAGGGCCACGTCGTCGAGGTACAGGGCGCCGGCGAGGGTGCCCCGCTGGCAGCAGAGCAGTACATCGAGCTGGTAGCCACCGGGATCGAAGGCGTCAAGCGCGTGCTCGCGATGATCCGACCGCAACTCGCCAAGGGCGGGAACTGATGGTCGGCAGGCGCTTGAAGCTCGTCATCGCCTCCGGGAACGCCGGCAAGGTCGACGAGTTCCGCGACGCTCTGGCGCGCCTCGATTTGGAACTGCTGACCGCCGCCGAGGCGGGGGTCGCGAGCTTCCCCGACGAGACCGGGGGCAGCTACGAGGAGAACGCGCTGCTCAAAGCAGGCTACGTCAGCCTCCGCGCAGGGCTGCCGGCGCTGGCCGACGACTCGGGGTTGGAGGTCGACGCCCTCGGTGGCCAGCCGGGCATCTACAGCGCCCGCTTCGGCGGCGCCGGGCTCAGCGACGGCGAGCGCATCGCCTACCTGCTCGACCTGATGAGCGGCGTGCCGCGGGCAGCGCGTGGGGCCTCGTTCGTCGCGAACGTGGTGCTGGCAACCCCTGGCGGCGAGATGGTGACGTTCAAGGGCGAGTGCCGCGGCGAGATCACGGGCGGACCGCGCGGCGAAGGCGGCTTCGGCTACGATCCCGTGTTCTTGAGCGCCGAGCTCGGCAAGACGTTCGCGGAAGCGGGGATCAAGGAGAAGCGCCGCGTGAGCCACCGCGGACGCGCCCTCGAGGCGTTCCTCCAGTGGGCTCTGACCCCGGCAGGCAAGCGCACGATGCAGACGCTCGAACCCCGTCAGCCTGCCGAGTAGCCTTAGCCTCAGACCTGGATGGTCACCCTGGCGCCGTCGCCGAGCAGGTGGACGGAGTCGGTGAAGCGGATGTCGCGCGACTGGTAGCCCATCGTGATGCTGTGCGTGCGCGCGCCGTTCTTGAAGAACTTGACGCCCCTCAGCAGGTCGCCGTCGGTGATGCCGGTGGCGCTGAACACGATGTTCTTGCCGGGCGCCAGGTCCTCGGTGCGGTAGACCCTGTCGACCGACGCGCCCATCTCCTCGAGGCGCCGGCGCTCCTCTTCGTTGCGCGGCTTGAAGCGGCCGTTGATCTCGCCTCCCAGGCACTTGAGGGCGGCCGCGGCCAGCACCCCTTCGGGCGCCCCGCCGGTGCCCATCACGGCGTGCACGTTGGTGCCGCGCACCGCCGCCGAGAGCGCGGCGATCACGTCGCCGTCGCCGATCAGCTTGACCCTCGCGCCGGCGTCCCTGACCTCGCGGATGAGCTGCGCATGGCGCTCGCGATCCAGGATCACCACCGTCAGGTCATCGACGTCGCGGTCGAGCGACAGCGCCACCCCGCGCAGGTTGGCCGCCACCGGCCAGGTCAGGTCGACCTTGCCCTTGGCGGGTGGGCCGACGATCAGCTTCTCCATGTAGGTGTCCGGCGCCTGGAACAGCCCGCCGCGCTCGGACATCGCGATGACCGCCACGGCGTTGTTGATCATGCGTGCGGCGATGCTCGTGCCCTCCACCGGGTCGACGGCGATGTCGACGTCCCATGCGTCGTCCCCCCTAAGGCCGACCTGCTCGCCGATGTAGAGCATCGGAGCCTCGTCGCGCTCGCCCTCGCCGATGACGATCTCGCCGGCGATCTCGAGTTCGTTGAGCACCCTCCTCATCGCGTCGGTTCCCGCCTGGTCGACGAGGTCGGACTCTCCCTTGCCCGCCACGCGGCTGGCGGCGATGGCCGCTTGCTCGGTGACCCTGACGCTGTCGAGGACCAACGCCCGCTCCATGTGCAAGTTGGCCTTGCCGGCGGAACCGGTCCCGGCGCGGCCTGCGCCGGCGGCGCGACGTCCGCCGCGCTTGACGTCCTTCGAGTTGCTGCGTTCGCTTGTCGGCATGCGTCCATCATCCACGACGCTGCGGTTCGCTGCGGTGCGACTTGCCCTAGGCGGGACACTACGGATCCCCGGTGGGGGCCAACCCGCTCTGGTACCCGAACTCGGCCGGAGCCGGCGGCAGCACGAACGTGTACATCGGGTACTCCCCGTGGTCGGGTGCGCCCAAGGCGCCGATCATGGAGGACACCCAGGCGATCGACTGGTTGTAGTAGCGCCCCAGGTCGGAGTGAGCTTCGGTGGCTTCGATGCCCCAGATGTTCATCGTCGTGCCGTTGATCCTGACGTTGGGGTCATCGTCGGCGAGGACGTTGGGGTCGAGAGAGAGCAGGCGCAGCTGGGTCCTCACCTCGATGCCGAAGATCACGTTGGCGCTGAACACGTCGTTGATGTCGAACGTCGTGTCGAAGCCCGGCACCCTCAGGCTGTTGCATGGGTCCCCGTTCTCGAGCGGGTACGGGAGCGGCCACGGCCCACCGACGAACGCTTGCGCCACGAAGCCCTTGTGACGTGCCCACCATTGCCAGCAGATCGCGTCGAGCGAGATGAAGGCGTCGAAGGTGACGTCGAGGTTGTTCATCGCCAGCAACGAGGCCCACACGGTCCCGTGCGAATGCCCGACCAACACGACCCTGGCGGGGTCGACGGCGCCGGTGATGAGCTCGCGCTTGACCTCGTCGAGGTAGGCCTGAGCCTGCAGGTAGCCGGGTTCCACCTCCTCGCTGATCGCGCTGTAGTGCGCCGTCACGAACGAAGAGGCGCTGAAAACCTCCACCTCCAAGCCGAGTCCGCGGTAGGCGTCTGCGATGGCGTCCAAGACGGCAACGCCGCCCGTCGCCTCGCTCGCCGAATCGAGATAGGACCAGGTGTTGCGGGTGTGGCAGACGATCCCGCAATGTCCGGAGAACGCGATGATCACGAGGTCGGGCGTGCCAGGCGCACGCTGGGTGGTCCCGCCGGGGCCCTCGGTGGTCGGCACGAATCCTTGGAAATCGCCCACGCCGGGGTTGAGGCTGCTGCGGGTCGACGCGGCCTGAGACAACTCCGTCGGCGAGGCCGCCCGCGGGGCGCAGGCGGCAAGTAGGCAGGCGAATGCGAGTGCCAGACCCGCTGCGAGAAGCGCCTTCACGAACCTGCAGCTTAGCCGTCAGGCCCGTGGCGATCGTGAGTCACGGTGACGCTCGAGCAGTGTCGCGGCGATCTGCGAGAGAGCGACGCCGCGTTCGGCCAGCAGCACGGTCAGGTGGAACAGCAGGTCGGCGGCCTCGCCGGTGAGCTCGTCATCGCGCTGCTCGAGTGCGGCGACGATGGTCTCGCCGGCCTCCTCGACGACCTTCTGCGCGACGTAACCGACACCGCGCTCGTGCAGGCGCCTGACGTAGGAGCCTTCCGGCAGCCGTGCCAGGCGGTCGGCGATCACGCGTTCGAGCACGTCGAGAGCGGCTCCGATGTCCGGACCCGCGTCCACGGGAGCTTCCGCGGAACTCAAGGTGCGGTAGAAGCAGCTGGCGGCGCCGGTGTGGCACGCCGGGCCCGTCTGCAGGACGCGGTAGAGCAGCGCGTCGCCGTCGCAGTCGTAGCGCACCTCGATGACGCGCTGCACGTTGCCGCTGGTCTCCCCTTTGCGCCACGGACCCATGCGTGAACGGCTGTAGTAGTGCCCTTCCCCGGTCGCCAGCGTCCGCTCGAGCGCGCTCGCATCCGCGTAGGCGAGCATCAGCACGGCGCCACTGAGCGCGTCCTGGGCGACCACCGGCACCAGCCCCGTAGCGTCGAACCTCACGTCGCCGATGTTCCCCTGCGCAAGCTCGCCGCTGGTCATGTTCTCACCTCCAACGCCAACGGCCTGATCGGCAGACCGGCCGCGGCGCACACCCGCTTGACGTCCGCCACGCTCAGCTCGCCGCGGTGGAAGATGCCGGCCGCCAGCGCGGCGTCCGCCCCGGCGTGCAGGAGCACGTCGCGCATGTGCTCGGCGTTGCCGGCGCCGCCCGAGGCCACCACCGGAACGTCGACCGCGCGCACCACTGCGCGCGTCGCGGCGATGTCGTAGCCCGTCTTCATGCCGTCGGCATCGATGCTGTTGAGCACTATCTCGCCGGCCCCCAGGCGCTGGCCGGTGACCGCCCACGCGACGAGGTCGAGTCCCGTCGCGCGCCGTCCGCCGGCCACGAACACCTCCCAGCCGTTGCCTTCGGGGCGCCTCTTGACATCGATGGACAACACCACGGCCTGCGAGCCGAACCTCTCCGCCGCTTCCGTCAGCAAGGCGGGGTTGGCGACCGCGGCCGAGTTGATGGAGACCTTGTCAGCGCCGGCCAGGGTGAGCGCTCTGACGTCTTCGATGGACCGCACCCCGCCGCCGATCGTCAACGGCATGAAGCAGCGCTCGGCCACACGCGCAGCCACCTCGAGGATCGCCGAGCGCCCCTCGGAGGTAGCGGTGATGTCGTAGAGCACCAACTCATCGGCGCCCTGGGCGTCGTAGCGCTTAGCGAGTTCCACCGGGTCGCCGACGTCGGCCAGCTCGCCGTGCTCGGCGCGGCCGAACTGCTGACCGCGCGTCACGCGTCCGTCGTGCACGTCGAGGCAAGGGATGATGCGTTTGGCCAACACGACTGACAGGATACCGTCGCTCACCGCTTGAGCAGCGCCAGCAACTCGACGTGATGGGTGTGCGGATAGAAGTCGTATGGCTGGCAGGTGACGAGGGTGAAGCCTCGGGCCTCCAGGTCGGCCACGTCACGGGCGAACGTCGAGACCTCGCAGGAGACGTATACGAGCCTCTCGGCGCCGGCAGCAGCGATGGCCTCCCTCACCTCCTGGGCGAGGCCGCTGCGGGGAGGATCGACGACCAAGAGGTCGGCGTCGGCGGGAAGGAGGTGGCGCTTGGCGTCGCCGCGCACGAACTCGACGTTGTCGATCCCGTGTCTCTGGGCGTCGGCCGCGGCGTGCGCGATCGCCGAGCGGTCGAGCTCCAGCGCGGTCACGCGCCGGTAGCTGCGCGCTAGCTGCATGGCTATCGGTCCGCCGCCGGCGTACAGGTCGACGGCGTGGACGCCGTCACCCGCGAGCAACGCCAGGTCACCGAAGAGCCGAGTCGCCGCCGCGACGTTCGGCTGGGCGAACGATCCATGTCCCACGGTCAGTTCGAGAGACCCATAGCGCTGGCGGATGCTGCGTGCTCCGGCGAGACGCTCGAAGCCGCTGCGGAAGCGGCCTCGCGGGTCGAAGGCGGCGTGTGAGACGCCGGTGATCCCGGCGGCCACCAGTGCGTGGGCGTTGGCGAGCAAGCGCTTGGCCGGGAACGTCGCCACCAGCGTCACCAACGAGTCGCCCGCGTCGTTCGCACGGATCACCGCCTCGCGCACGCCGCTCGCGAGCGTGCTCAGGTGGCGAGCGAGCACGTCCCAGGCCGCCTGCACCGAAGTGGTGGCGACCGGGTCGCTCGCCAGCGTCTCGACTTCGTGCGAGCGCGGCCGCCGATAGCCGAGCCCGCGCGCGGTCAACGCCGGCTGCACGACGCTGCGGTAGTTCCACTGGGCGGGGGACGCGACCGGCGTCGGCACGGCGATCTCGCGGTGCAGGGCACGCCCCAGCGCGTCAGCGACGACCTCGCGCTTGATCGCCAGTTGACCGGGGTACGAGACATGGCCTAAGTCGAGGCCGGGATGCTGCGGCGCTGCCACGCGCTCAGCCGCAGGCTCGATCACTTCCGTCACCGCGCCGAGCAAGACGCCCTTGCTGTCGCTGAGTTCGGCCAGCACCTCTTCGCCGGGGATCCCACCGGCGACCAGGGCGATGCGGCCGCCGGCCACACGCGCCAGGCAGAGGCCGCCGTGAACGGCGCGCTCGAGTCGCAGTCTGTGAGCTGCCGGGCCGCGGGTCACGGGGCGAGTCTACCCACAGCTAGAGGCGCCGCCGCCAGTGACCTATACTGGCCGCATGAAGCGCTCGCTGCAAGAGGTGGCAGAGCTCGTAGTGTTCGGGCTGATCGCGCTGCTCGTCGGCACCGGGCTGCTGTGGTTGGTCGGGTGGATCTTGTCCCTCGGCGGGCTGCTGCTGAAGTCCTTGGCCGGATTGCTGTGGTTGCTGCTGCGCTACATCGTGCCCATAGCCATCGTCGCGGGGTTGGTGTACTTCCTGGTCAAGGCGGCACAGGACCGGCAAGCGAAGCCGGCCTCGGCGGCTGCCGGCTCCGACGGAGGGGCGCCTCAGGGCGCGGGTACCGCCGCCACGGCCATGCCGGCGGCCGTTGACGCCTCGCATCCAGTAGCGGAACCCACTCCGGAGCCGGCGCCGTCCGCGGATGCCGTACCGTCTGCAGCCCCCGTCGACGTCGCAGCGGACCCGGCTGACGTCACCGAGGCTGCCGCGGATGTCGATGTCGACGTCGACGCAGACGCTGGAACGGACGAGGCGACCGCAGCTGCCGGCGAGGCTGACGAGGACGAACTCAGCAGCTGAGCGCGGTCCTCACTTGCGGACGTCGCGCCACAGGAACTGCCCCGAGCGCATCGGATTGAAGTAGACCCCATCGAGCTCGCTGCGGGCCACGATGAACCAGGTCGGCTGCGGCACCAGCACCACCGGCGCGAGTTCGTACTGGAGGGCAGCGAGCCTCTCGAAGTGCTTGGCGCGCTGATGCGGTTCGTAGATCGCCTCGGCGCTGTCGATCAACTGCTGGTACTCGGGCAGGTCGACGTTGGTGCGCCCCGAGAAGCTGCCGTCGCTGTCGAAGAAGGCCGTCACGAAAGCGCTCGGGTCGGCGAAGTCCCCACCCCAAGTGAGCGCGAACAGCGGCGCCCGGCCGTCTGCCAGCCTGGTCAGGAAGTCCCCCCACGGCAGTCCTTTGACCTCCATCTTGAAGCTCGGGTTGACGAGCTCGAGGTTCGACTTGAGCATCTCCAAAGCGTCGCGACGGATCGTGTTGACTAGGTTGTAGTAGGCCGTGAAGCGGAAGCCGGTATCCCACAGCCGGCCGCCATGAGCGAGCTTGAAGTGCTCGGCAGCCGCCTCGAGATCGAAGTGGCGGTCTGGTGCGGTGGCGTCGTAGCCCGGGAACGCCGGAGGCAAGGTAGCCGTCAGCGCGAGGCCGTGACCTCCGTAGGCGGCCTCGACGAACTCGAGCTGGTCGAACAGGTGGGCGAACGCCCTGCGAACGTCGGCATCGGCGAAGAAGTCGCCGGGAATGCCCGAGCCGTCTAGTTGACCCGACCCGATCGCCTCCTCGTCGCCGGCGCTGGCGTCGAAGTTGAAGAACAGCGCGGTCACGGTCGCGAACGACCAGTCTGGCCCTTCGTGAACGGTGACGTCGTCCGAGCCCGCCAGCGCGGCAGCGGCAGCGCGCTCGGTCACCTCGATGCGGTCGGCGTGTCCCGCCAGCAGCGCCTGTTCGCGGCTGGCCTGATCGTCGACGTACTCGACCACGACCTGCGAGAGGGCCGGACGCTCGCCCCAGTAGCCGCTGAAGGCGGACGCCCTGATGCCCTGGGGAGACCACTCGTCGAGTCGGTAGGCGCCGGTACCGCTGGCGTTGGAGCCGAGGAACTCGGAGCCAAGGTCGCGCCCAACCCACTCCCGCCAACTCGCTGCGGTGCCGTCCCAGGCGCCGCCCGCGACGGCGAAGCGGCTGTCAAGGACGCTGAATCCCGGGTTGGCGAGGATGGCTAACAGCGCCCCGGTCGGCTCCAGCAGCCTGACTTCCACGATCAACCCGTCCGCCCCGGCCGGGCAGGAGACGATGGAGTCGATGGCCCGCCAGTCGACCTTCTCGAGGAACGCCGCGGGCTCCGCGGCGTCGATCTCGGTGCCCAGCCAGCGCCGACCCATCAGAGCGGCCGCGGCTCCCTCCGGACGGGCGACGAGCGCTCCGTACTTGAAGGAGTAGGCGACGTCCCGGCACGCGAGCTCGTTGCCGCTGTGGAACCGCACGTTCGCTCTGAGCGTGAATGTCCACACGAGCTGGTCGTCCGACACCGAGTAGCCGGTCGCCAGAGCCGGGACCAACTCGTCGGCGGCGCCGCCAGCGAAGGTGTAGAGGGTCTCGTAGACGTTCTCGATGACGCCGAGGGAGCCAGGGTCGTTGACCGCCGCCGGATCCAGGGTGAACGACCTCACACTGGTCTGGTAGACATAGGAATCCGGCCCAGACTGAGCTCCAACGCTAGCCGCCAGGAGAGTGAGGGCGATAGGAAGATGGGCCGGCCACCGGCGTCGGCGTCGCGGCGCGATGCGTCGTGCTAGCTTCAACGAACTGTCATCGTAACACCGAAGCCGGCTGTCCCGGAGCCATGAACGCCGAGGTTCCCGGTGTACCATTGATGCCATGTGCCCTCGCATCACACCGCTGCGGAGGCCGCGGCTTCTGATGGCGGTGACGTTGGTGGTGACGAGCTTGTTGAGCAGTTGCCTGGGTCGCTCGGACTCGATGGCGCCGCTGATCGCCATCACCGAGCCGCGGAGCGGAACCACCCGCAACACCGAGAACCTGAGGATCAGCGGCTACGCCATGGACGACGCCGGCGTCGCCAGCATCCGCATCGACGGCGAGGACCTGCTGGCCAACGACCTCTACCGCTCGGAGCTTGGCAAGAGCCTCGTGCAGTTCGCCTTCACCAAGCCCAACCTGGCGGACGGCGAGCTCACCTTGATCCTCGAGGTGACCGACGTCAACGGCCGCACCACCAGCGAGACCTACGTGTTGACGCTCGACGCGACGCCCCCCAGCGTCGAGCTGACCCGCGTCGAGGCTGCCGCCGCGGGCCGCCTGCGCGTCGAGGGAGTGGCGCGCGACAACCTGCGCCTCAGCAGCATCCGCATCAACGGCGTGCCGCTCGCCTTCACGCCCGGCAACGAGTTCACCTTCTCGGTGCTGGTCGATGACGCTGCCGACGGCCAGGTCGTGGTCGAGGACGGTGCCGGCAACGTGACCGCCAGGTCGCTGAGATGACCTTGGCAGCTGCCAGCGAGCAGCCCGTCACCCTGCCGGTCCGTACCACCGACCTACTGGCCGGCAGCGCCGCCGTAGACGCGCTGGCCATCGAGAAGGCGCACGGCAACGGCGACCTGGTCGAGCTCCTCGACGTGCTCGGCGTCGCCGGTCCCTTCGAGTTCACCAGCCCTTGGGAACTCAAGGACCCACACGGCCGGCATCTGATCCACGCCGGCGGCTACGCTGCCGTCCCGTTCGGCGAGCAGTACCCGCCACTGGTCGACTTCGTGCGTCGGTTCCTCGAGTCGAACCGCCAGTTGGGGCTACCGCAGCAGTCAGCCAGCGCCTGGCGTGCCGCTCTCGAGGTCAACCTCGTCGCCTTGCTGGCGGCAGACTTCCCCAGCCATGCCGACAGTCGGGTGTTCTTCGCCAACAGCGGCGCCGAAGCGATCGAGGGCGCCATCAAGTTCGCTCGCGCCGCGCGTCCGAAAGCCACCACCATCATCAACTTCGAGCGCGCCTATCACGGCAAGACGCAGGGTGCGCTGGCGTTGACGCCCAACGATGAGTACCAGGGTCCTTTCCGGCCGCTCAAGCCGAACGTCAAGACTCTGCCCTTCGGCGATCTCGACGCCTTGTCCGACGCGCTCAAGCAGCTCGGCGACGATGCGATGGCCGTGGTGGTCGAGCCGGTGCAAGGCGAGGGCGGCGTTCTGACGCCCCCCGCGGGCTACCTGGCCGGGCTCGGTGAGCTGGCCAGGGCGCACGCCGTGCCGGTGATCGCGGACGAGGTGCAGACTGGCCTGGGGCGCACCGGTCACTGGTTCGCGTCGGCCAGTGCCGGTTTGGAACCGGACATCGTGACGTTGGCCAAACCGCTTGGCGGGGGCTTGGTGCCGGTGGGCGCCGTGATCGCCCGCAGGAAGCTGTTCCGCGCGCTGCTCAAGGGCTTCGCCTCGAAACGGCACTCGACGACCTTCGGTGGCGGCAGCCTGGCGATGGCCGTGGGGCTCAAGTCGCTGGAGCTGCTGGTCGAGGGGCGGCTCGACGAGCGCGCCAGGCGTCTCGGCGCCCTCGGTCTGGAGCGCCTGCAGAGCATCGCCAGTGCCGCCCCTGACATCATCGACGAGGTACGTGGCGCCGGCATGCTGTTTGCGATCTCGCTCAAGCCGGTGGTCGGTTTCAGGGTCCCAGGCGTCTCCAGCGATGACGTCCAGACCTTCGCGGCCGCCCTGGCACTCCGCGGTCTCCAAGAGGCCGGCGTCCACGCCTGCTACAGCACCAATGCTCACCGCACCGTCAGGCTCACGCCGGCACTGAACCTCCCGGAAGAGCTGTTCAGCGAGCTGTTCGAGCGCGTCGGCCGCTTCGCTGCCGCGCATCCGCGTTCCTCGACGATGCTCCAGCGTTTCCCGCTGCCCCGGCTGCTGCGCCTCGCGAAGATGGCATTCGGCTGAACCGGCTCCTGAGCGACCGCGGCTTCCTGGCATCACTACCAGCGAGGCCCCGCACTTGCGGGGCCTCGCTGCCGTGGCTGGCGACGCGCGTTAGCGGGTAGCCCTACTGGAACCGATCACCTGAACTCTGGCGGCTGAGTGGTCCCGGTGGACACCGGCAGGATCGGCAGGATGCGTGCCTCGAGTGGCAGCTCGCCGTCAAGCGCCCCGAAGAACGCCATCAGGTCGTCGAGCGTCTCGTCATCGAGTTCCCTTCCCAGCTGCACGCGCGCCATGATCTGAGTCGCGTCGCGCAGATCCCACACCGAGCCGTCGTGGAAGTAGGGGTAGGTCCTGGTGATGTTGCGCAAGGACGGCACCTTGAACACGTAGAGGTCGTCCGAGTTGTGGGTCACGGCGAACAGGCCGACGTCCATCGGCTGGGTCGGCGAGGTGGTGACGACGACCTCGCGCGTCGCCTCCCAGTACGACTCGACGATTCCGAAGCGAGCGAACATGTTGCCGCCGAGCGCCGCGCCGGAATGACAGCCCGCGCAGCCGAGGTTGACGAACGCCTGCAGGCCGCTGACCTCGCTTTCGTCGAGCGCGTCGAAATCGCCCCCGAGGTACTCGTCGAAACGGTCGGAGGTGATCAGCGTGCGTTCGTAGGCGCCGATCGCGTTAGCGATGTTGGCGTACGTCAACGTCTGCTCCTCGCCCGCGAAGACGGCCTCGAAGAGCTCGACGTATTCGGGGATCGACGCTATCCGGTCGACGGCGTAACCTTCATGCGGCACGCCCATCTCGATGGGGTTCAGCACGGGACCCTGGGCTTGGGCCTCGA
The DNA here is from genome assembly GCA_964398985.1 of uncultured bacterium. Lineage (GTDB taxonomy): Bacteria > Deinococcota > Deinococci > Deinococcales > Trueperaceae > CAYMRL01. The sequence continues at coordinate 29,710 of CAYNOS010000028.1, forward strand.
CGTCGGGAGCGCGACCGTCCCAGAACTGTGAGCCGTGCACCGCGGCGTTGAGCGTGGTCGGCGCGTTCCGCGGCCCCACCGCCCACAGATGACCCAGTGAGGTCGGTAGGTTGTCGACCCCGCCGGTGGCGATGTTGTGGCAGCTATTGCAGGAGATGAAGCCGCTCTTCGACAGGCGCGGCTCGAAGTAGAGCATCTTGCCGAGCTCCACCTTGTCGGCCGTCACCGGGTTGTCCGGGTTCTCGGCTATCTCTGGCAGTTGATCGAAGAGCGCGGTGGCGATGCGGTGCAGCGCCTCCTGGTCGGACGCGGCGCCCTGCCCAGCGGCGTTGGCCACCAGCGTGAGCGCCAGCAAGCAGGTGAGGAACGTGATGAGTACGGAACTTCGGTTGCGTCTTGGCATCGCGGCCTCCTCGGCGAAACAAGTCGCTCTAGCGACCGTAACTCCGTCACCGACGCTCGCACAGGGACAATCGCCCGGAGACCAATAAGAAAGGCCGCCCCGTTAAGGGCGGCCGATCTCGGTGCCTTGAGACATCCGGTTGCAGAGACTCGCCTGGCCGGCAGCCCTAAGGCCGCCAGCAGTACTCCTTAGAAAGGAGGTGATCCAACCGCACCTTCCGGTACAGTTA
>CAYNOS010000029.1:0-29940 GCA_964398985.1 uncultured bacterium
AACCCGGTGTTCCTGCTCGACGAGGTCGACAAGCTCGGCGTCTCCTATCAGGGCGACCCCAGCTCTGCTCTGCTCGAGGTCCTCGACCCCGCGCAGAACGCGAACTTCGTCGACCACTACCTGGGCGTGCCGTTCGACCTCTCGGAAGTCCTGTTCATCGCCACGGCCAACTACGCCCAGCAGATACCGGAAGCTCTGTCCGACCGCATGGAGACGATCGAGTTCTCCAGCTACATCGAGCCGGAGAAGCTCGAGATCGCCAAGCGCTACCTGCTGCCGAGACAGCTCGTCGAGAACGGCCTGAGTGCCGGTCAGGTGGCCATCACCGACGGTGCCTTGACGCGCGTGATCACCTCCTATACCCGGGAGGCGGGCGTCCGGAACCTCGAGCGCATCATCGGCACCTTGGCGCGCAAGGCCGCCCGACGCATCGCCGAGGGCGACGCCAAGCGCATCCGGCTCACCGAGCGCAGCCTCGAGCAGTACCTCGGGCCGCAGCGCTTCACTCCGGAGTCCGAAGCCGACGACGACCTGATCGGCGTGGCCACCGGCATGTACTTCACGCCGGTCGGCGGCGACATCCTGTTCGTCGAGACTTCGATCACGCCCGGCAAGTCGGGCCTGGTGCTCACCGGACAGCTCGGCGACGTCATGAAGGAGTCCGCGCGCGCCGCGCTCACCTACGCCAAGGGCAACTCGGGCCGCTTCGGCATCGAGACGGCGAAGTTCGAAGAGTCGGAGATCCACGTGCACGTGCCGTCGGGCGGCACCCCCAAGGAGGGTCCGAGCGCCGGTGTCGCGCTCGCCACCTCCTTGATCAGCGCGCTGACCGGCGTGCCGGCGCGTCGCGACGTCGCCATGACCGGCGAGATCACGCTGCGCGGCCGCGTGCTGCCGATCGGCGGGCTGCGCGAGAAGGTCCTCGGCGCCAAGCGTGCGGGCATCAAGCACATCATCTACCCCGCCAAGAACCAGGCCGACATGAAGGACGTGCCAGCCCACCTGCTCAAGTCGCTGCACCTGCACCCCGTCGACGACCTCGACAGCGTGCTGGACCTGGCCCTGGTCGGCGGCATTGCAGCCCTCGAAGCCCTCGGCACGGGCAAGGACGGGTCCGGCAACCAGCAGGGCAGCCCGGACAACGGCAAGACGACACGGCCGCGGCGCGCGCGCAAGGCCGAGCCCGGCGTCAGGGCCTGACGACTCGGGCGTGATCCCAGCCTACCGATCGCCGAGCGGGCCGCAGTGGCGCACACGCGGCCCGCTCCGCTATCTGAGCTCGCTGGTGCTGGTGGCCCTGGCCGTCTGTGCGGTGGCCGCCGGCACCGCAGCGGCGCAACCCTACGGACCCGAGGAGTTCGGCTACCTCGAGGGCCGCATCGAAGCCCTCACCCCCCAGACACCCGGCCAGGACATCAGCGCCGGCGCCTTGGCGACGGTGCGTCTCAGCGACGGCAGCACGGTGGTGGCCACGGTGCCCCCCGGCGAAGCGTTCGGCGTCACCGAGATCGAGCCCTTCGAGGTCGGCGACAGGGTCGAGCTCTACTACTCGCTCGCCCCCGGCGGCGGTTACGACATCGTCGTCGTCGACTGGATCAGGCGCCCGATGCTGCTGTGGCTGGTCGGGCTGTTCTTGCTGGTGAGCGTGGCGGTGGCGCGCTTCAAGGGCCTCCGGGCGTTCATCGCCACCGGCGCGAGCCTCGCCATCGTCGTGACCTTCATCGTGCCGCGCATCCTCGAGGGCTACAACCCGATGCTGATCAGCCTGCTCGGCGCCGGCGGCATCCTGATCCTCGCCATCTACTTCGTGCACGGCTTCAACTGGTCGACCTCGGCCGCCTTGGTCGGCACCTTCGCAGCCGTGGTCGTGACCATGCTCCTCGGCGTGCTGTTCATGCAGCTCGCGCACCTCACGGGGTTGGGCAGCGAAGAGGCGATGATCATCACGCTCAACGCCGGCCAGGTCAACCTCAGGGGCCTGATGTTGGCGGGCCTGCTGGTGGGAGCCTTGGGCGCGCTCACCGACACCACCATCGTGCAGGCCAGCGTCGTGCGTGAGCTCGCCCACGTCGACCCGACGTTGCCGTGGACGTCGCTTTACGCCAGCGGCATGCGCGTGGGCCACGATCACATCGGGTCGCTCGTCAACACCCTGGTGCTCGCGTACGTCGGGGCGGCGCTGCCGCTCTTGGTGGTGCTGTCGCTCGGTGAGTTCACCGCCGCCAGGGCGCTGAACATCGAGCTGGTGGCTGTCGAGGTCGTCCACACCCTGGTCGGCTCGATCGGCCTGATCCTGTCGGTGCCGATCACCACCGGCCTGGCGGCGGTGATGTTCAGCGGCGACCGCTTCAAGCTCAAGCAGGGCGAGCTGCATGCCGGCCACAAGCACTGACGACGCGTTATCGTGCCGGGCATGTCGAAACGTCGAGCGTTGATCGCGGGCAACTGGAAGATGCACCTGCTGCCGAGCGAGGCGAGCGCCTGGCTCTCGTCACTGCTCGAACGCCTGCGCGCCGAAAGCGTCGCCCATGCCGAGCTGGCCCTGCTGGTTCCGTTCACCCATCTGCCCGGCATGGCGCGCCTGGCGTACGGCGAACAGGTGGCACTCGGTGGCCAGGACGTCAGCCGCCACTCGGAGGGCGCCTACACCGGGGAGGTCTCGGCCGCGATGCTCAAGGACGTCGGCGCCAAGTTCGTGTTGGCCGGCCACTCCGAACGGCGCGCCTACCACTTCGAGGACGACGAGCTCGTCGGCGCCAAGGCGCAGGCCGCGCTGGCTGCCGGCCTGGTGCCGATCGTGTGCGTCGGCGAGAGCCGCGAGCAGCGGGAAGCCGGCAACGCCGAGAGCGTCGTCATCGGCCAGCTAGAGGCGGCGCTGGCCGGGCTCGAGCCCGCCGACGCCAGCGAGCTGGTGATCGCCTACGAGCCCGTGTGGGCCATCGGCACCGGCCTGGTGGCCACCCCGGAGGACGCGCAGGCGATGTCCGCCGCCATCAGGGAAAGCCTGCGTGGACGCTACCCCGGCTTCGGCAGCGAGGTCAGGGTCCTCTACGGCGGCAGCATGAAGCCTGCCAACGCCGCCGAACTGCTGGCTCTGCCAGACGTCGACGGGGGCCTGATCGGCGGCGCCAGCCTCAAGCTCGACGACTACCTCGCCATCGCCGCCGCCGCCGCGCGCTGAACCGACCACGGCCAGCCAGGACGATACGGAGCTCACCATGAACGAACGCATCGCACGCGTAAGGAAGTTGCTGCCGAACCTCGGCGTCACAGGGATGCTGGTCACCGCTCCCGAGAACGTGCGCTACCTGTCGGCCTTCTCCACACCCAAGGACGGGGCGGTCCTGATCACGCCTGCGAGGGCCGCGCTGCTGACCGACGGGCGCTACACGGCTCAGGCGCAGGAGGAGTCGACGCTCGAGGTCGTGATCACCGCTCACTCTCAGCCGCTGCGCGCGCTGGCCGGCGAGCTGGCCGGCGAGCACAAGATCGGCGTCGAGAGCGAGCACGTCACGCTTTCCGCCCACGCCGACCTGCAGAAGCACCTCAGGGGCGGCGTGGTCGCTCTGGACAACGTCATCGCGCCGTTGCGCCTGCTCAAGGACGAAGGCGAGGTGGCGCTGCTGCGCGAGGCGGCGAGGATCACCGACCTCGCCTTCCAGGAGGCGCTGACGGTCATGCGTCCCGGCGTCAGCGAGACCGAAGTCGCCCTCGCCATGGAGCGCTGCATGCGCGTCAACGGCGCCGAGGTGGGCTTCGACATCATCGTGGCGAGCGGCACGCGCGGCGCGATGCCGCACGGCGTGGCCTCCGCGAAGCCGTTGGCGGCGGGCGAACTGGTCACCCTCGACTTCGGCGCGGCCTACCGCGGCTACCACGCCGACATGACGCGCACGGTGGCGATCGGCGAGGTGGGCGTCGAGGAGCGCCGCATGTTCGACGCCGTGCTGGAAGCTCAGGTCGCGGCGGTGGCGGCGGTCGCGCCGGGCAAGCGCGCCGCGGAGGTCGACGCTGTCGCCCGCGGCATCCTCGAGCGGCACGGTCTCGCTGACGGCTTCGTGCACTCACTCGGACACGGCACCGGGCTGCTCATCCACGAGGGGCCGCGCTTGAGCACCACCAGCGAGGACGTACTGCGGCCAGGCATGATCGTCACCATCGAGCCGGGCGTCTACTTCCCCGGCTTCACCGGCCTCAGGATCGAGGACCTGGTGCTGGTGACCGACAGCGGTCACCAGGTGCTCTCGCACAGCCCCAAGGGCTTCCTCAGCCTCTAGTCGGCATCAGGCGGACTGCACGAGGGCTTCGGCCGCGCCGAGGTTCCGCGCCACCGCCGCGTCGTCGGCAGCTTCGCTGTAGAGCCTCAGCAGCGGCTCGGTTCCGCTGGCCCTGATGAGGGTCCAGGAGCCGTCCTCGAGGTTGAGCTTGACGCCGTCGAGCCGCTCGATGCCGGCCACGCGGAGGCCCGCGAACTCGGCGACGGGCCCGGCCAGTTCGGCCATCACCCGCTCGAGCAGACGGCGGTCGGTGAGCGTGACGTCGCGGCGGTCGTAGGCGTGGCGCCAGCCGGTCTCTCGCTCGATGCCCGCGAAGATCTCCGCCAGCGGGAGTCCTGCCGCCACCTCAGCCTCCAGCAGCAGCAGCGCATTGGCGAGACCGTCCCGCTCAGGTACGTGACCGCCGACTCCGATGCCGCCGGACTCCTCGCCGCCGACGAGCACGTTCCCCTTGAGCAACTCGTCGACCACGTGCTTGAAGCCGACCGGCGTCTCGATGACCGTGAGACCGCGCAGCCGCGCGAGCCTCTCCACGACCCGGGCGACCGTGAAGGTCTTGACGACGCTGCCGCTGCCGCCTCTGGCGCTCAGGTGCTCGACCAGCACCGCCATGATCTGATGCGAGTTGAAGTAACCGCCGCCCGGCAGCACGACGCCGATGCGGTCGGCGTCACCGTCGGTGCACGCCGCGAAGCGCGCCGCCGCGGCGCCCGCCGTCGACCGCATCCGGCCGACGACCGGCTCCAGGTTCGCGGGGATCGGCTCCGGATTCACGCCGTGGAACAGCGGGTCGGGCCGTCCCCTGATCTCCTCGATGGTCAGATCGAGCCCGGAGTGTCGAGCGAACCCCGTGAGCCAGCCGGCGCCGGCGCCGCCCATGGGGTCGTGCAGGAGCCTCAGGGGCCCGCCTGCCAGCAGCTCGAGGTCGAGCAACCCCGCCAGAGCCTCGTAGTAGGCGTCACGCACGTCGAACGACTCGACGCCGGGGATGGCGGCCGGCGCCCGCAGCCCCGGCCCGTCACCGGCGGTGCGTCGTGCGACACGTGCCGCCACGTCTTGGTAGACGCCGCTGGTCGCGCTGCCGCCGTAGGCGCCCTTGAGCTTGAAGCCGCTGTACTCGTACGGGTTGTGCGAGGCGGTGATCATCACGCCACCAGCGGCGCCATAGTGCTTGACCGCGAACGACAGCGCCGGGGTGGGCAAGTAGCTGGCGCTGACGGCGGTCTCGATGCCGGCTTCGTGCAGCACGGCCGCGGCCGTCATCGCGAAGCGGCGGCCCAGGAAACGCGTGTCGTACCCGACGAGCGCGCGCTTGCCGCCGTGAGCCAGCAGGTGCTCGGCGTAGCCGCCGGCGGCGCGCCTTAGGTTCGCGAACGTGAAGCGCTCGGCGATCACGTCGCGCCAGCCGTCGGTCCCGAACTGCAACTCGTCAGCGTGCGGCACGTCGGACATCTAAGCAGACGCGAGCCCGAAGCGGCGTGAGCGAATCCCGACGGCGCTAGACTTGCCAGCCATGGGGATCGTGATCAAGTACGGCGGCAACGCGATGACTGACGAAGTCACGAGGCGTCAGGTGGCTGGGCGTATCAGGGACATGGCGGCCGCGGAGCCACCGGTGCTGGTTCACGGCGGCGGGCCCTTCATCCAGGCGGCGCTCGACGCTGCCGGGCTCGAGCATCGCTTCGTGCGCGGCCTGCGGGTGACCACGCCGGCCAGTCTCGAGGTGATCGAGCGCGAGTTGACCGTGCTGGGCAAGCGGCTGGCCCAGGAGATCGGCCCGGCGGTGGCGCTGACGGGCAGGGACGCCGGCCTGCTGCTGGCGCGTGCGGCAGCCGCGGAACTGGGCCGCGTCGGGCACATGCGCGCCGTGGATGTCCGCGCGTTGACGGCACTGAGGGCGGCGGGGATGGTGCCCGTGGTGGCGTGTCTGGCGGTCGCGGACGACGGCGCGCTGCTCAACGTCAACGCCGACGAGGTCGCCGGCGCCGTGGCGGCGGCGCTGGGCGAGGGCGTTCTGTTCCTCACCAACGTCCCCGGGGTTCTCGACGATCCAGCCGATCCGGCCAGCCTGCTCACCGACCTGACCGCGGCCGAGGCAGTGGGGCGCATCGAGGATGGGCGGATCAGCGGCGGGATGATCCCCAAGGTCGAGGCGGCGCTCGCAGCGCTGCGCGTCGGGGCGCCGTTCGCAGTCATCGCCGACGGCCGCGATCCCGCCGGCGTCGACAATGCCCTGAGCGGGGGCGGTACCAGGTTGGTGGTGTGACGACGCCCTCACCCGACGAGTCGGTTATCTCTCGTTGGCGGTGAGAGTCCTGTAAGAGCCGCGGCGCTAGTTTCTTGCCACAGGCACACGGAACGCCTCCGGCCCTCGTGACCGGTCCGCTCCACCGCCGAGGAGACCAGCGATGCTCGACCTCACAGAGATCCCCACCGCCATCCTGGAGCGCGAGGCCAAGCGCCTCGAGATCCGCATCATCCACGCCATCGCCAACGATCTCGAACTCGAGAGCTACTGCCTGGTGCAGATGGAACTCGGGCGCCGTGACATGCGCAAGGTGACGACCGACCCGCGCGACTGACACGGCAAGCCTCACAGAAGTCACAGACGGAATCTGCTAGCCTAGCCTCGCGACGCGTGAAAAACCCTTGCAGTCGCGCTAGTCGTTCCTGGTATGTTTGGCGACAATGCCAACCAGACGTGCCATCTTCACCTTCGTCCTCCTGTGCACGATGGCAACCGGTGCGGCTCTAGCGCAAAGCGTGACGGTCCAGCAAGGCGACACGCTCTGGAGCATCGCCAACCACTCGGGCACGACGGTCACAGTCCTCAAGGAACTCAACGACCTGACCTCGGACAGCATCCGCGTCGGCCAAGTCCTCAGACTCCCGAGTTCCGATGACGGGGCCGAAGCCGTAGAGGTCACCACGGTCGTCGTCAGGCCAGGCGACACGCTCTACGACATCGCCTTGGCGCACGGTGTGACGGTCACCGACCTGGTCGCGTTCAACGACCTCGACGGCTTCCTGATCCATCCCGGCATGGAGCTCAAGCTGGTGGTAGGCGAACGCGAGCTGGAGCCTCTGACGATCTCCGTCTCGGCCGGCGACAGCCTCTGGTCGCTGGCACGCAACTTCGATACTACGGTGGCGCTGATCGCCAGCGCCAACTCGATCAGCACCAGCGCCGTGATCCGCCCCGGCGACCGGCTCGTGATACCCGGCCAGTACGCCTCCGCCGGGCAGGATCGAGGCGGCGCGGTGCCCGAGACCATCACCGTGCAGCGCGGCGACAGCCTGTGGGCCATCGCCAGCGCCCACAACACCTCGGTGGCCGCGATCATGAGCGCCAACAACCTCAACAGCGATCGGCTGGTGGCAGGCCAGATGCTGCGGATACTGCCCGGCTCGGAGGTCTCGGCCGGGCGCGCCGTCGCGGACGTGCCGAGGGCACCGGTAGTGAACTCCGCTGGCCTCATCTGGCCGATCGATGGCGTCATCACCTCACGGTTCGGCTACCGCAGCCTCCGCATCAGCGGTTCCAACTTCCACACCGGGCTCGACATCGACGGCCAGACCGGCGACCCGATCCACGCCGCCACCGGAGGAACCGTCACCCACTCCGGTTGGCAGGGCGGCTACGGTTACCTGGTGATCGTCGAGAACGGGGACAACCTCTACTACTACGCGCACGCTTCGGCGCTACTCGTCAACGAAGGCGACCGTGTCGAGACCGGCCAGGTTCTGGCCAGGGTCGGCAGCACCGGCAACTCGACCGGATCTCACCTTCACTTCGAGGTGCGAGTCGCCGGCGATCCCGTCGACCCGCTGCCGCTCCTGCAGGCAGCGGCCGGCCGCTGACCTGACCGCGAGCCACCGGCTCCTGGCGATGCGAGTGGCCGAAGACATGGAAGCGGGTCGCAAGTGCGCCTGGTAGTCGTTGGCGACATCCACGTGCAAGCTGACAAGCTCTGGCGGATGCTCCAGGAAGCCGGTGTCGCCGATGAGCGCCGCAAGCCGACCGACGCCCTGCGCGACGAGAACACCCGGCTGGTGCTGCTGGGCGACCTGGTCCACCCCAAGAGCCGCGACCGCTACGCCGACCTGATCAACGTCAGACGCTACGACGAGTACAACCCGCGGCACTTGGAGCGCGCGGAGGCCGCGCAGGCGCGCTTCCTGCGCGAGGTCAAGGGCTTTCAGGACCGGCTGCCGGAAGGCCGCATGACGATCATCATGGGCAACCACGATTTCAACGCGGTCTCCCCGGACCAGGGGCCGTTGCGCACCGACGACGTCGCGCACCTCGAGTGGAAGCCCGGCCACGGTGGGCAACTCGACGAGGACCTCAGGGAGTGGGTGCTCTCGTGGCCCTACGAGATCGAGATCGAAGGCCTGCATCTCGCCCACGTCGGCCCCCTGCCTGAGCACAACCGCTACGACCAGGGCTTCTACCTCGAGAACCGGCGCCGTTGGATCCAAGAGGACAGGGACTTCTTCGAGGGCACGCCCTATCGCCTCGGGATCTACGGGCACACGCCCGTCCGAGGCGGCGTCAACGTCGCCTCGCAGGGTCGGGCGCTACTGCTCGATACCAACGGCCACAAGGACGAATACACCTATCTCGACGTCGATATCGGCGAGCGCTCGTATCGTCTCAGACTGCGCGGCCAGTTCTTCGACGAGGAGATCCCCCGCGAGATCGTCACGCTCGAGGAGTAGGCGCTAGCGTTCGACGCGCGCGTCGAAGCCGGGCGTCATCACCACCCAGGTCCTGAACTGGGTCAGGTCGACGACCTCCCCGGCGGCCGTCGCGAACACCACGCCGTGACCCGGGACGCTGTCCCAGAAGCCGCTCTGAGCGCGACCCTCGAGGTAGAGCGTCGCCCTCCCCCGTTGCAGCGGGATGTAGAGCCGCCCCTCGTTGTCGTCGGGTACCGGTCTCGCGGTGATCTCGCCTACCAGCACGGCGTCCATCAGCACCACCTGGCCGTCGGCATGCGAAGCGGGTTGCCCCGAGCGCACCCAGCGATAGCGGCCGGTGACCGCGTCGAAGCGGAAGCCTGAGGAGTAGGTGCCGAAGCTGACTTCTACCTCGGTCACCTGGGTCGCTTCCGCGGTGGGCCGGAAGATGCTGGTGGCCACCAGGCGCAGGCGCTCCGGCACCAGGCGGTTGACGGCGGCCCTCAGCGAGGCGCCCTGGCTGTAGAGGTTGTAGGGCGCGCTGCGATCTCCGCTGCGGGCGAACAGCTCGCCGCTGGTGTAGGCATTGAGAGTCGGCACCTCGGCTCCCGCGATCGCGATCATCGCGCCCGGCGAGCCGCCGTCGTGCACCAGCACGGCGTGCGCGTCCTGCGCCAAGGCCACGAAGTACTCGCGCGCGCTGCGCACCGGTCCGACGCGCGCCGGCACCTGCAGGTCGTAGCTGGCCATCAGCCGCGTGATGCCGCCCTCGACCGGCATCTCGACGATCATGCTGGCCTCCGCCAGGCCGGTCTGCGGGTATCCCAGGTGGTTGTCGATGAGCACGTTGATGGGGCGGTCGCGCACCTGGTTGAAGGGCGGGGGCCGCGTGGGGGCGGGCGCGCCGGTGCCGCCGCCTTCGCCGTCGGGGCCGGCGGCGAGCCCGCGTCCCTCGGCGGTCGCGTTGGGATCCGGCGGCCCCGTTTGGCCCGAGCTCGCGGCGTTGCCGCCAGGCGGGCGCTCGGAGGCTGCCGTCGCCGCCACGTCGCTGGAGACGGGCGCTCCGTCGCTACCGGTGGACGGCGAGCCGACCGCCAGGGCGTCGGCGCTCACCGCGGCTCTCACGGCGGGCTCGGACAGCGGTCTGGCCACCGCCACCGCCACGACCGGCGTCACGTCGAGCGCGACCGCGCGGCCGACGACGGCGCTGGCTGCCGGCGGCGCCAGCGGCCGGGAACCGGAGACCGACGCGGTGGCGCCGCTGGCGGTCAGGCCGACCGACGTCGGCACGCTGGCGGTCACGTCGGGAGTCGCCAACGCCCGCGCCTGGGCGACGCTGACGGTGGTGGGCGGGGCGGTCAACGCGACGGCGGCCGCCACCTCGACCTGGGCCGCCCCCGCGTCCAGGGAGCGCGACTCGGCCACGCTCGAGCTGATCGCGGCGGCGAGCGGCACGGTCTGGGAGATGCTGGCGGTCACCGTGGCGTCGAGCGGGCGTGCCTCGGCGACCACCGCTTGCGCTTCGGGGATCGGGATGCTGACGGCGGTCGGCGTCGGTCTCATGTCGAGGGTCTCGAGTTCGATCTCCGGCAGGGCGGTGGTGGGGATCTCGGCCACCGGCAGCTCGACCGGATCGGGCGCGGCGGCCTGCACCTGCGGGACGGGAGGCGTGATCACCGGCTCGGGGGCGACCTCGACGACCTCCGGCGGGGCGGCAGCGGGCGGCGCCTGCGGCGCCGGGGGCTGGATGGTGCTGGGTGCGGGCTCGGGAGCGGCGGTCTCGACGAGCTCGGCGCTCGACGCCTGCGGGTCGCCGACATCGTCGGACGCGACCTGCGGGGTCGGCGTGGTCATGGCCGGCGCTTCGGCGGTGGCCGCGTGCGTGGTCTCCTCGGCGAACGCCGGGGTGCCGACGTCGATGACGATGAAGCTAGGCAGCGGCTCCGGCCGTGGTCGGGAGGCGAAGTAGAAGAGCAGCAGCAGCGCCGTGAGATGCACCAGGAACGACAGCAAAGCCGCCCGGCGCTTGTCCGGGTCGCGCAGTAGGGTGTCGTCCTGGAAGCCGGTCACCGTGGCCTCAACCTCCGGTCGCGATGGCGATGCGCTCGGCGCCCGCCTGCCTGATCAGGTCCATGATGCGCACGGCAAGTCCGTGCGGCACCTCGCGGTCCGCGCGCAGCACGACCGTCGTCTGACCGGTGTTGGCGAGCTCGCTGCGCAGCAGCCCCGCCAACTCCGCTTCCGGCACCTCGAGTCCGCCGAGGAACAGCTGTCCTTGCTGGTTGACCGTGACGGTCGGCAGCATGCTGGGCGAGGCGACGCTCGTCTGCGCTTCGGGCAGATCGACCGGCAGTCCCGACTCGGTCGTGATGAAGGTGGTCGTCAACATGAAGAAGATGATCAGGAGGAAGACCACGTCGACCATCGGGGTCAAGTCGATGGTGGCGGCGGTCGTCAGGCCCCTGCGGCGCGAGCTGCGCGAGGACAGGCTCACGTGGACGGGGCCGGCCTGACCCCGCGCGCCTCTTCGCGCGCCTCCGCTCTGGCCTCTTCACCAGCAGCGCCCTGTTGCCTCACCGACGAGGTTCCCTCTTCGCGCCGGTTGGCGACGGCCTGCGCGATGTTGCCCATCAGCTCCTCGCGCCGCCTGTCGATGTCGAGCAGGATGCCATCCACCAAGCTGGACAGGTACGAGTGGCCCATGATCACCGGGATCGCGACGATCAGCCCGGCCGCGGTGGTGACCAGCGCCTGACCGATGCCGTTGGCGACGACCGACGGGTCGCCGGTGCCGAAACGCGAGATCTCTCCGAACGCGATGATCATGCCGGTGACGGTTCCCAGGAGGCCGGCCATGGGAGCGATCTGCGCGATGACGGCCAGCGGACGCAGCCCGCGCATCAGGCTCTCCTCTTCGGTGATCGTCGCCTCCTGCAACGCGGATTCGACCGCTTGGCGGCCGTATGGGAGCCGCAGCAGGGCCGATCCGAGCACGCGCGCGACCGGCCCGCCGTGATTCTCGCAAGCTGCCAGCGCCTGCTCGAGGTCGCGTTCCCTCACCGCGGCGTTGACCCTGACCATCAGCTGGCTGGTGTCGAGCCGCTCCTTGCGCAGCTTGAGGAAGCGCAGGAAGAACACGTAGACGGCGTACAGCGATAGCAGGATGATCGCGACCAGCACCGGGCCGCCACTGAGCAGGATGTTCATGTGGTTCTCCTCATTTCGGCGCCATCCATGCTAGGCAAGCTGGTGGTGAAGGCCATGAGACGCGTGCAGATGTGGTGTTGTTCACTACGACTACCCGGTGGTCCGCATGCCAGCGGACACTCCGATCAACGACACGAGCACAGCGTACTCCAGGGCGGCACCGTCACTCGGAGGCTCGGGCGACAACCGCAGGCGCCTGAGCAGCTCGACCTGCAGTTGGCTGATCGGGTCGACGTACGGGTTCCGGAGCCCGATCGAGCGCGCCAGCACCGGGTCGTTCTCGAGTAGCGCCTGGCCGGTGGCGCGCTCGACCTGCTCGACCGCGAGCGCGTGCTCGTGGCCGATCAGCGAACCGAACCGCTCCGCAAGCGACGCCGGCGCCAGCCTCAGGTAGTTCGCGAACACGCCTAGGTCACTGCTGGCGAGGCTCAGCTGGGCAAGGTCGACGACGGACCTGAAGAACGGCCACGCGCGGTACATCGCGTGGCTGAGACCGGCCGGCAACGCGGCCAGACCGGTGCCGACGCCGTACCAGCCCGGCAGGTTGGCGCGGCACTGCGTCCACGCGAACACCCAGGGAATGGCTCTGAGGTTCTTCAGCGACCGGTCGCCGGCGCGCCGCGCCGGGCGGGAACCGACGCTCAGGCGGCTGATCTCCTCGATCGGCGTGACCGCGTGGAAGAAGTCGACGAAGCCGTCCATCTCGACGAGCTCCCGATACGCGCCGCCGGCGGCGTCGGCGGCACTTCTCATCGCGTCGGCGAAGCCCGCCGCTAGCGGCGGCAGCGGCCTCGCATCGCGCGCTGACGACAGGATCGCAGCGTTCAGCACCTGCTCGAGGTGGCGATGCGCGAGATCGCTATCGGCGTAGCGATCAGCGAGCGCTTCTCCCTGCTCGGTGATGCGCAGCCGGCCGCCGAGACTGCCGGGAGGTTGGGCGAGGATCGCGCGTCCCGCCGGGCCGCCGCCGCGCCCGATGCTGGTGCCGCGACCGTGGAAGATCCTCAGCGGCACCCCGGCGTCGCGGCACACCTCGGCGACGCCCAGTTGAGCCTCGTGAAGCGCCCAGTTGGCGCTCAGAAAGCCGGCCTCCTTGTTCGAGTCCGAGTAGCCGATCATGACCTCCTGAACGCCGCGACTCGCGACGTGTCGGCGGTAGGCCGGCGCCGCGAAGAGGCGCCGCAGCACCCCCGGTGCGCGCTCGAGGTCGGCCACGGTCTCGAACAGGGGTGTCGTGTCGATGTCGCCGATGCCCGCCTCGGTGGCCAACAGCAGTGCTTCCAGGACGTCCGAGGCGCCCTCGGTGAAGCTCACCACGTAGCTGCCCACCGCCGACGGTCCCAGCTCCTGCCTGACTACGGCCAGCTCTCGCAGGAACGCCAGCGCGCGGTCGGCTTCGGGCCCGATGGTCGCCCGTTCGCGTGCCAGCGGCCGCCGGCTCGCGAGCTCGGCGCCGAGCAGCGCCAGGCGTTCTTCCTCGTCGCGGCCCCGGTAGTCGTCTGCGACGCCGGCGTGTCGCAGCAGGTCGGCGACCGCCAGCTCGTGCACGGTCGAGTGCTCGCGTAGGTCGAGCGGCGCCAGCGCGAAGCCGAAGGCGTCAGCGCGGTATCGGGCGGGGCGTACGAACGCGCCGGCCAGCCTCTCGCCGTGGTCCGCTGCGAGCGTCGCCTCGATGGCGGCCAGATCGTCGACGTAGCCGGCTGCGCCACCGGGATACGGCTCCTCGTCACGGAGGTCGCGGGTCAGGAAGGCGTGCATGTGCTCGAGCTTGCGGCGGTAGGGCTCTCCGGCGAAGCGCTCGGTGGCGCCGTGGGTCTCGTCCAGCCTCTCCAAGTCCTCGCGGAACGCGGGGCTTGGCGCCACGCGGGCGTCCCACTGAGAAAGCCTCTGCACCAAGAGGTCGACGTCGTCCAGGTAGGCCTCGAGAGCGATCCGCTTCTGCAGCCGGTAGGCAGCGCGGGTGTCGGCGGGAGCGACGTTAGGGTTGCCGTCGCGGTCGCCGGCGATCCATGAGCGGAAGCGCAGCGCCGGCGGGGCGGAGCCCTCCTGGGCGGCGGTCGCGGCGAACTGCTCGCTCAGCGCCGCATCGACATCGCGCATCAGACGCGGCACGGCCTCCAGCAGCGAACGTTGGAAGAAGTAGAGCGCGCTCTTCACCTCGTCGAGGACGGTCGGCTTCTCGTCGGCGACCTCGCGCGTCAGCCACAGGGCCGTGACCTCGGCCAGCACGTCGGCCTCGAGCGCAGCCACCTGACGCGGCGAGAGATCGAGCTCCGAGCGCGTTCTGGTGGCTTCAGCGATCCTCTCGAGCTTCAGCCGCACCGTGTAGCGCTTGACCTCGGTCGGGTGGGCGGTCAGGGTCAGGGTGACGTCGAGGCCGGCCAGCAGCTCGCGCACCTCGGCGGCGCCCCAGCCCTGCTCGGCGAGTTCGCGGACGGCGGCCGCAACGCTCTCCTTGCGGGGCAGCATGCCGCTCCCGTTGGCTTCGCGCGCGCGGTTGACGCGCACCCGGTGGATCTCCTCGGCGAGGTTGATCAGCTGGAAGTAGACGGTGAAGGCGCGCAGGAGCTTCTCGGCGGTGGCGAGGTCCAGGCCCTCGAGTAGCGCCGCGAGCTCGGCCCGCAGCGGCGCCGCGCCGGCCCCGGCGTCGGCGCGGATCGCCTTGGTCAGTTGCCGGACGCGCTCGACGAGCCCGAACAGACGCTCGCCTTCCTGCTCTTTGATCACGGTGCCCAGCGCCCTGGCGAGAAAGTCGACGTCGGCGCTCAGTTGGTCGAAGCCTGCACCGTGGCGCCCGGCCTCGCCCCGCTGGGCGCCGCCGCTCATGGCTCGTCGACCTCGCCGCGGCCGTGCTGGGTCCAACTCACGCGTCGGATGCCGGTCGCCTTCACGCCATCGAGCTCGATGGCCACCGCGTTGAGCGTGCCTGCGCCGGTGGCAGGCTTGAAACGGCGCGGCAGCCGGTCGCGGAAACGCTTGTGCACTCCTTCGAACTCCATGCCGATCGAAGACGCCTGCACGCCGCTCATGCCGACGTCGGTAATGTAGGCGGTGCCGCCGAACAGCCCCTCGTCGGCCGTCGGAACGTGCGTGTGCGTGCCGATCACGGCCGCCGCCCTGCCGGCCAGGTGATAGAGCATCACCTTCTTCTCGCTGGTGGCCTCGGCGTGGAAGTCCACGATCACCGGCACGCCAGAGGGCAACGCCTCGAGGGCTTCGTCGGCGGCCCTGAACGGGTCGTCCAGGACGTCCATGAACACGCGTCCCATCAACTGCAGCACGGCGGCACGACCGCCAGCGCGGGTGTCGACGACCGCCCAGCCGACGCCCGGGGTGCCGGGCGGGTAGTTCGCAGCCCTGATCAGGCGCGGCGTCTCCTCGAGCAGTTCGAAGGCGTCGGGCTGGTCGAAGCCGTGGTTGCCCAAGGTCACGACGTCGGCGCCGGCGGCACGCAACTGCTCGAAGTGACTGCGCGTGATGCCGTACCCCCCGGCGGCATTCTCGCCGTTGACGATGATCAGGTCGTAATCGCCGGCGTGCGCCTTCAGGTAACTGGTTACCGCCCTCATGCCTGGCGTGCCGAACACGTCTCCGACGAACAAGACTCTCACACGGCAACGATAACAGCCGCTGCCGCAAACCGCCCGGATGCCGGGGCGCCCTTGGCCCGGACACGCCGCACGCGTGCTAGATTCGCTCCGCAATGGCAGAACGTTTCGACGCTGTCGACAGGATGATCCTGGAGATCCTCAGGCAGGACGGTCGCGCCAGCCATGCCGCGATCGCGAAGCAGGTGGGGTTGTCCGCGCCGGCGGTCGGCGAGCGGGTGCGCAAGCTCGAACAGGCCGGGGTGATACTCGGCTACCGAGCCGTGCTCGACCCTGCCGCCGTCGGCTTGCCGATCGCGGCGTTCGTGGCTATCGCGCCGCAACCCCGCAAGCCGGCGCAGGCGTTGGTCGATGGCTTGCTGGACCTGCCGGAGGTGGAGGCGCTCTACGCCATCGCCGGCGTCAACTCCTACCTGGCGCTGGTGCGCACGTCATCGCCCGGTCACCTGGATACGCTCTTGGACCGCATCTACATGCTCGAAGGCGTCGAACGCACCGAAACGACGATGGTGCTTCGCACCGCCGCCGAGAAACCGGTCCCGCTGCCGTTCTCGAGGCTCTGACGTGCGCGAACTCAGGCGGCTGACCGAGGACGACCTGATAGCCGCTCAAGCCGTGCGCTCGGCCGCCTTCGGCCAGCCCGCCGACCGCGAGGCCGCTTACGCCAGGATGAGGCCGTTGCTGCCGCACACGATCGGCGCGTTCGAGAACGGCCGGCTGGTGAGCGTCGCGACCGTCGCTCCATTCGAGGTCCACCTGGGCGGGACGCCGCGGCCCTTCGGCGCCTTGGCCGGCGTCGCCACCGCTCCCGAAGCGCGCAGGCGAGGCCACGTCGCCGCCTTGATGGACGCGTGGTTCAACGACCTGCACGACGCCGGCGTCGGCTTCGCCGGCGAGTACCCGTTCGATCACGCTTACTACGCGCGCTTCGGGTTCCAGACCGTGCCGCACGGGAGGCGGCTCGAAGTGCCCATCGCGCGCTTCAAGCAGCAGCTCGAGATCGCGGGGCTCGGCCGACTGCGCGCCGACGCGGAGCAGGTCGACCACTTCGATCCTCGTGTGGCTGCCGTCCACGAAGCCTTCGCTCCCACCTTCGACCTGACGTTGAAGCGCAAGCGCGAGCCGCCGCGCGACACCTGGGCCACCGCGATGACGCCGGCCTGGGATCCCAATGACCGTTACACGTACCTGCTCCAAGGCGGCTACGTCAGCCTCAAGCTCGGCAGTGGGGACACCCTGGAGGTCAGGGACTTCGGCTACCTCAATCCCGAGGCCCGCTGGGGCATCGTCGCGTTCATCGCAGCCCTGGAAGGCAACTTCGACAAAGCGAGGCTGTTCCTGCCGCCCGGCGATCCCCTGGTCAACGAGTGGCAGGCCCATTTCGGCGTCCGCACCAACGTGTACCAACTCCGCATCGTCGACCTGGCACGCGCCCTCGAGCCGTTCGTTCCCGAGGCCGCAGGCGAGCTGCGCCTCGCGCTCCGCGACCCGGACTGCCGGTGGAACGACGGGATCTTCGACATCGCTTTCTCACAGCACGGATGCTTGGTGAAACGCGCTCCAGCGGGGTCGGTGACAGCCGACGTCTCCTTGGGTCAGCGCGCCCTGCTGACGCTGCTGTGGGGCGCGGTCCCGGTCCGCACGTTGGTGGCGACCGGCATGGCCGAAGGCGACCCTAAGGCGCTCGCGGCGCTGGCCGGGTTGCGAGGCGGGCGTACCGCCTTCTACCCGGAGGCGGACGGCTACTGATCCACTTCCAGCGCTTCCAGGAACCACTCCGGCAGGCGCCGGCGCTGGCGTTCGATGAACTTCGGGAAGTCGGCGTCGAGGAGGTACGTGACGGCGTGGTCGTCAGCGCTGCGGACCGAGCGACCGTACGCTTGCACCACCGCCAGGCAGGTGCGCCAGTCGTACCAGTCGGGATCGCGCTGCATGCGCGCCTTGACCTGCGGGTCACCGAGGTTCGGGTACGGCACCTTGCACAGCACTTGCCAACGCGAGAGGTCACCGGCTAGGTCGACGCCCTCGGTCATACTCGGGGTGATCAGGATCGTCGGCTCGCGGCTGGTCAGATGCGCCTCCAGGGCGGCCTCCCGTTCGCTGGCGTTCTTGTGGGTGATCACCCGCCAGCGCTGCTCACGCTCGAGGTTCTCGGCGAGGTAGCCGGCGATCTTGTACGAGTGAGCGTGGACGATGCCCTTGTCCGAGGGGTGTTCCTCTGCCAGGACCGACACCGCCGCGGCCAGCCGCGGCAGGTCCTTGTCGAGGTGATGCCTGGTCAGACGCGCTGCGGGCCTCAGTACCAAGGGGCGGCGGTGGGCCGCGAAGGCGGCGTCGGAGCGCACGAACTCGGCCTCCTCCGGCTCGATCCCGAGCGAGCGCAGGAATGTCTCCGGGTCGAGGATCGTGGCCGAGAGCATCAGCACCTTGTCGGCGTGCGCGAACAGCAACTCCTCGGCGAACGCGGAGACGCCGACCGGCTTGAAGCTGAGGCTCTCCCCTTCGGCGGAACGGAAGCGTTCCACCACCCAGTCGATCTCGCCACTTCCGTGACTGTCCAACAGCAGCCTCAGCTTCTGCGCCAGCCCGTCGAGCCACTGCTTGGTGCGCAGGCGCTGCAGCTCGGCCTCCTGGGTGCCGGCCACCTTCTGCTCGGCATCGAGCACCCGCATTCGCGCCACCAGATCTGGGAGCAGGTCGTCGGCGAAGTCGAAGGCTAGCTCGTCACCGAGTTGGGGTGGCATGGGTCTGGCCAGCCCGGCGCGGTTGAGCTGCCCCTCGCTGAGGCCGACCTGCACGAAACCCATCAGCGCCCCTTCGCAGTTGTGCGCCTCGTCGAGCACCAGTAGCTCGCGCGGCCCGAAGCCGCCTGAGTAGTTGAGTTCTGCCAAGTAGTACGCGTAGTTGAGCGTCGCGATGTTGGCGGCGATCGCGACGTCCTTGGCCGTGAAGTAGGGGCAGTCGTCGCAGGCCGGGAAGCGCCGCCCGGCGATACACGGGGCTGCCGCCGCGTGCGAGTCGATCACCAGGCACGGGTAATTGGCGCGGCCCTTCATCAGGGCGAGGTCCGGGAAGTCCCGCAGGTACTGCTCCTGCAGCACCTTCTGCGCCGTGATGATGAACGCCGACGCAGCTTCTCTGGCCAACGTCACCCCGACCGCGCTCTTGCCGGTGCCGGTGGGCGCCTCGATGATCACGAAGCGCTTGCCGGCGGCGAAGGCGTCCCGCGCTTGGTCCAGCACCTCGCGTTGGCCAGTCCGGTACGACGCGAACGGGAAGGCAGCGGCGGGCGCGGTCACCGCGCCTCCCGTTCCCACGACCTGGCCGTGGCGCTGTCTCTGCCGTGCCTCACCCTGCCGTCACATCTCACGCTATCACTCGGGGCGAGGGCGGTCGGAAACGAGACGGCAGATGACGGCTGTCACCCAGGAGGGGACTTGAACCCCTCCCAGCCAAACCGGTGGCCACTCGTGGCCGATCGATGCGGTTGGATGTTGGTGCCGAGGAGGGGACTTGAACCCCACCCAGCCATTGGTGGCCACACGGCCGCCCGATCTCTCTGTTGATATTGGTGCCGAGGAGGGGACTTGAACCCCTCCCAGCCAAACCGGTGGCCACTCGTGGCCGCTTGCCCTTTGTTCAGATGGTGCCGAGGAGGGGACTTGAACCCCTACAGCCTTGCGGCCACCAGCCCCTCAAGCTGGCGCGTCTACCTATTCCGCCACCTCGGCATGCAGCGCGTTCGACCGGTCCTGAGGGCAGGAAAGCTCCGGTGCGAACGACGCAAAGTTCATGTTAGCGCCGTGGCGCAGAGTGCGTCAAGGAGCGTCAAACGAGGGTGGGCGGCGCCACGGACGCGCCGCCCACCCTTTCTTAGGCCTCGAGTGGGCCGGGACCTCAGTAGACCTGCTCGCGCTGACCGAAGCTGAACACGCGCACGTCTTTCACGCGGTCGAGGCCGATGGTCGGGAAGTACGGGGGCGAGACGGAGCTGTACATCCGCTGGTCGTAGGTGAACGTGCGGCTGTAGCCGGTCTGCATGCTCCCGTTGCTGGTGTTGAAGGTACCGAATGCTCCGTAGTAGTTCTCGATGATCCCGCCGATCAGGTTGACGGTGCCTCTTGGCGAGCCTTGGTCGTAGTCTTCGACCGCGACTCGCCCGGTGGAGCTCATCAGCACGCCGTGGATATGGATGTTCTCGGGGGCGTTGTAGGAGCGGCGGGTGGCGGAGCTCGTGCCGTTGTTGTTGCCGATCAGCACGTCGGCGCTCTGCGTGTATAGCCCGAAGACGTTGAGGGCCTGGGGGTTGTTGCACTCGGCCGCTTGCACGGTGCCGTTCTGCAGCCGGCGTGGGGCCGAACTGCACGGCGGATCCTCGTACTTGATGTCGCTGGTTATGCGCACTCGGCCCTCGGTGGCGAGGGTGATCTGGGAGAAGTGCGCGAAAGCGGGAGTCGCGGTGTTGGGGTCGCTGGACGAGGTCCGGTCGGGGCCGCCGAAGCGCTCGATCTGCCCGTCGACGAACACGACACCGTTGAAGTCGGTGATCGGCAGACCGGCTTGGTTGTAGGCCTGCACCCAGGTTCCGCTCGAGTTCAGGACCTCGAGGACGCCGTTTTCGCTAGCGCGATACCTTGCGACTGGCGTCTCCGACGTGCAGAATCCAGACGACGTGTTCGTGCAACGGAAGCCTTCGAAGTACTGGTGGGTGGTCCTGGGAGTCCAGACGCCGTTGACCAGCGCTGGCGGGTTGCCGTCCGCGTCTCCTGCCCACATGCGAAGGCGCGAGAGGTTCTGGTTGACGCCGAAGTGGATGCCGGCGCCCAGCGCCTCGACTTCCTGCTCGTAGGAGTTGCTGGGGAGCGGGATGTACTCGGATTGCCAGTCGACGCCGCCGGCCAGCTCCGGCCGATTGACCGGGTTACTACCGAAGGAGGGGTTGGGGCCGAGGTTCCGGCGCAGCGTGTTGGGGTTGTTGTGGAAGTACGCGCCGTAGTCAGGGGCAGTGCAGTACTCCTCGAGGTTGCCGGTCGATGGGTTGGTGCGGGTGCCGCGCCTGTTGGTGGGACATCCTGCGCTGGTGACCTGATGACCGAACCACGGGTTGGCGTAGAACCTGAAGTACTCGTTGGTGTGGACCGGGCCGTCGAACAGCGTGTTCTCGGTGAACCACACGGCCGAACCGCCGCTGCCGCCGCCGGTGCGGTGAACGTTGGTGAACAGAGCGTACTGAGCGAAGGTCACCCTGCCGACCTGGAAGCGGTACTCGCCTTGCAGCACGACGTTGCGGCGGTACTGACCGAGTTCGGCTTCCGAGACCATCACGAACGGGATCGCGTAGTCCTGGTTGGCGGGCCTGGAATCGCCCGCCACGAACCGCCCTTGGGGCAGCGTCACGTTGCCCGGCAGCGCTTCCCCACAGCTGGTGTTGGTGACGTAGACGCGAATGCGGACCGCGGAGCCGGTGCCGAAGCTGGTGGCGTTGGCGTTGCACAGCAGCGCGTCGATCCTGGATTGGAGCTGGGTGGCGACGGAGTTCGCGCCGGTCAAGTCGGCGGCGACCGACGAGGCGGTGGGTCCGGGTTGGTCGCAGTTGCCGGAGCCGAAGGACCAGCAGGTGGTGGTGCTGGAGCGTACGTTGACGATCGAGTCGAGCTCGTCGCGGATGTCGGACGCCAGCAGCGAACCGCCGAGGTTGGCTCCGCCACGTGCCAGCAGCAGGGTCTGCACGATCGCGGCGTCGTCGCCGCTGTGACGTAGCTCGTTGACGGTGCGGGCCACCAGCAACGTCCCGATGCCGGCGACGACCACCATCGTCAGCAAGGTGATGATGAGCGCGAGGCCGCGTTCGCGGGAACCGTTCAGTTGCATGCTGACACCGCCTTGATGCTGAAGCTTGGGTTGGATGCGAGATCTACGTGGCTGACGTAGCTGCGCTCGACGAGTCCGCCCAGCGACCTGGCTTCGCTGCGCAGCTCTATGCGCAGTCTGGTGAGCTCGACCGGCGAGCCGCTGTGGACGGCGTCGCGCGTGGGCAGGCCGTTGGAGTCAAGCAGGGGCGTGTCGAGCGTGATCATGGCGCCGCCGCCGCCCGGCCGATAGACGTAGTCGATGTCGACGTCGGTGAGGCTGAACGCCAGGGCCAACTCGTCGCCGTCACCCTCGATCTGCATGAGCGTTTCGGACTGCGCGTCGTAGCTCAGCCCCATGGTCTTGACGCGGAAGAGCAGCGAGTTGATGTTCGAGCCCGTGGTCGCGAGGCCGGTGAAGCAACCGGACCCGCTCGGGTTGACGGTGAGGGGGGTGCCGCTGCCGCTAGTGCTCGCGAGGTTGAACAGCACGGCTTGGCCGCCAGCGTCGACGAGCATCAGTTGGCTGCCGCTGCCGCCGAGGTCGCTGACGGAGGCCATGACGTCGATGTTGTTGCTGGCAGCGTCGATGTCGGTCACCTGGAATCCGGCGCCGCCGTCGAGCAAAAGGAACGAGACGGCGTTGGAGGACGAGGTGTAGGGCACATTCCCGATCGCGCCGAGCACGGCGCTCCTGACCTCCTGGGTGAAGACCTCGGAGACGCGCCTGAGCCGCGCTTGAGCGCTGGTGGCCGCCTCCTGGCCGCTCTGCACCCGGAGGCCCTGCACTACGGCGGCGTACGTGATGCCGATGATGATGCCGAGGACCGCGAGGGCGATCAGCATCTCGATCAGCGTGAAGCCGTTCTGGTTCGCGGCCCTTCTCACGGCTAGTTGATCCCGTCGAGCGGGGCAGGCGGGTCACCTGTCGGGGACGGCGGCGGCCCCGCGGTGTTGCCGCTGAGGCAGCGTTCGGCATCGACGCCCTGAGCTCTGACGCACGTCTCGATCCGGTAGTGGGTCACCGCTGCGGATCCCAAGGTGACCTCGCCGATGTTGGTGATGGTGAGGCGGTGGCGTGAGGGGTCGGCGAAGCCGTCGCCCGCCAGGTCCGGGAACGCCGCTCCGATCTCGCCGTAGTCCCACTCGAGGGGCGTGCCGCTCTGCGGCAGCAGGGCTGAGTCGGATCCGGCCACGCGTCTTCCGATGGCGTTCAGCAGTTGCGCGCTCTGGGTCCGCATGCCGGCATCGGAGTTGTTGCGGATGCTGCTGATGTAGGTGGTGGTGATGGCAGCGGTGACGATCCCCAGGACGGCCAGCGCCACCAGGACCTCGACGACCGTGAGACCAAAGAGACGTCTGGTGAGACTCGGGTTGGTTCTCATTGGGAATACGCCTCCGCACGAACTTCGCCGATCAGTGAAACGGTCAAGCGGGTGACGCGGCCTTCTGACGAGGTGATCGTCAGGGGGCTCGGAAGAGCCGACAACGTCGCCGCCTCGACCTTGCCGGGGGGCGTGAACGTGAGCGCCTGTTCGGCAGGCCAGTTCGACGCGACGCCCGGCGGCAAGTCGAACGTCTTGAGCACCCTGTCGGTCTCGGTTTCCGTCAACGTGAAGACGTTGCCGGCACGGGTAAGGTTGACGATCACGCCCCGTGACGCAGCCGCTGTGGCGCCCTGCCACACGGTCTGCTGGATGGATTGGATCGCGGCGCGTTCTTCCTGGCCGCGCAGGACCTGTCGGTAGTTCATGATCCCGATGGTCGCGACCACGGCCAAGATGGCCATCACGATCAAGAGCTCGATGGTGGTGAGGCCGGCGTTGGCCGATCGTCCGCGCTGATAGTCGTTCAAGTCACCCTTATGCAAGACGCCGCCCGCATCCTTTCGAGCGCCGCGTTCGCGCCCGACCGACTGTCGAGCGTTTGGCGGGAAGGCTCTACTCCCCACGAAGCTAGACGAGGTCGATGCCTCTGGGGTACCCCCATAAGGGGGATGAGGACGGAATGAGAGCACCGGCATCGACTCGCTCACAATCCACCGAGCGCTAGAATCCATCAGTGACGCTTGACCGCAGAACCCGGATCGCCGAGGTGCTGGCGCGCCGTCAACCGGACCTGACGGTCCTGGCCGAGGGCGTCCACAAGCCCCACAACCTGTCGGCGATGCTACGCAGCTGCGATGCGGTAGGCATCGGCACCGTGCATGCCGTGTGGCCGACGGGGGGTGTGCCGACCTACAACGCGACCAGCGCCAGTGCCGAGAAGTGGGTCGAGGTGATCGTTCATGGCGACACTCGGGCGGCTATCGGCCACCTCAAGGCGCGTGGCATGCGCGTCTACGCTGCCCACCTGTCGGGAACCGCCCGCGACTACCGGGAGGTCGACTACACGGCGCCGTGCGCCACCGTCTTCGGCAACGAGCGCTCGGGAGTCAGCCGCGAGGCCGCCGAGCTCGCCGACGAGCACGTGATCATCCCGATGCTGGGGATGGTGCAGTCGCTCAACGTCTCGGTGGCGACCGCCGTGATCTTGTTCGAGGCGCAGCGACAGCGGCTGGCGGCCGGGCTCTACGACGCGCCGCGGCTGCCGCAGGACGAGCTCGCTTCCCTCGCCAGCGACTGGTTGAGGACCAAGGCGGAACGGCGCGGTTGACGAGCAGCGAAGCGCTTGAGGTCGGCCCACAGCCTCGTCACATCGAATGACGCTAGGGTGCACTCATGCGTCCTTTTCGCGTCCTGATGCTGGTTTCGGTGCTTGCGGTCAGTCTGCTCGGTTGCCGCAGCCACGCCCAGACCCTACGCCTGGTGCTCGTCACCGACGGCCTTGCCCAACCGGTGGCCGTCGCGCACGCTGCTGACGAGCGCCTGTTCGTGGTCGAGCAGGCCGGCGTCATCCGCGTCGTGGATTCCGCAGGGCTGGCCAGCCAGCCGTTCCTCGACATCCGCGACCGAGTCGGATCAGGGGGTGAGCGCGGTCTGCTGGGCCTGGCCTTCCCGTCCGACTTCGCCAGCAGCGGACGGTTCTACGCCTACTACACCGACAGGTCCGGCACCAGCGTGCTCTCGCGTTTTCGCGTCAGCGACGATCCGAGCCGCGCCGACCCGGCCTCGGAGGAGGTGCTGATAATTCAAGCCCAGCCTCGCGCCAACCACAACGGTGGGCAACTCGCCTTCGGTCCCGACGGCTACCTCTACTGGGGCTTGGGAGACGGCGGCGGCGGCGGCGACCCCACGAATGCCGGGCAGAACCTCGCGACGTTGCTCGGCAAGCTGCTCAGGATCGATGTCGGCCCCAGCAGCGGCTACGCGGTGCCGCCCACCAATCCCTTCGTGACCACCGAGGGAGCCCTTGACGAGATCTGGGCGTACGGCCTGCGCAACCCTTGGCGCTTCAGCTTCGATCGCGCGACCGGCGACCTCTACGTGGCGGACGTCGGGCAGAACCAGATCGAGGAGGTCAACTTCCAGAGCGCCGGCTCTCCGGGGGGCCAGAACTACGGCTGGAACGTCATGGAAGGCGACGCCTGCTTCGCACCCGCCAGCGGTTGTGACCAGAGCGGACTGGTGCTGCCCGTGTTCACTTACCGTCACGGGCCCACCACCGGTCGCTCGATCACCGGCGGCTACGTCTACCGTGGCCAGGAGATACCGGAACTGAGCGGTCGCTACCTGTACGGCGACTACGTCTCGGGTCGCGTATGGGTGACGGACGCCGCTTCAGGGTGGGAGGGAACGCTGCTGTGGGATGCCGACTTCAGTATCTCGACGTTCGGGGAGGACGCCGCCGGTGAGCTGTACGTCGTCGATCACGACGGCAGGCTCTACCGCCTGGCCCCCTCTGACTGACCGCTCCCGGCGGCAGCGGCCATCGCGAGGAACAGCTCGTGGATACGGTCGTCGCCGCTCAGTTCCGGGTGGAAGACGCTGGCGAGGATCCGACCGCGGCGCACCAGCACCGGCTCGCCCTGCCAGCGGGCCAGGACCTCGACGTCATCAGCGGCTGCCAGCATGCGCGGTGCCCGGATGAAGAGGGCGTGGAAGTCACCTGTCAGGCCAGACACCTGCAAGTCGGCTTCGAAGGAAGCGACCTGCCTGCCGTAGCCGTTGCGTGAGACGGTCAACGGCAGTAGTCCCAGACGCGGTTGCTCCGGCCGGCCCTCGATGTCGGTTGCCAGCGCGATCGCCCCGGCGCAGGTGCCCCAGAGGGCGGCGCCGTCGCGGAAGAACTCCGGAATCGCCTCGTCGAAGCCATAGGCTCTCATCAGCTTGGCCATGGTCGTAGATTCGCCGCCCGGGATGACCAGACCGTTAAGTCCCTCGAGGTGTCTGGGCAGCCGCACCTCGACGACCTCGGCGCCGAGGCGCTCGAACGCCTGGCGATGCTCGCGAAAGGCGCCTTGCAGCGCCAGCACCCCGATCTTCATGGCTGCCTACCGGCGCGCGCGCCTCTCAAGAGCGCTTGCGCCACCACCTCCTGAACGGCTATCGACAGCGACTGAGGCGACACCCGGGGTCCACGACGGGTGCTGAGCACGAACGCGCTGTCACCGTCGAAGAGCGTGTGCGACGGGCGGGTCACGCGCGCGATACCGATGTGTGCGCTGAGGCTGAGGGCGTGGGCAGCTGCCTTGTCGATCTCGGCGTCGGTCGCGACCAACACCAGCGTGGTGTTGGCGCCCGGCAGGGCGCGCTGAGCGGTGGCGGCCGCCAGCCCTTGCGCTCCTGGTAGGCCGGCCACCAGGGCACCGGTGTCCGGATCCACCAGGTTGCCGACGGCGTTGCTGACCGCGAGCGCCGCCACCACCGCACCGTACAAGCGGATCGCGTACGAGCCGACGCCGCTTCCGGTGGCGGCTGCCGGGCCCATCAGCTTGCCGATGGTGGCGCCGGCGCCGACGCCTACCCTGCCTTGGGCGACCGGTGCGCCGCTGGCGGCGATAGCCGCTGCCCTGCCCGCCGCCGCGTCAGGTCTCACGGTTCCGTTGCCTACCTGCAGGTCGTAGAGGACGGCGGCCGGCACGATCGGCACGTTGAAAGGTCCGGTGTCGAAGCCTCTGCCCTCTTCCTCGAGCCATTCCATGACGCCGGTGGCCGCCGCCAGCCCATAGGCGCTGCCGCCGCTCAACACCACGGCGTCGATGCGCGAGACGGTCTTCTCGGGTCCCAAGAGAACGGTCTCCCGGGTACCCGGCGCCGGCCCCAGCACCAGTCCCGATGCCAGACAGCCTTCCGGCGGCGTCAGCACGACGGTGCAGCCGGTGCGCGCCTCGAGGTCGGTCCAATGGCCGACTGTCAGGCCGTCGACGGCGGTCAGCGTCTCGTTGGCAAGCGGTTCGATGGCGCCTTCTTGGTCGCGGTCGCCCGCGTCCGTGGTCTTGCTCAACCGGCGCCTCCGGGAAGGTACTGGCCGGCGTCGGCCGGATCGATCTCGATGATCTGGATGCGCTCCACCGGCGTGTCGACGGTGGCGCGCATACCGGTGGCCGTGTCGATCGGGATGCTGAGCCTCACCGTCGGCGTGAAGCCGCTGGCCGAAAGGTTGTCCGACTCCCTGAAGGCTGCCGTGGCCCCCGAGGGACTGAGCGCCCCGGTCTTGAGGTCGATGCGCTCGAAGCGTATGCCTTGCGGCACCGGGAAGCCCTCGTTGGTGGCGGTGCGACCCCTGAGAGCGTTCTCGACGAAGTCGTTGAACGCGTAGATCGGCTGGCGAGAACTGGTGACCGTGTCGGTCGCTCCGTTTGAGAGCGTCATGCGCGTCGGCAGGCTGGAGTTGTCGTCGTTGCCGATCCACACCGACGCTACCAGCCCGGGGGTGAAGCCCACGAACCAGTTGTCGCGGTCGTCGTTGGTGGTGCCGGTCTTGCCGGCCACCCAGCGGCCCGGCACCGAAGCCCGGTTGGAGAGGCCGAACGCCGGGTCGCGATCGACGACGTTGCCGTGCAGCATGTCGAGCATGATGTACGCCGTCTGCTCGCTCCAGACGCGGGCGGTGTGCGGCTTCGCCTCGTAGAGGACGTTCCCCTCGGCGTCCTCGACCCGCTGGATGAAGTAAGGCTCGATGTAGACGCCGCCGTTGGCGAACGCCGCCATCGCAGCGGTGTGCTGCAGCGGCGTGGCCTCGAACGAGCCGAGTGCCATCGCGTAGTAGGGCTCGACGTCGTAGCCGAGCTCGCGCGCCTTCTCGGCGACGGCCTCGGGCGTCGCGGCCTCCAGCGACTTCACGGCGGGGATGTTGCGGCTGCGGTTGAGGTGCGCTCTCACCGTCTGGAAGCCGTCGTAGGTGTGATCCCAGTTGTCCGGCTCGTAGTTCGGCTGTCCGCGGATCTCGATCGAGACCGGCTCGTCGACGAGGATGGTGGCCTGGTTGAAACCGCCCTGCTCGATGGCGGTGGCGTAGACGATCGGCTTGAAGGAGCTGCCCGGCTGCCTCAGCGACTGGGTGGCGCGGTTGAGCTCGTGCGGCTCGACGCCCGCCACCAGCTTCTGGCCGACCATCGCGAGCACCGCGCCGGTGGCGGGATCGATGCCGACGATGGCCATCTGCGCGCCCTCCGGCACCTCGCCCCTGAGGCTGGCCTCGTTGGCGGCGAGCTGCGCCTGGACATCGATCGTGGTGGTGACGCGCAGGCCGCCGCTGGTGAACACGGCGCCCTCTCCGTAGCGCTCCGTCAGCCAGTTGCGAACCGCGATCACCACAGCGCGCGACAGGTCGGAGCTGATGCTCGACTGCACCAGGATGTCCTCACCGGTGCGCCGGGCCGCGAGCAGGTTGCCTTCGGCGTCGTAGGAGACCTCCCAGCCGAGCGGTTGCAGCGGGTAGCGCCACGTGCGATCGGCCATCTCGCGGCTGATGGTTCCTTGCCGAACCATCATGTCGAGCACCACGCGCATGCTGGCGCGCGTGCCGGTGAAGTCGCTGTGGCGCGGATTGGGAGCCGGGATCAGGCGTGCGAGGTACAGGCCTTCTGCGAGATTGAGCTCGATCGGGTCTTTGCCGAAGTAGGTCTGGGCAGCGGCGCGGATGCCGTAGACGTTGCCGCCCCAGTAGATTACGTTGATGTAGCGCTGCAGGATCTCGGTCTTGGTGAGACGCCGCTCGAGCTCGATGGCGAGCATGATCTCCTTGGCCTTGCGTTCCAGCGAGCGTTCGGAACGGATGTCGTACAGCAGCGTGTTCTTGATCACCTGGCTGGTGATGCTCGAGCCGCCTCGCTGCTGGTCGCCCAGGAACTCCTCGTAAACCGCACGCACGAAAGCCGGCAGGTCGATGCCGTAGTGCTCATAGAACTGGTTGTCCTCGTAGGCGACGATGGCCTGCAACGCGGCCGGCGAGACCTCGTCGAGGCTGACGGTGATGCGGTTGGTCGACTCGCGGTCCTCGCCCATCACCGGCACGATGGAGCCGATGCGCGTGACACCGTCGTTGGCGTACACCATCGAGGTGGCGCTGAACTCTAGAGCGTCGAGGCTGTCCAGCGAAGGCAGCTCGCCGGCCCACTTGAGAGCCGAGGAAGTCAGCAGTCCCGTGACCGAGAGCACCGCGGTGAGCACGACCAGGAACACGCCCTGGATCAGCTTGATCACGCTTCGCGCCTCACGTTCCGGATGCTACCAAGCCTGGGTAAGGCGCGCCTGAGCCGCGGGCGACGCTCTCACCAACCGCGGCTGGCCAGCAGTTCCTCTTGCGGCAGCGTGTCGAGGTTGATGCCCACCATCGCCTCACCCAAGCCCTTGGAGACCTCGGCCAGAATGGCGGGATCGTCGAAATGAGTGACGGCCTTGACGATCGCTTCGGCGCGGCGCGACCACGCCTGCTGGCGGGCGCGGGGGTCCGTTTCGCTGGGCGCCGACTTGAAGATGCCGGAGCCGACGAAGACGCCCTCAACTCCGAGCTGCATCATCAGCGCTGCGTCAGCGGGGGTCGCGACGCCGCCGGCGGCGAAGTTGACGACCGGCAACTTGCCGTGCTCGTGCACCCAGACGACGAGCTCGTAGGGGGCGCCGTTGTCCTTGGCGTAAGTCATGAGTTCCTCGCGCGGCATGGCTTGCAGTGCGCGGATCTGACCCAACACCGAACGGGCGTGCCTCACCGCCTCGACGACGTTGCCGGTGCCGGCTTCGCCCTTGGTGCGGATCATCGCGGCGCCCTCGCCGATGCGCCTGAGCGCCTCGCCGATGTTGGTGGCGCCGCACACGAAGGGGACGGTGAACGCGTGCTTGTCGATGTGGAACGCTTCGTCAGCGGGTGTGAGGACCTCGGACTCGTCGACGAAGTCGACGCCCAGCGACTGCAGGATCTGCGCCTCGACGAAGT